>NZ_CP062252.1:4198928-4875714 GCF_014863605.1 Pseudomonas allokribbensis
CAACAGCGTGTCGCCGCCATTGAATGGTTGAATGGGGTTTTGCGCCGTACGGGGCAGACGGTTTGCCCCGGCACGCTGGAGCGTTTCGTCGATCAGGAAGCAGTGCTCGCGATCCGTCTGGAGCTGCATTACCACCTGCAAGGCTATTTCTTCCAGCCAGGGGACCAGGGCCTGACCCTCGATGACAACACCCTGCTGATCCAGGGCATCCGCGATACCTTCGGCATGGCCAGCATGCGCTGGCTCAGGCAACGCATGAACATTCACTGTCGTTTGCTGCACGCCGGGCACAACGCCTTTGAAGGCGCCATCCTCAAAGCCGTACGCCGGGCGGTGAAACGTGAAATCGAGGGCTGAAAAAAACGGCACCCGAAGGTGCCGTTCTGTTCCCCCAAAACGCTTACTTGCGTGCCGCCTCCCACGACTTGAGCAGTTCGTTGTAGCTCACGGTTTCGCCTTTCGGTTTCTCGTTGGCCAGTTTTGGTTTAGGTGCGCCAGGCTGATCGAACCAGTATTGCGCGTCGCGCTCGGGGTTCATTTTCGGGGCGCAGGTGGCCTGGGCCTTGGAGCGTTCCAGACGGGTCATGATCGCGTCCTGATCCTTGGCCAGACCGTCGAGCGCCTGTTGCGGGGTCTTGTCGCCGCTGGCGGCTTCGGCGATGTGGCTCCACCACAGTTGTGCCAGACGTGGATAGTCCGGCACGTTGGTGCCGGTCGGCGTCCATTGCACCCGGGCCGGGCTGCGGTAGAACTCGACCAGACCACCGAGTTTCGGTGCCAGGTCGGTCATGGCTTGCGAGTTGATGTCCGACTCGCGGATTGGTGTCAGGCCGACGATGGTTTTCTTCAGCGACACGGTTTTCGAGGTCACGAACTGCGCGTACAGCCAGGCCGCGAGTTTCTGCTTCTCAGGCGTGGACTTCATGAAGGTCCAGGAACCTACGTCCTGATAACCCAACTTCATGCCTTCTTCCCAGTACGGTCCGCGCGGCGACGGCGCCATCCGCCATTTCGGTGTGCCGTCGGCGTTGACCACCGGCAGGCCCGGTTTGGTCATGTCGGCAGTGAACGCGGTGTACCAGAAAATCTGCTGGGCGATGTTGCCCTGGGACGGTACGGGGCCGGACTCGGAGAAGGTCATGCCCGCCGCTTCCGGTGGCGCGTAAGCCTTGAGCCAGTCCACATACTTGGTCGTGGCGAACACCGCGGCCGGGCCGTTGGTGTCGCCGCCGCGGGTCACGCTGGAGCCCACCGGATGGCAGTCCTCGACGCGGATGCCCCACTCGTCCACCGGCAAGCCGTTGGGCAGGCCCTTGTCGCCGCCACCGGCCATGGAGAACCAGGCATCGGTGAAACGCCAGCCCAGCGACGGGTCTTTCTTGCCGTAGTCCATGTGCCCGTAGATGCGTTTGCCGTCGATTTCCTTGACGTCTTCGCTGAAGAACTTCGCGATGTCTTCATAGGCGGACCAGTTCACCGGCACGCCCAGCTCATAACCGTACTTTTCCTTGAACTTGGCTTTGAGGTCGGCGCGTTCAAACCAGTCGGCGCGGAACCAGTAGAGGTTGGCAAACTGCTGATCGGGCAATTGATAGATCTTGCCGTCCGGTGCGGTGGTGAAGGAAATGCCGATGAAGTCCTTGATGTCGAGGGTCGGCGAGGTGAAGTTCTTGCCTTCGTTGGCCATCAGGTCGGTGATCGACTCGGTCTTGCCGTAGCGAAAGTGCGTACCGATCAGGTCCGAGTCGTTGACCCAGCCGTCGTAGATGTTCTTGTCCGACTGCATCACGGTCTGCATTTTTTCCACGACGTCGCCTTCTTGCAGCAGGTCGTGGGTCAGCTTGATCCCGGTGATTTCGGTGAAGGCCTTGGCCAGCACCTTCGATTCATATTCGTGGGTGGTCAGGGTTTCGGAAACGACCTTGATTTCCATCCCGCGAAACGGCTCGGCGGCCTTGATGAACCACTTCAGTTCTTCGAGCTGCTGATCGGCCGTCAGGGTCGACGGCTTGAACTCGCTGCCGATCCATTTTTTTGCCGCGTCTTCGTACGCATCAGCCCAGGCGGTTGCGCTCAAACCGCTGAGTGCCAGCATGGCTGCCAATGAAATGCTATGTCGCAGCTTATTGTTTTTGTCGAACATAGAGACCTCCTGTTTAAGTTCTGGAGCACGATTGCCGAGCGATTCGACTAGCCCCAACGCATCACAGCCAACAGCCACACCAGGGACAACGCGGACGCTACCCAGATGCTCCAGTCGGTCACGCCGATTACCAGCAGGTGCAGGTAGGCGCTGCCGAGAAGACCGATGAACAAGCGATCGCCACGGGTGGTGGCAATCGGCAGAAACCCTCGCCGCAGGATGCTCGGCGAGCGCAGTTCCCAGGTGGTCATGCCCACCAGGATCAAGCCAATCACGATGAAAAATGCCGCCGTCGGGACGGTCCAGCTCATCCATTCCATCATCAGCTCCTCAGACCCGGCCCAGGGCAAAGCCCTTGGCCACGTGGTTGCGAACAAACCAGATCACCAGCATGCCCGGCAGGATGGTGAGCACCCCCGCCGCCGCCAGCACGCCCCAGTCGATACCGGACGCCGACACCGTACGCGTCATGACCGCCGCGATCGGCTTGGCGTTCACCGAGGTCAGCGTGCGTGCCAGCAGCAGTTCGACCCAGGAAAACATGAAGCAGAAAAACGCTGTCACCCCGATCCCGGAGCCGATCAGCGGGATGAAGATCTTCACGAAGAACTTGGGAAAGCTGTAGCCGTCGATGTAGGCGGTTTCGTCGATTTCCTTGGGCACGCCGGACATGAACCCTTCGAGAATCCACACCGCCAACGGCACGTTGAACAGGCAGTGCGCCAGTGCCACCGCGATGTGGGTGTCGAACAGACCAATCGACGAGTACAGCTGGAAGAACGGCAGCAGAAACACCGCCGGCGGCGCCATGCGGTTGGTCAGCAACCAGAAGAACAGGTGCTTGTCGCCGAGAAAGCGATAACGGGAAAACGCATAAGCCGCCGGCAACGCCACGCTCAGGGAAATCACCGTGTTCAGGCTCACGTAGTACAGCGAGTTGAGATAACCGGTGTACCAGCTCGGATCGGTGAAGATCACCTTGTAGTTGTGGAAGGTGAAATCCTGGGGAAACAGCGTCAGGCCGCCGAGGATTTCGGTGTTGCTCTTGAACGACATGTTCAGCAGCCAGTAGATCGGCACCAGCAGGAACAGGATGTAGAGCAGCAACGGGATCACTTTTCTCTTGCTCATGGCCGGGCCTCAGCGGTTGGCGTCGCTATGGGTCATGGCGGTATAGAACAGCCAGGACACCAGCAGGATGATCAGGAAGTACACCAGCGAAAAGGCTGCCGCTGGCCCCAGGTCGAATTGGCCTACGGCCATCTGGGTCAACGTCTGACTCAAGAAGGTCGTGGCATTGCCCGGCCCGCCGCCGGTGAGCACGAATGGCTCGGTGTAGATCATGAAACTGTCCATGAAGCGCAGCATCACCGCGATCAGCAGCACGCTTTTCAGCTTGGGCAACTGGATGTGCCGGAACACCGCCCAGGCCGAAGCCCGGTCGATCCGCGCCGCCTGGTAATACACATCGGGAATCGCCCGCAGCCCGGAGAAACACAGCAGCGCCACCAGCGAGGTCCAGTGCCACACGTCCATCACCAACACCGTGACCCACGCATCCATGGTGTTGGCCGCGTAGTTGTAGCTGATACCCATGGCGTTGAGGCTCGAACCCAACAGGCCGATGTCCGCACGACCGAAGATCTGCCAGATGGTGCCGACCACGTTCCATGGAATCAGCAACGGAATCGCCAGCACGATCAGCACCACCGACGACCAGCGGCCCTTGGTCGGCATCGTCAGGGCGATGGCAATCCCGAGGGGGATTTCGATCAGCAGCACGCACGCCGAATAGATGAACTGGCGCAGCAACGAGTCGTGCAGACGCGGATCGAGCAGCACTTGCTTGTACCAGTCAGCGCCGACGAAGTAGCGGCTGGACTGGTCGAAAATGTCCTGCACCGAGTAATTGACCACGGTCATCATCGGGATCACCGCACTGAATGCCACCAGCAGGAACACCGGCAACACCAGCCACCAGGCCTTGTTGTTCTGCACCTTGTTCATGGCTGCACCTCTTCGCTGGCTTCGAGCAGGAACTCATCGGCATAGACCATCAGCCACTGCGCCGGGAAACTGATGTACGCCGTGCCCTGCGGCACCGGTTTGTCTTCGGCCAGGCGCACTTTCAGCGGTGCACCGTCCAGATCCAGGGTCATGATCTTGTAGGTACCGAGGTCTTCGACGTGTACGACTCGCGCCTGCATCGCGTCATCGAACGGCTCGTCCCACACATGGATGAACTCGGGGCGGATGCCGACCTTCAGGTTTTTCCACTGGCCATGCTCGATATGCCGTTGCAGCGCGTCGGACAGCGGCAGATGGGTCGAATTGAAACCGACCCCGCCCGGTTGCGGCTGCACCTCGATCAGGTTCATCCCGGGGCTACCGATGAAGTAGCCGACAAAGGTGTGGCTCGGCCGCTCGAACAACTCCCGAGGCGTGCCGAACTGGACGATCTGGCCGCCGTACATCACCGCGATCTTGTCGGCGAAGGTCGAGGCCTCCAGTTGATCGTGGGTGACGTAGACCATGGTGATGTTGAACTGCTCGTGGATCTGCTTGAGCTTGCGCCGCAGTTTCCATTTCAGGTGCGGGTCGATCACTGTCAGCGGCTCGTCGAAGAGGATCGCCGAGACGTCGTCGCGCACCAGACCACGGCCCATGGAGACTTTCTGTTTTTCGTCAGCGGTCAGGTTGCGTGCCTTTTTGCTCAACAGGTTTTGCAGGTCGAGGACTTCGGCGATTTCCTGCACCTTGCTGTGCACTTTCGCCTCGGCCATGCCCTGATTGCGCAGCGGGAAGGCCAGGTTATCGAACACGGTCATGGTGTCGTAGACCACCGGAAACTGGAAAACCTGCGCGATGTTGCGTTTCTCCGGGGTCAGGTCGTTGACCGCTTTGCCGTCGAACAGTACGTGGCCCTGAGACGGGCTGAGCAGGCCGGAAATGATGTTGAGCAAGGTCGACTTGCCGCAACCCGATGGCCCGAGCAAGGCATAGGCGCCGCCCTGCTCCCAGATGTGGTCCATCTCGCGGATCGCATAGTCCTCGGGCCCGGCGGGAGTGCTGGTGTAACTGTGGGCGAGGTGTTGCAAACGGATTTCGGCCATCAGGCAACCCTCGCGACACGCCGGCCCGGTGCCTGCACCAGACGACCCTGCGCATCGAACACAAACAGTTTATGGGTCGGGATATAGATGCGGATCGGCGCATCGACGTCGTATTCGTGAACGCCCGGCAAATGCAGCACCAGCAGGAAATGCTCGTTGCGCACGTGCAGGAAGGTTTCCGAACCGCTGATCTCCGCCACCTCGACGGTCACCGCCAGTTCCAGGTCGTCGTCGTTGCTCGGCACCAGCGAGATATGGCTTGGACGCACACCGAAACGGAACTCGCCTTCGCCCACCGGGCGCAGATCGACGTTCAACGGGAAGTGCACGAAGTTGGCGAAACTCACTTCATTACCGGCGATGCGTCCCGGCATCAGGTTGATCGGCGGCTCGGAGAACAATTCAGCCGCGAGCACCGTTTGTGGCTGGTGATAGACCTCGGTCGACGGGCCGCTCTGGATCACCCGGCCTTCGTGAAGAATGGTGGTGGTGCCGCCCAGCGCCAGCGCTTCGTTGGGCTCGGTGGTGGCGTAGATGGCGATGGTGTGGCGCGCCTTGAACAGCTCGCGCATTTCCTGGCGCAGTTCTTCGCGCAGTTTGTAGTCGAGGTTGACCAGCGGTTCATCGAACAGGATCAACTCGGCATCCTTGACCAGCGCCCGGGCCATGGCCGTGCGCTGTTGCTGGCCACCGGAGAGTTCCAGCGGATAGCGCTTCAGGAACTTCTCGATGCGCAGCATCTTCGCGGTTTCCTGCACCTTGCTCTGGATCTGCTCGTTGGAGATCCCGGCCTGGCGCAGCGGCGAGGCAATGTTCTCGAACACCGTCATGGTCGGGTAGTTGATGAACTGCTGATAGACCATCGACACGTTGCGCAGACGCACCGGGCGTTGGGTGACATCGACGCTGTTCATCAGGATCCGGCCGCTGTCGGGCTTGTCCAGACCGGCCATCAGGCGCATGAGGCTGGTCTTGCCGGACAGCGTGCGCCCGAGCAGGACGTTGAAGGATCCAGGTTCGAATTTCAGGCTCGCATCGTCGATCCAGGTCTGGCCCTCGACGGTGCGGCTGACGTGCTCCAGGGTGAGTGACATGGCTCGGCCTTTTTATTATTGGAGTCAAGCGACGTGTGCAGTAGAGCGACATTCGTGCCAGAAATCCCAAGCCTTTGATTCGCCGCGAAAATCGCCGAAAGCACGGGCAAACCACCTTCATTGCTGAACACATTTGAACAGTTCAACGATTGACAATGAACAATAGTGAACAACACTCTATCGATGCTTTTCAGGTCCCGAGGGGCCTCATAACAATAATAAAAACGCTGCTTTCAGAGGCTGACTGTCATGGCCGCACCTGTCCCGCCGCTTTCCCACGAGGCCATCGTTCAGGACTCCTGGTCCCGTTGCCGCGCCTTCGGCCTCAAGCATCAAAGCGTCCCGGCGTTCGATCAGTTGCCCTCCGCCGGCATCGCCCGGTTGCTCGACAGTCACCATTCGCTGGTGCAGACCACCCACCAGGAAGTGCTGCCGTACTACGAGAACATCCTGAGCAATTCCAACTGCCTGATCATGCTGGCCGACAATCAGGGCCAGGTCCTGACGTCCTGGGGCACCCAACGCTTTATCGAGCCGAATCTGGCGCGCGGCTTTCAGGCCGGCGCGAGCTGGATGGAACGCTCGAGCGGCACCAATGCAATCGGCACGGCGCTGGCCTGCGAGCAGGCGGTGCACATCGAGCACGACGAGCACTTCCTCAAGGCCAACCGTTTCATGACCGGCTCCGCCGCACCGATTTTCAACGCCGAGCGCAAGGTCATCGCCGTGCTCGATGTGTCCAGCGACAGTTACCTGCCGCCCTCCCACACCCTAGGCATGGTCAAGATGATGAGCCAGACCGTGGAGAACCGGCTGATCCTCAACCTGTTTCACGGCCAGCACTTTCAACTGACCTTCAACACCGGGTTGAACAACCTCGACAGCCAATGGGCGGGTCTGCTGATTTTCGATGAAAGTGGTCAGGTACTGTCGGCCAACCGCCGGGCCGACAATCTGTTGGGTGTGCGGCTGTCGCGGGTGAGTGTCGAAAGCCTGTTCAAAGTGTCGCTACTGGAATTGCTCAATCAGCCTGACGGCTTGCCGTTTTCCTTGCAGACGTCGGGCCGCAACCGATTCCAGTGCCTGTTGAAACGGCCTAAACAGGCACCGATTCAGGCGCGGGTGTTCGCTGAAGCCAAAGCCACCGAACCGACAGTCGCCGCCCCCACGGCCATCAGCCTGAGCACCCTGCACTTCGGCGACAGCCGCGTGGAAAAAGCCGTGCGTCAGGCCGAACGCCTGCTGGAGAAAGATATTCCGCTGTTGATTCACGGTGAAACCGGGGTCGGCAAGGAAGTGTTCGTCAAAGCCCTGCATCAGGCCAGCTCTCGCAGCAAACAGGCATTCATCGCCGTGAACTGCGCAGCGATCCCCGCCGAACTGGTGGAGTCAGAACTGTTCGGCTACGAGAAAGGCGCCTTCACCGGTGCCAACCAGAAAGGCAGCATCGGCCTGATCCGCAAGGCTGACAAAGGCACGCTGTTCCTCGACGAAATCGGCGACATGCCGCTGCCAACCCAGGCCCGCCTGCTGCGGGTGTTGCAGGAGCGTTGCGTGCAACCGGTGGGCAGCAGTGAGCTGTTCCCGGTGGATCTGCGGATCATCTCCGCCACCAACCGCTCGTTGCGCGAGCAGGTGCAACTGGGGCGGTTTCGCGAGGACTTGTACTACCGCATCGGCGGCCTGACTCTGGAGCTGCCACCGCTGCGCGAACGCAGTGACAAGCAAGCGCTGTTCAAGCGGCTGTGGGAACAGCATCGCGAACCAACGCAATGGGCGGGATTGAGCCGCGAAGTATTGGAATTGTTCGACCGTCACCCGTGGCCGGGCAATCTGCGGCAAGTCAGCAGCGTGATGCAGGTGGCGCTGGCCATGGCCGAAGAGCAACCGGTAAGACCTGAGCATCTGCCGGATGATTTCTTTGTCGATCTGGAGATGGAGCCGCTGGATACGCCAGAGCCCTTGGGGATCGATCTGAATGACAGTGAGGCGTTGAATCGGGAGTTGCAGGCGGCCGGCGGCAATATTTCCCATCTGGCGCGGCGATTGGGGGTCAGTCGCAATACGCTCTACAAGCGCTTGCGCCAGGCTGAGTGATCGTGGGCCGAAGGCACGTCAAATCGTCGCTCCCACATTAAATTTTCGTCATCTGCGGTTTCGTCCACGACACGAATCCCCCGTGGGAGTGAGCCTGCCCGTAATGACGCCAGTGCGGCCATCAAAAACCATCCAGCCCACCCATTGACCACACCGACCAGACTGTGACGAAATGTTTCAGCTTTTCGCTGCATACCTTTGATCCAGACACCTCCCTCCTCCTGCCCCTCACAGGACACGCTCTTTGACCAACATCTGCACCACCGGCCTTGATACCGGCTTTGCCTCTCTCGATTACCTGCAAATCGGCATCCTCGGCATCATTCAAGGCATCACCGAGTTATTGCCCGTTTCCTCCACCGCCCACATGCGCATCGTCCCGGCCCTGCTCGGCTGGCCGGATCCCGGCTCGGCGTTTTCCGCCGCCATGCAGATGGCTGCACTGGCGGCGGTCATCAGTTACTTCTGGCGAGACGTGAGGCAGGTTGTCAGCGGCAGTGTCGAGGCTGTGCGGCAGCGCGATTTCAACAATCAGTGGTTCATCCTGGCGGTGGCCATCGTACTGGCGACCATTCCCATCGGTATTGCAGGCCTGGCCTTGTCCTCGACGCTCAACGCCTGCAACTCGCCGTTGCGCGGTTTGATGGTGATCGGGATTTCCTGTGTGGTGATGGCGATTCTGCTGGCAATCGCCGAGCTCACGTGCCGCCACCGTCGCACAGTGGGCGAAATGCGTTTGCGTGATGCGCTGATCGTTGGTATTGCGCAAATCGGAGCGCTGATTCCGGGCGTTTCGCGCTCCGGCTCAACGCTGACGGCGGCGCTGTTCCTCAATTTCAAACGTGAAGAAGCGGCACGCTTCTCCTTCCTGCTCGGATTGCCGGCCATCGCGCTGGCGGGGTTGAAGGAGTTGTGGGTGTTGTTCCATGCACAACTTCCGGCGCAAGCCTGGGCGCATCTGATCTTCGGTCTGGTGGTGGCCAGTATCTCGGCGTTCTTCGCGATCTGGGGTCTGATGCGCTTTCTGGAGAAGTTCTCCACCTGGCCTTTCGTGATTTACCGCGCAGTGCTCGGGATTTTCCTGATCGTCGCCGTCAGCACCGGGCTGTTGAGCTAAGGCTCGCCACAAAAAACAAAACCCGCCTGGTGCGGGTTTTGTTTTTTTGGCTTCGTACAACACACATTACCGGCAGGTCGGTTCAGCACTCGTGGCGGATACGGCCCCCAATGTACGCAGCCCGACCAGCACCACTACCAGCATCGCCAGCCCCGCGAAAATGGCGACGCCGAAACCGGCCCGAGCGCCATAGGCATCAATGATCAAACCCGAGAGCAAGCCACCCAGAGCGACGCCGATGCTGATGCCAGTGGTCATCCATGTCAGCCCTTCGGTGATCCTCGACGGCGGGATGATGATCGTCCCCAGCTTCATGACCACGACCATCGTTGGCGCAAACGATATGCCGGCGATAAACAGCATCGCCGAGAGGACATAAACGTCAGGTGAGAACAGCGGCAATACGCCTGTGATGGCCGTGACCAATATCCCGATAAAGAACTGCTTTTCTATCGGCAGGGAAACCCTCAAGGCACCGAACGTCAGGCCCGCCACCAGTGAACCGAACGCATAGGCGGCGAGGATGAAGGTCGCAGAGGCAGGCCAGCCTTGCGCATTGGCGAAGGCGACAACGGCGACATCGATCGAGCCTCCGATTGCGCCCATCGCCAACAGCGCCAGCACGATGGTGGGAACGCCGGGAATCCGCAGGGTTGAACCCGTATGCCGCGTATGACCCACAACAACTTTGGGTTCGGTCTGACGCTGCAGGAGAAACGCCGTCACCCCGACGGCCAGTAGCCCGACCGCGACAAGCGGCCCGGCTTCGGCAAAGAAGCTCACGCTCAAACCGATCGCCAAGGGTGGGCCGACGATGTACGCGAGTTCGGTCAGCACCGTATCCAGAGAGAACGCCGTGTGCAGCTGCGGCTTGCCCCGGAACAATTGCGTCCAGCGTGCCCTGATCATCGACGGCATGCTCGGCATGGTGCCCGCCAATGCAGCCAGAATAAAAAACAATGCCGCCGGCGCCCTCATATGGACGGCGAAGATCAGCGCCAGCAGCATGCCGATGCTGAACGTCGTCACGACAGGCAGCACACGGCTTTGGCCACGCTGATCGACGAGTTTCGAGATGTACGGGCCGATCAGTGCATTGGCGAGGGTAAACGTACCGGCGACTGCACCGGCCAGCCAGTAGACACCGGTTTGCTCCACCAGCATGGTAATGATGCCAATGCCGATCATTGCCTGCGGCAATCGCGCAATAGAACTCGCGAGCACCAACCCCGTTGCGCCGGGGGTTGTCAGGAGTTCGCGATAGTGGTTTGCCATGATGTCTCCATTCCATAAACGTCGCCGACCAGCATCCCGCTGCAAGGGCTGCAGCCCATGTTGGCCGCGTCAGACATCAAGACCTACGCGCAGAGCAAAAGCAACCACCGCCTGAACAGCAGAAAAACAAAAACCCGCACAAGGCGGGTTTTGTTTGTAGCAATCACAACAATCAGTCAGCCAGACGCCAGGTCGTACCGCCCTTGCCGTCTTCCAGCACCACGCCCATGGCAGTGAGCTGGTCGCGGATGCGGTCGGATTCGGCCCAGTCCTTGCCGGCACGTGCCGCCAGACGTGCAGCGATCAGCGCGTCGACTTCAGCCGCATCCACGCGCCCTTCGGCGCCGGCTTGCAGGAAGTCATCGGCTTCGAGCTGCAACACACCCAGCACGCTGGCCAGTTCTTTCAGGCGCGCCGCCAGACCGGCCGCCGCATCGAGATCGCTCTCGCGCAGACGGTTGATCTCACGCACCATCTCGAACAGCACCGCGCAGGCTTCCGGCGTGCCGAAGTCGTCGTTCATCACCGTGGTGAAACGCTCGACGAACGCTTCGCCGCCAGCCGGAGCAACGTTCGGCAGGCCTTTCAACGCGTGGTAGAAACGCTCCAGTGCGCCCTTGGCGTCCTTGAGGTTGTCTTCCGAGTAGTTGATCGCGCTGCGGTAGTGGCTCGACACCAGCAGGTAACGCACGACTTCCGGGTGGTACTTGTCGAGCACGTCGCGAATGGTGAAGAAGTTGTTCAAGGACTTGGACATCTTCTCGCCATTGATACGGATCATGCCGCAATGCATCCACGCGTTGGCGTAGGTCTTGCCGGTGGCCGCTTCGCTCTGGGCGATTTCGTTTTCATGGTGCGGGAACTCGAGATCGCTGCCGCCGCCATGAATGTCGAAGGTCTCACCGAGGCAGCAGGTGGACATCACCGAGCACTCGATGTGCCAGCCCGGACGCCCGGCGCCCCACGGTGATTCCCAGCTTGGCTCGCCCGGCTTGACGCCTTTCCACAGCACGAAGTCCAGCGGATCTTCCTTCGCTTCGTCGACCTCGATCCGCGCACCGATGCGCAGGTCTTCGATCTTCTTGCGCGAGAGCTTGCCGTAACCCATGAACTTGCCGACGCGGTAGTACACGTCGCCATTGCCCGGGGCGTAGGCGTAACCCTTGTCGATCAGGGTCTGGATCATCGCGTGCATGCCTGGGATGTGATCCGTGGCGCGCGGCTCCATGTCCGGCTTCTTGATGTTCAGGCGCGCTTCGTCTTCGTGCATCGCCGCGATCATGCGCTCGGTCAACGCTTCGAACGACTCGCCGTTCTCGTTGGCCCGGTTGATGATCTTGTCGTCGATGTCGGTGATGTTGCGCACGTAGGTCAGGTCATAACCGCTGAACCGCAACCAGCGGGTCACCAGGTCGAACGCGACCATGCTGCGGCCATGGCCCAGGTGGCAGTAGTCGTACACGGTCATCCCGCAGACGTACATGCGCACCTTGTTGCCATCCAGCGGCTTGAAGACTTCTTTGCTCTTGGTGAGCGTGTTGTAGATCGAAAGCACGATGGTTCCTTAAGACTTGATCACTGGCCCCACGAATCACGCAGGGTCACGGTACGGTTGAATACCGGCTGACCTGGTTTCGAGTCCTTGATATCCGCGACGAAGTAGCCTTCGCGCTCGAACTGGAAACGGTCTTCCGGCTGTGCGTTGCCCAGCGAAGGCTCGGCACGACAACCGGTCAGCACTTGCAGTGAGTCAGGGTTGATGTTGTCCAGGAAACTCGCGCTGTCCTCGGCCTTCTCCGGGTTCGGAGAACGGAACAGGCGATCGTACAGACGCACTTCGCACTCGATGCTGGCAGCGGCCGGCACCCAGTGGATCACGCCCTTGACCTTGCGGCCTTCAGGGTTCTTGCCCAGGGTGTCCGGATCGTACGAGCAACGCAGTTCGACGATGTTGCCGTCGGCGTCCTTGATCGCTTCGTCGGCACGGATCACGTAGCTGCCGCGCAGACGCACTTCGCCGTTCGGCTCCAGACGCTTGTAGCCCTTTGGCGGCTCTTCCATGAAGTCATCGCGGTCGATGTAGATTTCACGGGCGAACGGCAGCTTGCGCACGCCGAGTTCTTCTTTCTGCGGATGACGTGGCAGTTCGAGGTTGTCGACCTGGTCTTCCGGGTAGTTGGTGATCACGACTTTCAACGGACGCAGCACGCACATGGCGCGCGGGGCGTTCGCGTCCAGATCCTGACGGATGCTGAATTCGAGCATGCCGAAGTCGACCACACCGTCGGAACGGTTGGTGCCGATCATGTCGCAGAAGCTGCGGATCGACGCCGGGGTGTAGCCACGACGGCGGAAGCCCGACAGCGTGGACATGCGCGGATCGTCCCAGCCGTTGACGTGCTTTTCATCGACCAGTTGCTTGAGCTTGCGCTTGCTGGTGATGGTGTAGTTCAGGTTCAGACGGCTGAATTCGTACTGACGCGGGTGCGCCGGCACTGGCAGTGCGTCGAGGAACCACTCGTACAGCGGACGATGGCTTTCGAACTCCAGGGTGCAGATCGAGTGGGTGATGCCTTCGATGGCGTCCGACTGACCGTGGGTGAAGTCGTAGTTCGGGTAGATGCACCACTTGTCACCAGTCTGATGGTGATGGGCGTGGCGGATGCGGTACATGATCGGGTCGCGCAGGTTCATGTTCGGCGAGGCCATGTCGATCTTGGCGCGCAGTACGCGGGCACCGTCCGGGAACTCACCGGCGCGCATGCGGGCGAACCAGTCCAGGTTCTCTTCCACCGAACGGTCGCGGAACGGGCTGTTCTTGCCCGGCTCGGTCAGGCTGCCGCGGTATTCCTTGGCCTGTTCAGGCGTCAGGTCGTCGACGTAGGCCTTGCCGGCCTTGATCAGTTCAACGGCCCAGTCGTGCAACTGGTCGAAGTATTGCGAGGCGTAGCGCACTTCGCCGGACCACTCGAAGCCCAGCCATTTGACGTCGCTTTCGATCGCGTCGATGTATTCCTGGTCTTCCTTGGCCGGGTTGGTGTCGTCGAAACGCAGGTGCGTGACGCCGCCGAACTCCTGGGCCAGGCCGAAGTTCACGCAGATCGACTTGGCGTGGCCGATGTGCAGGTAGCCGTTGGGCTCAGGCGGGAAACGGGTGACGATCTGCGTGTGCTTGCCCGAGTCCAGGTCTGCCTGGATGATCGGCCGCAGGAAGTTGACCGGCACGGCAGGGCCGGACTTGGCATTCGAGGTAGGGTCGACAGTGGGCTTGCTCATTAGGATCCTTGACTTACATGTGCGCGGCCGCAAAGAGGGGCCAGACAAAACAAAGCCGCTATCATAGCCGATGCTGTCAAGGGGCTGACAGAGCAGGCCTTAGAAAGGAGCGCATTTAATCGCAGGGATTTGAAAAACAGCCTCGAAATTCGCGCCTGTCACGCTAAACTGCGCACCTTGGCCGAAGCAGGCTGAACCGGTTGCGGGGCCTGAGGCTCCAAAACCACGAATTCCTTATAAAGAGTACTGACCATGACTCAAGTCAAACTGACCACCAACCACGGTGACATCGTCATCGAACTGAACGCTGAAAAGGCCCCGATCACCGTGGCCAACTTCATCGAGTACGTCAAAGCCGGTCACTACGAAAACACCGTTTTCCACCGTGTCATCGGTAACTTCATGATCCAGGGCGGCGGTTTCGAGCCAGGCATGAAGGAAAAGAAAGACAAGCGTCCAAGCATCCAGAACGAAGCCGACAACGGTCTTTCCAACGACAAGTACACCATCGCCATGGCACGCACCATGGAGCCGCATTCGGCTTCCGCGCAGTTCTTCATCAACGTGGCCGACAACAGCTTCCTGAACCACAGCGGCAAGAACGTTCAAGGCTGGGGCTACGCGGTATTCGGTAAAGTGACCGCCGGTACTGATGTTGTCGACAGCATCAAGAAAGTCTCGACCGGCTCCAAGGCTGGCCACCAGGACGTACCAAGCGACGACGTGATCATCGAGAAAGCCGAGATCATCGAAGCGTGATATTGCTGATTTCAGACTTGCATCTGGAAGAGGAGCGCTCGGACATTACTCGGGCGTTTCTGGATTTGCTCGCCGGACGCGCCCGCTCGGCGAGTGCGCTGTACATTCTGGGCGACTTTTTCGAGGCGTGGATTGGCGACGATGCCATGACCCCCTTCCAGCGTTCCATCTGCCAGGCCCTGCGCGAACTCAGCGACAGCGGCACGGCCATATTTCTGATGCACGGCAATCGCGACTTCATGCTCGGCAAGGCCTTCTGCAAAGAGGCCGGCTGTACGCTGTTGAAGGATCCGAGTGTCGTGCAGTTTTACGGCGAGCCGGTGCTGCTGATGCACGGCGACAGCCTGTGCACCCGCGACGAAGCCTATATGAAGCTGCGCCGCTATCTACGCAACCCGCTGAGCCTGTTCATCCTGCGCAACCTGCCCTTGCGCACCCGCCACAAACTGGCGCGCAAACTGCGCAGCGAAAGCCGGGCGCAGACGCGGATGAAGGCCAACGACATCGTCGATGTCACGCCGGAGGAAATTCCGCGGATCATGCAGGAATACGGGGTGAAAACCCTGATTCACGGGCATACCCACCGACCGGCCATCCACAAGTTGCAGATCGGCGATCAGGCCGCGAAGCGGATTGTGCTGGGGGATTGGGATCGTCAGGGCTGGGCGTTACAGGTGGATGAGAACGGGTTTGGGTTGGCGCCGTTTGATTTTGCACCGCCGCCTTCACTGCCCGCCCCTGCCACCGTTTGATGATCGCTCCCACGCTCTGCGTGGGAACGATCTTGCAAACTTAATGGCCGCTGGCCGCCGGGCCTGCCTTGGCAGCAAACGGCGGCTTCGCCAGCCAAACAATCAAGATCAACCCCATAAACCCCCACCCCAGCAGCGTGAAGTAATCCACGGTGGAGAGCATGTACGCCTGACTCGTCAGCACATGATCAAGCTGCGCATACGCCGGATTACCCGCCCCGCCCAGGTTGTTCAGCGCCTCCCGGGTCGCCGGCTCATAGGTGCTGATGCTTTCACTCATGTAGGCATGATGCTGATCCGCCCGGCGAATCCAGATCCAGGTGGTCAGCGACGCTGCAAAGCTACCGCCCAGTGTCCGCAGGAACGTCGCCAGACCGGCGCCGTCAGCAATCTGGCTCGGCGGCAGGTCCGACATCAGGATGCTCAGGGTCGGCATGAAGAACAGCGCCACGCCAATCCCCATGAACAGTTGCACCAGCGCGATGTGCTGGAAGTCCACTTCGTTGGTGAATTCGGCGCGCATGAAGCAGCTCAGTCCGATCGCCAGGAACGCCAGCCCGGCCAGCAGTCGCAGGTCGAACTTGTGCGCGTACTTGCCGACAAACGGTGACAGCACCACCGGCAGAATCCCGATCGGCGCCACCGCCAGCCCGGCCCAGGTCGCGGTGTAGCCCATCTGGGTCTGCAACCACTGCGGCAGGATCAGGTTGATGCCGAAGAACCCGGCGTAACCCAACACCAGCACCAGTGTGCCGATGCGGAAGTTGCGGTGGGCGAACAGGCGCAGATTGACCACCGGATGCTGGTCGGTCATCTCCCAGATCACGAACACCGCCAGGGCAATCACCGAAATGGCCGCGCCAATGATGATGAAGTTCGATTCGAACCAGTCCAGGTCGTTGCCCTTATCGAGGATCACCTGCAAGGCACCCACGCCGATGATCAGCGTGATCAGCCCGACGTAGTCCATCGGTTGACGGCTGGTGACCACGGGGCGTTTCGCCAATTGCGAACGCACCACCATCACCGCGAACACGCCAATCGGCACGTTGATGAAGAAGATCCACGGCCAGCTGTAACTGTCGGTGATCCAGCCGCCGAGAATCGGGCCGGCAATCGGCGCCACCACCGTGACCATCGCCAATAACGCCAGGGCCATGCCTCGCCTGGCGGGCGGATAGACCGCGATCAACAGCGTCTGGGTCATCGGGTACAACGGCCCGGCCACCAGCCCTTGCAGGACACGGAAGCCGATCAGTTCAGGCATCGAGGTGGAAATACCGCAGAGGAACGAGGCCAGCACAAACAGCATGGTCGCCCAGAGAAACAGCTTCACCTCGCCGAAACGCCGGCTCAGCCAGCCGGTGAGCGGCAGCGCGATGGCGTTGCTCACGGCGAAGGAGGTAATGACCCAGGTGCCCTGCTCCGAACTCACGCCGAGGTTGCCGGAAATGGTCGGCAGCGCCACGTTGGCGATGGTGGTGTCGAGCACTTGCATGAAGGTCGCCAGCGACAGGCCGATGGTGCTGAGCAACAGGCTGGGCGGCGAAAAAGAGGCGTTATTGCTCATCGCGAATCCTTTGGAGCCGAATTTTTTGGAGCGGGGACGGGCGCCGCGCCCGTTACGGGGCGCGGCGAAGGGATTGGCGAATCAGCGTTGCGCGGTCTTGCTGACCGCAGCGCTGTTGTCGTGGATCAGTTGGGCGATCATCGCGTCGGCTTCACCCAGTTGGCGGTCGTAGACGCTGGTGCTGAACGAGGCCTGTTGCGGCGGCTGCTGGGCCAGTACCGGGCCGCTCTGGTCATGCAGGTTGACCTCGACATTGGTCGACAGACCGACGCGCAGCGGATGCTTGGCCAGTTCTTCGGCATTGACGTGAATCCGCACCGGTACTCGTTGCACGATCTTGATCCAGTTACCGGTGGCGTTCTGCGCCGGCAACAGTGCGAACGCGCTGCCGGTGCCCGCACCGAGGCTGTCCACGGTGCCGCTGAATTTCACGTCGCTGCCGTAGATGTCGGATTCGATGTCCACCGGCTGACCGATGCGCATGTCACGCAGCTGGGTTTCCTTGAAGTTGGCGTCGATCCACAGTTGATCCAGCGGGATCACCGCCATCAGCGCGGTGCCCGGCTGCACGCGCTGGCCGAGTTGCACGGTGCGCTTGGCAACGTAACCGGTGACCGGCGCAATCAGCGTGCTGCGAGCGTTGGTCAGGTAGGCCTGGCGCAGATCGGCAGCGGCCGACATCACGTCCGGGTGCGACGACACCACGGTGTCATCGACCAGCGCGCTGGTGGTTTTCAGTTGCTGCTGGGCGTTGGCCAGGGCGTTTTGCGCCGAGGTCAGGTCGTCGCGAGCGTGGGACAGTTCTTCTTGGGAAATCGCGCCGCCGGCGGCGAGGTTTTTCCGGCGATTGAAGTTGTCCTGGGCTTTCTGCACGTTAGCCTGTTGCGCGTTAACCTGGGCTTTCATGCCGTCAACGTTGCTGTACAGACCGCGAACCTGACGCACGGTACGCGCCAGTTTGGCCTGGGCACTTTGCAGACCGACTTCGGCGTCGTTCGGGTCGAAGTTGATCAGCACCTGACCTTCGTGAACCAGATCGCCATCGTCGGCGCCGATGCTGACCACGGTGCCGGTGACCAGCGGAGTGATTTCAACGACGTTGCCGTTGACGTAGGCGTCGTCGGTGCTTTCGTTCCAGCGCCCGACGAATTCGTGATACGCCCAGACGCCGGCACCGGCGAGGGCAACCACAACGGCCAGCACCACCAGCATCACTTTGCGTTTGCGCGGATTGCCGGTGTCGGGGGTGTTGTCTTGAGCTTGAGTGTTTTCGGCAGTGGCCATGACAAATACCTTGAATTAGTTGTGCGTGGTGGCTGGGCTGGCGTTGGCAGTGGTCAGGGTTTGCCCCTGAAAGCCGCCACCCAGCGCTTGCATCAGTTGAATCGACAGGTCGATCTGCTCGGCATTCAGGTTGGCCAGCTGACGCTGGGCCTGCAGCAATTGCTGCTCGATGCTGAGCACGTCCAGGTAGTTGCCGATGCCGGAACCGTAACGCTGGACCACGGTGTTGTAAGAATCCTGAGCAATGTCGGTCGCGTGCTGCTGGGCGCCGATCTGCCGGCCGATGTCACGCAACTGGTTGATCGTGTCGCTGACATCGCCCAAGGCTTTCACCAGGCTTTTGTTGTACAGCGCCACGGCCAGGTCGTAGTCGGCGTCGCGTGCATCGAGGTTGGCGCGCAAGCGTCCACCGTCGAAGATCGGCAGCGAAATGGTCGGAGCGATGTTGAAGAAGCGGCTGGCGGACCCGAACATCGCGTCACCCAATAACGATTCGGCACCGGCGGACGCCGTAAGGTTCAGGTTGGGATAGAAGCGGGTCTTGGCCGAGTCGATGTCCTTGCTCGCGGCCTCGACACGCCAGCGTGCGGCGACCAGATCCGGGCGACGGCCCAGCAGTTCCGCCGGCAGAACAGACGGCAGCGCTACGGCACTGGCTTGCAGGACTTTCGGTCGGGCGATTTCGTTGCCGCGATCCGGGCCTTTACCGAGCAATACGGCCAGAGCGATTTTGGCGCTGTTCAGGCGCTTTTCGGCGTCGATCAGGCTGGCTTCGGAGCTGGCTTCCAGGCTTTGGGTCTGCTGGAACTGGTACTGGCTGTCGATCCCGGAGCTCAAACGACGCTGGCTCAGATCGAGCATCTGTTTGGTGCGCTTGAGGTCTTCGGTCGCCAGGTCATAAACGATGTGCGCCTGACCCAGATCGCTGTAGGCCCGGGCCACGTCGGCGGCGAGGGTCAGTTGCGCGGCCTGACGGTCGACTTCAGCCGCGCGAGCCTGGCCGAGTGCGGCTTCCCAGGCGTCACGCTGACCGCCCCAGAGGTCGAAGTTGTAATTGAAGCCGGCGCTGATATTGCGCGTAGTGGCGTAGGCGTCGCCCTGCCCTCGCGGGTCCTGATCCTTGGCCAGGCGCGAGCGCGTAATGCCGGCGCTGGCGTCGAGGGTCGGGTAGCGCTCGGCATCGGCGGCATATGCAGCGGCGCTGGCCTGATGGGCGCGGGCGTCGGCGATCTGCATGTCCGGGCTGTCGTGCAGGGCTTCGCGGATCAGACCGTCGAGCTGCGGATCGCCGAGGCTGGTCCACCAATCGCTCTTCGGCCAAGCGGCCTGGGACAGAGTGACGCCATTGAGCGACTGACCGGTCTTCAGGGTTTTCGCGTCGAGGCTGGCGCCTTGGGTATCGAGGCCACTGTAGTTGGCGCAACCGGCGAGGATCATCGCCGACAGCACCAGTGTCAGGCTGCTGCGCAAGGTTTTACCGCTCATTGTGTTCACCTAACCGCTGGAGGGTGATCGGGTCACCGGCCGCCAGCAAAATTTTCTTGAGGATGTATTCCAGAGTTTTCAACTCGTCCGGGGTCACGGCGCCGGCCAGTTCGTTCATGGCGTCGGCACCGATGTGCGGCAGGCGATCGGCCAGTTGCTGGCCTTGTTCGGTGAGTTTCAGTTGCACCTGACGGCGATCGCCTTCGCTGCGTTGGCGAATCAGGAAACCTTTCTGCTCCAGGCGGTCGAGCATGCGGGTCATCGAACCGCTGTCCAGCGACAGGTGCCGGCACAGCTCGGCCGGGGTATCGACGCCGAACTGGGCCATGATGATCAACACCTTGAACTGCGCGGCAGTGATGCCGTGGGGTTCCATGTGGGTGTCGATGATCTTGTCCTTGAGCAAGGCCGCACGGCCGAGCAACAGGCCGAGATGGCAATGCTTGAATTCGTCGGGGGTGAAATGCTTCATGTGCTCACCTAATAACTGCCTAGGCAGTGAATGTATGTCGAGATGTTACTGCCTAGGCAGCGAATGTCAACGTAATAGTTAGGTTGCTTTGTAATTGGCGGATAAATGGCTGGGCGAGCGTGGCTGAACAAGGGCGCATTGCGCGCGGATCACGCTCAGGATTTGTCAGAGGGATGATTCATCGATGGCGGGTGAAGGGGATGGACTTCCCGCCCACGCAAAGCAGTTGCCGCATAACCACAGGCGCGTTTGACTACCGCATAAATACTGTGCCAGCCCGGCGGCGTCGGCTCGATGGCAGCATGCAGCGCCCACACGTAATCGAGCAGCAACCCCGGCGTCCAGGCCATCGCCTCGGCGCGCTTGCGCACCTGGGCCGCGACCCAGAATTCAGGACTGATGATGACCCGGGCAAAATCCAGCATGCTCGAATGGCCCCGGTTCATCGCGCCTTCCAGCGCCGCTTCCAGGCTATGCGCGACGGCACTCGAACAGTTGCGGCTGGTGAGGTTGTAGGTGGTGTCCTGCCGATAATCCGTCCAGAACGCCTGAAGCCGTGCCGCGTCGAAATGCACGAAACTGACCTGAACCGAGGACGGACACCAGTCGGCAACCTCGCTCGCATAATCCTGCAGAAACCTGCCTGGGACATCGTTGTTCGGTGTTGCCCGCAGCAACCGCACGAAATCCCCCGCCGAACGATCGATGTCGTCCAGCGGGTAATGGCTGATGTAGAGGTCCGGCCCACATTCCAGTGCCGCGTGGCCGGCGGAGATGACGCCGTTGATGTCGACTGCAGCGATATAACGGTTGAGCAGCCGGTTGCGCACAAGGGTGTCGTCAACGGTGCCGCTGGGGGTCCAGACATGGATCACCAGCGCACCCTTATAGGCAGGCGCATCGACCAGAGAAGGCATCACCGGTGACTGCCCGTTCTTGAACCGGAACGCCTGCTGCAACAAGGCACAACCCGAGAGAAAGATGCTCATGCCAATGCAGAACGGCACTGTCCCCTTGTAAAGCGTCGGGTACGGTTCGAGGAGGAACAACGCGAAGCCAATCTCGAACAGCGCCACCAGCAGTGACACCTGCCAACCGACAAAGCGCACCACCACCGCAGCCGCCAGGCGAAAACCGCCGTCGAGCAGAAAAGCCACACCGAACAGCACCGCGAGAATCACCCCGGCGACATGTTGCCGGTCGACGATCAGCAGCCCCAGCAGCAGAAAAGCCAGGCCCCGCGCCCTGTGCAAAACCGCCGCGGTGCCAGCTTGCGGGGCCGGCACCAGCAGAATGATCAGGGCTTCGAGCAACAACAGATAGCCGAACACATGCAGCGGGAAATACAGAACGCCGTCCAGCGCATCGATGAAAATGGCCACGCCGGCCGCGCCCCAGACAACGCCGGTCAGCGCCAGTGCTGACCAGCGCCGGCGGACAAAGTCGTTACCGAGCAAGACCATACTCAAACGGACCATAGGCGCCCCCGGGGCGTTTCGGGCAGCCGCACTTTGCAGCCATCAAGCTGAGATCAGTCTAATACATCAAAAAAGAGCCGGATCGTGGTGACACGAACCGGCTCTGTAGGAATGCGGTCTAGAAGTCCCGCTTGTAGAAGATATCCAGCGAACTGGCCACGCCGCTGGCGGCTTCCAGGTAGACCTTTTTGCTCAGCTTGTAGCGCAAGGCGATGGTGTTGGCCGGTTCGAACACGCCGACGCCGTAACGCAAGCTGAGCTTCTCGGAGATATTGCCGCTGGCCACCACGCTGGTGGTGTTGCCGCTGCCCTGGGTGTCGAGCTGGAAATCCTGAATCCCCAGGTCCTTGGCCAGACCGCTGGTGACCCCGGAACTGCCCATCAGGCCCAGACCGAGCGCCGCTTGCGCGAGCATGTTGTTGTCCTCGCCGGTGGTGCTCAGCGGACGCCCCAGCACCAGATAGGACAACGCCTGCTCCTGGCTCATCGCCGGCTCGGAGAAGATCTGCGTGGTCGGCTGCTCGGCGCTGCCGCTCAGGCGAATACCGGCGATCACGTCGTCGGTCTGGCGGATCGCTTCGATGTCCAGATACGGCTGATCGATCGGCCCGGCAAACAGCAGACGCGCGCGGCGCACTGTCAGGCGCTGGCCGTAGGCGCGGTATTTACCGTCGTTGAGCCACAGCTCGCCACGGGTGTCCAGGTTGTCGCCGATGTGCACGTGACCTTGCAGATTGGCGGTCAGGCCGAATCCGGCAAAGCTCAGCTTGTCCTCACCGACCACCACGTCGATGTCCATCTTCATGGCCAGCGGCGGTTTGCCCTCTTCGGTCTGCGCACCGACGATGATCGTGTCATCGGAGACTTTCACCGTCGATGGCGGCAGTTCGCGCACGGTGATTTCGCCTCTGGGCACCAGCACCTTGCCGGCAATCGCCAGCTCATCGCCAGCCATGGAAATCTTCAAGTCCGGCGCCACTTCAAGCTTGGCGTAGGGCTCGACGGTGACCGGCAATTGCGTGCCCTTGAGCGCCAGATCCACCACCAGCGCCTGACCCCAGGCGACGTTGCCGCTGAGGCTGCCCTGCCCGGCCTTGCCGCTTTTCCAGCCGCCGTTCAATTGCACGGTTTCCCCGGCGATCACCGCTTGCAGTTGCAGTGCCTGCAACTCCAGCGGCAGTTCCGGACCGGACACTTCACCGTCACTGAGTTGCACAGTGCCGTTGACCAGCGGCGCAAGCAATCCACCGGAAATCGTGCCGCTGCCGTTCAGGCGTCCGGTGAGTTTCTCGACCATCGGCACAAACGGCCGCGCCACCGACAGGTCCAGCCCGCTGAGGCGGAACGAGCCATTCAACGGTTTGTTCTTCGGCAGTGGATTGAGTTGCGCCTGCACCATCAGTTCACCGAGTTTGCCACCGACGAAATTGAGGTCGGTGTCGATGCGTTTCGGCGTGAGTTTGCTGGTGAGCTTCAGGGTCTGGTACGGGAAGTCCAGCCACTGGTCCTTTTCCTTCATGCGCAAAGTGCCGCCGCTGGCATCGACGCTGATCTGGCCGTTCGGGCCGCTGGCCGGCAGGTCCAGTTGCAGGTCGGCATTGAGCTTGCCCTGCCAGGCGAAATCCTTGGGCAGCCATTGCGCCAGGCTTTCGATCGGGAATTGCTTGAGGTGGTAACGCAGCTTCGGCTCCGGCATCAACCGCTGGTCTTCGCCGCACAGGCTGGCATTGCCGGACATCCAGCAATGGGCGCCGAAGTTGATCTTGCCGTCGGCCAGACGTTCGAGTTTGGCCGGGTTTTGCAGCTTCCAGTCCTGACCGCCGGCCTGAATGTCGCCGCTGGCCAGACGCCCGCGCCAGTTGCCTTTGTCCAGATTGCCGTCCAGGCCCAGCGCGAGTTTCAGCTTCGGTCCGAGCAGGTCGAGAGTGAGCTTCTGATTTTTGATATCGCCCTGAGCGCTGGCGGTCAGGGTGCCCAGCGACGTGTCGCCGGCCTGAATGCCGCTGCCCTTCAAGTCGATTTTCGCCCGTTGCGCGCTGTCGAGGGTGGCGTCGAGGTTGAGGCTTTGCAGGCGATTGTCCTGGAACACCAGTTGCGAGCCTTGCAAATCGAGCTTGCCTTGCGGTGCTTTCAACGTGCCGGCGACATCGACCCGACCGTTGATCTGCCCGCGCAGCTGCGGCCAGAGCTGGGCCAGACGCGGCAGCTTGATGTCGATCTGCCCGGTGAGCTTCTGTTGCAGGCTGCCCTTGCCATTGATGCTGTTGTCGCCGAGGCGGATTTGCAGGGCATTCAGATTCCACTGCTCGCCCGCGCCGTCAGCCTTGGCTTGCAGCACCGCCGGTTGCCCACGCAGTTTGCCTTTGAGGTCGAGGTCAGCGTTGAGGCTCAGGCGCTCGTTCTTCATTTCGCCCGTGCTTTTCAGTGGCCCGGCCAAGGTGCCCGGCAGCTCCGCCATCCAGTACGCCGGGTTGAGCGCGGACAACTCCAGCGCAGTGTCCCAGGCAATGCCGTCGGCGAACTGCACGTTCACATGCCCTTCAGCCTTGCCCTGCCCCGCTTCGAGTTTGAATTGCGGCAGGAAGATCTGCTTGAGGTTGCCGCTGAACGGACTGCTCAGGCTGAACGCCCCCGCCGGGCCATCCAGCGCGGCGGCGAAATTGCCGAGGTATTGGCCGTCGGTGTAGGAGACTTCGCCGGTGAACGTGCGCAAGGCGACTTGCGGCTCGTCGATCTCGGAATAGAGCCGATGCCACGGGAAATCCTGCCAATTGATGTTGGCCTGGGCGCTGAGGCCTTTGCTCCAATCGACATTGCCAGTGAGCTTGAGGCTTTGCTTGTCATTGGCCGTCAGGTCGAGGCCAGCGATTTGCGCACCCTTGGCGTCAACCTTGCCTTTGAGCAACAGCGCTACCGGGCCTTTATCGGCAGGCAACGTCGCATTGCCGAGGAGTTGGTAACCATTTTTCAGGTCGCCTTCGCCGGTCAATACCAGTTGATTGAGTTGCAGAGTGTCCGGCAGGTCGGCGCTCGGTTTGAACGCATCCGAGGTGATGCGCACCTTGGCCGGCAGGTTTTCCGCCAGCGGTTGCAGCTCGCCGCTCAACTGGCCGTCGAGGTAGCCACGGCTGTCGGCGTGCAGGTTCAGGGTCTTGAGCAGATCACCGTCGATTTTGAGTGCCAGCGTCCATGGGCCGGTGCCCGGAGACGGTAGGGTCAGATCACCGGCGATGTTTAGCGGCCAGTTACCGGTGGGCTGCAACAGGCCGGACAGATTCAGGCTCAGGTCGTCGCGTTGCAGTTTCACGCTGTCGATCTGCATGCCCTTGGCAGTCCAGTGTGCCGCGAGTTGCAGGCCTTTGAGCTGTTCGCTGCCGTTGAACAACAGGCTGCCGACTTGTACGTCACCCAGTTCGATGGCCACCGGCAATTGCAGGTCCGGCAGTTTGATCGGACCGCTTTCGGTGGTTTCTTCGCCGGGCGGGAATTGCAGAATGACCTGATCGGCCTTGAGCTGTTCGATGCACAGCGTCATGCGTGTCAGGCACAGCGGCGACCATTCGAAAATCGCCTTGTTGAGCTCGACGCGGCTGCCGTCCTGCTGCCAGAGCAAATGATCGGCGCTCCACTGCCCTCCCAGGCGACCCTGGAAGTTGTCGACGCTCAAACCCGGAACCAGCCCCAGCACCCAACGGCTGCCGGCCTGCGTTCCGAGCACAGCGGTAACGCTCAATACAATCAGCAGCACCAGCGACAACAGCGCCAACGCCGAAATTTTCAAACCACGCTTCACAGCTCAGGCCCCATGGAAAAGTGCAGCCGGATGCCGCCATCGTCGTCCAGCGCGTGAGCCAGGTCGAGGCGGATCGGCCCCACCGGCGAAACCCAGCGCACACCGATACCGACCCCGGTCTTGAGGTTCGGCAGTTCGAGTTTGTTGAAGGAGTTGCCCTGGTCGACGAAGGTCGCAATCCGCCATTTTTCAGCGATCGAGTATTGATATTCGACGCTGCCGGCAATCATGTAGCGCCCGCCGATGCGGTCGCCCTCGGCGTTTTCCGGGGACAGGCTCTGATAGTCGTAACCGCGCACGCTCTGATCGCCACCGGCGAAGAAACGCAGCGACGGTGGTACGGATTTATAACCGTTGGTGGCGCTGCCGCCGACCTGCACCCGCCCGAGGAAACGGTGATTGTCGAATACCGTGGTCAGGCCTTTGATCAATGCGGTGCCATATAAAAGGTTGGTGTCCGAAGCCAGACCTTCCTTGGCCACCTTGGATTCAAACGTCAGGCGATAACCATTGTGTGGGTCGATGCGGTTGTCGCTCTTGAGGTAGGAATAGCTGACACCGGGCATCAACAGGTTGCTGAGACCGGAGTCGTCGCCCAGTTGATATTCCTCACGCTGCCATTTCAGCGAAATCACCCGCTGCCAGCCACTGGGCAACTTGCTGTGCCACTCAGGGCCGAAGGTCAGCAGTTTGCTCAGGGTGTCGGAGCCGTCGATATTTTCGTACTGATAACCACCGGCCCAGCGCAGTTTGTCGGTCAGCGGCGGGTCCAGCGGAATGTCATAGAACAGGCCGACGTTCTGCCGTGGCGCCGAGAGTTCGGCTTCCCAGCCGTAGCTGTCGCCTTGCGGGTTGACCCAATGGCGGGTCCAGTTGGCCTTGATTCGCGGGCCGACGTCGGTGGAATAACCGAGGCCGAGGCCCATGGTGCGCGGCTTGCGGGTTTCGAGTTTGACGTCCACCGGGATCACATCGTTTTTCGCGGCGGTCGGTGCGGCATCGACCCGCACGCCTTCGAAATAACCGCTCGATTGCAGGTCGCGATTGAGTTCGGCGATCAGTTCCGAGTCGTAGGGTTCGCCAGCCTTGAACGGCACCATGCGTTGCAGCAGGTCTTCGTCGAACGGCGTATCGCCCGCGAAACTGACTTTGCCCAGCGCATAACGCGGGCCGCTTTCGTAGATCAATTCAACATCGGCGACCCCGGCGCGGGGATCGACCATCAATTTCTGGCTGGTGAAACGGCCACTGAAGAAGCCATAGCGCGACGCTTGATTCTGGATCAAGCGCTTGGCGTCTTCGTAACGACCATGGTTGAGCACGGCGCCGGGCTTGAGCACGTCGCTTTTCGGTACACGAAAGGCTTTGAGGGCGGCAGCGGGTCCGTCGACACGCACGGTGACATTGCGCAGGCGAATCGGCTCGCCGGGATCGATGTTCAGCACCAGGCGCGGTTTTTCGCCGCCCTTCACGTCACTCTCGATGTGCGGCTGGTAGTAGCCCAAAGCCTGGGCGGCCTTGCGCGCCTGCTCTTCGGCGCCGCGACTGAAGCGCTGCAAGGCTTCTTCGTCACGATCGCCGAGGCTGCCGATATAGCCTTCTATATTGGCTTTGAGTTCATCGTTGGACGGTTTGATCCGCACATCCAATTCACTTTGCGCCAGCGCCGCGCAGCTGGTTAACAGCATGAGCACGCCACTGGTAAATCTTCCTGGAAACTTCATAGGCGCGGATGCTATCACGGGCTTGGGAGCGTGATAGAACAGGAAACTTCCCAAAAAGTTCGATGGTTATCCCGTTGCAGTTTGTAACACCTGCGGGTTGGCGTGGAAAAACACGTGTTCGCGCACCGGTCCGACGGCGACTTCACCGATTTCCTCATAGCCCTGACGCTTGTAAAACTCCAGGTAGCGCGGGTTGCCGGTATCGAGGATCACCCCTTGGGAGCTTTCGTCCACCGCGCACCAGTTGTGCACCGCTTGCAACAGTTGTTCGCCGAAGTGTTTGCCCTGAAATTGTGGATGCACGCCCAGCAGCGGCAGCATGTGTACCGAATCGGTCGGCACGCAGGCTTCAACGGCGGCGTGATATTCCAGATAACGCCGGGTGCAGCGAAAACCGGTGCTCAACACCATGCGCAGACGCCAGGCCCAACTCTCGGTGACACCCAGACGTCGTTGCGGCGGTGCGATCAGGGCGATGCCGATCAAGCGATCGTTGACCAACAGGCCGATGGCCGGCAGATCCTGCAGAAAATGCTGTTTGACCAGTTCCCGCACCGTGGCACGCACCCTTTGTTCGTAGCCCGGGCGTTCGGCCTCGAACAGATAAGCGAAGGTCGGCTCATGACGGTAAGCCTGATACAGCAAGGATCGCGCTTCACGGGAATAGCCGCGGTCGAGCATGTGGATGTCGGCGATGGCGGTCGAGGTTTCAGGCATGACGGTGATTCTCCCTGGACGGGACTCAACAGGCCCCGTTCTTGTTATACGAGCCTTGGGCTGAAGGGATCGTTCCCACACCCGAAAGACATTAGCAGCGCATATGGACTACCGCCACGCTGGCCCAGATCCTACATGTCAGCTAGCATCGCCCTTTTGCCAGGACTGCCGACCATGAAGATCGTTTCCTTCAACATCAACGGACTGCGGGCCCGCCCGCATCAGCTGGCGGCGCTGATCGAAAAGCATCAGCCTGACGTCATCGGCCTGCAGGAAACCAAGGTCCACGACGACCAGTTCCCGCTGGAAGAAGTGCGGGCCCTGGGTTATCACGTGTATTTCCACGGCCAGAAAGGCCATTACGGCGTTGCCCTGCTCTCGCGCCAGGAGCCGATTGCCGTGCACAAAGGCTTCGCCACCGATGAAGAAGACGCTCAGCGACGCTTTATCTGGGGCACTTTCGCCGACGCCAACGGCGTGCCGGTGACGATCATGAACGGCTATTTCCCACAGGGCGAAAGCCGCGACCATCCGACCAAATTCCCGGCCAAGCAGCGCTTCTACAGCGATCTGCAAACACTGCTGGAAAGCCAGTTCAACAATGAACAGCCGCTGGTGGTGATGGGCGACGTGAACATTTCCCCGGAAGACTGCGACATCGGCATCGGCCCGGACAACATGAAGCGCTGGCTGAAAACCGGCAAATGCAGCTTCCTGCCGGAAGAGCGCGAGTGGATGGCCCGCCTGAAAAACTGGGGCCTGACCGACAGCTTCCGTCACCTGAACCCAGATGTTACTGACACCTTCAGCTGGTTCGACTATCGCAGCCGTGGTTTTGAAGACGAGCCGAAGCGTGGTCTGCGCATCGACGTGATTCTGGCGTCCCATGGCTTGCTGCCACGGGTGAAAGCGGCCGGCGTGGACTATGAACTGCGCGGGATGGAAAAACCTTCGGACCATGCGCCGATCTGGCTTGAATTGAGCTGACCAGCCTGAAGCAGAAGATCACAGCCAGCGGTTGTGATCTTCTGCCTTGTCATCTTTCAGAAACCTCACTGACTTAATCTCCCCGGCAATCCCCTTGGCTGCATTCGGTGCCGGCATGACCCTGCGCGTTCTGTTCGTCTTTCTCCTGAGTGCCTGGCTGCAGGTTTCGGCCGCTGCATTGCCCATTCCCGAGAACGGCCCGGTCCTGCGTATCCAGGGTTCCAACACCATCGGCGCGGCCCTCGGCCCGGCGCTGGTGGAAGGCCTGCTCAAAGAACAGGGACTGTCAAAAGTCCACAGCGAAACCCCGGACACCGCCAACGAACAGCGAGTCGTCGGCCTGACGGCTCAAGGTAAACGGATCGTGGTGGAAATCGCCGCCCATGGCTCCAGCACCGGTTTCACGGCACTCAAAAGCAACAGCGCCGATCTGGCCGCCTCTTCTCGTCCGATCAAGGACAGCGAACTCGCCAGCCTGCAACCCCTCGGCGATCTGAAAAGCCCCGGTGCCGAGCAAGTCATCGCCATCGATGGCCTGGCGATCATCCTTCACCCCGCCAATCCGCTGAATCAATTGAACACCGAGCAACTGGCGCGCATCTTCAGCGGCGAGGTGAAGACGTGGGAAGAACTCGGCGGCAAGGGTGGGACGATTCATCTGTATGCGCGGGATGATCAGTCCGGGACCTACGACACGTTCAAGGAACTTGTCCTCAGTCGTCGTGGGAAAACTCTGAACAACTCGGCGAAACGTTTCGAGTCGAGCGAGCAATTGTCCGACGCGGTCAGTGCCGATCCGCAGGGCATTGGTTTCATCGGCCTGCCCTATGTGCGCCAGGCCAAAGCCGTGGCGATTGTCGATGGGCAATCCCTTGCGATGCTGCCACTGGCCAGTCTGATTGCCACGGAAGACTATCCACTGTCGCGACGGTTGTTCTTCTATTTGCCACCCGACAGCCTGAACCCGTGGGCCCGGGCGTTGGTGGATTTTGCGCAAAGCCGTCAGGGCCAGGCGATTGTTGCGGCCAACGGTTTTATCGCCCAGACCGTGCACGCCATCTCGGTTACGCCGAATGCGCTGATGCCCGAGGGGTATCAATCCCTCAGCCGGCACGCCCAGCGTCTGACAGTGAACTTCCGCTTCGAAGAAGGCAGCGCCAGCCTCGACAACAAGGCCCGGCAGGATCTGGCCCGGGTGTTCGACTATATAAAGCACCACGAGAAGACTGACCGTGCGGTAACACTGGTGGGATTCGGCGATGCCAAGGACGACCCGGCGCGGGCGGATTTGCTGTCGAAGCTGCGGGCGATGGCGGTACGTCGGGAGCTGGTGAAGAACGGCGTGGTGTTGCGCGAAGTGCGCGGATTTGGCGCGCTGATGCCGGTGGCGACCAACAGCGGGGATGAAGGCAGGATCAAGAATCGGCGGGTCGAGGTTTGGGTTTACTGAGCTGAGCCAGTTCGGTCCCACGTTTTGCGTGGGACCGAACAGGTGCTGGATCAGCGCTCGCTACGCAGCATTTCCTTCGGCACGTACTTGCCGATCTCGAATTTGCCGATCGCCGCGCGGTGCACTTCGTCCGGGCCGTCGGCCAGGCGCAGGGTGCGTTGCATGGCGTACATGTAGGCCAGCGGGAAGTCGTTCGACACCCCTGCCCCGCCATGAATCTGGATCGCCCGGTCGATCACCCGCAACGCGACGTTCGGTGCGACGACCTTGATCTGCGCGATCTCGCTCTTGGCGACCTTGTTACCCACGGTGTCCATCATGTACGCCGCCTTCAGGGTCAGCAGGCGTGCCATGTCGATTTCCATCCGCGAGTCGGCGATCTTGTCGACGTTACCGCCCAGACGCGCCAGCGGTTTGCCGAACGCGGTACGGCTCACCGAACGCTTGCACATCAGTTCCAGCGCACGCTCGGCCATGCCGATCGAACGCATGCAGTGGTGAATCCGGCCCGGGCCAAGGCGACCTTGAGCGATTTCGAAGCCGCGTCCTTCGCCGAGAAGGACGTTTTCGTACGGCACTCGCACGTTGTCGAACAGCACTTCGGCGTGACCGTGGGGTGCGTCGTCGTAACCGAACACCGGCAGCGGACGGACGATCTTCACGCCGGGGGTGTCGACCGGCACCAGAATCATCGAGTGCTGGGCGTGGCGCGGGGCGTCGGGGTTGCTCAGGCCCATGAAGATCAGGATCTTGCAGCGCGGATCGCAGGCGCCGGAGGTCCACCATTTCTTGCCGTTGATCACCCACTCATCGCCATCACGCACGGCACGAGCAGCCATGTTGGTGGCGTCGGAGGACGCGACGTCCGGTTCGGTCATGGCAAACGCCGAGCGAATCTCGCCACGCAGCAGCGGTTCGAGCCAGCGCTGTTTCTGTTCTTCGTTGGCGTAACGCACCAGCACTTCCATGTTGCCGGTGTCCGGTGCCGAGCAGTTGAACGGCTCGGGACCGAGCAGCGAGCGGCCCATGATTTCCGCCAAGGGCGCGTATTCGAGGTTGGTCAGGCCGGCGCCGAGCTCCGACTCAGGCAGAAACAAATTCCACAGCCCTTCAGCCTTGGCCTTGAGTTTGAGTTCTTCCATGATCGCCGTCGGCTGCCAGCGATCGCCTTCGGCGACCTGGCGCTCGAACACGGCTTCGGCCGGGTAAACGTAAGTGTCCATGAACGCGGTCACGCGCTCACGCAGTTCTTGCACCTTGGGCGAATAAGCGAAATCCATGAGCAATTACCTTTTTTCGGCAGGTTGTTTAAGTCATGCAATCGATGCTAGAACAGCGCTGATAATTTACCTAGCCTATTCTCGGCGTGTATAAACATTCATCACCGATATATGATTGGTTGATTTTCCTGGCCGCCCTGACCCGCGCCATCCACCTATAAAAAGAGAGCCGCGTAATGAATCTGAGCAAGGTCGACCTCAACCTTTTCATCGTCTTCGACGCGATCTACACAGAAGCCAACCTGACCCGCGCCGGGCAGATTGTCGGCATCACCCAACCAGCGGTGTCCAACGCATTGGCACGGTTGCGCGAGACCTTCAACGACCCGCTCTTCGTACGCACGGCCCAGGGCATGGTGCCAACACCCATGGCTCAGAACATCATCGGCCCGGTGCGCAACGCACTGTCGCTGCTGCGGGTATCGGTTCAGGAAAGCCGGATTTTCAACCCTTCGCAAGCGGTCAAGACTTACCGCATCAGCATGACCGACCTGACCGAAGCGGTGATTCTGCCGCCACTGTTCCAGCGCCTGCGTCGCCTGGCGCCGACGGTGATCATCGAAAGCTTCCTGTCCAAACGCCGGGAAACCACCAAGGAACTGGCCGCCGGACGTCTCGACTTTGCCGTGGATGCGCCGCTCAATACCGACCCGCAGGTGCGCCACGTCAAGCTGATGGAAGACCGTTACGTCTGCGCCATGCGCAAGGGCCATCCGCTGGCGACCAAGGAAAAATTCACTCTCGACGATTACCTGTCGCTGACCCACATTCATATTTCCAGCCGTCGCAGTGGCCTGGGCCATGTCGATCTGGCGCTGGGCAAAATGGGCATCCAGCGCAAGATCGCCCTGCGCTCGCAGCACTATCTGATGGCGTCCCAGGTGTTGCAGCAGACCGACATGGTGATGACCGTGCCTGAGCGTTTCGCCCGGCGCCATGACCTGCACGCGTTCAATCTGCCGGTCAACGATGTGCCACCGGTGGAAACCCATTTGTACTGGCACGAAAGCACCGATCAGGACCCGGCCAACCGCTGGATGCGCGAGCAGATGATCGAGCTGTGCCAGCAAGTGACAGCGCATGAGAAGAAGCTCGACAAGCTGCAGGCGCCCGCTACTTGACGTAAACGTCAACCTGCCATTAGCTTAGCGCCAAGACCCTTCTTCGAGCGCTTTCATGAGCAGCCAGACCTACAGCATTTCCGACCTCGCCCGCGAGCTGGACATCACCACCCGGGCGATCCGCTTCTATGAAGAACAAGGCCTGCTCAGCCCCGAGCGCCGAGGTCAGGAACGCATCTATTCGCCGCGCGACAAGGTCAGCCTGAAGCTGATCCTGCGGGGCAAGCGCATCGGTTTTTCTCTGGCCGAGTGCCGCGAGCTGATCGAGCTCTACGACCCCTCCAGCGGTAACACCAAACAACTCAACAGCATGCTGGCGAAAATCAGCGAGCGCCGGGAACAGCTCGAACAGCAACTGCTGGACATCGAACAGATGAAGCTGGAACTCGACACCGCCGAAGAACGCTGTGTGCAGGCGCTGGAGCAGACGCTCAAGAGTCAGCAAGTCGCGCAGTAGCCTCCCGACAATTACAACAGGTCAACGCCATGTCCCTCCCCTCCCAAGTACGCCTGATCGAAGTCGGCCCGCGTGACGGCCTGCAGAACGAAGCCCAACCCATCAGCGTTGCCGACAAGGTGCAACTGGTCGACGCGTTGAGCGCTGCCGGCCTCGGCTATATAGAGGTCGGTAGTTTCGTTTCGCCCAAGTGGGTGCCGCAGATGGCCGGTTCCGCCGACGTGTTCGCGCAGATCCAGCGCAAGCCCGGCGTGACCTACGGCGCACTGGCGCCGAACCTGCGCGGCTTTGAAGATGCGCTGGCCGCCGGGGTCAAGGAAGTCGCGGTGTTTGCGGCTGCGTCCGAAGCGTTCTCGCAGCGCAACATCAATTGCTCGATCAGCGAAAGCCTCGCACGGTTCGCGCCGATCATGGAGTCGGCGAAACAGCACGGCGTTACCGTGCGCGGTTACGTGTCCTGCGTGTTGGGTTGCCCTTATGAAGGTGAGGTCGCCCCGGAACAAGTCGCCATGGTCGCCCGCGAGTTGTACGCGATGGGCTGCTACGAAGTGTCGCTGGGCGACACCATCGGCACCGGCACCGCGGGCGCGACCCGCCGGCTGTTCGAAGTGGTCTCGAAGCAGGTGCCGCGAGAGAAACTCGCCGGCCACTTCCACGACACCTACGGCCAGGCCATGGCCAACATCTACGCCAGCCTGCTGGAAGGCATTGCGGTGTTCGACAGCTCGATCGCCGGCCTCGGCGGCTGCCCGTACGCCAAGGGCGCCAGCGGTAACGTCGCCACCGAGGATGTGGTGTACCTGCTCAACGGCCTGGGCATCGAGACCGGTATCGACCTCGGCGCCTTGATTGCTGCCGGCCAACAGATCAGTGCCGTGCTGGGTCGCCCGACCGGTTCGCGCGTGGCCAAGGCACGTAGCGCACAGTGAGGGCGAAGGTGTTACCGCTGTGTCCGAAACGTGGGCATAGGCGAGTAACACGGAAACAAATTGTCTGGTTTTGCCTGAAGGAAAAATCCTTCAAAAAACTCAAACCATTGATTTACAAGGGTTTTAAAAAGTTGGCACGGCTTCTGCTATCTCTATGGCATAACAAGAATAAAAAGCAGCAAACCAATAAAAATAAGACGTACCGACTCTGACATAACAAAAACAACACGGCAGAGACGCAGCTAACAGATTTTTTTGGAGAAGGTGTGCTTTTCAGGGTATTCCTCGGAATGACCCGCAACCGGGCAGAGAACAATAAAACTACCTTCAGGTAGCTCCCGAATCGGTTGGATCGCCTGGCGAGAAAGCAGATCAGCGCTCAAAAAAATACGTTTGCTCTTGACCCCGGATGGGGGTCGCCAAAAACAGCAGTAAAGGGTCACGGTTGCCAAAAACAACAACAGACCGCCCCTCAATAATAAAAAAGAGCACGCGACGACAAAATTAAAGGGGAGCTTCGGCTCCCCTTTGTGCTGTCTGGCTGTTCAAGACTGATCTAAACCATACCCCCAAAAGCGACATAACCCTGATCCATCCCAGGCTACCCGACAGCCTCGAAGCCATGGTTCGGAACGCCGTCGCCGCCACCCCCGACGACGCCAGCATCCAAATCATCGAAGCCGCCAGCATCGCACCCGAACCTACTGTCCGACATCCGCACCGCCCTCGAAACAGCTCTGCAACAAGGCCCCACCCTCAAACAATTCACCAACAACCTACAATCGCCCCTGCTAGCCCAAGGCTGGTGAGGTAAACCCATCATCGTCGACAGCGAAGGCGCCGCCCAACCCGCCTAATAAAAACCATCTACCAAACCAACATGCAAAGCGCCTACATGTCCGGCCGCAAACCGCCATGGAACAAACCACCCACACCCACCCGTACTGGATGCTCATCGCCATCCTCGACAGCAAAAAACGCCCTAGCCACCGCGAACTCCATGGCCAAGTCTTCCGCCACAACGACCCCATTTGGCAAACCATCTACCCACCCGACGACTTCAACTGCCGCCTCCGGGTCATCGCCCTGACCGAAGCCGCCATCAAACGCAAAGGCTTGACCGTCTAAACCAGCCAGGGCCAACCCATCACATTCCGTCCCGACCCCGGCTTCAACCACAGGTAGCTCAGAAGAGCGGAGTCTCACAGACAGGGCAAAGTGCCACTCATTGCCACCCAAACCCCCACCTGTCACCCTGCACGCCGTTCAAAGGACCAGGACAAGGAGTCAAGGATTGAGTGGCTACGTCCCCAACCCACCCAAGGGTTACCGCAACGCCGGCGTCGAACCCGTCGACATCAACGCCCAACACTGGGCGCAGTACAAAGACCTCCCGCCAGCACCAGACGCAAAGCCCGAAACCATGGGCTGCGTCTTTGCCAAAAGCTGCAACCTGCCCGACGGCGAAATCAACCACACCAACCCAGCTGGGTTCGTTCCCGTCGAAAAACTGGCTGACTACGGCCTATGGGCCGTGCTCGGCACGGCGGCAGCAGTTACCGCCGAAGGTACGCCACTGCAACTGGTCGGCGGTTCCGCAACCGGCAGCACCATCACCCAGCGGTTGGGCGGCTCACTTGCACTCAATCTGCTAGAGGGCGCTGGTACGTTAGCCGCCGGTGCAGTAGTAGGCACCGTCGCGCTGCTAATACCCAACACCAGCATCGCCCCCGACAGCGCCTTCTACAAAAACGATCAATACGCCACGCTCGACAGCGGTCGCACCCGCGTACGCGTCAACGTAAAAACACTGCCCGATGGCTCCGTAAACGCATACGGCTTCTACACCGGCGGCAAAAAGGACTGGGAAAATGTCCCTGTCATCAAAGCAGAAAAGGACGGAGAGAAATTCGTTGCCGACATAGGCAACGGCATAGGCCTCACCTGGACGCCAGCGACAAGCCCAGACGGCGTACTGGGTATTCCAGCACTAGAAGGCGCGCCCCAGCTGCCACCTGTATGGGTGTATCCACCGACAGCACAGTCGGACACACTCCTGGCCAACCCGGCACATCCCCCAGAGTTCCAGGATGCAATCATCTGGTTCCCCGATGACGCAGGCCTAGAGCCCATCTACATCGTGCTCAGCACGCAGCTTGAGAAGAACAAACAAAAAGGCAAGGCGTTTGAAGAAGCGTCCTTCGAAGAGTTCAGCAAGACAAAACCTGAAGCCGCCCGTGAGGTCACAGTCAAAACCGACAGCGGAGTCCGTACCCGCATTGATATGATGGGCCGCGATGCCGAAGGCAATATTTCATGCGTTGAGTGCAAATCTTCAGAAACAGCGCCGCTCACCCGCAACCAGAAACTCGGCTTTCCAGAAATTGAAAAGTCCGGCGCGACCGTCGTCGGCAAAGGCAAACCCGGCTTCACCGGAGGCACCAGAATTCCACCCACCAGAGTCGACATCATTCGACCTGACCCGACCCTCTGAGGGAGCAGACATGTCCATCACAGAAACAAAAGTCGTCGACATCATCGCAGTACCCGAGTGGGAGCCCGACAACGTCATACTTGTCATCACCGACCATCTCGAATGGGGTGACAAAGCCCAACAAGGCGAGCACCTGTTGTTGCTTCAAGAGAAGATCAACACCTACATCGCCTTCATTGAGAGCGGCGAACTGCTGGAAAGCTACCCGCCAGCCAAAGGCAAAAGTCCGAAAATTCGCGTCAATGGCCTGTACCAACTTCCCGAGCAGGGCGAGATTTTCATTGATCGTGTTACCGAGGTGCTGAAAGGCGTGGGCATTGGAATGGAGTTTGTGCTCAAAGACGACTCAGCAATTCGGCACTAATTTGGGGGATAGGTTGAATTACGCTAGGACATTAATGGCTCAGCGCATCTCTCCGAAACTCAAAATTCGATCCATCTGGTTTCCTGACGACGTGGGCCTTGATCCGATTTAGATCGTGCTCAGCAGGCAATCAAAGAACCAAGGCAACAGGTGCTGCGTATAGGGTGGTCCGAAGGCATGGAAGAAAATCTTGCGACCACCCTTTTCTTCTCGCTCAACGACGAGCCAGCCAAGCGGTGAGTCGTCAACGCGATCTTTATCTCTAATCTCCAGCACTAAAATACGTGGATTAATTCTTTGTTGGTCACGTCAAGCTGCATCAAAAGAAGGCAGAGATATCAGTTCTTGTGTCCTTTTTGATCCGAAAGCGGAAAAAATAGCTCATCCACCTGCGCCGTGACGCGCTGCACAACAGGGTCTAGCTCTTGGCCAAGGGATCTCATTCCATCCGCCGTATCCCCCATACCTAGGTGGGCAGCCATAAACGCCACACCGCCGTGAAAAATCTGATCTCGCAGTTCATCTGACAGCTCGAGGTTCTGCTTATGCGCATGTTCAAGATTATTGAGCAATAGGGAGCGCGCATGTTGAAGAGCTTCCTCGTAATCGCGATTATTCATCTGGATCATGGCAATCAAACCCTTCGCGCGCATATAAAAATGCACGACATCTTTTGCAAGATCAGCCGGTAAGAGGTTGAGAGCTTCAGGCGCTGAATCAAAAATCGGAAACGGCGATGCTCCAATTGGAAAAATCGTTAGGTAGGGTGTTTCCGGTTTCAGCTCCAATAGCTCGTCAGCGTACTCATGTTTGAACAACGTCCAAGCAGTAGTGATCTCAGTGCGTAGGAGCATCAGCGTAGTGACCATTTTTTCCTTTTCTGCGGCTTGCTCCTTCTTTAAAGCCAGCTCGTGGGCTTTGGTTGCCCCCTTCAGCGTGAAGGCACCACCAATCAATGCGCCGACAAGGCCTGAAATCAAACTGATGTAAGCATCAGGGCTTCCCAAATCCATACGTTTCTTGCTCCAGTATTTGGTCTAGCTGGTCGATTACAGAAGCTCTATCTCGTACGATCACGGGTTAGCTCCACGTCGAGTCGCGCTCCAACATTCAGCGGGTCTTAAACGTTTTATAAAACCTGACATTAGCATTGCGCACCAATAGATCATCTCGCAAAGCCAAGCCGACTGCTCTCATCTCAGAATTCGACCATCCCTTTAAATCCGATTAAAAGCCCAAACCAACCATCAAGTCCAAGCTCTGCAAATCTCCCCGACGCAGCGCTAAACCATCCACATGCACCCGGCAAATGCATCAAAAACAAGACGAAAGTTTCATGGCTTTCGCTGTGTGTAAACACGACGCCGCATGCACGTTTAAATTACACCAACTGTTACGCCATAAAGGCTACAACGCCTTGCGTCGTTACCTACGCGTACGCCAGAATCCGCCGGCTTGTGCGCTTAGACCTCGGACTCTATCGTTTACCTGCCACTGCCCATCAGTGGTCGGGTTTAGTAGCCCGTATGGTCTTAGTAAGTGCATGAGCCCCATTCAGTCAGGTACGTCTAGTCCTGCACTTGATGGTGGTTGTGCGCAGGGCGCTCTCGAGCGCGCCGGTCTTGCTAATTCCTCCGGTCTACTAACCTGCGCGCAGCCGCCACCCTTCTTTTAGTAGAGAACGGTCGCGGCCCTATTTCAGGAATTAGATATATGTTCAAGATTACGCCTAACCCTCCGGATGCAGATCCGATCCCCTACGACGCCGCACTCGAAGCCGAAAACATAAAAACGGCCACCGAGCGAGCGATCAATCATTACCTCGATCCTGGTGCGCAGAAGACATCCAAGCCCTCGCGCAAGCCGGGCAGGATCTATCTGGTCAATCCAACAATGGATGACGAAACGCTGCTGGTCGAAGCTTGCGAAACGCTGTCGTCGGCCAGTGACATGGCCCGGGATCTCGGCAACACCGTCGATCCGTCGCAGCGCAAGGCGATGCAGATTCTGCAGCAGGTCATCATGCTGAGTGAGCTGTTGGTCAATCGTGTGCTGGATAACCATCACGTCTCGCGGTAGTTGCCGCCTCGGTGAGGGGCTTGTCCCCTCACTGCCTGGCAGCCGTCTATAAAAATCCTCAAGCGACTCTTTTCGGAGTTCCAGTTGATGTCCCAGACCGTTATTCCACCGTTAGAAGATCCGGTATCCCCGTACGAATTTCCCGATTCAAGAAAGCTTCACGACGCCGACGAACGCGCCCTCGACTATTACCTGACACCCGCAGCCCAGATCATGGCCACGCCCTACACCCCAAACGACATGTTCATGGTCAACCCGCAAACCGACACGGAGTCCTTGCTGGCCAACGCCTGCGAATCCCTCGCGTCAGCCACGGTCATGCTCGGTGACTTTGCCGGCCTGCTGGAAGGGCCGAACCGCAAGACCCTGTTGGGCATTGCGCAAGTCGTTATGTTGGGGGAGTTAGCGGTGAATCAGGCGTTGGAAAATGTAGAAGTAAAGCAATAAGCGATGCTTTCGAAGCCAGGGTCCGCGCCCTGGCTTCGAAGGCTCTGATCGATATAGAAAGTTGACACTGTGGGAGCAACGCCCCCACAGATCTTTTCCTCAGCCCTCGTTACCGCGCAACTCCTCGATACTGATCTCACGCATCCGGAACTTCTGGATCTTGCCCGTTACCGTCATCGGAAACTCCTCGACGAACTTGAAATGACGCGGCGTCTTGAAGTGGGCGATGCGTTCCTTGCACCACGCTTGCAGCTCTTGTTCGGTCGCGCTGTGGCCAGGATGGAATTTGATCCAGGCGACGATTTCCTCACCGTAACGCGAGCAGGGAATGCCGATCACCTGCACGTCCGCCACCGCTGGATGGGTGAAGAAGAACTCTTCCAGTTCACGCGGGTAAATGTTCTCGCCGCCACGGATGATCATGTCCTTGTTGCGGCCGGCGATGCAGACGTAACCCTCGTCGTTCATGCTCGCCAGGTCGCCGGTGTGCATCCAGCCTGCCGCGTCGATGGCTTCGGCGGTGGCATTCGGGTTGTTCCAGTAGCCGAGCATCACGCTATAGCCACGGGTGCACAGTTCGCCGATGGTGCCGCGCGGTACCGGGTTGCCGGCCTCGTCGATGATTTTGCTTTCGAGTTGCGGCTGAGTGCGGCCGACGGTGGTCACGCGCAGTTCCAGTTCGTCGGATGGCCCGGTCTGCAGGGACACGGGGCTGGTTTCGGTCATGCCGTAGGCGATCTGCACTTCGCTCATGTGCATTTCGCTGATGACCCGTCGCATCACCTCGATCGGGCAGGTGGCGCCGGCCATGATTCCGGTGCGCAGGGTCGACAGGTCGAACTCGGCGCGCTGCGGCTGATCGAGCATGGCGATGAACATGGTTGGCACGCCGTACAGCCCGGTGGCCTTTTCTTCGGCCACGGTACTGAGGGTCAGCAGCGGATCGAAGGCATCGTTGGGGTAAATCATCGTGCTGCCGTGGGTGATGCAGCCGAGGTTGCCCATGACCATGCCGAAGCAGTGATACAGCGGGACCGGGATCACCAGGCGATCGGCGGCGGTCAGGCCGAGGCTTTCGCCGACCATGTAACCGTTGTTGAGGATGTTGTAGTGACTGAGGGTCGCGCCCTTGGGGAAACCGGTGGTGCCGGAGGTGTACTGGATGTTGACCGGTTGATCGAAGTGCAGGCTGTCGCTGCGTTCACGCAATTGTTCTGGAGAGACACTGGCGGCCAGATCTGCCAGTTGCGACCATGGGAGAAAACCCGAAGGCGGCTGGGGATCGAGGCTAATCAAGCCGCGCAGCTCCGGCAGGCGCTCACTGCGCAGTTCGCCGATGGATTGCTCGGCCAGCTCCGGCAGCAAGCCTTGCAACATGCCGTGATAGTTCGAAGATTTGAAGGCACCCGCACAGACCAGCCATTGGCAACCGGATTGCTTGAGCACGTATTCCAATTCGGAACTGCGGTAGGCCGGGTTGATGTTGACCAGGATCACGCCGATCTTCGCGGTGGCGAACTGAGTGATGCACCACTGCGCGCAGTTCGGTGCCCAGATGCCGAGCCTGTCGCCGGCCTGCAAACCCAACGCCAGCAGGGCTCTGGCATGCACGTCCACCGCGTCGGCCAGTTGCCGCCAGGTGTAACGCTGCTGCTGATGGCGCACCACCAGCGCCTCACCGTCCGGGTACTGCACGACGGTCTCGTCGAACTTCTGCCCGATGGTCATCGCCAGCAAGGCTTTGTCCTGGGAACCACGGGTGTAGCTGCGCTGCGGGTTTGCACTGGGTTGATCCATGACGACCCCTATTGTCTTTATTAGTGGGTGTTGGACCGGAGCCATATGAGCTCCGACCATTCAGAACTGGCCCTACTCTCGCTCAAGTTGACGTTAACGTAAAGGGTGATTGACAGCCATTCGTCACAGGCTTACGTTAACGTAAAGGTGAGAACTGAAACGCCCTTCTCCCTACCCTACAAAAAAGCCAAAAGGTGACCCATGAGCTACCCATCCCTGAACTTTGCCCTCGGTGAAACCATCGACATGCTGCGCGATCAGGTTCAGTCCTTTGTCGCCAAGGAGGTCGCTCCGCGCGCCGCGCAGATCGACAGCGACAACCTGTTCCCCGCCGATCTGTGGCGCAAGTTCGGTGACATGGGCCTGCTCGGCATCACCGTACCGGAAGAGTACGGCGGCGCGGGCCTGGGTTACCTGGCGCACGTCGTGGCGATGGAAGAAATCAGCCGCGGCTCCGCTTCCGTGGCTTTGTCCTACGGCGCCCACTCCAATCTCTGCGTGAACCAGATCAACCGCAACGGTAACCACGAACAGAAATCCAAGTACCTGCCGAAACTGATCAGCGGCGAACACGTCGGCGCACTCGCCATGAGCGAGCCGAACGCCGGTTCCGACGTGGTCTCGATGAAACTGCGCGCCGAAAAACGCGGCGACCGCTACGTCCTCAACGGCAGCAAGACCTGGATCACCAACGGTCCCGACGCCAACACTTACGTGATCTACGCCAAGACCGACCTGGAAAAAGGCCCCCACGGCATCACCGCGTTCATCGTCGAGCGCGACTGGAAAGGCTTCAGCCGCAGCAACAAGTTCGACAAGCTCGGCATGCGCGGTTCCAACACTTGCGAGCTGTTCTTCGACGACGTCGAAGTGCCGGAAGAAAACATCCTCGGCGTGCTCAACGGCGGCGTGAAAGTGCTGATGAGCGGCCTCGATTACGAGCGCGTCGTGCTTTCCGGTGGCCCGACCGGGATCATGCAGTCGTGCATGGACCTGATCGTGCCGTACATCCACGACCGCAAGCAGTTCGGCCAGAGCATCGGCGAATTCCAGCTGATCCAGGGCAAGGTCGCCGACATGTACACCCAGCTTAACGCCAGCCGCGCCTACCTCTACGCCGTGGCCCAGGCCTGCGAGCGCAACGAAACCACGCGCAAGGACGCCGCCGGCGTGATCCTTTACACCGCCGAACGCGCCACGCAAATGGCCCTCGACGCAATCCAGATTCTCGGCGGTAACGGTTACATCAACGAATTCCCGGCCGGCCGTCTGCTGCGTGACGCCAAGCTGTACGAAATCGGTGCCGGTACCAGTGAGATCCGTCGCATGCTGATCGGTCGCGAACTGTTCAACGAAACCCGCTAACCGGAGCTGTCCATGGCTATCCTGCATACCCAGCTCAACCCCCGTTCAGCGGAGTTCGCCGCCAACAGCGCGGCGATGCTCGAACAGGTCGACGCCCTGCACACCCTGCTCGCCCAAGTGGCACAGGGCGGAGGCGCGAAAGCCCAGGAACGTCACACCTCGCGCGGCAAACTGCTGCCCCGTGAGCGGATCAACCGCTTGCTCGATCCGGGCTCGCCGTTTCTGGAAATCAGTCAGTTGGCTGCCCACGCCGTGTATGGCGAAGACGTGCCCGCCGCTGGCGTGATTGCCGGGATCGGCCGCGTGGAAGGCGCCGAGTGCATGATCGTCGCCAACGACGCGACGGTGAAAGGTGGCTCGTACTACCCGCTGACCGTGAAGAAACACCTGCGCGCCCAGACCATCGCCCAACAGAACCGCCTGCCATGCATCTATCTGGTGGACTCGGGCGGCGCCAACCTGCCGCGTCAGGACGAAGTGTTCCCGGATCGCGAACACTTCGGGCGAATCTTCTTCAACCAGGCCAACATGAGCGCCATGGGCATTCCGCAGATTGCCGTGGTCATGGGTTCCTGCACCGCCGGCGGCGCTTACGTGCCGGCGATGGCTGACGAAGCGATCATGGTGCGCAATCAGGCGACGATTTTCCTCGCCGGCCCGCCCTTGGTGAAAGCTGCGACCGGTGAAGTGGTCAGCGCCGAAGACCTCGGCGGGGCCGATGTGCATTGCAAGATTTCCGGGGTCGCCGACCACTACGCCGAAAGCGATGAGCACGCCCTCGCCCTCGCCCGCCGCAGCGTCGCCAACCTCAACTGGCGCAAGCTCGGCGAAGTGCAGCAGCGCGCGCCGATTGCGCCGCTGTACGCCAGCGACGAGTTGTACGGTGTGGTGTCGGCGGACGCCAAACAGCCGTTCGATGTGCGCGAAGTGATTGCGCGACTGGTCGACGGTTCGGTGTTCGATGAATTCAAGGCGCTGTTCGGAACCACGCTGGTGTGCGGTTTCGCCCATCTGCACGGCTACCCGATCGCGATCCTCGCCAACAATGGCATCCTGTTCGCCGAAGCCGCGCAAAAAGGCGCGCACTTCATCGAACTGGCCTGCCAACGCGGCATCCCGCTGTTGTTCCTGCAGAACATCACAGGCTTCATGGTCGGCCAGAAATACGAGGCCGGCGGCATCGCCAAACACGGCGCGAAACTGGTGACCGCCGTGGCATGCGCCAAGGTGCCGAAATTCACCGTGATCATCGGCGGCAGCTTCGGCGCCGGTAACTACGGCATGTGCGGGCGGGCCTACGATCCGCGCTTCCTGTGGATGTGGCCGAACGCGCGGATCGGCGTGATGGGCGCCGAACAGGCGGCCGGCGTGCTGGTTCAGGTCAAGCGCGAGCAGGCCGAACGCAGCGGCCAGGCGTTCAGCGCCGAGCAGGAAAGCGAGATCAAGCAACCGATTCTCGACCAGTACGAAGAACAGGGTCACCCCTACTACTCCAGCGCACGGCTGTGGGACGACGGCGTCATCGACCCGGCGCAGACCCGCGATGTACTGGCCCTGGCCTTGTCCGCGTCGTTGAACGCGCCTATCGAACCGAGCCGCTTCGGCGTGTTCCGGATGTGATCGGGAGAACCTCATGAGCGACTTCAACACCCTCGAATTGCAGAGCGATCCACGGGGTTTCGCAACCCTGTGGCTGAGCCGCGAAGAAAAGAACAACGCGTTCAACGCCGAGATGATCCGCGAACTGATCCTGGCGCTGGACAAGGTCGCCAGCGATGCCAGCCTGCGCTTTTTGCTGGTACGCGGACGCGGCAAGCACTTCAGCGCCGGCGCCGATCTGGCCTGGATGCAGCAATCGGCCGAACTCGATTACCACACCAACCTCGACGACGCCCGGGAACTGGCGGAGCTGATGTACAACCTCGCCAAACTGAAAATCCCGACCGTGGCCGTGGTGCAAGGCGCGGCGTTCGGCGGTGCGCTGGGTCTGATCAGTTGCTGCGACATGGCGATTGGTTCCGATGACGCGCAGTTCTGTCTGTCAGAAGTGCGAATCGGTCTGGCGCCGGCGGTGATCAGCCCGTTCGTGGTGCAAGCCATCGGCGAACGCGCGGCCCGGCGTTATGCGCTGACGGCCGAGCGTTTTGGCGGCCAACGGGCGCGTGAAATTGGATTGCTCTCCGAAAGTTATCCGGCGGCCGAGCTTGAACAGAAAGTCGAACAATGGGTCGACAACCTGCTGCTCAACAGCCCCGCCGCCATGCGTGCCAGCAAGGATCTGCTGCGTGAAGTCGGCAACGGCGCCCTGACCCCGGCCCTGCGTCGCTACACCGAAAACGCCATCGCCCGCATCCGCGTCAGCCCGGAAGGCCAGGAAGGCTTGCGGGCCTTTTTGCAGAAACGCCTACCGAGCTGGCAAGCCGCAACCACCACCAAGGAGCCGCGTTGATGAGCGCACCTGTTCTCACCACCCTGCTGGTGGCCAACCGTGGCGAAATCGCTTGCCGGGTGATGCGCACCGCCAAGGCACTGGGCCTGACCACCGTGGCCGTGCACAGCGCCACCGACCGTGAAGCGCGGCACAGCCGTGAAGCGGATATCCGCGTCGATCTGGGCGGCAGCAAAGCGGCCGACAGTTATCTGCAAATCGACAAACTGATCGCGGCGGCCAAGGCCAGCGGCGCCCATGCGATTCATCCGGGTTATGGTTTTCTTTCGGAAAACGCCGGGTTTGCCCGCGCCATCGAAGCGGCGGGCCTGATCTTCCTCGGCCCGCCGGCCTCGGCCATTGATGCGATGGGCAGCAAATCCGCCGCCAAGGCTCTGATGGAAACGGCCGGCGTGCCGCTGGTGCCGGGTTATCACGGTGAGGCCCAGGATCTGGACACCTTCCGCGATGCTTGCGAGCGCATTGGCTATCCAGTACTGCTCAAGGCCACTGCCGGCGGTGGTGGCAAGGGCATGAAGGTCGTTGAAGACGTCAGCCAGTTGGCTGAAGCGCTGGCCTCGGCCCAGCGTGAAGCGCAGTCGTCGTTCGGCGATTCGCGGATGCTCGTGGAGAAATACCTGCTCAAGCCGCGCCACGTGGAAATCCAGGTGTTCGCCGATCAGCATGGTAATTGCCTGTATTTGAATGAGCGCGACTGCTCGATTCAGCGCAGACACCAGAAGGTCGTTGAGGAGGCACCGGCACCGGGGCTGAGCCCGGAGTTGCGCCGGGCCATGGGCGAAGCGGCGGTGCGTTCGGCGCAGGCCATCGGTTATGTCGGCGCTGGCACGGTGGAGTTTCTGCTGGACGCTCGCGGCGAGTTTTTCTTCATGGAGATGAACACGCGGCTGCAGGTCGAACACCCGGTCACCGAGGCCATCACCGGGCTCGATCTGGTGGCGTGGCAGATTCGCGTTGCTCGTGGCGAAGCGTTGCCGATCACTCAGGATCAGGTGCCGCTGAACGGGCATGCGATTGAAGTGCGGCTGTATGCGGAAGATCCGTCGAACGATTTCCTGCCGGCGACCGGACGCCTCGATCTGTATCGCGAATCCACCGTTGGGCCGGGGCGCCGTGTTGATGCGGGCGTTGAGGAAGGCGATGAGATTTCGCCGTTTTATGACCCGATGCTCGGCAAGCTGATTGCCTGGGGCGAGGATCGTGAACAGGCGCGGTTGCGATTGCTGAGCATGCTCGATGAGTTCGCGATTGGCGGGTTGAAGACCAACATCAACTTCCTGCGTCGAATTATCGGTCATCCGGCGTTTGCGGCGGCGGAGCTGGATACCGGGTTCATTCCGCGCTATCAGGAGCAGTTGCTGCCAGCGCCTGCTGCGCTGAGCGATGAATTCTGGGATGCGGCGGCGCAGGCTTTTGCACAGAGTTTGCCGGGGATGACTCGGGAAGATGATCCGGCCTCACCTTGGGCGCTTCACAGCGGCTTGCGCGCGGGGTTGCCACGTGAAATCACTCTGCATTTGAGTTGCGAGGGGCAGGATCGGGCGCTCACGCTCGGTGCTGGCGGCAATGCAAAATTGATCGGCGAGCAACTGGTGATCGAGCGCGATGGTTTGCGTCGCCAGCTCCGGGCAATTCGTCGCGATAACGCGCTGTACCTGCAATGGGACGGCGAGCTGCGACGCATTGAAACGTACGACCCGATCAGCGCTGTCGAAGCCAGTCACAGCCATCAGGGCGGTCTGACTGCGCCGATGAACGGCAGCATCGTACGGGTGCTGGTGGAGGCTGGGCAAACGGTTGAAGCCGGCGCTCAACTGGTGGTGCTGGAAGCGATGAAGATGGAGCACAGCATCCGCGCCCCCCATGCCGGTGTGATCAAGGCGCTGTATTGCCAGGAAGGTGAAATGGTCAGCGAAGGCAGCGCGCTGGTCGAGCTGGAAGAAGCTTGAAAGGTGGATCGATCCTACGCATTGCGAGGATCGATCTGACTAGTACTTGGCCGATGCCTGAACCACGACACCGATAATTCGGCACTCGTCGGTAAACACGGCTTTCGGCCAGGTCGGATTGAGCGGCATCAGGTAACGCTGGCCGCCCTCTTCGATCAGTTTGCGGAAAACTGCCTCGTCACTGTCCTGCCACTGGGCGATCACCAGTTTGCCGGGCTCCGCCTCCACCGCCGGATCCACCAGGATCAGCATGCCCTCGCCGATGCTCTGCCCGGTTGGTGCGGTCATCGAGTTGCCCATTACCGTGAGCCAGAACGCCGGGCCTCGGGCATGGTAATCCGTCAGTTCGAAACGTCGCTTGTCCTTGCCGCTCGAATACGCTGGTTGGCTTTCACGGGCCTCGATCGGGGTTTTCCAGTCGCTGACCGGATAGCGGAAGTAAGGGTTGTACTTCTGCGCCAGAGGCATTTCGTCGTCCTTGTCGACTTGCGGTTCGCGGATCACTACCGCGACTTCGAGAAACTCCATGCCCAGCGCTTTCAGCACGCGGTTCATCTGCGTGATGCCGGGCTCACGGCGTTTGTTCAGCCAATGGCCGATACCGCCCTGAGACATGCCGACGCGCTCGCCGAGTTCGACTTGAGTGACATTGAGTTCACTCATTTTGGCCTTGACCAACTCAATCCATTTATCCATGTGCGGCACCATACGTGCCCATCCCGGGCCATCAAAACACATATTGTAGTATTTAAATTCTGGTCACAAATACTCTAGGTACTATTCTTGGATCACGGATTTGAATCGACCAAGGAGTGACCTTTCACCATGAACATCACCAGCAAAGACCTGCCCGACCTGCAAATGGACACCACCTTCACGTCTGCGCAAGGTTGCGCCGCTGCGCAGCGGGCATTGGACTATTACTTGAAACCGGCTGTGTCAGAACCGGATGTGGAGGAACGCTTTTTCGGCGTGAACAGCAACCTGAGTGGCGAAGAATCCCTGGTCCACGCCTCGGATTTGCTGCGATGTGCAGCGGCCACGGCATTCAAGGCAGCAGACGGCTTGCAGGGTGTCAGTCGGGATTTGGCTTTTTCGGTCGTGCACATGGTGGACATGGCACGAGCGATGGTCGATCACTCGCTCGATGGCGGTGTTCGCTGAAGACGGACGGGAAAGAATTTTCCAATCGCGCAGATAAAAACGTTTGACTTGCAAATGATAATGATTATTATTGCAAGCAACTGGTCGCGAGATCAGTCGATGGACCAGAGACCTTAGGTCGGTCTTCTGGACTATCTCCTCATCAGGCTAATCACGGTTTTTGACCCGGCTTTTTGCCGGGTCTTTTTTTTGCCAGTTTTCTGGCTTGTGGCTTCAGGCTAATGAAGTCTTTGGGTGCCGCAAATTCGATGGCGCGGATAATATCAAAAGAATATCGCTTGGCAAGAGAACCCCGCCCGCGTTAGGGAAAAGTAATGCCAATTAGCACTTGAGAATCAATCGCACAGCCACTAAGCTGCATCCGCGTCATGGAGGACGCCCCCCGCCACACCCCGCAATTTCCCTCGGTTTCACCCCTGTCTTGCGTGTAAAGTAGCCGCCATAAAAATCATATTCAGGAACCGATTATGACCGTGGCCAAATCTTCGTTCGACATCAGCGCCAACTTCGACAGCGGCAACATCCAAGTCATCGACATCAGCAACCCGCTCAGCCCGGTTCTGGCGATTCGGCCAGATACCCGCAGCGCCCACTTCCAGTGGTTCCACTTCAAGGCCAGCGGCCTGCATGTTCATCAGGAACACTGGTTCCGCCTGGTCAACGCCAGCCAGTCCTCCTACAACAAGGCCTGGACCGGCTATCAGGCCGTCGCTTCCTACGACCACGTCAACTGGTTCCGCATTCCGACCCAATTCGAAGGCGACAGCCTGCGCTTCTGCCTTGAAGCCGAGCAGACTCACGCCTGGTTCGCCTACTTCGAACCCTACAGCCGTGGCCGTCATGACTGGCTGATCGAGCAAGCGCTGACCAAGGCCGGCACCGAGCTGCTGGCCACTGGCAAAAGCGTCGAAGGCCGTGATATTCAACTGCTGCGCAAAGGCACTGGCGCTGAAGGTCGACGCAAGATCTGGATCATCGCCCAGCAACACCCGGGCGAGCACATGGCCGAGTGGTTCATGGAAGGCGTGATCGAACGTCTGGAGCATCACAACGATCCAGTGCTGAACAAACTGCTGGAAAGTGCCGATCTGTACCTGGTGCCGAACATGAACCCGGACGGTGCCTTCCACGGCCACCTGCGCACCAACGCCATCGGGCAGGACCTGAACCGCGCCTGGCAGAACGCCAGTCAGGAAGTCAGCCCTGAAGTCCTTTTCGTACAGCAGCAAATGGAAAAGTACGGCGTCGATCTGTTCCTCGACGTACACGGCGATGAAGAAATCCCCCACGTGTTCACTGCCGGCTGCGAAGGAAATCCGGGCTACACCCCGCGGATCGAGAAACTCGAAGAACACTTCCGCAGCCACCTGAAACACACCACCAAAGACTTCCAGACCAAGTACGGCTACACCCGCGACGAACCGGGTCAGGCCAACATGACCCTGGCGTGCAACAGCGTCGGCCAGAAATTCGACTGCCTGTCGCTGACCCTGGAAATGCCGTTCAAGGATCATGATGACGCACCGAACCCGCTCACCGGCTGGTCGGGCCAACGCTCGAAACAATTGGGCAAAGACGTGCTGACCACCATCGCCGACATGGTCGACACCCTGCGCTGATCCCCCCTGTTTTTCGCCACATGAAAGATCGCAGCGTGTCTGCGATCTTTTTTTTGCGCTGCACTTTTACCCAATCAGGTTGCAAAACAAAACCAGATTACTTACCGTCAATCCAGTTTTAATTTAAAACCTGAAAAGGAACCGGGACATGAAAGCTCAAACACTCGGCAGCGGCGTGGTGTTGCTGTTCGCCATTGCCTGCGGTCTGGCGGTGGGTAACGTGTATTACGCTCAACCGCTGTTGGATGCCATGGCCGCAGCGTTCAACCTGTCGCCCGCCAGTATCGGCATCGTCATCACGCTGACCCAGGTCGGCTACGGCGTCGGGCTGATACTGCTCGTGCCGCTCGGCGATCTGCTCAACCGTCGGCGCTTGATTGTCACGCAAACCCTGTTGTCCGCCGCGGCATTGCTGATGATCGCGCTGGCAACCAGCAGCACCTGGCTGCTGATCGGCATGACCCTGACCGGTCTGCTCGCCGTCGTCACTCAAGTGCTGGTGGCCTATGCCGCAACCCTGGCCATCCCGGCGCAACGCGGACACGTCGTCGGCGTCATCACCAGCGGCATCGTGGTCGGCATTTTGCTCGCGCGCACTGTGGCTGGCGGGATGGCGGATCTGGCCGGTTGGCGGGCGATTTATCTGTTATCCGCAGGGCTGACGCTGGTCATGGCGTTGCTACTGTTTCGCGTGCTGCCCAAGGACGAGAGCCCGCAACCGGCAACATCCTATACAGTGCTGATCGCCTCGGTGTTCCGGTTATTCCAAGAGGAACCGGTACTGCGACAACGGGCGATTCTGGCCTTGCTGACCTTCGCCAGCGCCATGGTCCTGTGGACGCCGATGGTGCTACCGCTCGCCGCCCCGCCGCTGTCGCTTTCCCACAGTGAAATCGGATTGTTCGGACTGGCCGGCGCGGCTGGCGCACTGGCGGCTGCAAGAGCTGGGCGCTTGGCGGATAGAGGGTTCGGCCAATGGGTCAGCGGCCTGTCCTTGCTGCTGATGCTCGGCTCATGGCTGCCGATTGCCTTTACCCAATCCTCGTTGTGGGCGCTGCTGCTAGGCGTGATCACTTTGGATCTGGGCCTGCAAGCTGTGCACGTCACCAGCCAGAGCATGATCTACAGCGTCCGCCCGCAGGCACAGAGCCGACTGACCGCCGGCTACATGCTGTTTTACTCGATTGGTAGCGCCGTGGGCTCAATTGCATCGACCGCCATGTACGCCTGGGCAGGATGGCCGGGTGTCTGCTGGTTGGGTGCCGGAATCAACATGGTCGCGTTGTTGTACTGGTGGCGAACGCTGGCACCGCAAAAACGTGGCGAGCAGACTTGCTCCCTCGCCACGCCAGATTAACGTCCGTGGTCAGTCGCGACTCCGTCCCCGCAGCATGCTGTCGAGCACCTCGTCACGGCGCACCCAACCATGGAACAGCGCCGCCGCCAGGTGCAGCAACACGGTCAGAAACAACAGATACGCCAGATAACCGTGTGCCTTGCGCAACAGCGCAAACACCTGGGCATCCGCCGGCAGGATCGACGGCAATTGCAACGAATGGCCAAGCATCACCGGATCCCCCGCCGCGCTGATCATCGCCCAACCCAGCAGCGGCAACACCAGCATCAGCGCGTACAACAACACATGCGACGCCTTGGCCGCCATCACCTGCCAACCCGGCAAGTCCTCCGGCAGCGGCGGCTGACGCGTGCCCAGTCGCACCAGAATGCGCACGATCACCAGCAACAGAATCGCAATGCCAAGCGGTTTGTGCAGGTTGATCAGCCATTCATGCCGCGCCGATACCGAGGTCACCATACCGGCGCCGATAAACAGCATGGCGATGATCATCAGCGCCATCAGCCAGTGCAGCAGTCGCGCCAGCGGATTGAAATGCGTCGGTGGCGTTCTCATGGGCGAGCCTCCTGTTTGGCGGCGGGCAGTTGGCTGACTTCGCTGGTGCGACGCAGGTAGGAATCGGCGTAACCGGCTGAACGAGCGGCGAGCAGCGGGTCGTCGGAACCTTCAATCCCGGCGGGCAGGACCAGTGGGTCGTAGTTGATGTCACGGCATTCGCCGCTGAGCTGCGGCTGAGTCTTTTCCAGCACCAGGGTGCCGGCGTTCAGCACTTTGCGACCGCCAGGCCAGGCCTTGCTCGCGTCGTTCACCGGATCGTCGGCGTTGGCCAGGGTGATGTTCAACTGAAAACGCAGCGGTCCTTCGGCCAGGTGTTGCACCAGATCCTTCTCCAGAAAGTCGCTGCCCTCCGGCGCCGTGGCCCCGGCGGGATCCTGCGCCAATGGCGTCATGCTCCAGCGCACGGCTTGCTTCTTGCCACTGGCATCGACCAGATAGAACGCGTTGACGCTGTTGTAGGTTTCCGTGACATAGCTGGCCGAAGGTTTGGCCCCCTTTATCCAGGTCAGGAACGGTACGGCTTCCGGGTGCGAGGCAAAGAACGCCGGGACCTTGCTCGGGTCCGGTTTGCCCGTCGCCGGATCCGGCGATTGCGCCTGCTGCAATTGATAGAACGCCTCAGGCGTGCCGACCGGGAACACCGGCATGCTGTTCATCCCGGTACGCCACTGCTGGCCGTTGGCCTGAGTGAAACGCAGCGCCAGGCTGCGAATCGGTACGGCGCTGTCCGGTGCATAAGGACTGCCCGCCGGCAACGCAAATCGCCCGACCACCGGCGTGCGTGGCTCGTTGAACACCTGCGCAACGGAGAACGGCCGCGCTTCACCGCTGCTCTCGAAATGTCCGATCACGCACACGCCCTTGGCGTGGTTGCGGCGAAACCCGGGATGCACGCCGTTGTTCTTTTCCAGCACATCAACCAACGCTTTTGGCGTCAGGCGTTGTGGGTCAAACGAGCCATGAACATAGGCAAACGCCCCGGCCACTGCTGCGACCACCACGGCGATACCGCCAAGACGCAACACCAGGCTCGCGGCACTCAGTGGCGGGCGTTGTGGCCCGCCGGGCGGTGAGCTGCGATCAACCATGAAAGACTCCAGGGCCATCGGCCACAAGTAGGAAGAATCAGCAAGACGCACGCCATCAGGATTTATTCCACGGCCCGGTATTTATTTTTCCGAGCGTGGAATAACCTCGAATGCCGGGCGTCTTCCTAGTCCACAGCGTAGTGACTAGCAGAACTTCATGAGCGAATTCGACGAACAACTGAGAGAAATCATTCCCAGATTGCGGCGCTTTGCCGTGTCGTTGACGCGCAACAGCAGCAGCGCCGATGACCTGGTGCAGGCCAGTCTGGAGCGCGCCCTGTCCAGTTGGGGTGACAAACGCACCGAGGGCGATCTGCGCGCGTGGCTGTTTTCGATTCTGTATCGCCAGTTCCTTGATGCGCACCGACGCTCTCGGCGCTACGCGCGGATGCTCGAATTCTTCACCGGCCGCGATGACGCCGAACCCTCAGTAGAACGCACCGTGATTGCCCAATCGACCCTGCAAGCCTTCGATCGCCTGCCCACCGAGCAACGCGCCCTGCTGTTGATGGTGTCGGTGGAAGGCTTGACCTATAAGGAGGTCGCCGAGATCCTCGACGTCCCCACCGGCACCGTGATGTCGCGCCTGTCCCGCGCCCGCCAGGCTCTGCGCCAGCTCAGCGACGGCGAAATCAGCAGCCCTTCCTTGCGGATACTCAAATGATCAGCCTGCCCCCCAGCGAGCGTGATTTGCACGCCTACATCGACCACCAGCTCAGCGACGCCGACCGGCGTGTGCTGGAAAACTGGCTGGCCAGCCACCCCGACGACGCTGCGTTGATCCGCGCCTGGCAACAGGATGCCCAGCACCTGCGCGCCGCCCTCGGTGGCGCCCTGCAACAGCCGGCGAATCCAGACCTCGATCCGGCACTGATCCGCCAACGGCTCAAGCATCGATCACGCCGACAATTGGCCAGCGCAGCCGTGTTGCTGATAGCGGTCAGCATCGGCGGTATCAGTGGCTGGCAAGCCCGGGAAATGACCTTTGTGCGCACGGTTGCGCCCATGACCGATGCCTTGCAGGCGTACCGTTTGATCGCCCAGCAAGGGATTCTGCCGGCGGACTACAAGGTCGGCGGCGAAGGTGACATGCAGCGCTGGCTCGACCGTTACTTCACCCAGGCCAACCGCCTGCCGGACCTGACGGCGGCGGGTTTCCGGCCGGTCAGCGGACGCCTGCTGAGCACCGAAGAAGGTCCGGCGGCGATGGTGATGTATGAGGATCGCGCCGGGCACAAAGTGAGTTTCTACGTGCGCCCGCCCGGGCCGAAAAACACCTTCCTGCCACGCGGTAGCCGACTCGACGGGGATTTACAGGCCGAATACTGGTCCGGCGAAGGTTACAACTACGCGATGGTCAGCCCGACCGACACTCCGGCAGCGCAGCTCCTCAAGCAGACCGTGCGCTTCTGATCGGATCAGAAGCCGACATCCAGTACCACGTTGTCCAGATAGGTGCCGGCGGGCGGCGTGGTCTGATCGGTGTAGATCTTCGCGTTGTAGTTGAAGATCTGGCTGCCGGTGCCCAAACCATTGCCAGGATTGACCTCGGCATCGCTGCTGGCCCGTCGCTCCGCACCGACACTGCCCCAGCGAGTGGTGCCGGCGCTTTTGAAAACGTCGTAGGCCAGGTAATTGCTGCCGGAAATCATTCGTCGTCGACCGCCGACACTGACCGCGTTCTGTCCGTCGTTCAAACCCACGGTATAGGCGCTGCCCTTGGTGCAGGCCAGGTTGATGGTCTGACCGGTCACCGGGGTAAACGCACTGATCACCGGGGCGCTGCCGAAGGCGATGTTGGGCGCAGTGATGGTGCAATCGTTGGCCACGGTCAGGTTCACCGTCAGCGTCGTGGTGCCGCTACCGATATCGCGCCCCAGACACACCGAGCCGATGCCAATCCCGGAGCAGTAGTTCCAGTTCCAGAAAATGCTCAGGGTTTCGGTATACACCCCGGCTGCTACGTTGCTGCCGATGGTGGTGCCGAAGTACAGCGGCACGGTTTTCGGCACCGTACCACCGAGCAATCCGAGCGCATCGATGATGCCGTTGCGGGCGAAGTCGTAGGCCGTGCCGCGGGTCAGCGGGTAGCTGGTGCTGTTGTTGGCGTAGATCGTGTAGCCGATGACGTCGCCGGTCGGCCCGAGCAAACCACTCTGGGTCGAAGTCACCGTGGCCCAGAAGTGGTCGCTGGTGCTTAACAAGGACAGTAGCGAGCCCGTACAGCTCAAACCACCGTTCAGCGTGGAACTGGGTTGCGAGGTCGTGCGAACTGCAATCGAACTGATCGTGCCGAACGCGGCCGGTGTGGTCGTGACCACCGAACACAGCGCCTGCGCCGCCCCCGGCAACGTCAGCACCAGCCACAGGCAGAGCCGAACCCACGTCATTGGCACACCAGCGGCCCGATCAGCGGCACCTGATCCTGTTGCAGATCCACATTGAACTGCGCCTGACAGGTCTTGCCATCCGCCAGGGTCACCCTTAATGAGTTCTGTGCTCGCAGGTTTTCCAGATAGACCAGCCCGTCCCAGCCCACCACCGTGCGCGTGCCACTCTCCTCATGCAGCACGCCACTGCCCAGCGGCAGTTCCTGTTGCTGCGCATCCACCAGCACGATGCTCGCGGCAATCACCCGGCTCAGCGGAAATTCCAGCAGATAACCGCTGCCACGGCGCACGGCAATCCGCTGTTCGACATTCGGGCTGCGCACGTTGGCCGGCAGGTTCAACGGATCGATTTCGTATTTGCCGCGGTAGTAGGCACTGCTCCACGGCACCAGCAAGTGGCCGTTGCGATCCGTCTGACCGACCTGCTGGTTCTCGTAACGCACCGGAACATCCGCATAACCATCGGTACTGACCACCACGAAGGCATCGTCGATGCGGTTGGCCGCAAACACTTGATGATCCATCCACACTAGCGATCCGCTGGCATCGGCCCAGCGGGTTTCCGCATCCGAGGTGCCGTAGACACCGGCCTGCAACTGCACCGATTGCAGACGCCAGGTCACATCGGCCTGACGGTAATCAGGCCCGTCGCCGTTGGCATAACCGAGATTGAAACCTACCCCGCCCTGGGACGGCACGGCACGGCTGTAGTTGACGCGTTGTTGCGTCTGCCCGGTCTTGCTGCGCTCGCTGCTGATGGCCAGGCTGCCGCGCAGATCGAACGGGATCACCAGTTGCGCCTGTACCGCCCAGTTGGCATCACCGATTTCGCGGTTGGCCGACAGGTAGAAACTGCTGTTGTGCCATAACGGCTTGCTCCAGCTCAGGTTGAGCAACCGCGTGCGGGTTTCGTCCGCCGCCCGAATATCGAAGTAGCCGACACCCAGACTGCCCCAGCGCTCAAGGTTCAGGCTCAGGGTCGCCTGCTCGCTACGCTTGCTGAGGCTGGTGTAAGGACTGTCGACCACCGTGAGGTCGGCGTACTGGTCGCGGCGTTGCAACCGTTGCCAGGAAAAGCTGAAACGTTGAGCGCTGTACTGATAACCGAGACTGAGTTGCTGACCACCGTCACCGTCAAAACGGCTCTGGCTGATCGCACTGTTGAGGACCCCGAAATTGCCCAGCCGCAGATTGCCACCGAGCCCGCCGAGGGTCAGTGAATCGGCCGCTTCGGCGTGGCTTTCCAACGTGAAGCTGTCGCTGATGCCATAACGCAGGCTGCCCGACGTCACGCCCGGCCCGTAGCTGAAATCCTTCAACCCGTAATCACGTCGCAGCGTACCGGCGCTGACCGAGAAATCGCTCAAGCCCTTTTGCAACAGGCTGCTGGTGACATAAAAAGGCACGGTGGTCGACACTTGCCGACCCAGCGCATCGGTGGTCACCACCACGGCTTCGCCCGCACCGTTGATGAACGGAATGTTGGTCAGCGTGTACGGCCCCGGCTGCAAATCGGTGCTGCTGGACTTGTAGCCATTGATGAACAGGTCCACCGAGGACGGCACCGCCGCTTCACCGGCGAACTGCGGCAGCGGATAAGTCACCAGGTCCGGGCGCACCGCAAAATCCCGGGAGAACTGCACGCCGCCCAGACGCACCGAGCTGCTCCACGGCAAGGCGCCGCTGACCACGTCCCCCGCCTCGTAGGTCAGCATCCGCTCATCATCGGAGAAGCGCCATGTGGTGTCGTAGCGCAGATACCCGTTGCTCAGCGTGCTGACCGAATCCCCCGACAAGGTGCGCCGGTACTGCCCGGTGTTGGACAGCGTGCCCCAACTGTCGAACACCCGCACCTCGTTCCATGCCGCCAGATAAGTCCCGGCGTCATCGGTGTCGTTGAGGTACAGGTCATAGTTGAACAACGCGCCGAAACTGCTCAGCGCCGGGGTCCGCGGGTAGACCTGACGGTTACCGATGAATTGCTCCGGCAGCCAGTCCGGCGGCACGTCGAGCAGCAGTCGCTGGCTGACGCTGTCGTAGTCGCTGTGCAGCCCCGGCAGACCATCGAGATCGACTTCAGCCCCCGCACTCTCGGGCAGTTTCATACCGGTGTCACGCAACACACTGGCCGGCAGGAACAACCGCCCGCCGCGCTGCTCCACCGCCACCACCCGACCGGTATTCATCTGGTTGACCACCAGTTCCAGAAACAACTGAGCATCGCTGACGGCCTCCATGCCGCTGGGAGGCGGCGGCAGTTCGCCGGCCCCGGATGGATGAATGAACATCAGGCAACACGCGCCGGTGACAAGCCACAACGGACGCTGAATACGGCGAGCCCATCCCGGACTCATTAGCGTGTTTCGTCCGTCAATGGACTGGTTCCTCCTGAAACCGCTGTTGCCCGCCGGCCAATCGCTTGCCTGGCGGCCCCGCACTACCCGGCCCGCAGGCCGCCATCGCTACTTCGCCGGAGCGATGCTCTGCACTTGTGCTGCGCCATTGATCCGTCCCGCCAGTTCCCCCGCCACAGGTCCCGGCGCCGGCCAGCGCATCACCGCGCCGGGCAACACATAACCCAACAGCCCTTCCGCCAGCGGCTTGCTCTGCCCGCCCTGCTTGAGCGCAACATCGGTCAAGCGCGCATGTACCGCGCCCTGATTGCGCACTTCCACATAAGGCCGTCCATCCACCGCCACCGTGCGCCAGCTCAATTGCGGCAGGCCGATGCCTTTGGGATCACGCTGACGGGTCGTGTCTTCCTTGCTCCACAGCCCCGCGCCGTAGGCGAACAGGGGCACCGAATAGCGCATCTGGAAGCGGATCGCGGCGGCGGTTTTCCCGGCGTCGGCGGCAGGCGGCTGGGCCGAGGGAATTTCGTCGATGATGATCCGGTAGGCCAGTTCCTGGCCGGGCGGGACTTCCCTGGTCCGGGTCAGTCGCACCAGTTGCTTCTGCCCCGGCTCGATCTTCGCCACCGGTGGACTGCCGATCACGTCACGCTGGTTCTGGTATTGCTCCTGGAAACCGTTCTGGCTCCAGCCGAACACCCTGATCTGCAGGTTGGCGGTTTCGCTGCCACGATTCTCCAGCCACAGCGCACTGGCCTGCTGATCGGCTTCGAGCACCGGATCGATCGGCCAGATCAGCACCGAACTGGCCGCCTGCGCCTTGACCGCAGCGAGCAGAGCCCACATCAACATCGCGCAACGCACGAGCCATGGCCGTGACGTGATAAACCCCATAAACCCGCTCCTTGTGCCTTGCATCACCACGACAGCTGCACCTGCAACACGTCGCTGTATGTCCCCCCAGGCTGATTGCCCGGCAATTGCACCTGACCGTAGATCGGCAGGCTGATGTTGTTGGCGTCGCTATAGGCCACCGCCACGGTCTGGCCGATGCCCAGACTCTGGCTGTAGGCCGCATCGCGAAACAGCGCATACGCCACCTTCGCACTGCCGCCACTGATCTGCATGCGTCGCCCGCCGCTGTTGTACTGACCGCCATCGACCGTCATGTTCAGCGTCACCCCCGGCGTGCATTGCAACTGCACGCCACCGCTCAATGCCACTTGCACCGTGCCGGTGGCCAGGGCGGAACTCGAGCCGAAATTCAGCCCGCCATAGTTCGACACGCCCCCCACCACCAGGCAGCCCGGTGTGATCGTCGCGCTGACCTGAAAGCTCTGGCTGGTCACCGCCGCCAGCGGCAACGGCACAGCCCCCGCGCATAGCACCAGCAGCGCCGCACAGCCATGCCGGCCCATGGCACTAGAACGTCAGTTCAACGGAAATGGTGTCGGTGTAAGTGCCCGCCGGCAGGCCGGCCTTGCCCACCGCCTGACCGTAGATGTTCACGGTCTGCGCCACACCGGTGCTGGCGGCGAGGTTGATCACGCCGTCGATGGCCAGCAATTGCGAGTGCCCGGCATCGGTGTACAAGTCGTAAGGCACATAGTTGGCGACACCGTCGTACAGCGCGCGGGTGCCGCCGGGCGACAACCCGTCATGGGCACCGGCCCGCACCTTGACCGTCGGCGTGGTGCCGGCAGAGCAGAGAATCGACAACGCCCCGCCACCGCCGCCCAGCACTTGCCCGGTGGCCGTGGTGAACAGGCTGTTGGCGGTGCCGAAGTTCAAGGCACCGAAGTTCAGACCGGAGGACCCGCCGGAACCGTTGACCTGGCAACTGCTGATCAGGATCAGGCTGGAGGTGATCTGACCGGTGACCGTGGTGGCGGCGTTGACGCTGGAGGCCAGCGTCAGGCCGAGCAACGACAAACCTATCCTTGATGCAATCGTACGCATGGTGTCCTTCCTCTACGGTTTACCAATCGAGCGTCACCGTCAGGGTGTCGGTGTAGACACCCACCGGTACCGCACGGGTGTTCGCCACCACCGTGCCAAATACCGGGATGGGTATCTGCGCGCCGCTGGTGACAGCGAAATTGTGTTGTTGGCCGATGCTGTAGCTCTGGCTGCCCGAGGCATCGAGAAACAGTTGATAGGGAATGGTCTGGCGACCGTTGCTCAAGCGCCGGGTGCTGCCGTCGCCATGGGCGCCACCGTCGATGGTCACGGTGAAACCGGTCACTGAAGGATTGCAGGCCACGTTGAGCCGGCCGCTGCTGTCATTGGCCAGGCTGGCCTTGATCGGCGCATTCCAGGTCGGGCCCTGCTGGCCGAAATCGAGTTTGCCGAAATCGCCCACCGGGCTGGCGATGCTGGACGAATTGGTCACCTCGCAGCCGGCGATCAGAATCAGCCGCGCATGAATCTGCCCGTTGATCGCGGCTTGCGCGTCCTCGGTGAGCAACAGCAATGCGCCTGTGGCGACTACCAGCCAGTGCTTGCCTGTCATTGCGTCCCTACTCCTTCTGATCCTTCAGCGTCACTCGACCTCTGCGTTCGTCATTGAACGTCGATTTCCTGTTGCATCCGGCTCGATCACCAGGTGACCGTTACCTTGACCAGATCCGAATACCGGCTGACACGCGGAACTTCGGCCATCCGCTCGATCCGCCCATACAGCGGCAATTCAACCGAACCGCTGTCCGGCACCCTCCCGGTGACCGGCACGTCCACCACCAGCGGCACTCGCCGCGCGGCGTCCTGATACAAACGGTAAGGAATGACTTTGCCACCCGCCTCGCCTGCCATGTAGCGCACTTCGCCCGTCCCGCCGTGCAGGCCGCCATCGACGCGCAACTGATACGGCGTGTCCGGGTTGCATTCCAGGCGCGGCAATCGCGAATTGATCAGCGCCGCCCCGAGCGGCCCGGCCGGATCGTCGAGGCGCGCCGTGCTGCCGAAGTCGAGCACGCCCAGTTGCTCGATACCGGCTTCGCGCTGCTGGCCGATCAACTGGCAACCGCGCTGCACATCGACGCGCACCTCAACCTGCAAGTCAGCCGCCTGCACCGTTGTTGCGAACCCGCCCAGCAATGCCCAGACCATCCCTGCATTCACTGCCCGTTCCTTGATGGCGACAGCGTCTGTGTCGTTACAGTGTTTCAGGTTAGCAACGGACGCCGATTGCGCCAGTCGATTGGATCCACTGATCGGGCGGGATTTGTTTCGAAAGATTGGCGATCCGGCACGCCAGGACGCTGAAAAAACCTGTACGCGCCGCAGAATGCTGTCCAGAAAATTCGCCGGCCGATAAAGCGCAGTGGAAGGAAAACTATCCGTCTGGTTACACTACGCCGCCGCGCTCGGGGGGAGCCGGCCTGACGATGACGGAGTGACCACACCGTGCCCGCCCGACCGCCCGAACGTTCGCGTCTGTCACAACGCCTTTCAGGATTACGCCGCTTGTTCGGCAAGCGAAACCTGGCCAGTGCTGGCCATTGCGCCAGCGCCCAGTCGATTCGCGATTATTTCCGGCACAAAGCCCATGGCCAGGGCTACACCCTCAGCCACAGCCAGCAGCGGGTGATCGACTGCATGGCACAGCAGGCCGGCCTGTTGTTCGGCCCTTCGGCGCAAACCCCGCCCAGTCTTTACCTGCACGGCGCCGTCGGGCGCGGCAAGAGCTGGTTGCTCGACGGTTTTTTCCAGGCGTTGCCGATCCAGCAGAAACAGCGCCTGCACTTCCATGAGTTCTTCGCCCGCCTGCACCAGGGCATGTTCCGTCATCGAGAGCAGGACGACGCCCTCGGCGCCACCCTCGACGAGTTGCTGCAGGACTGCCGGGTGCTGTGTTTCGACGAGTTCCATGTGCATGACATCGGTGACGCGATGCTCATCACCCGCTTGTACAAAGCTCTGTTCCAGCGCGGCATCCTGCTGTTGGTCACCTCCAACTATCCGCCGGAAGGACTGTTGCCCAACCCGCTGTACCACGCGCGGTTCAAACCGGTGATCGATCTGATCAATGCCCGCATGCAGGTCATGGAAGTCGGCGGCCCCCACGACTACCGCAGCCAGGCGCGCAACCACGCGCATCAGCTGTTCACCCAGGGCCATTACGTTTGGCCAGCCACGCCGGCACAACGTCTGGCGCTGGACTTGCCGCCACGCGATACCGCGCCGCAGCCGTTAGCGGTCGGCAACCGGGTTTTACAGGCGCGTCTGTGCACAGGCCGCCGCGTCGCCTTTACCTTCAATGACCTTTGCGAGCAGCCCACGGCCGTGATGGATTATCTGGAACTGTGCCGACGCTTCGACCAGTGGATCATCGATGAACTGCCGGAACTGGACGAATGCTCGATTGCCGTCCAGCAGCGCTTCATCAACCTGATCGACGTGCTCTACGATCAGGACAAACACCTGACGCTGCTCGGGCAGCTGCCTCTGCACGAAAGCCTGGCCGGCAACGCCATTGACCTGGCCCGCACCCGCAGCCGGCTGGGACAATTGCCGGAAGTGCGTGAACCGGCCTGATTTGCCGTTATCATGCCGCCCATTCCCGGCGTCACTGCGCCCTCTTTGATAGCGACCCATTACATGCACACCCTTGCTCAATTGCGCGCCGGCGAACTGTCGGGCATCACCCGGCTGGACCTGGTCGAAGGCTTGACCGAGTTTCCACCCGAGATCTTCGAACTGGCCGACACGCTGGAGGTGCTCAACCTCAGCGGCAACGCGCTGAGCAGTCTGCCGGACGATTTGCATCGCCTGCGCCATCTGCGCGTGCTGTTCTGCTCCGACAACCGGTTCACCGAACTGCCCGAGTGCCTTGGCCAGTGTCAGACCCTGAGTATGATCGGCTTCAAGGCCAACCGGATCGCCCGAGTGACCGGCGCTGCACTGCCACCAAAGCTGCGCTGGCTGATACTGACCGACAACCTCATCGAAACCTTGCCCGCCGAACTGGGTGAGCGCCCGCTCCTGCAAAAACTCATGCTCGCCGGTAACCGTCTGCGCACCTTGCCGCCGTCCTTGAGCCAGTGCCATCGACTGGAGCTGATCCGCATCGCCGCCAACCAGCTGACAGAATTGCCGCAATGGCTGTTGACCCTGCCGAGCCTGACCTGGCTGGCCTACGCCGGCAACCCGCTGGAAACCGAGGCCGACGCCGCCGCACTGGAGGTCACGCCGCTGATCGATTGGTCGACCTTGCGTCTGGAACAACGGCTGGGCGAAGGCGCGTCCGGGGTGATTTCCCGTGCGGTGTGGCAGCCGGCCGGCCAACCGGAGCGCTCGGTAGCGGTCAAACTCTACAAGGGCGAAATGACCAGCGACGGCTCGCCGTTGCATGAGATGAACGCCTGCATCACGGCCGGGCTGCACCCGAATCTGATCCGGGTCGAAGGCCGCATTGGCAATCACCCCGATGGCCAGCAAGGGCTGGTGATGCAACTGATCGATCCGAGCTATCGCAACCTCGCCGCCTTGCCGAGCCTGGCCTCCTGTTCGCGGGATATCTACACCGATGACTGCCGGTTCAGTGCCGATGTCGCCTTGCGCATCGCCAAGGGGATTGCGTCGGTCGCCGAGCATCTGCACGAACAAGGCATCACCCATGGCGACCTTTATGGGCACAACATTCTGTTGAACGATCAGGGCGATTGTCTGCTGGGGGACTTTGGCGCGGCGTCGTTCCATGCCACCACGGACAACCTGGAAACCCGCGCACTGCAACGCATCGAAGTGCGAGCGTTCGGGATTTTGCTGGGGGAATTGCTGGCGCGCATCGACTCGGGTCTGAGTGCGGATCGGCGTGAAGTGCTGGAGGCGCTGGAACAGCGCTGCTGTCAGCCAGATGTGCTGGCGCGACCGGGATTCAGCGAGGTTGTGCAGCAGCTGGAAGCGTTGTAGCCGCTACACCGCCATCGCGAGCGAACTCGCGATGGCGGCATCATTGACGCAGCGGATCAGCCGGCCAGGCCGACGAACATGTCCTGCACGTCGTCGTGGTTGTCGAGGCCTTCGAGGAACGCTTCGACTTCAGCCATCTGCTCGTCGCTCAGGCCGCTGACCGGGTTCTTCGGCTGATAGCCCAGCTTGGCCGACAGCACGGTGAAACCTTGCTCAGGCAGGGCTTTCTGCACCGAGTCCAGGTCGGTCGGGTCGGTCAGGAACAGGGTCGCGCCCTCTTCGCCCGGCTCGAAGTCCTGGGCACCGGCTTCGATCGCGGCCATTTCCGGATCGGCATCCGGGGTGTCCGGCGAGGCTTCGATCATGCCGACGTGGTTGAAGTCCCACGCGACCGAACCGGAAGCGCCCAGTTGGCCCTTGCGGAACGCCACGCGGATTTCCGCCACGGTGCGGTTGATGTTGTCGGTGACGCACTCGACGATCAACGGAACCTGGTGCGGAGCGAAACCTTCGTAAGTCACGCGATGGTACTGAACGGTCTCACCCAGCAGGCCCGCGCCTTTCTTGATCGCGCGGTCCAGGGTTTCCTTGGGCATCGAGGCTTTCTTGGCCTGTTCGACCACCAGACGCAGGTGTGCGTTGGTGGCGGTATCGGCACCGTTGCGGGCAGCGATGGTGATTTCTTTCACCAGTTTGCCGAAGATCTTGCCCTTGGCGTTGGCTGCCGCTTCTTTGTGTTTAACCTTCCACTGTGCGCCCATTACTCACTCTCTTGATCTGTGGCGCCGAGACATCTATTGGCCGACGCGTGGCGCCAAGTTTATACGGCCTAAAGTCGGCAATCGACCAAAAATTCCGTCACGTGTCGACATCTTCTACACACCTTGTAGGGCGATTCTGAAAAACCGGTTTGTCATGACCATTTCGCACTGCGGTTTCGTACCCTCTGTGGCCCGTATGACCCGACAGAGCCCGTCCGAATGCTCAATGACAAGGAAAGTCCCTTCACGCTGACTCTCATCGAGGGTGGCCTGTGCCTGCCGGTACTGCGCTTCAGCGGCCATGAAGGCCTGAACCGGCCCTATCGTTTCGAGATAGAAGTCCTTGGCCTGGCCCCGGCCCTTGCCCCCGCCACCCTGTTGCATCGGTCGGCCTTCCTGCAGTTGAGTGAAGGTCATGGCCTTCACGGCACCCTTCATAGCGCCAGTTGCGAACATCGCGGTGCCCATCGGATCGGTTACCAAGTGGTGCTGGTGCCGCACCTGCAGAGGTTGGAGCACCAGCCCAGGCGCCGGGTGTTCACCCGGTTGAGCGTGCCGGACATTCTCGAAAGACTGCTCACCGAACATCGCCTGCCCGCACACGGTTACCGGCTCGACCTGACGGTGGGACACTATCCGCCGCGTCCGTTTTGCATCCAGTACGACGAGACCGACCTCGCACTGTTGCATCGGCTGTGCGAGGAAGAAGGCATCCACTATCACTTCGAGCACCGGCCGGATGGCCATGTCGTGGTGTTCGCCGATGACAGTCTGAACCTGCCGCAGCCCCCGATACCCGTGCCCTTCTGTCCAGAGAACGAGGCGCGCGCGCCCACTCTCAGTACGCTGTTCCTGCGTCACGACGCCGTCACGGCGCAGGTGTCACCCACCGTCCGTGAACGCGGGCAACCGAGCAACGACGATGAGGCGGCCAATCACGCGGCGACAGGCGTCATCCCCCTGCGAGGATTCCCGCCCTCCGGGCAACGCCACGCCGATCAACGCAGCCGTCGACAGCTGGAACGCCAGCGCTGCCAATACCGCTGCATTCAGGGTCGCAGCGATTGCACGCAATTGCTCAGTGGCCATCTGTTGCAGGTCACGGATCATCCGGTGGGTGCGTTCAACGAGCAGTGGCTGATCACCGAATTGCGCCATCAGGGGCAGCAGCCGTCGATTCTCGAGCCGATGTCCACGCCCCGCCGTTATCACAACGATTTCACTGCACAGCCCTGGTCGACGGAGTATCGCCCGCCGCTGCGGCAACCGCGCCCGAGCATTCCGGGCTATCACCCGGCGCAAGTGCTGGGTTCGCCCGGGCAACCGCCGCAGCTGGACGATCTGGGCCGAATCGCCGTCAGGTTATGGCCCACGCTGGCACAGAACGCCGACGGTGACGGGTTATGGCTGGCAATTGCCATGGTCGGTGCGGGCGGCCGGATCGCCAGGGAAGCGCTGCCGCGTGCCGGCAGCGAAGTATGGGTGAGTTTTCTCGACAGCGATCCGGATCGACCGATCCTGTGCCTGGACGTCAGCCAACCTCGCCCGGCGCGCAAAAACCCGGAACCACACGACAACGGCCTGTTGCTCGACTGGCTACTCAATCGCACCCCACCTTCGTCCTGACGTTCAACCCTTGTCAGCCTTGCCGGCGGCGGCGGCGAATTTCGCCAGGCGTACATCGAGGTGCCGAGGTCGCCGCCCGTGATCCTCGGCGCGCTCCTTGCGGCGAATGGCATTGCGCACCATCAGCGAACCGAGATAGCGGATAGGCTCAGGCGGAAAGTAACCCAACGGCCCGTTGACCAGCGGCGAACGCGTCCACGGGTTGTCGAGACCTAGCACCAACGAGGCGAGAATCTGCCCGCCCATGTGACACGGTCCAACCCCACTGCCGGAATAACCGAACCCGTAGAACACGTTGCCGCTGGCACTCATCTGGCCGAAAAACGGCAGGCCGGTGACCGAACGATCCGACGGGCCATTCCACGTTGCGTCGACCTTCACATCGGCGAAGGCCGGGAAAAAATCGTCGAGGCTGCGCTTGAGCAACCCGGCGTAAGGCGATGGTTGATCAAACACCGGCAGCATCCGCCCGCCGTAAGCGAAGGTGTTGCCGCCTTTGCCGAGCATGATCCGGCCGTCCGGGGTGTTGTGGTAGTAGTGAACGAAAATCCGCGAATCAAGCACGGTCACGCCGCTGGTCAAACCGATTTCCTGCAACAGCTCCGGGCGCGGCTCGGTGATCAGCATGTCGCTGGAGACAATCGCCACGCTGCGTTCGAACTGCGGAAAAGCCCGCGCCATCCAGGCATTCATCGCCAGCACCACGCGGTCGGCGACCACACTGCCGCTGGCCGTCTGGAGGCGCGCCGGACGCCCTTCCTCCAGTCCCGTCATTGCAGTGTTTTCATGGATCTTCACGCCCAGTTGCAACGCGACCCGACGCAACCCACGCACCAGTTTGCCCGGCTGGACACTGGCGGCGGCCGGCGAGAACCAGCCTTCCAGATGCTTGTCTGAACCGGCCATGCGCTGAACATCGGCAACCGGACGTTGGGTGAACGAGTTGATGCTGTTGCGCTCAAGCGCCGCAATCACCGCGTCGGTCGAGCCGCATTGCGCACGATTGGTCGCGGTGTAAAGCGTGCCGTCCAACCGGTAATCGGCATCGACGCCGTACTGCTCGCAGAACTCGCCAATGGCGTGAATGCTGCGTTCGGATTCCTTGACCAGCCGCACCGCTTCTTCAACGCCGAACAGCCGCTCGAGGGTGAAGTACTTCGCCGACCACGACAGCGCACAACCGCCATTGCGCCCACTGGCGCCGGCACCGCAGATGTCGGCCTCGATCAGCAACACATCGAGTTCGGGGTTCTGTTGCTTGAGCATGATTGCCGTCCACAAACCGGTGTAACCGCCACCGACGATGCACACGTCGGTGCGCACTTCGCCTTGCAGCGGCGGGCACGGTTCGGACGAATCGAGTTGCAAGGCCTGCTCCAGCCAAAACGGTCTCATGAAAATTCTCCAGTCAGTCGGCCACGGCACAGCCTGCCGCGAACACCGCAGCAGGCCGCGAGGCAGGGTTTGTTCAGTTACGCAGGGGTTTGATGGTCAGGGCACGATTGGGCACGTAGGCACGCGGTTCCATGACGCCGACCGGGCGGCTGTTCCAGTGCGGAATCAGCACCAGCGCCGAGAACAGCGCACAACCGGCGAAGACGATGAACACCGTCACGGAGTCGAAGTAACCCGGCAGCAAACCACCGAGCACCGCACCGACCGAGCCGCAGCCGTTGACGAATCCGGCCGCCGTGGCGCCAGCCTTGGCTTTGCCGAAGTCGATGGCGGCTGCACCGCTGATCATCGAATCCGGGCCGTACAGGGTCAGGCCCATCACGAACAGCAGCGCCACCACCAGCATCACGCTGCCGGTATGCAAGGCGCCCATGAACAGCGCCAGGGTTACGGTCAGCGCCAGCAGGCTCAGTACGCAGGCCGGCATGCGCCGGGCGCCGAACAGTTTGTCCGAGGCCATGCCGATCATGATCGGGCCTAAAAGACCTGCCAGTTCAAACGAGGTCGGAATGATCGCCGCGCCGACCTTGCCCACGGTGGGCATCTGTTCAAAGACGATCACCGGGCCCCACAAGAGGATCGCGTAACGCGCCGGTTTCAACAGGAAGTACGCCAGCCCCAGGACCAACACCGTGCGGTTTCGAAGGATTTCCTTGAGCGGCTCCCACACGCTGAGTTTGCTGTTGGCTTCAGTTTCCTCGGCGCTGAGCTCCGGCTCCGGCTCCACCGCCGGCAGGCCGACATCTTCCGGTTTGTTGCGCTGAAAGAGGAAGAACAACACCGCCACTGCCGCGACCACCGCCGCACTGGAAATGAACGCCGCGTGCCAGGTGCCGACCAGCGTGTACGCCCACCAACCGGCGAACGGCGAGGCCACCAATCCACCGAAGGCGTAGCAGGAACTCCACAACCCGAGCACTCGCCCGCGCTGTTCCGAAGGGAAAAAACTACCGAGGTTCTTGCACAGCCCCGACCATCCGGTGGACTGCGCCAGCCCTTGAATCAACATGCAGGTGGCGAAGATCGGCAAAGTCGCAAAACTGCCCATCACCAACGCCGCCGCAGCGGAAATAAGCAACCCACCGAGCACCACGACCCTTGGACCAAAGCGGTCGGCGAGCATGCCCCAGGTGAACTGGCCAATGGCGTAGGCCGCCAGGTAAATCGCGTCGAGGTTGGCCATGGCCATTTTGTCGAGCATGAAGGTGGGGTCTTCGGCGATGCCCAGTTTGGCCACCGAAAAGGCTTTGCGGGTGAAATAAAACGCGGCGTAAGCGAGCCAGGTAACAGCGAAGATCTGCATGCGCCAACGCGCAAGGGTGCCGATGTGCTTGTTCATTGTGGTTCTGACCTCAGGGTGTGAGTGTGCCGGCAGAATCGTTAAGTAAACGCCTGTGTTTTTTATTGTTGAGCACTGCGATATCACCCCGTCCCTTCGGCGATACCGGTCAGATGAGTCCTGGTGTTGCACGCACAGGCTCATGGCCAGCGTCGCTGCCCGACCGGGCAGTCAGCGTTGGCGTGAGCCGATCAAAGCAATTACTGTTTAATAAATAAAATCGATTTATCGTATTTCACACATAAGCTCAGCTTGTTAATGGAGTCTGCGATGTCTGTTTCCCACGCCCAGCTCAAAGCCTTTCACGCCGTGGCCGTGCACGGAAGCTTCACCAAGGCCGCCGAGCGGCTTTATCTGACGCAACCGGCGATTTCCGATCAAGTGCGCAAGCTGGAAGAGCGCTTCGGCGTGTTGCTGTTCCATCGCAACAAACGCTCGGTGCGCCTGACGGATCTGGGCGAACGCCTCCTGGCAATCACCCAGCGCCTGTTCGTGGTTGAGGCCGAAGCTCAGGAGTTATTGCAGGAATCCCAGGCCTTGCAGACCGGCAGCCTGATTCTGGCGGTGGATGCGCCGGTGCATGTGTTGCCGCAGATCGCCCGGTTCTGCGAGCGCTACCCGGGGATCAGCGTGAAGATCGAGACCGGCAACACCGATGAATCGCTGTTCCGTCTGTTCAACTATCAGGCTGATCTGGCGTTGCTCGGGCGTGATGTCAGCGATGAGCGCCTTCTGTGCGTACCGCTGCGCAATGATCCGATGGTGGCATTCGTCTCGCGCCATCATCCGTGGGCCGAGCGCGAGTCGATCTGCCTGGAAGATCTGGACGACACGCCGCTGGTGCTGCGCGAACACGGCTCAGTGACCCGCCAGACCCTGGAAGAAGAAATGGCCCGCGCCGGTTTCCGCATCCGCCCGGCGATTCAGGTCGAAGGCCGGGAAGCCGCGCGGGAAGCGGTGGTCGTGGGAATTGGCGTGGGGGTGGTGTCGGCGGCGGAGTTTGGTGCGGACTCACGGGTCTGCGCGCTGCCGATCACTGATTGCACCCGCCGATTGACGGAGACGCTGGTGTGCCTGCGCGAGCAGAGTTCGCGGCGGGTGGTGGCGACGTTTCTCGAGATGGTGCGCGAAAGCCTCCTGTAGATCGTTCCCACGCCGAGCGTGGGAACGATCAGGTGGGGGCCAACCCGAAAAACGCCTGAATCAAGCGCAACTCCCGCCGCCGCTCCACGCAGCCGATCATGTGCCGATTGACCAGCCCCTCGCCGGCAATCGGAATCGCCACCACTCGCGGGTCATGGCTGACTTCAACCGATGACACCACGCCAACCCCCAGTTCAGCCGCCACCGCTTCCGTCACCGCCTCACGGCTGTCCAGTTCCAGCAACACCCGTGGACTGACCGACGCCTGTGCACAGGCCTGATCGAAGGTGCGCCGGGTAATCGAACTCGGCTCGCGCAAGACCATGATCACCTGGTCCAGCTCCTTGAGCCTGACTTCGCCGCTGCGCGTCGCCCACGGATGCGCGGCCGGCACCAGTGCGCAGATCCGCGATTCGCTCAGCGCTTGCAGGTGCAGGCCCTTGCGCGGCTCGACTTCGGTCAGCACCGCCACGTCCGCATGTTCGGACAACAACGCCGCCAGGGTTTCCTGGGCATTGCCCAACCGCAGGTTCACGGTGATCCCCGGATACCGCGCCCGCAGGCTGGCGAGCATCGGCATGACCATGTGCGGACCGTCCGCCGCCACCTCAAGTCGCCCGGTGAGCAACTGCCGGTTGGCTTCAAGCAGCGCCTGGGCCTCTTCGGCCATGCCGAACATCGCCCGGGTGATCGCCGCCAGTTTGGTGCCCTCCTCCGTCAACTCGACCCGGCGTGCCGTCCGTCGCAACAGCGTGATCTGGTAATGCTCCTCGAGCGCCTTGATGTGCCCGGTGACCGCCGGCTGGCTGATAAACAGGCGTGCGGCGGCACGGGTGAAGCTGCCTTCCCGGGCCACGGCGTCGAAGGCGCGGAGCTGGAACAGGTTCATGAATAACCCTCACTGATGGCTGGCATAACAACAAACAATTTGATTGATGATCCGCCGAATTGCAACGTATGCCCCGTAGCTTCATCCCACAGCGCTATCGCGAGGACACACGAATGAGTACTGCCGCACCCATCCTGCTCACTCCCGGCCCGTTGACCACCTCGGCCCGCACCCGCCAGGCGATGATGGTCGACTGGGGTTCATGGGATGACCGCTTCAACCAATTGACCGCCAGCCTGTGCGAGCAACTGCTGGCCATCCTCAACGGCGCCGACAGCCACCACTGTGTGCCTTTGCAGGGCAGCGGCACCTTCGCCGTCGAAGCCGCGATCGGCACCCTCGTCCCCCGCGACGGCAAGGTGCTGGTGCTGATCAACGGCGCCTACGGCAAGCGCCTGGCGAAAATCTGCGAAGTGCTGGGCCGCTCGTTCAGCACCTTTGAAACCGCTGAAGATGAACCGACCACCGCCGCCGACGTCGACCGCCTGCTGCGCGCCGACAGCGACATCACCCACGTCGCGCTGATCCACTGCGAAACCAGCACCGGCATCCTCAATCCACTGCCGGAGATCGCTCAGGTCGTCGAGCAACACGGCAAAAGCCTGATCATTGATGCCATGAGCTCGTTCGGCGCCTTGCCGGTGGATGCGCAAAAAGTCCCGTTCGATGCACTGATCGCCGCTTCCGGCAAATGCCTGGAAGGCGTGCCGGGCATGGGCTTCGTGTTTGCCCGCAAGGAACCCCTGGCCGCTGCCGCCGGCAACTCCCATTCGCTGGCGATGGACCTGTTCGACCAGCACAGCTACATGAAGAAGACCGGCCAATGGCGCTTCACCCCGCCGACCCACGTGGTCGCGGCGCTGCACGAAGCCCTGCTGCAATACAACGAAGAAGGTGGCCTGCCGGCACGGCATGCGCGTTACGCCGCCAACTGCCAGGCGCTGATGGAAGAGATGGGCAAACTCGGCTTGCGCAGCTTCCTGCCCGCCGCCATCCAGGCACCGATCATCGCCACGTTCCATGCACCAAAGGATCCGCGCTACCAGTTCAAGGACTTCTACGAACGGGTCAAGGCCAAGGGATACATCCTCTACCCCGGCAAGCTGACCCAGGTCGAAACCTTCCGCGTCGGCTGCATCGGCCACGTCACCCCGGCGCAGATGCGTGAAGCCGTCTCGGCAGTGGGTGAAGTACTGCGCGAGATGGAAGTGCTCGACATCTGATTCATCCGGCCCGCTCCCCCATTTGAATTGCATTGCCCACTCAGGAATTTGATTGCCATGAACTACAACAACCCAAGCAAACTGCAAGCCGCCATCCTCGACTGGGCCGGCACCGTGGTCGATTTCGGCTCTTTTGCACCGACCCAGATCTTCGTTGAAGCCTTCGCCGAGTTCGACGTCCAGGTGTCCATCGAAGAAGCTCGCGGCCCGATGGGCATGGGCAAGTGGGATCACATCCGCACCCTGTGCGATCAGCCGCAAGTAGCCGAGCGCTATCGCAAGGCGTTCGGCCGCACCCCGACCGATGATGACGTCACCGCGATCTACAACCGCTTCATGCCGCTGCAGATCGAGAAGATCGCCGAGCACTCGGCGCTGATTCCCGGCGCACTGGAGACCATCGCCAACCTGCGCCAGCAAGGGATCAAGATCGGCTCCTGCTCCGGCTATCCGAAGCAAGTGATGGACAAGGTCGTGGAACTGGCCGCCAGCAACGGCTACATCGCCGACCACGTCGTGGCCACCGACGAAGTGCCGAACGGCCGCCCATGGCCTGCTCAAGCGCTGGCCAACGTGATTGCGCTGGGCATCGACGATGTCGCCGCCTGCGTGAAGATCGACGACACCGTGCCGGGGATTCTTGAAGGTCGTCGTGCCGGGATGTGGACCGTGGCGCTGATCTGCTCCGGCAACGCGCTGGGCCTGGATTACGAAGGCTACCGCGCACTGGGCAGCGACGCGCTGGCCAGCGAACGCAAGCGCATTCACGCGCTGTTCGAAGGTTCGCGTCCGCACTACATGATCGACACCATCACCGATCTGCCGGAAGTGATCGCCGACATCAACAAGCGTCTGGCCAACGGTGAAATGCCGCAAAGCAGCTGATAACGCAGCCTGCGGCAAACAGAAACGCCAGTGTCTGCGCGACACTGGCGTTTTTTTATGGGCAAACCCCTGATTTCGCGCAATGAAAGAGTTTTTAGACACGCGCAAATCGGCCAAAGCGGATTACAGTTAAAGCATGCCGTCGCTCAAGAACGGCACGTTTCGACCCTGATCCGTGAGGAAATACCGTATGCCGTGGACAAGTTCCGAATCACGCTACAGCACCGTGTCAGTCCTGTTGCACTGGTTGATGCTGGTGTTGTTGGTGCTGGTGTATGCCAGCATGGAATTGCGAGGCATCTTTCCCAAGGGCAGTGGTGGCCGCTCGCTGATCCGTGAAGCGCATTACATGCTCGGCCTGACCGTGTTCGTGCTGGTGTGGTTTCGCCTGCTGGCCCGCAGCATCGGCCCGGCACCGAAAATCTTCCCGGCTTCACCGCAATGGCAGACCGCACTGGCCCGACTGATGCACTGGGCGCTGTACCTGTTCATGATCAGCATGCCGATTCTTGGCTGGCTGATTACCAGCGCCGAAGGTCATCAAGTGATGTTCTACGGTTTCGACCTGCCGTTGCTGGTGCAAGAGGACAAAGCCTTCGCCAAGCAGGTTGAACACTGGCACGTGTTGATCGGCAATATCGGCTACTGGCTGATCGGCCTGCACGCGCTGGCAGGGCTGTATCACCACTACGTGGTAGGCGATAACACACTGCTGCGGATGATGCCCAAGCGCAACCAGGTTTAGCCGTCGAATCCACGCCGGCCCTGCAAGCCGCCGGTGTGGACGAAGATCAGTCGCGTTCCACGGGCAAAGCGGCCCGCCTCGATCTGCTGTTTGAGCGCCAGCAAGGCCTTGCCGGTGTACAGCGGTTCGAGGGGAATGCCGCTGGCCAGTTCAGTCTGTGCGATGAACTCAAGCAGCGGCGCATCGACTTTGGCGAAACCGCCACGGCTGGCGTCGATCAGTTCGTAGCCTGCGATGTCACCGACAATCGCTTCGACGTTGGCCGCGACGCCGTGATCGTCGGGCACGGCCATGGCGCCATACACCGGGTGTTTACCCGCCTCCGCCAGAACCAGTCCCGCGAGCGTGGTGCCAGTGCCGCACGCCAGCCACCAACCGTCATGGTCGTCCCAACCGAGCTTGCCCATTTGCTCACTGACCTGATCCTTGAGTGATGCGCAACCCAGCGCACCCGGTAATCCCCCGCCACCTTCGGGCACCGGATGCAGCGTCGGATATTGCGCCAGCCACGGCTGCCAGAACCCCGGCTCGTGCCGCGCCCGGTAGCCACCAAAACCGAGCCAGTGCAGCTGCATGTCAAAGTCCTGCAGATCCCTGACCGTCGGCGTGTCCTGCGGATGCCCGCGCAGCAAACCGACCGTTGCGAATCCCAAGCGCTTGCCCGCCGCAGCCAGTGCATGCAGATGATTGGAGTGCGCACCGCCCAGGCTGATGATGCCTTCGGCGCCCGCACGGTCGGCGGCTTTGAGGTGTTCGACGAGTTTGAACCACTTGTTGCCGCTGATCAGCGGGTCGATCCGGTCCAGACGCAGAATCGCGACTTCAATGCCGGCGGCAGTGAGCCAGTCCAGATGAAGGGGTTCGAGAGGGGCTGGGGCCAGCCAGTCGGTGGGAGGCAGAAACATGAAGGCCGGCTCTGTGCAAAGAGCCGGCATTCTAGGGTGGATCAGAGCTCGGCGGCCAGACGCGAACCCTGATTGATCGCACGCTTGGCATCCAGCTCGGCCGCCACATCGGCGCCGCCGATCAGGTGCACGTTCTGCCCGGCTGCCACCAGCCCTTCTTGCAGCTCGCGCAGCGGATCCTGACCAGCGCAGATGACGATGTTGTCCACCGGCAGCACTTGTGGCTCGCCGGTTTCGCCGATGCGGATATGCAAGCCTTCGTCGTCGATCTTCAGGTACTCGACGCTGTTGAGCATCTGCACCTGCTTGTTCTTCAGACCGGTACGGTGAATCCAGCCGGTGGTCTTGCCCAGACCGTCGCCGACCTTGGATTTCTTGCGTTGCAGCAGGAACACGTCACGGGCCGGTGCATGCGGTGCAGCCTTGATCCCGGCCACACCACCACGGGCCTCGAGGTGGGTGTCGATGCCCCACTCTTTCCAGAACGCAGCGCGATCCTGGCTGGTGGCCACGCCTTCATGGACGAGGAATTCCGACACGTCGAAACCGATACCGCCGGCGCCGATCACCGCCACCCGCTTGCCGACCGGTTTGCGCTCGAGCAGCACATCCAGATAGCTCAGCACTTTGGCATTCTCGACGCCCGGAATCGCCGGCAGGCGCGGTGCAATACCGGTCGCCAGGATGACTTCGTCGTAACCGCCCTCTACCAGTTTCGCCACATCGACTCGGGTGTTCAGGCACACCTCGACGTTGGTGATCTGCAACTTGCGTTTGAAGTAGCGCAGGGTTTCGTAGAACTCTTCCTTGCCCGGCACACGCTTGGCGACGTTGAACTGACCGCCGATCTCGCTGGCCGAATCGAACAAGGTCACCTGATGCCCGCGCTCAGCGGCAACAGTGGCGGCGGACAGACCGGCAGGGCCGGCACCGACCACGGCAATCTTCTTGATCTGCTTGACCGGCAGGTAGTTGAGCTCGGTCTCGTGGCAGGCACGCGGGTTGACCAGGCAACTGGTGAGCTTGCCACCGAAAGTGTGATCGAGGCAGGCCTGGTTGCAGCCGATGCAGGTGTTGATTTCATCGGCGCGGCCTTCGGCGGCCTTGTTGACGAAGTCCGGGTCGGCGAGGAACGGGCGCGCCATCGACACCATGTCGGCATCGCCTTCGGCGAGGATCTGCTCGGCGACTTCCGGGGTGTTGATACGGTTGGTGGTGATCAGCGGAATGCTCACCGAACCCCGCAGCTTGGCCGTGACCTTGCTGAACGCAGCACGCGGCACTTTGGTGGCGATGGTCGGAATCCGTGCTTCGTGCCAGCCGATGCCGGTGTTGATGATGGTCGCGCCGGCCTGCTCGATGGCTTTGGCCAGGGTGACGATCTCTTCCCAGGTGCTGCCGCCTTCCACCAGATCGAGCATCGACAGGCGGAAGATGATGATGAAGTTCAGGCCGACCGCTTCACGCACCCGGCGAACGATTTCCACTGGCAGGCGCATGCGGTTTTCGTAGCTGCCGCCCCAGCGGTCGGTACGATGGTTGGTGTGAGCCGCGAGGAACTGGTTGATGAAGTAGCCTTCGGAACCCATGATTTCCACGCCGTCGTACTCGGCGGTCTGGGCCAGTACCGAGCAGGTGACGAAATCGCTGATCTGCTTCTCGATGCCTTCCTCGTCCAGCTCCTTGGGCTTGAACGGGTTGATCGGCGCCTGAATCGCGCTCGGTGCGACCTGTTTCGGGCTGTAGGCATAACGGCCGGCGTGGAGGATCTGCATGCAGATCTTGCCGCCCGCCTCATGCACGGCGCGGGTGACGATGCGGTGCTTGAGCGCTTCTTCCTCGGTGGTCAGCTTGGCTGCACCGGAGTACACGCCGCCCTCGTCGTTCGGGCCGATACCGCCGGTGACCATCAGGCCGACGCCGCCACGGGCACGTTCGGCGAAGTACGCCGCCATGCGTTCGAAACCACCCGGCTTCTCTTCAAGGCCGGTGTGCATCGAGCCCATCAGGGTGCGGTTGCGCAACGTGGTGAATCCCAGGTCCAGCGGGGCCAGCAGGTGCGGGTAAGTGGCGGTCATCGGTAACTCCACAGCGAGCGATCACGGAAAATGCGGGAGCTCTGCGTCCCCCGTCAGTCATGTTCGACAGACTAAGAGTCGCATCGCTGTCACTCAATGACCGTAACTGACAAGTTATTGATCCAAATGCGCAGCGCCCCTTGGCAAGCGCAGGCATGGGCCCTACCCTAGTCGCACACCCTGTACCCGGCTGTTGTTGGATTTCATGCGCAAACTTTTGTACCTGACCTTTTCCATGGCGCTTGTCGCCGCGCTTACCTTCTACGCCATGTGGGCGGCTGACCGCCCGGCCGGTCATTACCTGTCGGACCTGCGGATCAAACTGGCGGTCGATCAAGGCACCCGAGCCGACCGTGGCAACCTGCTGGGGATTCAGCCGGAACTGTTCCCGACCGACTATCAAAGCTCCGAACGCCTGCACCGCAAACTCGCCGCTTATTTGCAGCAGGCTCAGGATCAGGGTTTGCTCAATGATAAAACCATCGTGGTATTGCCCGAGCATGTCGGCACCTGGCTGATGATCAGTGGCGAGAAAGACGAGTTGTACCAGGCCCCCACCCTCGCCGAAGCGATGAACTGGCTGGCCGCCAGCAATCCGTTGCAATTCGCCCGCGCCTGGCTCACCGCCAGGGGCAGCAGCCGTCTGGATGACGCCCACTTGCGGATGAAATCCCGAGACATGGCCAAGGACTATCAGCTGCTGTTCGGCGGTCTGGCCAAGGAATTCCACATCACCCTGGTCGCCGGCTCGATCGTGCTTCCGGAACCGAACATCATCGACGGCCGGCTCAAGGTCGGCAATGGCGCGCTGTACAACACCAGCGTGGTGTTCGGTCGTGACGGCGCCCCGCTCGGTCAGCCACAGCGGCAGATGCGCCCGATCTTCGATCAGGATGACACGATGCCATCCAACGATGTCTCCCGGATCAATGTGATCGATACCCCGGCCGGGCGCCTCGGCGTGCTGATCGGCAACGACAGCTGGTACCCGGACAACTATCGCAGACTCGACGAGCAAGGCGCGCAACTGATTGCGGTGCCCGCGTTCGTCATCGGTCATGGCGTGTGGGATCTGCCTTGGCAGGGCTACAGAGGTTTGAACGTGCCAGACTCGGTCAGCCTCAAACCGGGAGAGGTCAGTGAAGGCCAGGCCTGGCACCGCTTGACCCTGACGGCACAACCACCGGGCAGCCGGGCGATTGCCGGCATGAGCGTGTTCCTGCGCGGGCAGTTCTGGGACAAGCCAAGCTCCGGGCAGAGCTTCCTCAGCAGCAACGGCCAGCAGTTCGCCGACGGTGAAGCCCGTGGCGCGCGCTTGCTGAACCTCTGGTTGTAAACCATGAAGCCGCTGCCGATGCGCCTCGGGGATCTGTCAGTGGGCTTCGTCCATAGCCTCGCTGATGCCGTGCGCAGCCATGACGCCGACCCGCAACCGCTGCTCGAACAATACGGCCTCGACGCAGCACGGCTGGCCGAGGCCGGGGCACGCCTGTCGATCCCGCGCTACATGCGCCTGGGCCATGGCGCGATCCAATTGACCGGCGATCCGGCACTCGGATTGCGCATGGGCCAGCTCAGTCGACTGAGCCAGGCGGGATTGGCCGGCGTCACCGCAGCGCAGGCACCGACCGTGCGCGAAGCCGCCCGCTGCCTGACGCGCTTCGAACCGTTGTACGGTTCCAATTATCGCGGCCAGTCGAGTTTCCACGAGGATGCCAGCGGTGCCTGGCTGCGCTTCTACTCGATCAGCCCGTACAACGCCTACAACCGCTTTGTGGTGGATTCGATCATCGCTGGCTGGCTGCATCAGTTGTCCAGCGTCAGCCCCGAACCGCTGCGCGCCGAACGGATCGAGATCGAATTCGACACCCCGGATTATCGCGACGCCTACGCCGTACTCGGCGACTGCCCGATCCAGTTCGGCGCCGAGCACAATCAGCTGCGTCTGAGCCTCACCAGCCTGGCCGCACGCAACCCGGAGCATTGCCCCAGCACCTGGAAGCATCTGCTGCAACTGTGTGATCGGGAACTGGAACAATTGACACGAACCCGCAGCCTGCGCGAACGCATCACGCAATTGCTCGGACCGTTGCTCAATGGCGGTCGTGAACCCGACCTGGAAGAAGTGGCGGCGCGCCTGAAGCTACCGACCTGGACGTTACGGCGAAAGCTGGCCGAAGAAGGCACGCAGTTTCGCGCGATCCTCAACGACACTCGCCGTGATCTGGCGATGACCTACATCCGTGACACTGAACTGGCGTTCGGTGAAATCGCCTACCTGCTGGGTTTTGCCTCGGCCGAAGCTTTCCAGCGCGCCTTCAAGCGCTGGAACGGCCAGACGCCGGGCGAGTTTCGCCGCAGTCACCGCAAGACCGGTTGAAGCGTCAGAGCTCGGTGGCGTCTTCCGCAGGCTCCGGTGAATCCAGTTCGTAGGCCTGGAATTCGAGCAGTTCTTCTTGATAGTCATCCATCGTGTAATCCCCCTAACTGCTTTGCTGAAATGGCCTGGAGCAAATGACCAGTGCCTCGAGCATAAAGTGCCCGTATGAAGGAAAAATGAAACGCAGCCTTCATGAAATAAACGTAGCAGGCGGTCAGGGATTTATCGCGGGGATATTTTCAGAATGTGTGAACCGACATTTCAGATCACACAGAAATCGAAGCAGGAGCGACGTTGCGTCGCTCCCGCAACCGATCAATGCCCGGTTGGCATTGCCGGAATCGGCTCGGACGGCGGTGGCAGATCCGTCGGATTGGCCGGTGGCGTGATGACTTCCGTTGCCGGCGCTGCTGCTGGAACCAGCTCCGAACCTGGTGCCGGGGTGATCGGCGCTGCTTCAGCCGGTGGAACGACCGGCTCTGAACTGACCGGAGCCGGCTCTGCGGGGGCCGGGGTCGCAGCAGGTGCGGCGGCCGGGGCTGGGGCCGGAGTCGGTTCAGCCGCTGGCGTCGGAGCCAATGCGGCCGGCGCTGCCTTGGGTTCCGGCACGCCCAGATCGGCCTTCGGCTTCTCGGTGATGTGCGCAGCTTTCTTCGCATCCGCCGGCAGGAACAGCTCCACCAGAGTGAAGAAGCGCTCGTAGAATTTCTGCGAGGACACGGTTTCGCTGGCCACCTTGACCATCGAGTCGTCAGAGGAGCCGATCGGCATCGACACCGAGCCCAGCACGCCAACCCCCAGGCTGGCCGAGTTGTTGGTCTTCTTCAGCGCGTAGCGGTCCTGCAAGGCGTTGGCGAATACCGTGGCGTGGTGGCCAGCGCTACCATCATCGGCACACACGACGTTGAAGCTGATCTCCAGGTGGGTTTCACCGGTCTGCTGGAAACTCTTGTGTCCGCTGACCAGTTTCGGGTCGCTGCTGGTGATGATGTAGCCTTGGCTGAGCAACGCCCGGCGAGCCGCTTCGCAACTGGCGGTGTCGGTGACCGGGTAATTGCGCGAAAAGGTGCCGGAGTCGTCGAAGTTCTCATGCTCGTAGATAGGCTTGTCCTTGGAGCAGCCGGCAGCGGCGGTCAGCAACAACGCCAACCCGATGAAACGCACGGGAATAGAATTCAACATTAAACATCCTGAGGGAAAAACGGTCCGGGGCGTATTGTGCAACATATCGCTGCCCCGCGGCGTACGGATTAGTGTCTTAAAACAGTTACAACTCTACCGGTCATGGGTGCAGGGAAAAAGGCAAACCGGCCAATGGTCGATGAAAATCCTGTCACCCAGTGATTGATAGGCAAAAAAAAGCCCCGAATGTTCATCCGGGGCTCATTTTTTGTCGCTCAGTCAGGCATCAGAAACGCTTGATGTCCGCTTCGCTTTCCAGCTGCTTGCGGTACGCCGCGAAGTCCTGCTGGCCTTCACGCGAGGCAAGGAAGCGACGGTATTGCGCTTTCTCTTCATCGGTCGGCGCAGCGGCTTCGTTCACAGCGTTCAGGCGCACGATGGTCAGGCTGCCATCAGGCAGTGTCACGCTGCTGAAAGTCGGCTTGTCCTTGCCTGCCGGTTTCGGCATGCGGAACAGTGCTTGCAGCACGGCTGGATCAACACCTTCCTGGGCGCGGGTGGCCGCCTGGGTCACTTTCCAGTTCTGACCGTCGATGGCCTTGTCCAGCGGGGTCTTGCCATCACGCAGACCGGCGATCAGTTGCTCGGCCTTGGTCTTGGCAGCAGCGCTGGCGTGCTCTTTGGCCAACTGGGTGCGAATGGCAGTCGCCACGGCTTCCAGCGGCAGTTGCGCAGGCTTGAGGTGCTCCTTGGCGCGCAGCACGATCACGGTTTCCGGATCCAGCTCGATGGCGGTGCTGTTGGCACCCTCTTCCAGTACTTCGGTGCTGAACGCTGCAGTCACCACGGCGCGGTTGGCTGCAACACCTTCACCACCTTCACGGCCGAACGGCTTGGAGGTGTGCACGGTCAGTTTCAGATCCTGCGCCGGCTGAGCCAGGTCAGACGATTCGAACGAAGAGTCTTCCAGTTGCTTGGTCGCCTCGACGAAACGCTGCTCGACTTGCTGGGTTTTCAGCTCGCGGGTCAACTTGTCTTTCAGGCTGGCGAAAGTCGGAACTTCCGGTGCTTCGACGCCCAGCAGCTTGATCAGGTGGAAACCGAAGTCGGTGCGAACCGGCTCGGACACTTGATCCTTGTTCAACGAATACAGGGCTTTTTCGAAAGCCGGATCGTAAACGCCAGGACCGGCATAACCCAGGTCGCCGCCATTGTTGGCCGACCCCGGATCCTGCGAGAACTCCTTGGCCAGCGCTTCGAACTTCTCACCCTTGGCCAGGCGTGCCTGAATGTCTTCGATCTTCGCCTTGGCCTGAGCCTCGGTGGTCTTGTCATTCACTTCGATCAGAATATGCGCCGCACGACGCTGCTCCGACAGGTTGGCGATCTCTTTCTGATACGCCGCCTGCAGGTCTTCGTCCTTGACGGCGACCTGGTCGAAGAAAGAAGCCTTCTTCAGCTCGAGGTAATCGATGACCACCTGATCCGGGGTCATGAATTCCTTGGCATGTTCGTCGTAGTAAGCCTTGACCTCATCGTCGGTCAGCTTCACTGCCGCCGGGTCAGCCTTGATGCTCAGCGAGGCGAAGTCACGGGTCTGTTTTTCCAGACGGGCGAAGGCCAGCACTTGAGCGTCAGTCACGAAACCGCTGCCCGCCACACCGGCGCGCAGTTGGCCGATCAGCATTTCCTGAGCCAGCATCTGGCGGAATTGCATGCGGCTGTAGCCCAGTTGACGGATCACCTGGTCGAAACGGTCGGAACTGAACTTGCCGTCAACCTGGAATTCAGGTGTTTGCAGGATCACTTGGTCCAGCGCCGCTTCGGAGAAAGCGAACTTCGATTTTTCTGCGCCTTGCAGCAGCAGCTTGCGATCGATCAGACCCTTGAGGGCCGACTCGCGCAGCATTTTTTCGTCGAGCAAGGAAGCATCGAAGTCCTTGCCCAGCTGTTGCATCAGCTGACGGCGTTGCATGTCAACGGCCTGGCTCAGCTCGTTCTGGCTGATTTCTTCACCATTGACCTTGGCCGCCTCGTTGGTGTGAGTCGTGGCCTTGAAAATGGCGTCGAAACCGGTCAGAGCCATCAGTGCAACGATGACCCCGATAATGGTCTTGGCAATCCAGCCTTGTGAATTGTCCCTGATATTCTGCAGCATGCGTCCCCCAGAAACGGTTGAACTTCAAAAATTAGGCAACCGTGGAGCGTGGGTAGAATCCGGATAGAAGAAAGGCGCATCCGAGGATGCGCCTTCTCGTAACTGGCGGAGCGGACAGGGCTCGAACCCTCGATCCCGGTGTAGCAGGCAATTATTCCAAACCGCCTGCTCTACCGCTCCGCTGCCAAGTCAGGCATGACCCCGACCCGGATGGGTAAAAACCTGAATCAAACTTAGTTGACGGCTTCTTTCAGGGCTTTACCGGCTTTGAAACCTGGCTTTTTGGCAGCAGCGATTTCCAGAGTCTTGCCGGTCTGTGGGTTACGACCAACGCGAGCTGGACGATCAGTTACGGAGAAAGTACCGAAACCAACCAGAACTACGGAGTCGCCAGCCTTGAGAGCGCCAGTGACGGATTCGATTACAGCGTCCAGCGCACGGCCAGCAGCAGCTTTCGGGATATCAGCGGATGCAGCGATAGCATCAATCAGTTCCGACTTGTTCACTCTAAGTCCCCTTATATCTATTTGAGTATGATTCTAAGTTTTTTGGTGAAAGCAAAAACGAGTGCTGAATGGCCTACAGACACTTAAGAGCCGCTTTATAACAAGGGCTCTAAAAAGCTGTCAAGGAAGCCCCCCAGGCAAAAGCGTATTAATGCGTGCTAATTCTTTCCTTAGAGTCAGACTCACGTTTTTCGTCCTTGGCAACTATCTCCGGAGCCACATCCGGCAAGGGCTCCGGCGCGTATTGCAGCGCAATTTGCAGGACCTCGTCAATCCATTTAACCGGTTTGATCTGCAGATCCTGCTTGATATTGTCAGGAATCTCCTTCAGATCGCGCACGTTCTCTTCCGGAATAATCACTGTCTTGATTCCGCCACGGTGAGCGGCCAGCAGTTTTTCCTTCAGACCGCCAATGGCGAGGACTTGACCACGCAGGGTGATCTCGCCGGTCATGGCGACATCGGCACGCACAGGAATACCCGTCAAAGCCGACACCAGCGCAGTACACATGCCTACACCGGCGCTAGGACCGTCTTTCGGCGTAGCCCCTTCCGGCATGTGGATGTGCGTGTCGCGCTTCTCGTGGAAGTCCAGGGGAATGCCCAGGCTCTTGGCACGGCTGCGCACCACGGTCAGGGCCGCAGTGATCGATTCGACCATTACGTCACCCAGCGAACCGGTCTTGATCAGTTGACCTTTACCCGGTACGACAGCGGCTTCGATGGTCAGCAGTTCGCCGCCGACCTGAGTCCAGGCCAGGCCGGTCACCTGACCGATCTGATCCTGTTGCTCGGCCAGACCATAGCGGAATTTGCGGACACCGAGAAAGTGTTCCAGCAGATCAGCTGTCACTTTCACCGAGAAACGTTTTTCCAGTGCATGCTCTTTGACCGCCTTGCGGCAGACCTTGGCAATCTGCCGCTCGAGGCCACGCACACCGGCTTCACGGGTGTAGTAACGAATGATGTCGCGGATCGCTTCTTCGTCGAATTCCAGCTCGCCTTTCTTCAGGCCGTTGGCTGCAATCTGCTTCGGCGACAGGTACTTGACGGCGATGTTGATCTTTTCGTCTTCGGTGTAGCCCGGCAGACGGATCACTTCCATCCGGTCCAGCAGCGCCGGCGGAATATTCATCGAGTTCGAGGTGCACAGGAACATCACATCCGACAGGTCGTAATCGACTTCCAGATAGTGATCGTTGAAGTTGTGGTTCTGCTCCGGATCGAGCACTTCCAGCAACGCCGACGCCGGATCGCCACGCATGTCGCTGCCCATCTTGTCGATTTCATCGAGCAGGAACAGCGGGTTGCGGACGCCCACCTTTGTCATCTTTTGAATCAATCTTCCTGGCATCGAACCGATGTAAGTCCGACGGTGACCACGGATTTCCGCTTCGTCACGCACACCACCGAGGGCCATGCGCACAAATTTGCGGTTGGTGGCATGGGCAATCGACTCCGCCAGCGAGGTTTTACCCACACCCGGAGGACCGACCAGGCACAACACCGGGCCACGAATCTTCTTCACGCGCTTCTGCACAGCGAGGTATTCAAGGATGCGCTCCTTGACCTCTTCGAGGCCGTAGTGATCGGCATCGAGAATGTCTTCAGCACGAGCCAGGTCCAGACGCACCTTGCTCTGAGCCTTCCACGGCACCTGCACCAGCCAGTCGATGTAGGAACGCACGACGGTGGCTTCAGCCGACATCGGCGACATCTGCTTGAGTTTGTTCAGCTCGGCAGTGGCCTTGGCCAGCGCGTCTTTCGGCAGGCCAGCGGCATCGATTCGCTTTTTCAGGTCTTCGATTTCGTTGTGGCCTTCGTCGCTGTCGCCGAGCTCTTTCTGAATGGCCTTCATCTGCTCATTCAGGTAGTACTCGCGCTGACTGCGCTCCATTTGCTTCTTGACGCGGCCACGGATGCGTTTTTCGACCTGCAGCAGATCGATTTCAGCATCCAGCAAGGCCAGGACGTGCTCGACACGTGCCGGCAGCTCGATGATTTCGAGGATTTCCTGCTTCTGCTCGATTTTCAGCGCCATGTGCGCGGCCATGGTGTCTACCAGACGGCCAGGCTCATCGATGCTGTTGAGCGACGACAGGACTTCAGCCGGGACTTTCTTGCCCAACTGAACATATTGTTCGAACTGCGACAGCAGCGTGCGCACGAAGACTTCGGACTCGCGCTCGGCGGCGTCGACTTCATCGATCAGCGACACTTCGGCGCGGCAATGGCCGTCGACTTCGCTGAAACGCTCGACAGCGCCACGCTGCTCGCCCTCGACCAGAACCTTGACGGTGCCGTCAGGCAGCTTGAGCAGTTGCAGAACGGTGGCGATGGTGCCAACGCGATACAGAGCGTCTTCTCCGGGATCGTCGTCAGCCGGGTTTCTCTGGGCCAGCAGCAGGATCTGCTTGTCGCCCGTCATCGCGGCCTCGAGGGCTTCGATGGATTTCTCGCGCCCCACGAACAGCGGGATAACCATGTGCGGATACACAACGACATCACGCAATGGCAGGAGAGGCAATTCGATGGTGGTCTTCATGATTTCGCCTCTACGGCGGCCATATGGCCGTAATCAGATGGAATTAAGCTTGAAACCAAGATGGGGGCTGCTTCCAAAAAAAACAAGCGCTATGAGGACGTTAAAATTTCTTAAAAAAAAAGAGGCCCGAAGGCCCCTTCTTTATTCCAGCAGACTGGACGCTTAGGCGTCCGGTGCTGCCTTGGCAGCCGGCTCACTGTTTTCGTAGATATACAGTGGCTTGGACTTGCCTTCGATCACACTTTCATCGATCACGACTTTGCTCACCTCGGACTGCGAGGGGATTTCATACATCGTGTCGAGCAGCACACCTTCGAGAATCGAACGCAGGCCACGGGCACCGGTTTTACGCTCCAGGGCACGTTTGGCGACCGATTTCAGCGCGTCGGAACGGAATTCCAGATCCACGCCTTCCATCTCGAACAGCTTGGCGTACTGTTTGGTCAGGGCATTTTTCGGCTCGGTGAGAATCTGCATCAATGCAGCCTCATCCAGCTCGTCCAGCGTCGCGAGGACCGGCAGACGACCGACGAATTCCGGGATCAGACCGAACTTGACCAGATCGTCAGGCTCGACTTCACGCAGGGATTCACCGACTTTCTTGCCTTCTTCCTTGCTGCGTACTTCTGCGTTGAAACCGATGCCACCTTTGGTGGAACGGTTTTGAATCACTTTCTCCAGACCGGAGAACGCACCACCGCAGATGAACAGGATGTTACGGGTGTCGACCTGCAGGAACTCCTGCTGCGGATGCTTGCGACCACCTTGCGGCGGAACGGAAGCGACCGTGCCTTCGATCAACTTGAGCAAGGCCTGCTGCACGCCTTCACCGGAAACGTCCCGGGTGATCGACGGGTTGTCGGACTTGCGCGAAATCTTGTCGATTTCATCGATGTAGACAATGCCCATCTGGGCCTTTTCCACGTCGTAATCGCACTTCTGCAGCAGCTTCTGAATGATGTTCTCGACGTCTTCACCCACATAACCCGCCTCGGTGAGGGTGGTTGCGTCGGCGATGGTGAACGGAACGTTCAGCAAGCGGGCCAAAGTTTCGGCCAGCAGGGTTTTACCGGAGCCTGTCGGGCCGATCAGCAGGATGTTGCTCTTGCCGAGTTCGACGTCGTCAGCCTTTTTGTCACGCTGGTTCAGACGCTTGTAGTGGTTGTACACCGCTACCGCCAGAACCTTCTTTGCACGCTCCTGACCGATTACGTACTGGTCAAGGATGCCGCTGATTTCTTTAGGCGAAGGCAATTTATGCGCGCTGCTTTCGGCCTGTGCTTCCTGCACCTCCTCACGGATGATGTCATTGCACAGGTCGACGCACTCGTCGCAGATAAAGACCGAGGGGCCGGCAATCAATTTGCGCACTTCATGCTGGCTTTTGCCACAGAAGGAGCAATAGAGCAGCTTGCCGTTGTCCTCGCCGTTGCGGGTGTCAGTCATTCGTTCGATCCAAATCCGATAGGCTTGCAACACAAGATGAAGGCTATTGCGGGCTTTTTCAAGCCCGCCGCTGATCGGACCAGCCGACCAGGCCTATTTCGAGCTGCTTATTTTAAGCTGGACGCTGGTTGATCACTTCGTCGATCAAGCCATATTCCTTCGCAGCTTCTGCACTCATGAAGTTGTCGCGGTTGGTATCGCGCTCGATTTCTTCCAGAGTGCGACCGCTGTGCTTGGCCATCAGCGTGTTGAGACGCTCGCGGATGAAGAGGATTTCCTTGGCGTGGATTTCGATATCCGACGCCTGGCCCTGGAAACCGCCCAGTGGCTGGTGAATCATCACACGCGAGTTCGGCAGGCAGAAGCGCTTGCCCGGAGCACCTGCGGTCAGCAGGAATGCGCCCATGCTGCACGCCTGGCCGATGCAGGTGGTCGACACGTTTGGCTTGATGAATTGCATGGTGTCGTAGATCGACATGCCCGCAGTCACCGAACCGCCCGGGGAGTTGATATAAAGATGGATGTCCTTGTCCGGGTTTTCCGCTTCAAGGAACAGCAATTGCGCACAGATCAGGTTGGCCATGTAGTCCTCTACCGGACCCACCAGAAAGATCACTCGCTCCTTCAGAAGACGCGAATAAATGTCATAGGCGCGCTCGCCACGAGCGGACTGCTCGACAACCATCGGGACCAGGCCGCCGGCGGCCTGGATATCAGAGTTCTGCTGAATATACGAATTTCGGAACATGCTCTGCAGTCACTCCCAAATAGTTATGTCTTGAATACGCATAAGCCAGCTCGAAAGCTGGCTTATGGTGTGTGCTTCTAACGCAAAAACAATCAGTCGGCTTTTGGAGCTTCTACCGGCTTGACCGCTTCTTCGTAAGAGACCGATTTGTCGGTCACACTGGCTTTCTGCAGAACAGTATCCACAACTTGTTCTTCCAGCACAACCGAACGGACTTCGTTCAGTTGCTGCTCGTTCTTGTAGTACCAGGACACAACCTGCTCAGGCTCTTGGTAAGCCGAAGCCATTTCCTGGATCATTTCACGAACGCGGGCTTCGTCTGGCTTCAGGTCGAATTGCTTGACCACTTCAGCCACGATCAGACCCAGCACAACGCGGCGCTTGGCTTGTTCTTCGAACAGCTCGGCCGGCAGCTGGTCAGGCTTGATGTTGCCGCCGAACTGCTGAACAGCCTGCACGCGCAGACGGTCAACTTCGTTGGACAGCAGAGCCTTTGGCACTTCGATCGGGTTGGTGGCCAGCAGACCGTCCATTACCTGATTCTTGACCTTGGATTTGATCGCCTGACGCAGTTCACGCTCCATGTTCTTGCGAACTTCGGTGCGGAAGCCGTCGATGCCGCTTTCCTTGATACCGAACTGGGCGAAGAACTCTTCGTTCAGCTCTGGCAGTTTTGGCTCGGAAACGGTGTTGACGGTCACGGTGAACTCGGCGGTCTTGCCAGCCAGGTCCAGGTTCTGATAGTCCTCTGGGAAGGTCAGGTTCAGAACGCGCTCTTCGCCAGCTTTAGCGCCGACCAGGCCTTCTTCGAAGCCTGGGATCATGCGGCCGGAACCCAGCACCAGCTGAGTGCCCTTGGCGGAACCGCCAGCGAACACTTCGCCGTCAACCTTGCCAACGAAATCGATGTTCAGTTGGTCTTCGTTCTGGGCAGCACGATCGGCCACTTCGAAACGGGTGTTCTGCTTGCGCAGGATGTCCAGCATCTTGTCCAGATCGGCGTCAGCCACGTCAGCGCTCAGACGCTCAACGGTGATGCCTTCGAAGCCGGCAACGGTGAACTCTGGGAACACTTCGAATACGGCTACGTATTCCAGGTCCTTGCCAGCTTCGAGCGACTTAGGCTCGATCGACGGCGAACCGGCCGGGTTCAGCTTCTGCTCAACCACAGCTTCGTAGAAGGAGGACTGGATCACGTCGCCGATCGCTTCCTGGCGCGCATCAGCACCGAAACGGCGCTTGATTTCGCTCATTGGCACTTTGCCTGGACGGAAGCCAGCAATCTTGGCCTTTTGGGCAGTCTGCTGCAGACGCTTGTTGACCTGAGTCTCGATGCGCTCAGCCGGCACGGTGATGCTCATGCGGCGCTCAAGAGCAGTAGTATTTTCAACAGAAACTTGCATGGATATTCCTCGTTGCACAGACGTTAGCCGGCCGTTTCCGACCCAAGAATCAAGGGCATGCATTCTAGTGGGTCAAACTCAAGAAGTCACCCTACTGAAAACGGGTAAGAAAACAGCAGGCAATTTGAAGGCGGGGACAAACGGTTGCGCCTCGCCCTGTTAGCAAATACAGCCAATCAAGCCAGGGCTCTGCGCCAACCTCTTCTATATATAGAGGCGGTTGAATCATCTCCCTGACAGCCAACCTCGCAAGCAAGGTCGGCGGGCAGCGCAGCATCATCGAGCAACATTAATACGACGAAGCGCCCTGCCCTGCGACCCGAAACCGGCAGTCGCCGAAATACTCGAAACCGTAAAACAAAAAAGGCGCCAGACTGTTAAGTCTGGCGCCTTTCGAAATATGGGGTGGACGATGGGGATCGAACCCACGACAACGGGAGTCACAATCCCGTGCTCTACCAACTGAGCTACGCCCACCATATTGCGTGCCAAAGAAGCCAAACAACTTCTTTGTAGAACTTCACCCTACCAATGGCATGAATGAAGCTTTGATTGGTGCGGATGAAGAGACTCGAACTCTTACGCCTCGCGGCGCTGGAACCTAAATCCAGTGTGTCTACCAATTCCACCACATCCGCGGATGAAGCTTTTTAAAGCAAAGGCGCCAGACTGTTACATCTGGCGCCTTTCGAAATATGGGGTGGACGATGGGGATCGAACCCACGACAACGGGAGTCACAATCCCGTGCTCTACCAACTGAGCTACGCCCACCATATCGCGTTACTTGTGCCAAAGCTGCCTAATGGCGCACCCGGCAGGACTCGAACCTGCGACCATCCGCTTAGAAGGCGGATGCTCTATCCAGCTGAGCTACGGGCGCCTTGTTAGCTGTACCCTTGGAGGACTACAAACTAAGTGCTTTCCAGTCTCGCAGAACCTTGATTCCGCTCAACCTTCTTAACCAGTGCTAGGCTGTGCCCGACAAGTGCGACGAATAGTATAGAGCGACCTGCAGGTCGTCAAATCCTTTTTAAAAAAAATTCATTTAATTAAAGGGCTTAGGGGAATTTGCTGACCAAGCGCCTTTGCCCTCACCGTCTGACATGCGAGAATGCGTTCTCTTTTTTTCCCCTCTCGATGGTTAATCACGCGCAATGACTGCACAACTAATCGACGGCAAATCAATCGCCGCCAGCCTGCGCCAGCAGATCGCCCAACGGGTAGCCGAACGTCGCGAGCAAGGCTTGCGCACTCCCGGCCTCGCGGTGATCCTGGTCGGCAGCGATCCTGCCTCTCAGGTTTATGTCTCGCACAAGCGTAAAGACTGTGAAGAGGTCGGCTTCCTCTCTCAAGCCTACGACCTGCCTTCTGAAACCACTCAAGAAGCGCTGACCGATCTGATCGATCGACTGAACGACGACCCGGCAATCGACGGCGTTCTGCTTCAACTTCCGCTGCCTGAGCACCTGGACGCCTCCAAACTGCTGGAACGCATCCGCCCGGACAAGGACGTCGATGGTTTCCATCCTTATAACGTCGGCCGCCTGGCCCAGCGCATTCCGCTGCTGCGCCCCTGCACCCCGAAAGGCATCATGACCTTGCTGGAAAGCACCGGTGTCGATCTGTACGGGATGGACGCCGTGGTTGTCGGCGCTTCCAACATCGTCGGTCGCCCGATGGCCATGGAGCTGCTGCTGGCCGGCTGCACCGTGACCGTGACCCACCGCTTCACCAAGGACCTGGCCGGTCACGTCGGCCGCGCCGATCTGGTGGTGGTGGCTGCCGGCAAGCCGGGCCTGGTCAAGGGCGAGTGGATCAAGGAAGGCGCGATCGTGATCGACGTCGGCATCAACCGTCAGGACGACGGCAAACTGGTCGGTGACGTCGTGTACGAAACCGCCCTGCCCCGCGCTGGCTGGATCACTCCAGTACCGGGCGGCGTCGGCCCGATGACCCGTGCCTGCCTGCTGGAAAACACGCTGTACGCGGCAGAAACCCTGCACGCCTGAGGCGCTTTTCCCGCACTCCCGAAACCCCGCCTCGTGCGGGGTTTTTCATATCCTCGAAAAAACCTTTACCGTTCGCCGGAAACCCCTATTTTCACAGGGCTTTTCACGACTTTTTCATGCCCCACAAACAACCATCGACAGATCTTCAGCCATACTCCTAGAATGCGTCGTTTTACGACACAGTCCGTTACAAATAACGGCATTTCCAACCTTCATGAGTTCGCCCGCGTGAATATTCGTCTGTCCATCCTGAGCCTGGTTTTTGCATTTTCAGGCACGCTCCTCACGCCAACGGTCAACGCCGCCGAAACCACCGCTGCCCCCCGAGACGCCTCGCAACTGAAAATCGCCTCTGGCAGCGCCCTGCTGATGGATCTGCAGACCAATAAAGTCATCTACTCCAGCAATCCGGACGTGATCGTGCCGATCGCTTCCGTCAGCAAGTTGATGACCGGTCTGGTCGTGGTTGAAGCGCACCAGAACATGGACGAATGGATTGACGTCGACATCAGCCATACCCCGGAAATGAAAGGCGTGTTTTCCCGGGTCAAACTGCGTAGCGAATTGCCGCGCCGAGAGATGCTGCTGATTGCCCTGATGTCCTCGGAAAACCGCGCGGCGGCCAGCCTGGCGCACCACTATCCGGGCGGCTATGTGGCATTCATCGCGGCGATGAACGCCAAGGCCAAGGCGCTGGGCATGACCAGCACCCACTTCGTCGAGCCGACCGGCCTGTCGGAACGCAACGTTTCCACTGCCCGCGATCTGAGCAAGTTGCTGATGGCCGCGCAAAAACATCCGATCCTCAGCGAGCTCACCACCACCAAGGAAAAAACCGTGTCGTTCCGCAAACCCAATTACACCCTGGGTTTCCGCAACACCGACCACTTGGTCAACAAAGCCGACTGGGACATCAAGATCACCAAAACCGGCTTCACCAATCCGGCCGGCCACTGCCTGGTGCTTGTGACCAGGATGAGCAACCGTCCGGTCGCCCTGGTGATTCTCGACGCCTTCGGCAAGTACACCCACTTTGCCGATGCGAGCCGCATCCGCAGCTGGATGGAAACCGGCAGAAGCACCAACGTTCCGGCGGTGGCTCAGCAATACAAGGCCGAGAAGAACCTCAAGGGTCGCCACAGCGGCGTCGTCGAAGCCTCCAAGTAATCCGCGACACAAGAAAAAGCCCCGAACATTCGGGGCTTTTTTTCGTCTGCTGGATCAGTCGTTGGGCAGCGGCATCTGGTCATCATCGGGAATGCCGTCACCGGCACTTGGATCGCGCCGATGCTCCGGCGTCACGACGGCGGGACGAGCCAGCGGATCACGCAGCGGGCTGTCCGGGTCCAGCACCGGATCAACGTCCGGTTCCGGCGTCGTCGGCACACTGTCCGGTTTATGGTCGTCGAAGCTCGAATCGGTACTCATACGCACCTCTCATTCGGGTCATCACCCGATAAATCGGGCGTTACCTTTAAGAGCTTAGCCCCGCGCCATCGTGCCCGTCAGAAGACGGACGGAACCTCATTTCGCTTCCAGCGCCTTGCGGGCCTGTGCCGCCTCGCGCTCCTGACCGGCCTGTGCCAGTTCATCAGCCGCTTTCAACCAACGCTGGCGATCGACCGCTGCCGGGATCTGCGAAGGCTTCTGAATCAATACTGCCCAGCCACCCGACTTCTCGAGCGCCGACTCAAAAGAGCTGAAACTCATCAGTTCGCGGCGGTTCATCCCGGCGCGCAGCAGCACCTTCTGCTTTTTGCGGTCGTAGCCAGAGAGGATCGCGTAACGCGGCTCGGCCCAGAACGCCGAACCCTCGCTGAAGCGCACCATCACCGGATAACCGGCCGCCACCTGGGTCAGCAGCGCGGGCAACTGGCTGTCCAACGGATAGACCACCATGCCGTACTCGCGGGCCAGGTTCTGCATATTCTGCTGCAACTTGTCTTCGGCGCCCGGCAAATGCAGCGGTTTTTCCAACAGGCCCGGCGTGATCATGACGCCCTGTTGCGACAGCAGACTGGCCAGCACCTGCGGCCCGCTCTGATTGGCTTCGCCACGATAGAAGGTGCCGCTGAGCTCGACGCGCTCCGGCAGGCGCTGGACCTCGGGTGCCACACTGCCCGCACAACCCACCAATGCTGTCACGCAACCGGCTACCAGCAACGCCATGCGAATCCGGGAAAATAGCTGCACCATCGTCACTCTCTTGATCAGTTACCGGTCATCGTGTTCCGGCTTGGTCGAGGATCATAGGACGGCGTAACGCTGCGGTATAGCCCAAAGGGGCAGATGCATCGTCTGCATAGAGCGAAGTGATTGGTCACCACCGACCTTTGGTCAATAGCCTGAAACACGCCAGCGACTAGACTGTCATCCAGACAAGCGCAAAAGAGCGAGCGCCCGACGCAGGGCAAAGAGGAGGCACAGATGAGCCTGACCATGACCATCGTAATGCTGATTGCCGGCTGGCTGGCCGTCGCCGCCGCCATGCTGTGGGGCGTGCTGCGGATTTCCCGGCGCCACCATCACCACCCTGCACAACCCGCACCGATCAAGAAAGTCGAGAAACACAGCACCCGTCACGCCACCGCGCACTGACCTCCTGCAACCGACTCAAACAAAAAGGCCGCCTGGACTCTCGCGAGTTCAGGCGGCCTTTGGTTTTCCAGCGATTACGCTTCTGCAGTCAGTTTCTTCTGCCTGGCGCGGCGCGACATCATGTTCAGCACTTCAATCGAAGCCGAGAACGCCATGGCGGCATACACATAACCTTTCGGTACGTGGGCGCCGAAGCCTTCGGCGATCAGCGTCATGCCGATCATGATCAGGAAGCCCAGGGCCAACATCACCACCGTCGGGTTGTCGTTGATGAACTTGGCCAGCGGATCAGCCGCAAACAGCATCACCAGCACCGAAACCACCACCGCGATCACCATGATCGGCAAGTGTTCGGTCATGCCGACCGCGGTAATGATGCTGTCGATCGAGAACACCATGTCCAGCATCAGAATCTGCCCGATGGCGGCGGCAAAACCCAGGGTCACTGTCGACGTGGCGGACTTCGGATCTTCCGGCGCCGGGTCCATGCTGTGATGGATCTCGGTCGTCGCTTTCCACACCAGGAACAAGCCACCGGCGATCAGGATCATGTCCTTCCAGGAGAACGCCTGGCCGAGGATCTCGATGACCGGCGCGGTCAACTGAACGATGAACGCGATGGTGCTCAGCAAGGCCAGACGCATGATCAGCGCCATGCCGATGCCCAGGCGACGGGCCTTCTGCCGGTACTGCTCGGGCAGTTTGTTGGTCAGGATCGAGATGAAGATCAGGTTATCGATGCCCAGCACGATTTCCATTACCACCAGTGTGGCCAAGGCAATCCAGGCAGTCGGGCTGGAAGCGAGTTCTAACAGGTATTCCATGGGTCAGTCCTGACTCTTGTAAGACGATTTAGATGGTCTTGGAGGAAGATTCGGTTTTTTCCGCGTCTTTTTCCGGGGCTTCTTTTTTCTCGATCAGGCCGCCAGTGGCCTCGCTGAGCGCTTGCTCAGCGGCTTTGTGCGTGTCGTCGATCGCCTGCTTGGCGCTCTCGGCCGCTTTGCCCATCAACTGCTGGGCGCTTTTTTCAGCCTGGTCGCAACCCGCCATAAGCAGTAAAGACGTAAACATCAGTGCCGGGATCGTGTATTTCATGAGGTTTCCTTCGAATGAACAGACGGGGTCACAGACCACTCGTCGATGGCTGGGCATTCTAGGGAGACAAACACTTCAGGAAAATTCGTATTTTCAGCGGCTATACTTCGATTTATACGAACTGTATTTCATGGACGGATCGCCATGCTCAATTACCGACAACTGCATTACTTCTGGGTGGTCGCCAAGACCGGCAGCATCGTGCGCGCGTGCGAGCAACTGAACCTGACGCCACAAACCATCAGCGGACAGATTTCCCTGCTCGAACAGACTTACGGCATCGAATTGTTTCAACGAGTCGGCCGGCAATTGGAGCTCACCGAAGCCGGGCGCCAGGCCCTGCCCTATGCCGAACAGATGTTTCAGCTCGGTGGCGAACTGGAACTGATGCTGCGCGCCCAGCCCAATGAGCAGCAGATCCTGTTCCGGGTCGGCGTGGCGGACGTCGTGCCCAAATCCATCGTCTATCGCCTGATCGCCCCGACCATGGAATTGAGCGAGCCTCTGCGCATCACCTGCCGCGAGGACAAACTCGAGCGATTACTGGCGGATCTGGCGATTCAGCGCCTGGATCTGGTGATCTCCGACAGCCCGATGCCGTCGCACCTGGACATCAAGGGGTACAGCCAGAAACTCGGGGAATGCGGGATCAGCTTCTTCGCCACCGCCGAACTGGCAGCGCAGTACGGTCAGGATTTCCCACGCAGCCTGCACGGTGCGCCGCTGTTGATCCCCGGCGCAGAAACCGTAGTGCGCAGCCGTTTGCAGCGCTGGTTCGCCGAGCAACAGATTCAGCCAAGAATTGTCGGGGAGTTCGATGACAGCGCCTTGATGCAGGCGTTCGGCCAGTCCGGCAGCGGGATTTTCATCGGCCCGAGCGTGATTGCCGAGGAGGTGAAGCGCCAGTACGGCGTCGAGTTGATCGGCCAGACCGATGCGGTGAGCGAATCGTTCTACGCGATTTCGGTGGAGCGCAAGGTCAAGCACCCCGGCATCAAAGCGATTACCGAAGGTGCCCGACGCGAGCTGTTTACAGAGTTTTAAGCCGGCGCGCAGACGTCGCGCGGCTTGAGTACCATCAGCACCATGGCGAGGAAAATCGACAGCAGAATGAACCCGGCTGCGGCGAAACCCACGAAGCCGAGGCCAGCGCTGTCGATTACCCGACCGCCAATGATCGCGCCCAGACCAATCCCGAGGTTGGCCCCGGCAATGTTCAGCGACGCCGCAAAGGCCGGCGCCTCAGGTGCGGCTTTCATCAAGCGCACGTGACTGACCAGGAACAGCGCGGCCTGCGTCACGCCCCAGATGCCCATCGCCGCCGCCAGACCCAGCGACGAATTGATGTTCGGCACCAGCGCCACCATCCCGGGGATCATGAACGCACAGAACATCACCGACGCCATCAACGGATGACGATCCACCGCGCGTCCACCCAGCGAGTTGCCGATCAGGCCGACCGCGCCAAAGCCCATCAGGCACCAGCCGACCACGGTGCCATTGAAGCCGGCCAGGCGTTCAAGAATGTCCGCCAGATAGGTGTAAGCGGTGAACATGCCGCTGAACACCAGGATCGACAGCAACACATGACCGAGCATCAGCGGGCTGCGCAGGATCTTGAACTGTGAAGCGAAGCTGACCTGATGCTGGTGCAGGCTGGTTTTCGGCAGATAGACAAACAGCAGCAACGCCTTGGCAAACGCGATCACCGCCAGAATGCCGAACGCACTGCGCCAGCCGAACGCGTCGGAAATCAGCGTGCCGACCGGAATGCCGAATACCGTGGCGCAGACGATGCCGAAGCCGATCTTGGCGATGGCACGACCGGCGAAGTCCGGGCCGACGATATCCACGGCGGTTTCACTGGCCAGCGCCCAGAACACCGGCAGCCCCAGCGCCGGAATCAACCGTGCAATGGCCATGACCCAGATGTTCGGTGCGAATGCCGCCACGGTATTGGCCAGTCCGAACATGATCAGGATGGTGATGAACAGTTTGCGCCGTTCGAAACGGGCGAAATATGCCGTCAAGAATGGGCCGAACATGGCCACGGTGAAAGCGAATAGAGTCACCAGCAACCCGGCTTGCGGGATGGTGACGGCCAGATCGCGGGCAATCGCCGGCAACAGGCCGACGATGACGAACTCCGTGGTCAGCACCGTGAACCCGGCGGCAGACAACAGAAGGATGGGCAACAGCATGAGGAACTCCAGCAAAACGACGACACCAGCGCTGACCCGAAGGCCCGCTGGCAGAACTTGAAAATAAGGATGCGCAATCTTAACAGAGTGTTTCCAGAGTGACTTGCACAAACCTGTCTAAGTTGCCGAACAATCCGGTGGCAGATCGTCACAGGTCTGAAGGATCCGGACGCCCCTGTGATAAAGTCCGCGCCCTGCAAAACGTACACCCTGTTCAGCCGCCCGTTTAACGGCGTGGCTGTCGCGTCATTCCTTTCGGTTCGTGTCTGTGGCCTGCCCCCGATTCATCGCCCGGATCACGCAACCTTGCACCCTATAAAAAAGCAGAGATGCCGTTATGACCGCTTCATCCCCTTCTCTATTGCAACGCCTTAAAAGCCTCAGCCTGGTCACACAGATCCTGATCGGCCTGATTGCCGGCATCGCCCTGGCGCTGCTCGCGCCGGAAGCGGCCAAAGGCACCGCATTCATCGGCAAGGTGTTCGTATCCGCGCTGAAAGCCGTGGCGCCGATCCTGGTGTTCGTGCTGGTCATGGCCTCGATCGCCAACCACAAGCACGGCCAGGAAACCCACATCCGGCCGATTCTGTTCCTTTATCTGCTGGGCACTTTCGCCGCTGCCGTGGTCGCGGTAATCGCCAGCACAATGTTCCCGTCGCATCTGGTGCTGTCCACCGACAACATCGCCGTGAGCGCGCCGGGCGGCATCGGTGAAGTGCTGCAAAGCCTGCTGCTGAGCGTGGTGGAAAACCCGATCACCGCGCTGATGAACGCCAACTTCATCGGCATTCTGGCCTGGGCCATCGGCATGGGCGTAGCCATCCGCCATGCGGGCGACACCACCCGGGAAGTGGTCAGCGACCTGTCCAACGGCGTGACCCTGATCGTGCGCGTGGTCATCCGCTTCGCGCCGCTGGGGATTTTCGGCCTGGTGGCGTCGACCCTGGCCACTTCGGGTTTTGGTGCACTGGTCGGTTACGCACACCTGCTGGCGGTGCTGCTCGGCTGCATGCTGTTCGTGGCGCTGGTGATGAACCCGCTGATCGTGTTCTGGAAGCTGCGTCGCAACCCGTACCCGCTGACGCTGAAATGCCTGCGTGAAAGCGGCATCACCGCGTTCTTCACCCGCAGCTCGGCAGCGAACATTCCGGTCAACCTGGAACTGAGCAAGCGTCTGGGCCTGCACGAAGACACCTACTCGGTATCGATTCCGCTCGGCGCTACCATCAACATGGCCGGCGCATCGATCACCATCACCGTGTTGACCCTCGCGGCCGTGCACACGCTAGGCATCGCCGTGGACATCCCGACCGCCATCCTGCTCAGCGTCGTCGCGGCGATCTGCGCGTGCGGTGCCTCGGGTGTGGCCGGTGGTTCGCTGCTGCTGATTCCGCTGGCGTGCAGCCTGTTCGGCATCCCGAGCGAGATTGCCATGCAAGTGGTCGCAGTCGGTTTCATCATTGGCGTGTTGCAGGACTCGGCCGAGACGGCGCTGAACTCGTCCACCGACGTGCTGTTCACCGCCGCCGCTTGCCTGGGCGAAGAGCAGAAAACCCAGCGTCCGGCGTAAAAACCGAGCGCAATAAAAAGCCCGCCAAGGTTTGCACCTTGGCGGGCTTTTTCGTTGCAGGGCGGTTTAGAACGCGCCCATGTAATCGCGCTTGCCCACTTCCACACCGTTGTGACGCAGCAGTGCGTAGGTGGTGGTGACGTGGAAGAAGAACTGCGGCAGACCGTAGCTCAGCAGGTAAGCCTGGCCGGAGAAGCGCTTCTCTTTCGGCGTGCCCGGACGGGTAACGATTTCGATGCCTTCCTTGCCATTGATCTGCTCAGGCTTGATCTCGCCGATGAAGGCCAGAACCTTGGCGATCAACGCTTGCAGGTCGGCGAAAGTGGTTTCTGTGTCGTCGTATTTCGGAATCTCGACTTCAGCCAGACGCGAAGAAACGCCTTTGGCGAAGTCCACGGCGATCTGCACCTGACGCACCAGCGGGAACATGTCCGGGTACAGACGCGCCTGCAGGAAGGCGTTCGGGTCGATGTTTTTCTCGGTGGCGTGGGCTTCAGCCTTTTTCAGCACATCGCTCAGGGCGTTGAGCATTTGTTGGAAAACCGGGACGGATGCGGCGTACAGGGAAATGGTCATGGCAGTCTCACGTGGTGGCTGGGTGAATCGTGGGGCGATTATAGCCATGCTCGCGCGCCGCGCGGCTTGTCTTTTATCCAGCAAGGATTAGGCTAGGCGCCTTCGACTGCAGAGGGAACGCGCGATGACCACAGAACTTGATACCAACGCCAACGAACCACGGCTCAACGCCACGGAAATCCGCATTCTGGGTTCGTTGATCGAGAAACAGGCCACCAGCCCGGAAACCTATCCGCTGACCCTCAACGCCCTCGTGCTGGCCTGCAATCAGAAAACCAGCCGGGAACCGGTGATGAACCTGACCCAGGGCCAGGTCGGCCAGAGTCTGCGCGCCCTCGAAGGTCGCGGTTTCGCCAAGCTGGTGATGGGCAGTCGCGCCGACCGCTGGGAGCACAAGGTCGACAAGGCGCTGGAGCTGGTGCCTGCACAGATGATTCTGACCGGGCTGATGTTCCTGCGCGGCCCGCAGACCGTCAACGAACTGCTGACCCGCAGCGGTCGCATGCATGAATTCGAAGACGCCGAACAGGTGGTGCATCAGCTGGAACGCCTGATCGCTCGGGATCTGGCCGTGCTGATTCCACGTCAGGCCGGCCAGCGCGAAGATCGTTACACCCACGCACTGGGTGATCCGGCGGACATCGAGGCGATTATCGCCGCGCGGCAGAACCCGAGTGATCGCGGCGCGGCCAGCGGTGTTTCAGTCGAACGCATCGAAGAACTGGAAGCGCGGATTGCAGCGCTGGAAGAGCGTCTGGCCCGACTCGAATAAGTGCAATCGGGGCGGCGTCACTCGCCGTCCCAGTAATCCACCCCGTCCGCCTGCCGCGCCACCGCCACGAAGCCCGAGGCATTGCCTTCGGCATCGACGCTGAAATTATCCATCACCGCGTATTTGTTCGAATCCGGGTACTCGCAGATTTCCGGTTGCTGCTGAGTGCTGACCGCCAGATAGCGCAGTTCTTCGCAGCTGGTGTTGATGATCTGATGCGCGGCTTCCGGACCACCCGGCGGGCAGGCGATCACGTCGCCGGCGCGGATCGGGAAACGCTCGGCACCGAGGCGCACCTCCCCTTCCCCGGCCACCACGTAAAACATTTCCTCATTGACCCGATGGCTGTGAAACGGGCTGCCACGCATGCCCGGTGGCAGCGCATACAGGCGATAACCAAGTTTCTGGGAGCCCAATTGCTGGCCGACCCGGGCGAACCGTTGTTGATAACGCCCGGCGGCTTCACCTTCGGGGGCCAAGCCTTCGGGGAGTGGTTCGAGTTCGACGTCATTCAGGTTGAGAATGGGCGGGTGCATGCAGACCTCGGTTTTTGTGATGGGCAAGTCTGTGCTTGCTGGTCCGACAGTATAGGCAACGGCAAGTCCGGACGGATTTGCCGATGCTCAGGATCCATCAACTACGGGCAAACGCCACCGCCGCGTCAAACTGCTCGACCGTCGGCCGCACGCCGGTATACAGCACGAACTGCTCCAGCGCCTGAATCGCGATCACTTCCAGCCCGGTGATCACTTTTTTACCTTCGGCGCGGCCACGCACGATCAGCGGAGTTTCCGACGGGATCGCCACCACATCGAACACAGTCTCGGCAGATTTGATCACATCCACATCAAAAGAAAGCTGACCCGCTTCCGGGCCGCCGTCCATCCCCACCGGGGTGACGTTGATCAACATCTGCGGGCGTTCGTCGCCCAGTTCCGCCTGCCAGCGATAGCCCAGGGAATCGGCTAATGCACGGCCGGCGCGCTCGTTACGGGCCACGATCAAACCATTCTTGTAACCGCCATCGCGCAAGGCGCTGGCCACCGCTTTGGCCATGCCGCCGCTGCCGCGCAGGGCGAAGGTCGAGTCCTTCGGCACCGCGTGGGTTTCCAGCAACTGGGCAATGGCAATGTAATCGGTGTTGTAGGCCTTGAGATGGCCGTTGGTGTTGACGATGGTGTTGATCGACTGGATCGCTGCCGCCGAGGCATCCAGTTCATCGACCAGCGCAATGCTCGCTTCCTTGAACGGCATCGACACCCCGCAACCGCGAATCCCCAGCGCGCGGATCCCGCCAACGGCACCGGGCAGGTCCTGGCTGCTGAACGCCTTGTAATAGAAATTCAGGCCCAGTTGCTCGTACAAATGGTTATGAAAACGCAGACCGAAATTCCCGGGACGCCCAGACAGGGACATACACAGTTGGGTGTCTTTGTTGGGGTTCATCTGCATGGGAGTCTCCTTCTAATGCACTTTCGGATGGACGGGATTAGCCAGACCATCGGCTTCTGAACGATCATAAGGCGGTCTGTTCCGGGCATCACAGCCGTTGCATGAAACCCGGTAAGCAAACCGGTACAGACCTTACACAAAATTTACCCAGCCGCCGTGCTGTTTTTCCAAATGTTGCTGTCTTAGAAGTATCCCCGCGCCATCCCGAGCCTGTTGCAGGCCTCGACGCCGGGTCGAAGAACCGAGGATTTATCATGATTCGTAAACTCCCCATCGTGGCCTTGTTGATCGGTGCATGCGCTATCACAGGTCAGGCAGAAGCCCATGGCGGTGGCTGGCAGGGCCCGGCGGTATTTGGTGCGATCGTCGGCTCGGCCATCATCGGCTCGGCGCTCATCAACCAGGATCGTCCGGTGTATGTTCAACAGCCTGTTTACGCTCAACCGGCACCGGTGTACGTGCAACAACCGCCACCACCGGTCTACTACCAGCCGGCCCCGGTTTACGTACAGCAACCGGTCTACGTGCAACCGGCCCCGGTGTATTACGGCCCTCCGCACGGCTATTACGGTCGTCCGCACTACTACGGCGGCCCGCGCTGGTAGCCAAAACACAAAGCCCCGCTGTTTAGCGGGGCTTTTTATTGCCCTGGATAAAGGGCGCCGTCTGTCGGACAAAGTCTGAAAAAATCTCGCCAAGGTCGCTGTGGGGACAGTTTGAACCGTTAAAGTCGGCATGATGGACTCGACCGTCGGGGGCAAAACACAAAACGGTCATCTATTTGTCATGACGGAACCGCAATCTGAATCCGTCCGCATACAACAGGTTGATAACAACAAGGACGACTTGAATGCCTACACAGAATCCGCACCGCATCGTCGGTTTATGCACCTCGAGCAAGGTGTACAACGCACTGACCGAGCTCAAGCACCTGGAAGGCCATCGCACGGCGAAGTTTGTGTCGCTGCTGGCGGAAAACCTGGTGCGCAAGGGCTTGCTCAATGAGCACGAGATCGTGCACATGCTCGATCAAGTGGTGGATTGAGCCAGTCCTCACTGGCATCAATGTCCACTATCGAAAGCGTTGATTGTCCCTGAAACGGACGAGTCCTTAAGGTAGCTCCATAGATTGATGGAGGTACTTCTCATGGCTCAGGTTCAAATCATGTCCGTTATCGGCAGCGCGGTTCCCGCATCGCTCAGAGAAATGGGACTGCTCGCCTGCTGGTATCTGGTGCGCGACGGCGAGCCGGTCAGCGGCCCGCTCACTTCACTGCCAGCCGCCCAGGCATTGTCGCAACGGCTGATCAACGGCCCGTTCAAGGCTTAAGGCAGCTGCACCTTCGGCCTGGTTTCGATGAACAGCGCCCAGCTCGACATGAACAATGCAGCGATCAAAGGCCCGATCACGAAACCATTGAGGCCGAACACGGCCATCCCGCCCAGCGTCGAAATCAAAATCATATAGTCGGGCATGCGAGTGTCCTTGCCGACCAGCACCGGACGCAGCACGTTGTCCACCAGGCCGATCACGAATATCCCGAACAACCCCAGCACCACGCCCTGCCAGATCATCCCGCTGAGCAGGAAATAAACCGCCACCGGCGCCCAGACAATCCCCGCACCCACCGCTGGCAACAGCGATAGAAACGCCATCAACACCGCCCAGAGCAACGCGCTGGGAATGTCGAGAAACCAGAAAATCGCCCCGCCCAATGCGCCCTGAGTAATGGCCACCAGCAGGTTGCCTTTGACCGTGGCGCGCACCACCCGATTGAACTTCAGTTGCAGCCGACGCTTGTGATGTTCCTCCAGCGGCACCGCCGTGCGCACTTTACGCGCCAGTTCGGCGCCATCGCGCAGAAAGAAAAACAGCAAGTACAACATGATGAAAAAACTCACCACGAAATCGAACGTGCCCTGGCCGAAACTGAACGCCTGGGTCGCCAGCACCTGACTGCCCTGCATCGCAGCCTTGACGATTTTCTCGCGCAAGGCATTGAGTTCACCCACGCCAAAACGGTCTAGCAAATGCTGAAAGTACGGCGGCAGGCTGTGCTTGAACTGCGCCAGATACGCGCCGATGTCGAGCTTGCCGCTTTCGATGTTGTCGTAGAGCACCGCCCCTTCCTGCACCAGCAACACGCTGATGACGATCACCGGCAGGATCGCGATCACCAGACAGACACTCAGGGTGCACAGTGACGTCAGGTTGCGTTGCCAGCCGAATTTCTGCTGCAACCGGCGCTGCATCGGCGCAAACAGAATGCCGAGGATCACCGCCCAGAACACCGCGCCGTAGAACGGCAGCAGGATCCAGATGAAAGCCAGCGTCACCAGAAACAGCAGCACGGTGAGGGATTTGAATTGCAGACTCTTTTGGTTCATGTCCGGTCCATGTCAGTCAGGCGCCAAGCGCACCCGCCCAACTTAGTCAGCCCACGCCCGCGCGAGTGCCATCTTTGTTCATGGAGCATAGATCCAGATCGATTAGGTCTCGATGGGGGGCAAACATTGCCCATTTGGAATAGGGTTGCCGGTCAGTTTGGCTTGTTTATCCATGACTGTTTTCAAACGGGGTCCCCAGAAGCTGTACCGATGATTCTGGCAACGGAGAATCAAATAGCCACCACTCAGATTGACAGTCTGTTCAATTCCCTTTCATCATAAAAAAAGGATTTTATAGATGGATAACACGGAATGTTTGCCCCAGCCATCCAGGCCTTCCATAGCCCGGCGATTCACTCATGCCTGCCTGCCTTTCAGGCTCTGACCGCTAATAGCCCTCAAGCGCTGGCCGCGTCTGTTTCGTTACCACTCAAGTGGAGCAACGAAAGCTCACCGGACTTCGAATACCTGTCCGTGAAAGCCCATCTGTCTCCAGGTCAAGTGGCCGCCGGGGTGCTTTCATGAGCGCGCAAAAAGCCGTTAAGCCACAACGCGAACCGCAAGTTGCGCTAACACCGCTGAGCGAGGTGTATCTCGAAGACGTGGGGCTGGGTGCCGAGCATTTCGATGCCTGGCTGCGAGACATCAGTGATGACTGGATCAACCTGGAGCGAATCAAAACCGTGGCGGGCGCCCTGCCGGCAGTGGGCAACGTCATTGCCTTGATGGATGCCCTGGGAGACATCGTCACACTGGCCACCAGTGACGAGCCTGATCCGTTCGTCTGGGTCAGCCTGGGCATCAACCTGATCGGTGTCATTCCGATTCCGCCGACAATGGCTGCAGCACGTATGAGTCTGCGGCCGATGCTGTTTCTGGTGCGTCAGGAGGGCAAAAAAGCGCTTGGCGATGCCCTGATCAATATCCTGATCGGGCACTTGAACACCGATATCGTCGGTACACTCGAAGACTTTGTCGGCGACAAGGCCAAGACAAAACTCAAGGATTTGCTGGACGCCGTCGGCTTGTACGGCGAAGAAATGGTCAACGATCTCGCCCGGGGTCTGGACGAACTGGCAACCGGCACCTTCAAAACCCGGGCGGACATCGACGCCCTCGCCAAACATACGGACGCGTTACTGCACAATCCTCGGGAGATCATCGAAAACTCCTACGGAGCTGCCGCAAGCATCCTCAAGCTCACTTACAAGAGCACTGCCAACGCCGCAGCGCAGTGGGTTATTCCGTCAGAGATCAGCGCGCTCATACAGCAAAACACACCCAAGTTACGTGCTCTTGCACCCAAGCTACGTCGCGAACTCAACAAACTGTCTGACCCACAGAACCCGGACTCCCTCGAACGCCTGCGCCAAACCCTGGCCGACAGCGTGAAAGAATGGACGCTGCGCAACGAAAATGGCCAGGGTGCCAGCGTCAAACCCGATGCCGTCAGCCAGGCAATGTTCCTGGCGAGTGCCAATGCGCTGGAAGTAATCCGACGCCAGAAGCGTGGAAAAAAGCGGCCGAAAGAACAGAAAAACGGCGTTTGCCCCGGTACATGTAAAAGCATCAGTTTTGCCATGGGTTCAGAATCCATGGAGCACACCGACTTCAGCTTGCCAGGACCGTTCCCGGTGGCATGGACACGCACTTACAGCTCCGCGCTGAGCGCCTACGACCAGGATGTCTTGGGCGCGCGCTGGGTCAGCGAGTTCACCACACGCTTCGATTGCATCGACGACAGTCTGGTGTTTCATGATGCCGATGGGCGCAGCCATGACTATGCATTGCCCAAGGTAGGCCTCTTCCATTACGACCCGATCGAAGACTTCACGCTGATACGTGCCAGCGAGCAGCAACTGGTGCTGTGCCGCGGGTACGACCGCAAGGAAACGTACGTCCGCCATGGCCACCGCTACCTGCTGAGCGGTGTGGTCCTGCGCAACGGTGCGGGGGTGATGCTGCATCACGAGCATCGGCATGACGATCTGCCAGTACTGTCCGACCTGATGACCTATCAGGACGATTTAACTCAGGTACACCTGCACCTGGGCACGATGCTCGACGAGCAGGGTCGTTTGAGCGGCCTGTGGGAAATCAGTGACGGTACTCCCCTGCGCCAGCTCTGCGGGTATCACTACGACAGCAGCGGCGATCTGGTCCTGGCACAAGATGAGCACGGTGCAACGTGGAATTATCAGTATCAGCATCACTTGCTTACCCGCTACACCGATCGCACCGGACGCGGGATGAATCTGCAATGGGAAGGGCTGGGCGCCGACGCCAGAGCCGTGCGCGAGTGGGCCGACGATGGCAGTTTCGATACTCGCCTGGAATGGGACAAAAATATCCGCCTGACTTACGTCACCGATGCCCATGGCTACGAAACCTGGCACTACTACGATCTCCTTGGTTACACCTATCGCATTCGCCATGCCGATGGCAGTTCCGAGTGGTTGTTCCGTGACCAGGCCAAGAACGTGGTGCGCCACGTTCACGCCGACGGCACTACCGACCGCTTCAGCTACGATAACCGTGGCAATCTCTTGGAACACATTCGCGCCGATCACAGTGTCGTGCACTACGCCTACGATGATCACAGCCAACTGATCAAGATCAGCGATGGCGAAGGCGGCCAGTGGCAACGGGCCTATGACGACCGCGGCAATCCGATCGAAGCCATCGACCCTCTCGGCAACATTACCGAGTACGCCTACAACGCGGCGGGCCAGCCTACAGCGATCAAAGACGCCCACGGCAATGAAAAAACCCTGGCTTACAACGATGCCGGGCAGTTGGTTGAGTACGTCGACTGCTCGGGCAAGACCAGCGCATGGGAGTACGATGATCGCGGCCAAATGGTCGGTTTCACCGACGCGGCCGGCTTGACTACCGAGTACCAGTACCTGGCTGGTCAAATGGTACTGATCAAATACCCGGACAACACCGAAGACCGCTTCGAGCGTGATGCCGAGGGGCGTTTGTTGGTGCATGTCGATGCAATGGATCGCCGCACCACCTGGAGTTATACCGTCGCCGGGCAGATCGCCGAGCGCGTCGATGCCGCCGAACAGACCCTGCGCTACCGCTGGGATCGCCTTGGGCGCTTGCAGAGCCTGGAAAACGAAAACGAGCGGCGCGCCCATTTCCACTATGACCCGATGGGTCGACTGCTGGAAGAAAGCGGTTTCGACGGTCATACCACGTGCTACCAATATGATCCGAACACCGGTCGCTTGCAGAGCACGGTCAATGGCGCACGCGTGATCTCGGTCAAATTCGACCCGTTGGGCCGTCTCACCGAACGCCACGCCAGTCTAGGCGAGCAAACACAACAGGAAACTTTCGCTTACGACAACAACGGCAACCTGGTCATGGCCTGCAACGAGCAGAGCCGTTTGCAGTGGTTCCATGATCCTGCCGGCAACCTGGTGCGCGAACATCAGCACTATCTGGGCCTGGACAAACCTCAGGTTGCGGTCTGGCAGCACGAATACGACGTGCTCAACCAGCGTATCGCCACCGTGCGTCCGGACGGCCATCGCGTCAGTTGGCTGACCTATGGCAGCGGGCACTTGCTCGGCATGCGCCTGGATGAGCATGATCTGATCGGCTACGAACGGGACGACCTGCACCGGGAAGTCGCCCGCCATCAAGGCAATCGCCTGCTGCAAACGCAAACATGGAGCCCCACCGGGCGTCTGCAAGAGCAGTTGCTGACCCGTGCCGACGACAAATCTACCCTGTTGAAACGCGAATACCAGTACGACGCCGTCGGCCAACTGACTGACATCAATGACAGCCGCCGCGGCCCTCTCGCCTATCAATATAACCCGGTAGGCCGACTGCTCAGCGCCACCACTCGCCAGGGCGTGGAAACCTTCGCCTTCGACCCGGCCGGTAACTTGCTTGACGAAAGCGTCCGGCAGATTCGTAGACCACTGGATCAAGACCCGCCACGCAGCAAGCTGGTCGACAACCTGCTGCGCGAATACGCCGGCACCCACTATGACTACGACGAACGCGGCAACCAGATTCAGCGCTGGCACAACGGCCAACGCTGCGACCTGCGCTGGGACTTGTTTGATCGGCTGGTGCAATACGAAGACTCACGACTATCCGTCGATTTTGCCTACGACGCACTTGGACGACGCCTACACAAAAAATCTACGGCGCACTACAAACATCGCCCCGAAGCCGGCTCCCAATGGAATCGCAATGAGCATGCGCGCAAACAACGCGAGCTGGGTTGCGGTTTCACGTTGTACGGCTGGGACGGTGACCAACTGGCGTGGGAAAGCAGCCCGGCCCAACACGAAAGCGGCACCGGTCGCACCGTGCACTACATTTTCGAACCGGGCAGTTTCGTACCGGTGGCACAGGCACTGCGGCATCAACCGATTCACCTGAGTGGTCAACCCGACTACAGCGACAGCTACAGCCTCGATGACGACCCTTTGTGGAATCACAAACCGGCCGCTCTACCCTTCGAGATGCTGGCCTGGTATCAATGTGATCACCTTGGCACTCCGCAGGAACTGACCGACCAGCAAGGCAATACCGCGTGGAGCGCGCAATACAAGGCGTGGGGGGAAATACGCGAACAGCGCTCGGAATGGGCGCAACAGCAAGGGCTGACGAACCCGATTCGGTTCCAAGGGCAGTACCACGACCATGAGACGGGGCTGCATTACAATCGCTACCGTTACTATGATCCGGCTGTTGGCCGATTTATTGCCAAGGACCCGATCAGCTATGCCGGTGGGATCAATCTTTACCAATATGCTCCCAACCCAGTCGGATGGGTGGATCCACTAGGTCTGGCAAAACACAGCCCGGATAGCGTGCACTGCCAGCGTCTGGAGAAGAAAATCTCCAACATCAAGGAGGCGCTGGACAAACGCTGGCATGAGCTCGAATCTGATGAGCAGGGTTTGCCAGAATACATTGGTCCTGGGGAAAGTCTGTATCAGACCCGTCGTGGGCACCGAACCATCATTAACCACACGGACGGAAACTTGCGAAAGCTAGAGCGCCAACATGATGAAGAATGTAAGAGCGAAAACAAGCCCGGCACTTGCCCGTGTACAAAAAAGAAAACATGAAACCCAGAAAAACCAAATACAAACGTGAAGCCACCTACAATTAAAAAGCAACCAACAAGAGCTCAATGACCAGGTATTTATGAAAGAAATAAAAGACGCACTTCATGCAGCGGCCGGTAAAGGTGCACGCAAGGTCATTGCAGCGCAAGCCGATATTTATGAAAATGCCACTCTGGCCAACGAATATTTTTCGGATGAATGCCTGGAACTCATAACCTACATACTCTCTACGGAAGACCTGTTCAACAAGCCTGGAATGCATGTATTCATAGTAAAAATACACACCGACATGGATATCCTTTCAGACAATCAGAAACAGAAGCTTCTGGATACAGTATCTCTAAATTATCAACGGTATAATCAAACCGATCTGTGTTGGCATTTGGGTGACCTAATAGCCCGGTGCTACGATTCAAACCTGGCCATGAATTTCTTTCAGCATCATTTCGTTTCTGCAACACCTCAGGGAAAAGAAGGCATTGCACTTGGACTTGACATTCTCGCAAGACACTCAAAGCGAGATCCAAAAATCATGAAAAAAATAGAAACCATCTTAAAAGGTGAAAACTGAAAAAAGCACTGATGTTTATCTCGACCAAGGCACTCGATAAATTTCTGATCTTATTGTTTTCCTTGACGACAAACCGACTGAAAGTCCAAGCACAACAGAAGACGTTATCATTGAGTCTTAAAACTACATCGCTGGCCAGAATTCATACTCGAGAAAAAGGAAAAAAAGCGTAGCACTCGGGCTGGAGATCATGAAAGCAATGACCGAATCATATGCCAGCGCGATTAAAGCGGTTTGAGAACCGAAGCGCACAAGGTCAGCGCTGAGCAAAATATCGATGATTCCCCGGCAACTGACGCAACTTCCTCCCCGTTCATAAAACATAGACCCAGATCAACAAACCCTCGCCGCACCTCGTTTACCCTCCCGCGCTTTTGCGACCGACACCGCCATGACGCCCTCCTTCACCCCGGAATTGCTCGCCCCCGCCGGCACCCTGAAAAACATGCGCTACGCCTTCGCCTACGGTGCCGATGCGGTCTACGCCGGCCAGCCGCGCTACAGCCTGCGGGTGCGCAACAACGAGTTCGACCACGCCAACCTCGCCCTCGGGATTCGCGAAGCCCAGGCCCAGGGTAAGCGCTTTTACGTAGTGGTCAACATCGCGCCGCACAACGCCAAACTCAGGACCTTCCTCAAGGATCTGGCGCCGGTGATCGACATGGCACCGGACGCACTGATCATGTCCGACCCCGGCCTGATCATGCTGGTGCGCCGGCACTTTCCGCAGATGCCGATTCACCTGTCGGTGCAGGCCAACACGGTGAACTGGGCGAGCGTCGAATTCTGGCAGCAACAGGGTCTGAGCCGGATCATCCTGTCCCGGGAATTGTCACTGGAAGAAATCGGCGAAATCCGCGAACAGGTACCGGGCATGGAACTGGAAGTGTTCGTTCACGGCGCGCTGTGCATGGCCTATTCCGGCCGCTGCCTGCTCTCAGGTTACATGAACAAGCGCGACGCCAATCAGGGCACCTGCACCAACGCCTGCCGCTGGAAATACTCGGCGCAGGAAGCCACCGAAAACCAGCTCGGCGAGATCGTACAGACCTTCGAACCGCAACCGACCCTCGGCCTCGGCGCGCCCACCGATCAGGTGTTCCTGTTGCAGGAAGCCAACCGACCCGGCGAGATGATGCCGGCATTCGAAGACGAGCACGGCACCTACATCATGAACGCCAAGGACCTGCGCGCCGTGCAGCACGTCGAGCGCCTGACCCGCATGGGCGTGCACTCACTGAAGATCGAAGGCCGGACCAAATCGCACTTCTACTGCGCGCGCACCACCCAGGTTTATCGCCGCGCCATCGACGATGCGGTGGCCGGTCGTGAATTCGACCGCAGCCTGATGACCGATCTGGAGTCATTGGCCCAGCGTGGCTACACCGAAGGTTTCCTGCGCCGTCACGTGCATGACGAATATCAGAACTACCAGAACGGCAGCTCGGTGTCGGAGCGTCAGCAATTCGTTGGCGAACTGACCGGCGAACGCCGGGGCCGGCTGGCCGAGGTGAAAGTGAAGAACCGCTTTGCGCTGGGCGATCATCTGGAACTGATGACACCCAAGGGCAACTTCCATTTTGATCTGCATGAATTGCAGAGCCTCAAGGGCGACGCCATCGACGTGGCGCCGGGGGATGGGCACACGGTGTACCTGCCGATTCCGGATGCCGTGGATTTGCGCTTCGGCTTGTTGATGCGCGACGTGAGCGGGGCCTGATCCCGCTCAGACAAACTCCTCGCGCAACATCGCCACAAACGCCTCACGCGCCGGGTGCACCCCGGCGTTTTCATGCCAGTAGAACAAGTTGTCGATGGCCGTCAGCTCGGGGAATTCGTAACCCGCACACCCCGCGCCTTTGGCGTATTGCTCGAACACACCCTTGGGCACCAGCGCCACGCCAGCGCCGGCACTCACGCAACCGACAATCGCCCCGTAACTGGCCAGGCTGACAATCGGCAACGCCAGGCCCTGACGCAACAGCCAGTGCTCCAGCGCGGCGCGATACGGACAGCCTTGCGGCCACATGAACACGGTCTTGTCCTGCAAATCATCGAGGTCGCGCACCGGCCCGAATGAGGTCGACGCGATCAGCAGCAATTCTTCGCGATACATCGGGGTGCGTTTGAGCTGGGAGCGCTCGACATCCACCGCGACGATGGCGCCGTCCAGACGATGGCTGGCGGTATCGTCGAGCAGTTGCCCCCAGGTGCCGGTGGTCAACTCCAGAGCCACGTTCGGATAGCGCTTGTGAAATTTCGCCAGCAAGCGCGGCAGACGCCCGGTTGCCGAAGATTCAATGGCACCGATGCGCAGCGGCCCCGAAGGCTCGGCAGCAGGGTCGACCGCCCTTTTGGCTTCAGCTGTCAGCGCCAGAATCTTCTCTGCATAAGCGAGAAAGGTCTGCCCGGCAGGACTGATCCGCAGCCCGCGCCCCTCGCGCAGAAACAGCGCCACCCCCAGTTCCGCTTCCAGGTATTTGATCCGCGCCGTGATATTCGACGGCACGCAAAACAGCTTTTCAGCCGCTTTGGCGATGCTGCCGACCTCGGCCACGGTCTTGAACATGCGGATCTGCGCCAGCTCCATAACTCGTCACTCATAGTGAATGGTTGACGCAGTATAAGTCAGTTGTGGCGAATAATTGGCCACCCGGATACTCGGCGCATCAACCCTCTTGGTGCCTCGCTCATGCCTTCCACTTCGCCTTTGAAAATCCTGTTGGCCATGGCCTTCGTCGTCGGCTGCTGGGCCTATTCGCCGACCGGCATTCACATCGGCCTGCAAGCCTACGAGCCCGGTCATCTGGCGTTGCTGCGGTTTCTGCTGGCGTCGTTGTTCATGGCGGTGATTGCGGGTTTCAAGGGTATTCACCTGCCGCGTCTGCAGGATTTGCCGCTGTTGTTTGCGTTGGGCTTCTTTGCCGTCAGCCTGCATCACGTCGTGCTGAACATCGGCCAGCAAAGCGTCAGCGCCGGCGCGTCGAGTGTGCTGGCGCAATCGACGCCGCTGTTCAGCACGCTGCTGGCGCGGTTTCTGTTCAAGGATCGGGTGAGCGTCTGGCGCTGGGGTTGCGTGCTGACGGGATTCGTCGGCGTGGTGATTGTGGTGAGTGGCGATCGCGGCCTCGGCAGCATCGACGCCCACGGTTTGCTGATCCTGCTGGCGGCGGTGTCGTGGAGCGTTTACTTCGCCCTGCAAAAACACCACGCCCGGCGCTACGACGGGCTCACGCTGGTTTGCTACACGGTGTGGTCCGGCACGTTGTTGCTGTTGATCTACTTGCCGGGGCTGGCCGACAGCGTGGCCAGTGCGCCGCTGCGGGTGCAATGGGCGGTGCTCGGTCTGGGCGTGTTTCCCAGCGCCCTCGCCTATCTGGCGTGGGCATTCGTGCTCAAGCATGTGGACCTGAGCCGGGCGACGATGACGTTGTACCTGATTCCGCCGACCGCGATGGGGATTGCTTCGGTGGGCTTGGGAGAGCGACCGACGCTGTTGGTGCTGGTGGGTTCGGCGGTGGTGTTGATCAGCGTGCTGGCGTTGAACCTGGAACGGCCGGCGGTGGTCCGGGCCATTGAGACTTGAGTCGCGGCGGCGTTACGCGCCGGCTGCCGAAAACCGGTCGCGGCTGTTACTCAGGTGCAGCCACATCGCTGCCCGCGCCGCTTCCGGATCCTGACGCTTGATCGCGTTGAAAATCGCCTCATGCTCCAGGTTCGCCAGTTGCCCGAGTTTGCTCAAATCCACCGCCCCGCGCTCGGCCGCATTGACCCGCGTGCGCGGAATCATCGCGCTGCCCAGGTGCTGCATGATTTCGGTGAAGCAGACATTGCCGGTGGCTTCGGCAATCAGCAGGTGAAAGCGCCGGTCGGCCTCGACGCAACTGTCGTTGTTGGCCAGTAGACGCTGGTAGTCGTCCAGCGCCTGGCGCATCTGCACCAGTTGTTGTTCGCTGCGACGTTGCGCGGCCAGCGCCGCCGCTTGCGTCTCGAGGCCCATGCGCAATTCAAGAATGCTGCGCACCCCCAGCGCGGTGTCGACATTCAGCCGCAGCCCCTGCTCCGGTGCGCGCTCGATCACGAACGTGCCGATGCCGTGCCGTGTCTCCACCAGCCCCGACGCCTGTAATTTGGAAATCGCCTCGCGCACTACGGTGCGACTGACGCCGTGTTCCTGAACGATCGAGTTTTCCGAAGGCAACTTGTCACCGGGCAACATCTGGCCGAGCAGGATGCTCTGGGTGAGTTTTTCCACCAGATCATGGGCCAGGTTGTGCGCGCGTTTACGGGCGGGAGCGTCGAGGTCTTCTTGCATGGTCGGTTCCGGTGATCGGGGCACACCGATCGTAGCACTGCGAGGGATGACTTGTATGAGCTCCTATGATTTCAGGCCTCCAACTTGTATGACAACAATCGATTTTAGCTAGAAAAACCTCCATTTCGCCGGGCAATCAACCAACGATCACTGGCACAGAACTTTGTATCACGCCTGATGAAATCTCTATAACCCCCAACAAATACGGCACATAAAATCTGAAAAAGCATAAAAAACGCTCCCCGTAGACAAATTTGATTGAGCACTCCCGCTTGTAGGACAAAAAAATCTAGTTGTATGATGTCTATCAACAACGCAGCATCCAGCCACACCCCGCATAAAAATAACGAGTGGGAGAAAACCAAGTGAAATCATCCATTGCCGGGATGAACGAGGGCGCCGATTCGGTGCTGTCCTCCGCCATTGCCAAAGTCAAACGCCACGTCCTGCCTCTGTTCGTGATCATGTTCATCGTCAATTACATTGACCGGGTGAACATCGGCTTCGTCCGCACTCACATGGAACATGACCTCGGTATCGGCGCCGCTGCCTATGGCTTCGGTGCGGGCCTGTTCTTCATCGGTTACGCGCTGTTCGAAGTCCCCTCAAACATGCTGCTGCAAAAGGTCGGCGCGCGAATCTGGCTGACCCGCATCATGTTCACCTGGGGTCTGGTGGCCGCCGGCATGGCGTTCATCCAGAACGAAACCCACTTCTACATTCTGCGATTTCTGCTCGGCGTGGCCGAGGCCGGATTCTTTCCCGGGGTGATCTACTACTTCACTCGTTGGCTGCCGGGGGCCGAGCGCGGCAAGGCGATTGCGATATTCCTCAGCGGTTCGGCCGTGGCCTCGCTGATTTCCGGCCCATTGTCCGGCCTGCTGTTGCAGATCGAAGGGCTCGGCCTGCACGGCTGGCAATGGATGTATTTCATCGAAGGGATGTTCTCGGTCGGCCTGTGCGTATTCGTCTGGTTCTGGCTCGACGCCAAACCCCACGACGCCAAGTGGCTGACCCACGCCGAGCAGGACGCACTGGTCAAAGCCATCGACGATGAACAGAAGGCCCGCGAAGCCGCGACCCCGATCAAGCCGTCGCTGGGCAAGTTGCTCAAGGATCGCCAGATCATCCTGTTCTGCCTGATCTACTTCTTCATTCAACTGACGATCTACGCAGCAACGTTCTGGCTGCCGAGCATCATCAAGAAGATGGGCGAGATGAGCGACTTCCAGGTCGGCCTGTTCAACTCGATTCCGTGGTTGCTGTCGATCATCGGCATGTATGCATTCGCCTCGTTCTCGGCGAAGTGGAAACACCAGCAGGCGTGGGTGGCCACGGCGCTGTTGATCGCCGCCGCGGGGATGTTCATGTCCACCACCGGCGGGCCGATCTTCGCCTTCGTCGCGATCTGCTTTGCCGCACTGGGTTTCAAATCCGCGTCGTCGCTGTTCTGGCCGATCCCACAGGCCTATCTCGATGCGCGGATCGCCGCTGCCGTGATCGCGCTGATCAACTCGGTGGGCAACCTCGGCGGCTTCGTCGCCCCGACCACTTTCGGCCTGCTGGAACAACACACCGGTTCGATCCAGGGCGGCCTCTATGGCCTGGCCGCGACCTCGATCATCGCCGCGATCATCGTGTTCGCCGCCCGCATGACACCCAAATCCGCACCTGACGTCGCCGTGGCCGATGCCGCGCCGAAACACGCTTGAAAGGACAACGCCAAATGACCGCACACGACATCGCCAAAGCCCCGATCATCACCGAGATGCAAGTCATCCCGGTGGCCGGCCACGACGGCATGCTGCTCAACCTGAGCGGCGCCCACGGGCCGTTTTTCACCCGCAACATCGTCATCCTCAAGGACAACGCCGGCCACACCGGCGTCGGTGAAGTACCCGGCGGCGAACGCATCCGCCAGACGCTGGAAGACGCCCGCAATCTGGTGGTCGGCAGCCCGATCGGCACGTATCAGAAGATACTCAACCAGGTGCGCCAGACCTTTGCCGACCGCGATGCCGGCGGCCGCGGCCTGCAAACCTTCGACCTGCGCATCACCATTCACGCGGTCACCGGCCTCGAAGCCGCCCTGCTCGACCTGCTGGGCCAGCACCTCGACGTGCCGGTGGCGGCATTGCTCGGCGAAGGCCAGCAGCGTGATGAAGTGAAGATGCTTGGCTACCTGTTCTACGTGGGGGATCGCCGGGAAACCGACCTCGCCTACCGCAGCGAACCGGACGCCGACAACGACTGGTTCCGCGTGCGTCACGAGAAAGCCATGACTGCCGACGCGGTGGTGCGTCTGGCGGAGGCGGCCCATGCGCGTTACGGCTTCAAGGACTTCAAGCTCAAGGGTGGCGTGCTCAGCGGCGACGCCGAAATCGAAGCGGTGACGGCACTGGCCGAGCGCTTCCCGGACGCCCGCATCACCCTCGATCCGAACGGCGCGTGGTCACTGAAAGAAGCGATCCGTCTGTGCCGCGACCAACATCATGTGCTGGCCTACGCCGAAGACCCGTGCGGTGCGGAAAACGGCTATTCGGGCCGTGAAGTGATGGCTGAATTCCGCCGCGCCACCGGCCTGAAAACCGCCACCAACATGATCGCCACCGACTGGCGCGAAATGGGTCACGCGATTCAGTTGCAATCGGTGGACATTCCGCTGGCCGACCCGCATTTCTGGACCATGCAGGGTTCGGTGCGGGTGGCGCAGATGTGTCATGAATGGGGCCTGACCTGGGGCTCGCACTCCAACAACCACTTCGACATTTCCTTGGCGATGTTCACTCATGTAGCGGCCGCCGCGCCGGGCGACATCACCGCCATCGACACCCACTGGATCTGGCAGGACGGCCAGCGCCTGACCAAGGCGCCGCTGCAAATCGTCGATGGCTGCGTGCAGGTGCCGAAGAAACCGGGGCTGGGCATCGAGCTGGACATGGATCAGGTGGCCAAGGCCCACGAACGCTATAAAGGCATGGGACTGGGCGCGCGGGATGACAGCGTGGCGATGCAGTTTCTGATTCCGGGCTGGACGTTCGATAACAAGAAGCCGTGCCTGGTGCGCTAAGCCTGCGCAGCCTCCAGCAACCAGTGCCTGAACGCTGCCATCGCCGACGTCTCCGGCCGTGACTGCAACCGCGTCAGCCAATAGCTGCCGGTGGTGATTTCGATGGCAAAGGGTTGGCGGATCAGGTCCGCCGCCAGTTGCCGGGCAAACATCAACGGCGGCGCCAACGCCACTCCGCCACCCTGCAACGCCGCTTCCATCATCGCCAGCGACGAGTCGAACACGATGCTCTGGGGCGGCGCGGCATGGGTCGCCAGACCGGCTGCATGAAACCATTCCGGCCACTCATCGGTGCGATAGGAACGCAGCAAACGCTGCTGCAGAAGATCCCCCGGCGTGTGCAGTTGCTTGGCGATTTCCGGCACGCAAAGCACCGACAACGGCGCCTCCAGCAAACGGGTCGCCTCAATACCGTGCCAGGCCCCGGCGCCAAACCGGATCGCGTAATCCAGCCCTTCAGCGGCGACGTCCACCCGATTGTTGTTGGTCGACAGTCGCAAATCTATGAGCGGATGTTTCGCCTGGAAGTCCGCCAGCCTCGGCAACAACCAGCCCACGGCGAAAGTGCCCACCGCGCCGACCGTGAGCATTTCCCGATATTGCCCGCCTGCCAGACGCTCGAGCATCTGCGCGATATGATCGAACGACGTGGTCAGCACCGGCAGCAAAGTTTCGCCCTCGCCGGTCAGCATCAGCCCACGGGGCAGGCGTTTGAACAGGATCACGCCGAGTTGCGCCTCCAGGCTTTTGACCTGATGGCTGACCGCGGCTTGAGTCACGCACAGCTCAACGGCAGCGCGAGTGAAGCTCAAATGACGCGCAGAAGCTTCAAAGGCGCGTAATGCATTCAAGGGCAATTGAGGTCGAATCATGCCAAGTCCCAAATTTTTCTAATGGCTCATCCGAGTTTTCATCGTTTGTCGAAAGACACCGGACTGCCTAGATTTGGCGGCGCCGATCAGCCGGCTCGACGGAAAACGCTCGCAGTGTAGCGGGATAACACCATCAACACTCATGGAGAGTGGTTCAAGCATGTTTTCGATCAACCTGAACAAACTCAAGTCCCTCTGCGCTTTCGGACTTTTCTTCAGCGCCGCCACCTGCCTGGCCGCCCCGCAAACCGACGATCAGTTGCAGGCGCTGGTCAAGGCCACCGTGACACCGGTCATGCAGCAACAGGACATCGCGGGTCTGGCTGTAGCCGTGACCGTCGATGGCAAGGCGCATTACTTTAACTACGGTGTTGCCGACAAAAGCACCGGGCAAGCGGTGAGTGAAAACACCCTGTTCGAAATCGGCTCGGTCAGCAAAACCTTCACCGCGACCCTCGGCGCCTACGCCCAGGCCAGCGGCAAACTGGCGTTTTCCGACAAGGCCAGCCAGCACTGGCCCGAGCTGAAAGGCAGCGCGTTCGACCGTATCAGCCTGCTGCAACTGGGCACCTACAGCGCCGGTGGCCTGCCGCTGCAATTCCCGGACGCCGCGGACTCTTCCGACAAGATGCTCGGCTATTACCAACAGTGGAAACCGACGTATCCCGCCGGCAGCCATCGCCTGTACTCCAACCCGAGCATCGGCCTGTTCGGTTATCTGGCGGCGAAAAGCCTCGGCCAGCCGTTCGATCAGATCATGACCGAAACCCTGCTGCCGAAACTCGGGCTCAAGCACACCTTCCTGTCGGTGCCCGCGTCTGAAGAGAAGCTCTACGCCCAGGGCTATGACAAGAACAACCAACCGGTGCGAGTCAGCCCCGGCGCACTGGATTCCGAAGCCTACGGCGTGAAAACCAGCGCTGCGGACCTGCTGCAATTCGTCGAAGCCAACCTCGACACCGCCAAACTCGAAACACCGCTGCAAAAAGCCATCGCCCTCACCCACACCGGCTACTACACCGTCGGCGACATGACCCAGGGCCTGGGCTGGGAACGCTACGCCTACCCGATCAGCCTCGAACGACTGCTGGACGGCAACTCCACGCCAATGGCCATGGAAGCGCACAAGGTCAAATGGCTCAACCCACCACAGCCGGAACCGGCGAACGTGCTGCTCAACAAGACCGGCGCCACGGGTGGCTTCGGTGCGTATGTCGCGTTCGTGCCGTCGAAGAAAGTCGGGATCGTGATTCTGGCGAACCGCAACTACCCGAATGGAGAGCGGGTGAAGATTGCGCACAAGATTCTGGGTGAGTTGACCCGGTAATCACGCCATAAAAAATGGGCGACCTGTGAAGGTCGCCCATTTTTGTTTCAGCTCATTCCACGATCACGGCATCAATCATCCGGCATTTCCGCAGGTTTGGCCGGCTTCGCGGGTTTCGCCGGCTTGCCGCCCTTCGTCCCTTTGGTCGGTGCCGCTTCAGCGGCCACCGGTGGTGGTGGCGGCGCTGCAAGCTCTTTCTCGGCGGCTGGCAGTGCATCGATGGTGTCGAAGACTTTTTTCAAATCGACCGACTTGGCCTCATCACCCGAAACGGCAAGCTTGGTCTCGCCGTCCTTGCCCACCAGAAAAATTTTCGGATAAGCCCCGGCTCCCAGCTTCAACGAGCGCAACAGCCCCATGGTGTCCTGCTGGCCGAGGTCCTTGCCGTCGAGTTGGCCGAACATGTTGAGGATGGTGTAGACCTTGAGCTTGCGGTCGGCGATGCCTTGCTTGTTGGCCGGATCTTCCAGCGACTTTTTCAGGCCGACCCAGACGGGGTCGACCGTGCTGCTGGCGATCACGATCAAGGGACGGTAGTTGCCTTTGTCGACGTCCAGCGGGGAATCGTTGTCGCCGGCGAACAGGGGGCCGGCAATCGCCAGCAAGAGTGTCAGGGTCAGTGACCTGATGAGCATGCGCATCTCCTTTTGATATCCACGCTCTAATGATTGCGCATCGTGGCGATTGTTCCGGGGTTACCCGGCAAATATGTTTCGCCTTGTTCAAAGCGTAGGTCAGCAACGATTTTGCGCAACCGGATGCGCTCGATCATGTCGCGCATTTGATTACCTTTCATGACCGCATTAGGGTGGTTGTTCTGCTGATGAAACGGAGTTCAAGCCCCATGCACATCGACTACCTGTGCGATCACCCCGAACTGATCGAAGAACTGGCCGAGCTCAACTTCAAGGAGTGGGGCCAATACAATCCCGAAGACACCCTCGCCGCCCGCACCGAACGCATGCGCGCCGCCTGCGGCAAAGGCGCGATTCCCAGCGTGGTGGTGGCGATCGAAGACGGCCGGTTGCTCGGCGGTGCGCTGCTGATCGACAGTGACATGAACGCCCGTCCACAACTGACGCCGTGGCTGGCCGGGGTCTACGTGAAGGCCGCACAGCGTGGACGCGGCATCGCTTCGCAACTGGTCAACCGTATCGTCGAGGAAGCCGCCGCGCTGGGCCTGCCGCAGTTGTACCTGTACACCGACGCGGCGCAGTCGCTGTATGCGCGACTGGGTTGGGAGGTGGTGGAAGAGATGGAGTATGACGGCTTGCCGGTGACGGTGATGAAACGGGCGCTCACTCAGAACGCCAGTTTGTAGCCGATCAGCACCAGCATCGTCGCCAGGCACGGGCGCAGCAGTTCATCGGAGACGCGACCGGTCAGGTGGCTGCCGAGCCAGATGCCCGGCAGCGACCCCACCAGCAGAAAGCCCAGCACGCCCCAATCCATATTGCCCATGCTCGCGTGGCCGAGGCCGGCGACCAGGGTCAGCGGTACAGCGTGTGCGATTTCGGTGCCGACCAGACGGCGGGTCGGCAGCAGCGGATAGAGGATGAACAGTGCGACGGTGCCGAGGGCGCCGGCGCCGATGGAAGTCAGGGCGACCATGGTGCCGAGGATCAGACCGGTGATGACGGTCATGAGATTCAGGCGCGCACCGCTCGGGTTGTAGTTGCCGCCGGCACGTTTGTGGGCGAACTCCAGCAGGCGTTTCTTGAACAGAATTGCCAGCGCCGTGGCGAACAGCACGAAGCCCAGCGCCTGCTTGATGATTGCGTTCATCGCGTCCGGCGCGGTGTGCAGGGTGCTGAGGAACCACAAGGTCATCGCCACCGCCGGGACACTGCCCAGGGTCAGCCAGCCAGTGATGGCCCAGTCGATGTTCTTGTTCTTCCTGTGCACCAGCACGCCGCTGGATTTGGTGATGGCGGCGTACAGCAGATCCGTGCCCACCGCCGTGGCCGGATTGATGCCGAACCACAGCAGGATCGGCGTCATCAACGAACCGCCGCCGACACCGGTCATGCCGACGATGAACCCCACGACCAGCCCGGCAATCACCAGGCCGAAATTTGCCAATTCCATTAAGACGTCCAGACGAACCACAGGAAAATCCGGCCCGCAGCATAACCAGTTTTCTTATAACGCCCTATATCGATAGGATCTATCGTTATTCTTTTTCATTCATCAACTTTTCATGGGCAACGGCAACAGATCAGGCAACCGATGGACATGGATCGTCCTGATACTTTCGGATAGTGGTTTGTAGAGAAAGTCCTGTGACATGCTCGGCAAAGCCATCATTAAGCCACTAGCAACAGGCACACCATTCAGTATGTGAAGGCTGTCATCCACTGAAACATTCCAAGGAAGAAGAAATGCAAGCGAGCACCACTGAAGAGACGTGTTATTGCTGTGACAAACCGAGTGAAGGACGGGAGCATGTCCCCCCACGCTGCCTGTTCCCCAAAGGCGAAGATGCAGGGTTGGCAGATCTGATCACTGTGCCTTCCTGCGCCGAACACAACCCTGATCAATCTCACATTGATGAGCAACTCATGCAAATGCTGGTCGGGACCTCAGCTGACGTACACCCGGAGGTACTCCAGCGGACTGTGCGAGGGATTATTCGCCACGTTAAGAAGGACAGCCAGATCATTGGTCGTTTCGGCATAGAAAAAGTCGCGCCAAAACAGTACATCCAGCATCCGACCGGGCCAGTCAATTTCGAGGTGATCGAACAGGCACTCGAAAAAATTGCCAAGGGTGTCTATCACCATCACACGAAAGAGGAACAGAAAATTGACTCAGTGCTTGCAGTTCACCCTCTCTTTCTGGGCATCGACGAAAGTGCGACACCTGAGGCACGCGAAAAAATTCTCGACCTGATTGCCTTGGCGCACTGCGATTTTGAAGAGTTTCCAAGCCATGGCCTGAACCCGCAGTATTTCGCCTATCAAATCATCGACTACCCAGGCCATGTTTTCATCAACCTGAAATTCTACGATCAAAAAATCGCGAGTGTCGTCTGCCGTCTCCCCAACCAATAAAAGAGAGTCGGTCCGACTCTTTTACTGCACTGGCAAAAAATTCAAAAACAGCAGGCTCTGGGCGTAATTCAAGCCGATGCGCCGGTAGCGCTCGTCGAGCATCTGGGTCAGCAAGTCCAGACGCGCCACGACTTTGCCGAACTCCGTGGCGAAACTCAGATTGCTGCCCTCCTCCGAAATCTCGTTGGAAAACAGCAACGGCTGACCCTCCTTGTTCTGCCGCTGGGCGAGGATCCACGTGGCCTTCTCAATGTTGCGCGCAGCGTTGTTGACGAAGGTCGGGTTGATCTCGTCGGTCATGTAGAACTCGGTGCGGTTGCCGTGGGCGGTGACCAGCATGCTGCCGATCGCATAGATGAACGCGCCGACCCGATCACCGAGAAACTCCGGGCTCATGGCGTAGCTCAGCGCTGCCAGATCCTTCTTGCCGCCCAGCGTCGGCAACGGTTGCTGCTGTTCGATCGCCAGCCGCACCTGCTTGACCGCCGTGCGGACGTCGAGGAAGCCGGATTTGCGCAGCTCGTCCGGGTTGCGCAGGTACAACTTGCCCATCAAACGATAAAGGCTGTCGAGGTTGTCACGCATCGCCAGCGTGGCCATGCGGTCGACGCTGGTCTGGAGAAATTCCTGAGGCCTGCCCTCGCGCATCTGGTTGATGAAATTGTTGCCGTCCTGATGGCTGCAACCACCGAGCAACAGCGTCGACAGGCAGGCCAGTAACAGGCACGGGCGATGAATGAAAGCAGCGATTGGGCGAAAAACTCTCGACATGAATTCTTTGAAGGACACATTCCTGTGCGGCGGGAGTCACCGCAACCTGGCCATGGATAGAGCCGGGGATTTCGCAAAAGTGCAGTGCCGCAGCGATTTCCCGACCTTCGGCGCTGGTTGCCTCTTCAATTTAGTCGGACTTTATTTTTGCAATAAACGTTTAATCCGCTATAAATTTTCATTAACACGATAATTAGCATGACTATTTAACGATTTTCAAAACAACAACAAAATGGAAGGTCAACCATGCTTCAATCCCGACACTCACTCTGCGGCCTCGGACTGTCCCTGATGATCGCCACCCTCTCCGCCCAGGCCGCCGGCCTGACCAGCGAACACAAAGCGTTCGGCAAAACCAATGACGGCACGCCCGTCGAGCAATACATCCTGCGCAACAGCCACGGCATGCAAGCCACGGTCATCACCTACGGCGCAACCTTGCAGGCGCTGCTGGTGCCGGATAAACACGGCAAGCTCGACGACATCGTCCTCGGCTTCGACGATGTGCAGGGTTACCAGAAAGGCACCGCGTACTTCGGCGCGACCATCGGCCGCTTCGGCAATCGTCTGGCCGATGGCGCGTTCGAGCTCGATGGCAAACGCTACCAGGTGCCGCAGAACGACAAAACCAATACCTTGCACGGCGGCACTCAGGGCTTCGACAAAAAAGTCTGGAAGGCGAAGGAAACCAAGGACCAGGATTCGGTCGGCGTGACCCTGACCTACCTGTCGGCGGATGGCGAAATGGGTTTCCCCGGCAACCTCACCACCGAAGTCACCTACCGCCTCACCGACAGCAACGAACTGCGCATCGACTACAAGGCCAGCACCGACAAACCGACAGTGCTCAACCTGACCAACCACAGCTACTTCAACCTCGCCGGTGCCGGCAACGGCGACATCCTCAAACAGGTCGCCACCCTGCACGCCAGCCATTACACCCCGGTCACCGCCAAACTGATCCCGACCGGCGAACTGGCCCCCGTGGCCGGCACGCCGATGGACTTCACCAAGCCCACCGCCATCGGCCAGCACATCAAGGCCGATCACCCGCAATTGAAATTCGCCGAACCGAAACACGGCGGCTTCGATTTCAACTGGGCGCTAGACACCAAAGGGGACGCAAGCAAACTCGCCGCCGAAGTCAGCGACCCGCAATCCGGTCGCCAATTGCAGCTGTTCACCAATGAACCGGGCGTGCAGTTCTACACCAGCAACTTCCTCGACGGCACGGTCAAGGGCAAGGGCGGCAAGGTCTATCCGCACTGGGGCGCGTTCACCCTGGAGACTCAGCACTATCCGGACTCACCGAACCAGCCGAACTTTCCGAGCACCCGTCTGGATCCCGGTCAGGCCTACACCCAGAGCGTGGTGTTGAAGTTTTCTGCGAAGTAAAAGCAAAAGATCGCAGGCTGCGACAGCGTCTACAGGGGAAAATTAATCCTGATGTAAGGTTGCTGTGGGCTGCGATCTTTTTGCTTTTTGAACCCCAGGGCTAGCCTGCTGCCCACTCAAAATCGTATCAGCACGAACAGACAGACGAACTCTTTACACTCAACAAGTCCGGGGGACAGGAATCACTCGCTCCACTCACTGGCCTTGCGCCCGAAAATCAGGGTTTCCATGGCCTGAATGAAGTCACGTCCCTGCATCCAAAGTGCGTCATGGATAAGGCTCAAGACGTAGCAGCGACCCCGCTCGTCCATCAACAGCGCGCCGTGGCCGTGCTGGACTTCGGCGATGCTCACCAAGGTACTGCCCAGGCGTTGCTGCCACTCAAGGAATTCTTCGCTCCCATGCAGATGTTCAAAGGTGCCGAATGCGACATCACTGGTAGCGCATTCCTCACCTGCGCCGCAGGTGCCCACCCGCAGCCCGGCGAGTTGCTTGAGAAAGGCCGCGGCCGGGTGTTCGGGTGGGACGAAACCCGGCAGTGGTTCGGTGCTGGTAGTGGGCCAGCCTGCGGCGAGAAACAGTGGACGCAGGCTTTCGGGGAGTTCGATCAGCGGGGGCATGTTCAGCATCCGGTCACAATCAGTGTTGGTAACAACAACGTGCGTTTTAAAAAGACGCCCGTCTGGCTATTTCAGCGCTTCGGCCCTCTTGAGTTCGACTCACCATCAAGAGCTGCTTTTGTGGCTAGCTGTTCGAACGCCCGACTGAAATCGCCAATCCTGTTGATCATCTCGAAAAACCACTCAAAAGACTCCTGCACAAAATCTTCATCGGAAACTCTGTCAGGATACATAACGCAAAATAAGGCTCTTATGGCAGCGTCCTCGTTATCTTCAATATCGACATCGCGCCCCTTCGTCTCCAGAAAATCCCAACATTTGACCCTGGCAGCATTCACCTCTTTTTTATTTTCTCCCCTCTCAAACCAGTATCTGTGCGCAGCTGTAAACGCACCGTTGACAACAGGGGACACTTCTTCGCCCTGAAGAACCATACCGACGCCCGCGCACATGAACTTCATTATGTTCCGAGTTGCATCGGCTTCAGCTTTACCTTTACTCAACAGATCTGAAAAATTAACAATTTGCTCATGACTAATCATGGTGGACTCCAAGTGTTTCGAAATCATTAACTCCACGACCCTCTTGATTCGCCACCTTCAGCCCCTCAACCTACCGATGTCAAATATCATTTAAATTCAAAGTATTCAATCATCATCTTAATAGGTGTTTTCATGTCCACTTTCAAAAAACCCAACAATTCAAAAAACCACGAAAGATTATCTCCCATTACAGAAATATCATCTTCATCATTTGACAGCAGGCAAATAGCTAGTCTCGCCAGCAACACTTCCCTATCTTGCAAGTTTCGTATTGCTCCGTCCTCATCGATTTTGTCCCACCAAACAGAAGCTTCGACCTTACAGCTTTCGATTGGGATCCTCCCGTCCACATAGTCTTTAGCAAGAAGCAGAGGATCATTCTCACAGTCAGAAAATGTAATATCCAATGCATCCAAAACCTTTATCAAAAATCCAACCTGCTGCTTAAGCGCCTCGGAATTGTCAGCCGGCCGAACAATCGCGCCAACATTATATCTCTTAAAATCAATTTGATTCATGCGAAGCCGACCTTAAACTCATCACTCTTTTGGCTAGAGAACTTACAGTCGTTAAAGTTGACAACTTTACGACTGACTCTCATGCTTATACAACTTCCACCAAACAGCTATTCAGTGCTATGAAGTCCACATTCGCTTCATGGTCGAAGTCCTTGACCACATCTTGAAGGTGCATATGTTCAAGGCCATTCGCTGACATTTCATATGACGCATTAATTAGAAAAACACCAAGCTCTCTAATCGTTTGTGGATCCGCATGAATCGAAACCTCATCAAGCTGGACACTTTCACCACTCCCGATATCGGTTCCGTGCACAGTGAATTTAGTTAATTTTTCCATAGATTTAATCTTGATCCCGAAGGCAGTCCTTTTCTTTCCGCGTGAATTCAGAGACGCTACCCCGCGCAATATCACTCTGAGCCCCTTCCCTTGCTAACTAAAATTTCAGCCTTCCTTGTCTTGAAGTGACCGTGAGCATGAACCTCTGGATTCGTATTTTCCACAGAGTATTCAGCCCTTAAATACAGTCTCCTATTCCGTTGCTTGAACAGTTGAGAATCTTTACTGACGGAGTAGCCCATATTCGTAATCCAGCCACCCCTTTTCCTCACCATCGGCCAATTTTTCTATCATTTCACCAAGGGGAACGTTAGCCGGAATATTCACAGAAAAGAAGCGTTTGCTCATGCCTTCCCACGTGCATCCAATGTTGACCAGTGAACCCAAGACAGCCGATACGTGTGCTTTTCCCGCATCAAAAAAAACGATCCTGATTGTGCTGTTACCACTGCTCGTGATAACCCGCTCAAAATAATGCTCACCGTCGGCACCTGGCTTGACTAGCACCTCGTCATCAAGACAAGCATCCTTCGAGTAGAACGGAATGTTCCTCACAATGAATGCACCGGAAGCCAATCGCTCTGCCCAGACGCTTTCGCTAGAGACAGGTGGATAGTCATCCGTTACCGCCAATCTAAAAAAAACCTTTTCCACTTAAGATCCTTGATGCATGTCGTCGCATTCGTAATCCATTAGTTCATGTTCGTTAAGGCGAAATGCTAAAAATGACCGCTGTCATAGGCCAAGCACCGGACCCGAAGATCATCTGAATGCGCGCTGGAAACTACCAAAAATACTTCTGTAGAATTTTAACCAGACGAAGATAAGCACTTGGCTTATCAGCGGCCTCGACTTCTACTTTCATAACACTCTGACTGACTGATTCCAAGGAATCTTTAACTGCATTCTTGGCTATAGCCCCAAACAGCTCACTCTCAACAAAATCACACTCAAATGTCGAAACCATATAAGCGTTTCGCGCTCCCCACTGATCAAAACGCACGACCAGCCGATCATCAAAGATGACAGCTCCCTCACGTCTGTCGTCCGAGAAAAAGAAACTCAACTGTAAATCGTCTAAGTTTTGTCGGCTTACAGCCATCAGTAGTTTTTTCAGAAGCGCTGTAAGCCTCACTCCGTCGCCTACAGAAAGGCCTGCCCCAAGGCTAACTTCACCGTTGAAATAATACTTAAATACAATTATCACTTTACGATTATGATATGGCACATCGTATGCCTTTTCATAAAAATGAAAATCTGATGCATCCCCCACTAGCTCGTAGCTATTTCCCACAAGTTCTGATCTGGAAAAGCTGTCCACACCCATTTTTTGGGGGTGAAGATCTCGCGCTCCTCCCATGAAAGAATCAAATAACTCGTAAAACGTCGTAGAAATCATAAACTCTTTGCTCAATGCGCCGCTACTGGCAACGTCCTTGATGGCATTCAACAGGACGATAGCAATCCGGGTTCACGTTTACCATCCATACGCTTTAGCACCATCAAAAAACTATCAAGTCAGAAGCTTTCTCAACCGCTACCCACTCCGCTGCGTCACCTGCAAACAAGCGAAACTCATCAAAAAAGAACTCTAAATCATCTGAGAAAACATCAAACGCACCAAATCCATATTCACCTGAGATCTTGGCGACCGCCACATAATGACACGCGCCGATCAAGAACTCATATACTTCTTTATCCATTGGCAGTTCGCCATCAAAAAGAAACTTAGTCAGGATTGTTGGGACAGGCCTTTCGGCCTCTCGATGCCTTGATAAAACTTTGTATTTTTTATAATTCTTTTCATACTCACCATGAGCACTCACTGCCTTCTTGAACTGTTTATCTTTATCTCTAAAGATAAACAGCGGCATATAACCCAACTTCCTACTCGATGGCGGCTGCAGTCTCCCATCAATATAAATAAAATAACAACTGGAAATCAGAGCATTGATCGCGACACGCCCCTGGGGAGCTCTATCAAATCCGACAGCGCCTTCTCTATCAACAGAACTCACCAACGCAAAGTCATCATTTTTTTTGGCAGGAATTCCGTTGACACGCTGACTGGAGGACTTTCTAAAATCACAAAACCGCTCTCTCCAATATAAAATCCTGTAATTCACCACGTTATATTCCTCCCCGGCATGTGAACACTTTCTTCTCTCAATTTTTGTTCTTCGTATGAATAGGGGGAGAGTTATGATCTTTAAAAACAGCAAAGACTCTTACAATTTCTTCACCGCAAGCTGCGTCATGAAACCTGCTTTCATAAAAGTCAAATGCGGTTTCTAGTCCGCAGTTAGAAAAATGTCTTTTAATTTCTTTAATCTCCTGCGACGCAAGTCCGCTATGGCTTTCTCTTATCTTTTCCAAAAAACCTACCGAGGCAGGTTTTGGATAAATAAATATATTAGGCACGAGGACACCCTGCTCTTCTCCCCCTTCAAAATCTGTAAAAGTAATTGCAAAAAAAACATCATTGCCTCTTGACGCATCCAACAATCTCAAAGTACTCAAAAGAAACGCAGCAAACCCAGTTAGAAAATCAGAAACCCCGTCGCTGCTCATCTCCTCTTCCAAGCATTTTAAGCGGCTATATCTGGATACAAGCGGAATCTCTTCAAAATTCTCATAGTTCGCAAAGAAAATATCCATATCATTATACGGTTCCTTGCTAATTATTTTACTGTAAAGATCTTTAAATCTCATTCTAAACGCCGCTAAAGATGCTCGTAAAAGGTGACAGATTTATAAAATGAAAAAAAATGAAAAATGCCCCCAATTATTCCACCGAGAGATTCTCTTGGCCTACTATTTCGCCAGCTGGAAATTCTTTTTAGAGTCTTTTTTTTGCGGCCTCGGCGATCATTTCATTTTCATCTTCAGCAAGTAGAATCAGTAAATCTTCTGGCACCTTCGGGTTGCATGCAATTCTATGTCTAACCACTACAGACTTATCAGTTGCCAGTCTCTCAAAAGTGCTTCTATTGATACGCCTCTTCATTGCAACATCCCAGCGAACATCAACGTCGTCGCTTAGTGAGAGCCTCTCGAGCACATCAGTAGAAATCGATCCATTCGCAACAACCAGCCGTGAAAGCTCGGGGTACTTCGAGACAACCTCTAGCCATACTTCCTCTGTCGCAGCTTCATTTATCCTTGCATTCTCTGTCTCATTTTTGCTTTCCGCATAACACTTAAAATCATCAGCACTGTTAATCATTTGCTCCAACCTCAAGACTTTCGGCACGTCATGTTTTTTCATTGGTATTACTTTACCTGGCGGACCTTTGTATTTCCCTGTCATCCCCCCCATAAACGTCTGCATCATGCTTACGCACTAGGTCCGTACCTTGCTGTGCAATTACCCCATCATTCTAAAATATCGAAGTGCGTCTTCTCAGCTGACGACAGCAAGCAACTCCGACTCCCGAAAGCTATTGAGTGCTGATCCAAACGGAAATTTTTTTCTTTATTTCTTCCAGCAAGGCTAGATTTCCGATTACAACCAACTCACACCCTGTTTCCTTATCGCGATATGAACAAAGCTCATGAACATTCTCAGCTAATACAACTCTGAGGACCTGTCCATTGACTTCATTTTTCGCCGAAAAAATTGGATTACCGTCCATAAACGGCAAGCCATTTGAAAAATAAGTATTGTAATAAGGCACTTTAAAAGCCTCTACAGCAACTTGACTCGCCTGAACCTTCAATCGAAAATAATTATAAAAACTCCGCTCCAACTCGAGATAGCAATCTTTATTATCCAGATAATCATTGAACACTTTTTCTACTCCACAGAAACTTTACCAATTATCACTTCGATATCAACACGCTCACTTTTTTGTCTTTTACCATGAACGTCTGACTGATGTGCGCATCTGGTACCACGCCAATGCATCGAACGGTGCTGCCGTGATCTTGTGATTTAACAACGGATCTTCATCAAGATTGTAGTTGCTACCGTAATCTGTCTGATCAAGGAGATTAATGGGGCATACCGAACCACCTGAGCGACCGGAAGAAAGGTGCGGGGCTCGAAAATGTAGTGAACTGCGCGCTCTGGCACGCTATCGGTTTGCACCAGATTGCTTTCCCAGACAAATTTTTTCCATTCCAACCATATGGCCTGAAACCGTGGAGTCTGGTATGCACAGACTCCGCTTAAACAATTTTTAAAAATGTAGCCAGCCCCAGATGAATTTGTATTTTTAATGCCGACTAGCTATTTAAAATTGCTGATATGTTTTTACACAGCATTCAAAAACTTTCTCGCCGCAAGTCTCACTGAAATCAATAGAGATTTGCGTGGAAAGGTCAGTACTGATCAATCTAATCTCGTCGCTTGTGGCTTCGTCAAAATCGAAACTCGCGCAGAGAGAAGCACCGCTTTCGACCATGTATGCCCCGCAGCACTTCCAATCTTCATCTATCAGCAAGTAGTATTTTCGATCCTCGATTACCGACAGGACAAAATTAAACGCTTCAGTAGATAATGAACACTCGTCGCGCACGCAAGAAATTTCGCGCATCGTCATCAGCTCTGCAATTATATTATCTGTTTCCGCCAAACTTAAAAGCAGCAACTCATCAAAAGGCAGCTTTAAAAGAGACTCTATCTTTACTTGATATTGGCTCAGCATTCTTTTCCCCTGAGACTTTCTATAAAAAATTTCTCTTCTATAAGAGTCTATATTCATTTGCAGCACCCTTCTTTGTAAAAAGACTTCTCTTTACCGTTGCGCAACTGAGGACGACCATGCTTACTCATTCTTAATTTCAAAGGGGGCAGAGTACTTTTTACTCCACTTTCATAGATCAATCGAGCGTCATAATTAGCGCGACTGTTGAGCGACTGATCTTTCAGGTAAAGGTCACCAGGCTGTTGCACGCGAACGCATGCGCCGCTGCCCTCTACTTCCTTCATTACTTTGCTGGCGGAGGTGGTGTCGTCGTCGTCGAACACCAACTTGCATTCATAACTCATTGCAAAAAATAAACCCGTCCCAATTATTAATTTTTATCTGAGCCCGGCAAAACAACAGAGGGCGAATTAGCTGCGCCCCTCAAGGAATCGATTAAAACTACTAATAAAATCTTTCCTCAGCCCTGGCAATATTTTTTTCAGAATCAAAAAGTAAAGATAGATAGGGGTTGGACCATCCCCCTCCTCTTCCCAAACTTCCTCTGTCCCATAGCAATAGAGCACACCTCGGATGAAATTTGCGAAATCTTCATCTTCCTTACAACTTCGCTGCTCCATTCTCCAAAGATCGACCGTGAGCCTCTTTCGAAGTACCTCATCACTTTCGATACGCTCGCGCAAGATAGCCTCTTCCAGGAACGGCACCAACTTTTCCAACTTGCTGGCAGCAATGGTTTTTAATTCACCACTTTGGATAAGGCCCATTAGATAACTAGCGTACTCACACGTCATCTCCCCATAAGAAACATTCGCATCAAGCAACTGTTCTTCCAGATCATCAAACTCTTTAACTTCTATACTATCAATCATTGTATGGCTCCATCTTCCATTCCTAGCTTACCCATGGCTCGTTTACATGACTTACAGAATTATGTTAAAGGTGACATATTTATATATGTACAAAAATCATGCAAAAACAAATCCGCCCCCAACAAGTCTCGCTAACTCTTGGCACAGTAACGGCTGCCCCCCGTCATGGCTGCTTTAAAGAACCGTTCGACTAACCTAGCTGGAGAAAAAAACTACCGCACCCGGTTCCTTTTTTCCCTGAAAATTCATCATCCAGGAAAAGATAGCCCATACCATCAGATAGTATGCCTTTGTTATTGGGGAGAGAAATATCTAAGTCCCCACCATAAATAGACAGCCGTCTGCGCCCTATACTTGATGATATAGGTGCCTGCAACCAAGCATCTACACCATCGAGTTTAGACGCCAAATTTTCATCATCATCAGAATCGGGATTCGACAAAAGCAGGATTCTTCCGCAATCCAGTATTTTATTAGACGCTTCATTCCGCTCTTCGCTTGATCGGAAATACCCTATAACAACGGCTTTGGACACCCCATTGATGACTCTTAGTTTTCTGTAATGCCCAACCTCTCCCGATAGGTACGGTATAAATACCGAGACCCAATAAGTTTCATCTACTAGCGCATCGGAAAACCATGCACCGGGAAAAGAGATAAAATGTGTAAGTGGCTGTCCATCTGTCGATTGAGGCCAAACCACATCACTCGGCAGATAGACTCCTCCACCTGCATAGGCATCAGCTGTCGTAGGCGGCTCTTGGGTAAAAGCCAATTCATTAAACATCTGTATCTCTCCGCTAACTTATTGATCACAGCAGCAGTTAAGCGAGTTTATATATTGACCAGCGCGCATGCGCAGACGTCTGGCCTACGAAGCTTCAGCTATCAGGAACCTATGTATTTATAATAAACCAATAATTGTCCATTACCTTCGAAAACCTCAAGATAAAGAATCGCTTCGCTGGGTTCGCCATTGGCAAAAAGGACACATTCTAATCCAAGTGCTTTGCCGTTAGTTTCATATGTATCAATGAAAGGACGGTGCTGTGCGCTTGCATCAAAAGCTTTTCCTTGAGGTGCAATGGATATCTTGGTTCCTTTGTCGAAGTAATCATCGATAGATTCGTAAATCTCAACAGCAACCACGTTGGATATTCCAAAATCACTTTCTAGGGTCGGCGGGTCACGCCGATCAATAGCCTCTACGAGCAACTTGGTCTTGGCATAGGCTTGCTGCTTAGTGGGTATACTCATTTATCGAATCCGTCTCTTGGAATGTGTTGCGGTGTTGGCCGGCAATCGGCTTGCCGTTGAGGTCGGTCCGGGAGAACGCTTCAAGGACCTTGCCACCGTGAGTGGTGGAGTCGCCCAAGCGAATGGCGTCTTTCATGTTGTCACTCCTTTGAGCATGGCCTGTCTATTTGCACTGACGCACGATGCAGACCTTCAACCGCTCTTCAAACATTGCCCTTGATGCGAAATGCTTCCTTGAGCGGCACCTTTTTATCGTCATCACCATCCTCAAGACATCTATAGTCGCTGCCGCCCAACGCCGAGAGCATGGTTTGGTAAAGGCTCAATGACTTGAAATTGACCTGAAGCCACAGAACGCTTTCACTTTCATACATCAATCGAGCGTCATAATCAGCGCTGCTGTTGAGCGACTGATCTTTCAGGTAGAAGTCACCAGGCTGTTGCACGCGAACGCATGCGCCGCTGCCCTCTACTTTCTTCATTACTTTGCTGGCTGATGTGGTGTCGTCGAACACCAGCTTGCATTCATAACTCATTGCAAAAATAAATCCGCCCCCTTTATTCGATTGTTATTTACATCTCAAACATACGCCTTCTCGCGAAAGGGGTTTTTATTGTGAAATTCCGTGTTAACGGTGTTGGAGTCCGATTGGAGTCGGTTCGAACCAAAGTGTTTGCGAGCTCTGAAAAATCGATTATCTGTTCCGGATGGCCTGAGATTAGTATTGCTCGAGTATCAGAGAGATCTTCACCTAGCATGACGACAGTACACTTTTTTGAAAATAGCATTGCCATTATTTTATGAAATAACTTTAATGAGGAGACCTCAGAGAAATCTGTTCCTGAGGTTCTATACATCTCAGAGATTACACCGAGGATTTCTTTTTTATCACTTTCATTCAGCTCTATCTCTGATAAAAATATTAATGCATTCCATCCTTTGTATATGGCAGTCAAAAGTGTTTTTATTTCTTCGCCGCTAGAGAGGGCAGAGAGGTCACAGAAATGATGTTTCCCCTCAATGTCTAAGTCTAATTCCAAGTGTCTTCTTTTGTTCGCTGCGGCCAAGCCAAGCTTCCCAAATGCTCTTTTATGCTGGCCTAACTTCTTCGCGATACTGCTACTGGAATCGAGCTCGGCAGCAAGCACCGCATATATATTATGCCGAAAAAAAATGGGAGCCAAGCAATCAAAAATCAATCCATAATCATAGCCTGTAGCCAGATACCATATCGAGTCGCATGAATTATCAAAGCGAAATCCTGCAGATTTCGAAGCAAGAACGGACCCGGCATCAACTACAGCTTTCATTGTGGGCATCCTTTAGACTTTTGATTCTCATATTAATAACATTAAAGGTGACAGATTTATATAATGCAAAAATGATGCAAAAAAACAAATCCGCCCCCCTTTACCAGTCTAATCAACTAATAACGACAACAATAAATCCGATGTCATTTAAAATTAATAGAAATCATCCTTTCATGAGACTTGAATTACAAGCTCTCCCGCCAACAAATCTTCATCGACAATATTTCTCTTCAATAACAGATACCCCATACCACCCACAAAAATACTCTTATGGCTAGGCGCCGCTTTGTTAAGCCGAGAGTTGTTGATCTGAAGAACATAAGTCAAGTCATCTCGACTCTCATCATCTTGAATCCATGCAGGAATGCCAGCAATCTTAGCGACTCCATTTTCATCGCTATCTTCACTTGTATTTTCGATTGCAGTAATTAATAGCGAGGGAAAAATTGGTTTTCCATAACCGTCCACTTGCCGATTGGAAGGTCTGTACGCTAGAACTTTGCCCCCTTCGTTCATCGCCGTGTTGATGTAGGAGTCGGAGGATACCGAGTAAGGTGTAAAAAGCGAAATCATGATTTCTTCGCTTATTTGCACTTGCGGAATGTAGCGATTGATGAACGCTGCCGAAAGACTCGCTAAATGTAACAAAGGTGCGCCAGTCGAGTCGGTCGGCCAAGCGATCGACTCAGGCAGGTAAGGGTTACCGCCAAGAAATGGATACATCTTGTCAGGGTTACCATTCGAAAAAACCAATTCATTGAACATCGATTATTCCTCTTTAATTGCATGGGCAGGGACAGCCTGCCAAGGAACCTTTAGCTTGTTTTCTGAGCTGCCTAGCTCGAGAAGCTGGAAACCCGATGATCTTAAAGCTCCTTGCCAAACATCCGTTTGACGCTTAGAAGGTAGCCCATCTGCTCCAAGCTGAAACTCGTCACGCCCTACATTCAAATGCTGAACTGCCAGTACATTCTCATTGATTTGTACATGCATATGCATGCCCCGAGGAAGCGCAATAGAGGGGTTAGCTTTATTTCGCCCCTCCTCGGGAGTCAGTCACCTCTGCTCCAAAGCTTCATTGCGAACGAATTCATGAGCGTCTAGTTCATCTCCCCTGTTAGCTTTCCCGATCGAGCACAAAGGTGACAGATTTATATAGTGCAAAAATTATACAAAAACAAACCTGACCCAATTACTCCATTAATCACAACTGAGGAATATCGATGCCATTTTTGCGAAGAATTGAAGTTATTTTTTCTAGGAGTTTGACCGGCAGCTCGCTTGGAGCTCCATAGACATCTACTATTCCGACCTCGACCGCGCTATCCACAACATGGCAAAAATCGTCAATATCTTGAGATGGAATCGATTGGTTAAGGTCTTGAGGCATATCATCCCCCCTTCCACTGAGTGGCAACAGTGCACCCTTTCTCTCCCACTCAGCCAAGTCACGACCTTCAGGAAAACTATTAAGGTGGACTATCAACTCATCGACTGCCACGTGCCGAATAGATTTTGCTACGCAATAAGCATGTAAAAGCTTTGATGCGTAGAGATTGTAAATCTCTCGGAGAAAGATTGAAAAGTTTGCTTAAACACTCTGACATCATGATTTCCTCCGCCCCCACCGACAACTTTCAAGTTAAATTTCTTCACCAACTTTCAAGGGGGAGACAGGTGTGATCGTGGTTAAGGTTCTCACACGTAAAATACGCGACATTGAAGTATGCCTAATCGAAATTCAGAAACTTAGCTGATCACGGCGCCTTTCGGGCCGCTGGCAATCAGCGCCGCCCCGCAGGCGGTTTTCATACCGTCCAGTGCGATGGGTGTGCCGTCCACGGTGTAAATGCTGCTGCCCTCGGCAATCGGGAAAATCCCCTTGCACAGCGGGCAACTGACCTTGTGACCGACCCCGGCAATCGGCTTGCCGTTGAGGTCGGTCCGGGAGAACGCTTCGAGGACCTTGCCACCGTGAGTGGTGGAGTCGCCCAAGCGAATGGCGTCTTTCATGTTGTCACTCCTTTGACCATGGCCTGTCTATTTGCACTGACGCACGATGCAGACCTTCAACCGCTCTTCAAACATTACCCTTGATGCGAAATGCTTCCTTGAGCGGCACCTTTTCATCGTCATCACCATCCTCAAGACATCTATAGTCGCTGCCGCCCAACGCCGAGAGCATGGTTTGGTAAAGGCTCAATGACTTGAAATTGACCTGAAGCCACAGAACGCTCTCACTTTCATAGATTAATCGAGCGTCATAATCAGCGCTGCTGTTGAGCGACTGATCTTTCAGGTAGAGGTCACCAGGCTGTTGCACGCGAACGCATGCGCCGCTGCCCTCTACTTTCTTCATTACTTTGCTGGCTGAAGTGGTGTCGTCGAACACCAGCTTGCATTCATAACTCATTGCAAAAAATAAATCCGTCCCAATTATTGGAACCAAACATGCATTGACTTCATTCGTTGAGAAACCTCAAAAGTTCTGCAAGTACTGAGGCCTCTGAACGCTCCAAAGTTTTCCTGATTTCGTCACAACCGCCTTTTGCAGACACCACCTTGCCCTTCAACATTTCCCCTTCAGGAGTACATATATCCAGACTCACAACATAACTCCCGCCCTCTACTTGCTCACCTTCAAAAACAAGCTCAATTTCCTCGGGGAAAACCGTAACATATACAGAGAACTTGTCACCCGCATAATCGTAATGACCACAGTTTCTACTTAATACACCGCCCTGTTCTCTCGACGCCTGTCCATAAATCCTGTCTAAAAATTCCTGAAGTAGATCAACGCATTTTTGTTTTTCAGTCATTACTTCACCCCTTTGCGGCTTATTGATTTCAACACACCGTCAGTCAGGGCGTGATTGGATTCTGCTCCACGGGTATTTGCCCATGCTTTCAGTTTTGAATCATCAGGATCGTCAGATGGACGAATAGTCACATGCCCGCTCTCTTTGTCATTAATTACATCAAAACCACAAGAGCAAAGCGCTTCAACATCGAGCTCAACATATTTTCCAGGCCCCATATTGTCCACTGACATATCGGCTGACAAACCCGGAGCGTTACTTCCTTTACGAACATCATCCTTGTTCGGACGCGGTGTCATGCTGCTCGCCGTACCGGATCCACCTCTAAACACACTGCCCGTCGTCAAGGTCTTAGGTTTGAAGCGATTGAGTCCCAAAGGGTCAATCCAGCTCACTGGGTTAGAAGCATATTGATAGAGGTTTATGCCTCCAAAATAACTGATCGGGTCATGCGAAATAAACCGACCGATCTTCGGATCATAGTACCGATACCTGTTGTAATGCAGCCCCGTCTCATGATCGTGATACTGCCCCTGAAACCTGATCGGGTTCGTCACGCCATGCTGGCGCGCCCAGTCCGAATGCTGCTCCGTCACCTGCCCCCACGCCTTGTACTGCGCGGTCCAGGCCATTTTGCCTTGTGAATCCGTCAGTTCCTGCGGTGTTCCCAGGTGATCGCACTGGTACCAAGCCAGCGCATCAAACGGCAATGCCGTTGCCTTGTGATTCCACACCGGGTCTTCATCGAGCCTGTATTCACCACTGTAATCCGGCAGCCCCATCAGATTGATCGGCGCATGCCGTACAGCCTGTGCAACAGGTACAAAAGTCCCCGGCTCGAAGACGTAGTGCACCGTGCGACCCGGCTCGCCATCGCCCTGCGCCAGACTGCTTTCCCACGCGAGGTTGTCGCCGTCCCATCCGTAAAGCGTAAAACCGCAGCCCAGTTCACGCTGTTTGCGGGCGTGCTCGCTTCTATTCCAGAGGGAACCGGCTTCCGGACGCTGTTTATAGTGCGCGCGGGAGTTTTTGTGCAGGCGGCGTCCCAGTGCGTCGTAAGCGAAATCTACGCTCAGGCGCGGATCTTCGAAATGCACCAGTCGATCAAACAGGTCCCAACGCATATCGCTACGCTGACCGTTGTGCCAGCGCTGGATCTGATTACCGCGTTCGTCGTAGTCGTAGTGGGTGCCGGCGTATTCGCGCAGCAGGTTGTCGACCAGTTTGCTGCGCGGCGGCGTCAGATCCAGTGGACGACGGATTTCGGCAGTCTTGTCATCCAGCAGGTTACCGGCCGGGTCGAAGGCGAACGTTTCAACGCTTTGACGCGTCACGGCGCTGAGCAGTCGGCCGACGGGATCGTAACGATAGGCGAGCGGGCCGCGACGACTGTCGTTGATATCAGTCAGTTGGCCGGCAGCGTCGTATTTGTATTCGCGCTTGAGTAGAGTGCTTTTGTCATCGCTGCGCCCCAGCAGTTGCTCCTGCAAGCGACCGGCCGGGTCCCAGCTTTGGGTTTGCAGCAAATGGTTACCTTGATGACGGGCAACTTCGCGGTGCAGGTCGTCGCGTTCGTAACCGATCAGCTCATGCTCGTCCAGGCGCATGCCCAGCAGGTGGCCGCTGCCGTAAGTGAGCCAACTGACGCGGTGTCCGTCCGGGCGAACGGTGGCAACACGCTGGTTGAGCACGTCGTACTCGTGCTGCCAGATCGCGACGGTTGGCTTTTCCAGTCCGAGGTAATGTTGGTGTTCGCGCAGCAGATTGCCGGCCGGGTCGTGGAACCATTGCAGGCGGCTGTCGGCGTTGTCGGCCAGCACCATGTTGCCGTTGCCGTCATAGGCAAAGATTTCGCTTTGCGATTGATCACCCAGGGTGGCGCGACGCTCGGTCAAGCGGCCCATCGGGTCGAAGCTCACCGAGATGACGCGTTTGCCATTGATCGATTGGGCAAGGCGACCCGTTTGAGCATCGTATTGATAGCGCGTGGCGCGGCCGTCGAAGCCGCGTTCTTCCAACAGGCGTCCGACCGGGTCGTAGTGGAAGTGTGCGCGTTGTTCGTTTTCGTTTTCCAGGGCGGTTAACCGTCCGAGGCGGTCCCAGCGATAGCGCAGGGTTTGCTCGGCGGCATCGACACGTTCGGCAATCAAACCGGCCGCGCTATAGCTCCAGGTGGTGCAGCGATCGAGACCGTCGACATGTGTCAACAGCCGGCCTTCGGCGTCGCGTTCAAAGCGTTCTTCAGTCTTGTCCGGGTGCTTGATCAGTACCAGTTGGCCAGCCTTGTATTCGTATTCGGTGGCGTTACCGGCGGCGTCAGTGAAGCAAATCATCTGCCCCAGTTCGTTGTATTCCCAGGCGCTGGTCTTGCCTGAGCAGTCGACGTACTCGACCAGTTGCCCGGCGTCGTTGTAGTCCAACGTCTTTTCGTTGCCGTTGGCGTCCTTGATCGCGGTGGGCTGACCGGATTTGTTGTAGGCGTATTCGGTTTTGTTGCCCAGCGGATCGAGCGCTTCAACCAGGTTGCCTTGGTCGTCATAGGCGCGTTGCCACTGACCACCCTCGGCGTCGCTGATCTTGATCAGCATGTCCTGATCATCGTAGGCGTAATGCATCACCGTGTGATCGGCGCGGATGTGTTCGAGCAGGTTGCTGCGTTCATCGTAGCTGTAGCGATCCGTGCTGCCATCGGCATTCACGCGGCGCACGATGTTCTTGGCCTCGTCGCGGAAGAACCATTCCGAACGCTCATCCGCGTAACGGATGCGGTAGGTGTAGCCAAGGATGTCGTAGTAGTGCCAGGTCTCGTTGCCGAGCGCATCGGTGACGTAGGTGAGACGGATGTTTTCGTCCCACTCCAGGCGCGAGTCGAAGCTGCCGTCGTCCGCCCATTCGCGGATGGCTTTGGCCTTGGCGCCCGGACCGTCCCACTGCAGGTTCATGCCACGCCCGGTGCGGTCGGTGTAACGGGTGATCAGGTGATGCTGGAACTGATACGACCATGCTGCGCCGTTCTCGTCCTGCGCCTGAACCAGGTCGCCATAGGCGTCGTATTGGTACGCACAAAGTTGTCGCAACGGTTCGCCGTCAACGATCTGCCAGAGGCCGATAAACCGGCCGTGGTCGTCGATCATTGTGCCGAGGTGCAAGTGCACCTTGCTGGTGTCGTTTTCCTGATAGGTGATCAGGTCGGAGAGCACCGAGTGTTCGCCGTAGCGATGCTCGTAATGCAGCATGATCCCGGCGCCGTTGCGCAGCGAAATGTTGCTCAGCACAAAACGCTGGCCACGGCGGACGTAGGTTTCCTTGCGTTCGAAACCACGACACAACAGCAACTGCTCCTCGCCACTGCGAACCAGGGTGATGTTTTCAATGGCGTCGTAGTGAAACAGACCGACTTTGGGCAACGGATAGCTATGGTCGCGGCCATCGGCGTCGTAGAACGTCAGGCCATCGTCCACGCAGTCGAAACGTGTGGTGAACTCGCTGACCCAGCGAGCGCCGATTTCGCTCTGATCGTAGGCGTCGAGGCGTGAGTTGTAAGTGCGTGTCCATTCGATCGGGAATGGGCCGGGCAAGCTGAAATCGGTATGGCTGAGGCTTTCCGAACCCAAGGCGAAATTGATGCTGAAGTCCGTGGCACATTTGCAAGGGCCTTTCTTTGGATTGGGCGCGCCTTTCGCAGGTGCCTGTTGGCCGTGGGCGGCCAACTGCCCCTCAGATGCCGTACGCTTCGCCTGTCCGGTCTTCTCCGGATGGACGGCGGCGTTCTGGCCATGGGCATTGCGCTTGCGCCACAACGTCACGGCGCTGGAAAGAATCAGCAGCAACCAACCGATGGAGTTCTGAACGGACTCGTCGTCCAGCTTGCTCAACTGGGTGCGCAGCTCCGGACCCATCGCCCGCAGTTTCGCGGTTTCCGTGGCAACCCGCTTCTTCACCTCATCGGGCAGCAGGTGATCGGCCGCACTGTTGGCCAAGCCTTTGCCTGCGGCCTTATAAGCGCTGCACGCGGCGCCGAAGATGTTTCCGAACGATGCAAGGGGATCATTCTTGAATTGATCGACCGCCGCACTCGCTTGTGCGCCAGCCGCGTTTAGGTCGCCCTTGGCATCAAGCTTGCCATTGGCCACCGTCTCGAGGCCTTTGGCAATCTCGTTGACGACGTCTTCGCCCAGCTTGCCAGCGTCCGCCAAAATGCCCGGCAGCTTGCCTTTGGCCTGTTCAACAAAATCATCCAGCGTGCCGATAATCGAGGCGTTCAGGTGACCTACCAGCACCTCGATCACGGAGGTGCTGAGCAACAACTTGCTGCTGGCCCTCATCTCCTGACGCACCAGAAACAGCGTCGGGCGCAGGGTCATTCGGGCTGCCGCCATCGCCGGTGGCAACGGCAAAACACCGATCAGGTTGATGCCCAGACTGGCCCAGGCGAGCAGATCACGCTTCTGCGCATTCGACAACGTGACGATGTCACCCAGCGCATCGACCAGTGCCATGATGTTGCCCACCACGGGTAAGGCGCCGGCGACGTTCTTGATCCGATCTAGGGTGACCACGCCGCCACTGGCCGATTGCAGCCAGGCATCGAAAGTCGCCGCACCGCTGGCGACGTCCTGAATGTCGATGGCATTCAGGGGAACGATGGCAACCTGAGGTTCACGTTTTACAGCAGCATTTTCAGTGGTCATGACAGCATCTCACCCGCCAGCAGGCCCGGGGTTTTCAAGGAAGTTTTTGGAAGCGTCGGCGCCGGCAGACTCGGCAACTTGCCCGCCTTGCTCGCCGCCCCGAGCAGCCCGGAAGCACTCGGCATCGCCGCACTCGCCAGTTTCGGCAGCCCGGCCGCTCCGCCCTGCATCACGCCCTTTACCTGCTGCGCCGTTTGCATCGCGCCTTGTGCGGTCTGCATCGCCCCCATCCCTGTCTGTGCCAATTCCTTGCCCTTCTCCAACAGATCCCAGTTCTTGCTCGGCAGCGCCTGCGCCACCATCGCCTGCACCTGACTCGGCACGTCCTCAGCGCCCGGTGGATTCAACGGCCATTCCGGTTTGCCGATGTAGCTGCCTTCGCTCCAAGTGTCCGCCGGATCCTTGCCGAACAGCACGCGCGCCGGCCCCGGTGCGGCGCCGGCAACACTGGCGAAACCCTTCGCATCGAGCTTGCCCTTGATGCTTTTGCCCAGCGCATCGATGACTTCGTAATCGCCTTCCTTGATGCCTTGGCGCCCGGCGTACTGGTTGAATAATTCGAGGTTGCCCTTGCCCGGTTTCGGCGGTTCCGGGAACACGCCGGCCAAGCTCTTGGCGCCGGTGTAGGCGAAGTTCGCCGCGTGGGCGGTGTACGGGCCGCTGGTGGCGTGGGTGATGCCGCCGGCGTTGTAGGTCGTGGCGCTGCCGCCGCCCTGGATCACCAGTTCGGTCTTGGCGGTGATGGTGATGCGGTCGGCGTTGGCGGTGATGTTGAGCTTGGCCAGCAGGTTGATGCTGTCCTTGAGTGCCTTGACGTCGATGTCGCCGGAGGCCGCCACCAGCCGCCAGCCCATGCTCTGCACGAACAGGCGCATGCCACGGCTGGCACTGGCCAGCAGGCGTTTGCCGATGGAAAAACTGGTGTGCCCGGTGCTGCTCAGCGCCAGGTGTTCGCCGGTGGCGATGTGGCTGGAGCGCGGTGTGGTCAGGGCGATACCGGCCGGACTGGCGAGCACCAGATGCGGCTCGGTGAACTCGGGGAATTCGTTGGCGGTGAGGTTTGCCGGACCCGAGCCGAGTACGCCTTGATGCTGCGCGTGCAAGGCCTTGGCCACGTCGTCCTGGTCGCCCGCTTCCTGGGCTTGCAGCTCTTTGGCCTGCGTGGCGAAACCATCCTGTTGATCGCTGGCCGTGGCCAGGCGTTCGGCGGTTTCCGGCAGGTCCTTGTGGTGCTTCGATTCGTTCGGGCGCGGCTCGGTGGTGATCAGCAGGCCGGCACCGGCGCGCACGGCGCCGTGGCGGTCGGTGCGCAACTCGAAACCTTCGCCGCGCGGCTGGCCGCCGCTTGGGCGCGGGTGGGTCAGGTAACCAAGGTTGATCGCACTCGCGCCGTGGTCACTGCGCAGCGCGATGCTGATCTCGCTGGTGGTGTCGTCGATGCGCAGTTCGTTGGCGCGGCTGCCCTTGTATTCCTTGCTCTTGACCGTGGCCAGGGTCTTGAAGTCCGGCAGTTTGTACGGCGGCAGGTTGGCGCCGTGGTACAGGCAACCGGTGATCAGCGGCTGGTCGGGATCGCCTTCGAGGAAGGTGATCAGCACTTCCATGCCGACCCGCGGAATGTTGATCGAGCCAAAGGTTTCAGCCGCCCAGCTGGAGGCCACGCGCATCCAGCAGGTGGTCTTGTCGTCGTGCTGGCCTTCGCGGTCCCAGAAGAACTGCACCTTCACCCGGCCGTACTGGTCGCAGAAGATTTCTTCGCCTTCGGGGCCGGTGACCACGGCGCTTTGCGAACCGAGGACTTTGGGTTTCGGGTGGTCCAGCGGCGGACGGTACGGCACGTCCCAGGGGATGGCGTTGAAGCGGTTGCGATAGCCCTGATGGAAATCGTCTTTGTTGTCGGTGGTGTCGCTGGTCACCGACTCTTCCAGCACCTGCGGCTGTTTGCCTTCGTGGAAGATGTCCGTAAGCAGCCACAGGTCGTTCCACGTCGGGTTGGCGTGGTCGGTCAGGGCCAGAAAATGCCCGGTGACCAGAATCGGTTGGTCGCTGTTGCCCTCGGCCAGCCGATAGTCGCTGCGGTGGCGTTCGAGGTTGCGGTTGGCCAGATGCTTGCCGCGCTCGCGGTCCACGAAACGCCCCGGGTAATCGTAGTCTTCCAGGTCCGGTTGGGCGCTGCTCTTGGCGTCGCTTTCCAGCTCGATCTTCGGTTTGACGAAGTCATAATCGCGCCGCGTAGTGCGGCTGGTGCGGGTCGCCAGGCGCAGGCCGAAACGCTTGACCACCGGTTTGTCCGCCACCAGCCCGGAGTCCTGCTGATAGGCCACGGGCGCCAGTTTCGGGAACACCGTCTGGTCATCGCCGAAGGTCAGTTTGTGGCCGCTGGCGGTGTGCTGGAAGTGGTAGTGAATCCCCTCCTCTTCGCACAGGCGCTGGACGAAATGCAGGTCACTTTCGTCGTACTGCGTGCAGTAGACGCGCTCGGGATAGATCGCGCTCAGCTGGAAGTGGTAGTCGCTGGCGAGGATGCCGTGTTCTTCCAGCACCTGGCTGATGATCTGCTGCACGGTCATCTGCTGGAAAATGCGCTGGTTGAAACGGTGCGCGAGGTACGAAAGCTGCGGGCGCAGCGAGATCTTGTAGCGGGTCAGGCGCTTGCCCGCCTCGCCCTGAGCGATGCTGTAGATCAGCCCGTGAATGCCGGTGCCGCTCGGCGACAGCTGAAGAAACGCCAGTTTGTGCAGCAGACTTTCGAGGTTGATCGAGGCCTTTTCGCTGACCAGTTCCAGCTCGAATTCGAAGGGCGTGTTGAGGGCCTCCCGACCGGTGAACGACAGCACCTGGAAATCGCTGTCCGCGCCATCGATGGTCAGGTTGAAATGAGCCTGGTTGGCCGGTGAGAACATTCCCTTGTCCCTCGTGCTGTGCTGCTGCGCACGCCAGATCGATAAGAATCTGACGCTGAAAATTCTTTGAGTAGTGAAGGTGCCTCGACCGGCGAAACCGGCCGAGGCGGTACAACCATCAGTCGTAATTAAACGACTGGAGCACGCCAGTCATCGGAACCCGAAGTACCGGATACTTCGTGGGTCCAGGTGATTTTGCGGTAGGTGAACTGCACTTCTTCCAGGTGGGTGAAGTGCGCGTTGCCTGGATCCTGGCAGTTGTGCATTTTGTTGTTGATGGCGACGATGATCGCGTCTTCCAGTTTGGTGGTGTAGTAGTGCTCTTGGGTGCCTTGCGCCGAAGTGCGGTACCACTGGATAACGATTTCGCTCATGCGCTCGCCGGAGGTCAGAGCCGCTTGCAGCAGAGGCGAAGCCTTGTCGTAGACCTTGGTGATCACAACTGGCTTGTGAACGCGCTGACCGGTTGGCTGACCGGATTGCGGGTCACGCGGGATGATCACGTCGTGGGTGAAAGCCTGAACCATGACCTGGTCTTCGTGGCCTTCCTGGTAGGTGTTGCCAACGGAGTCGGCGGTGAAGGCGCCGGCAGTGATCAGGCCTTGTTTTTCGCCGGTAACCGACATGTACGCTGGTGTTGCCATGGGGTGTGCTCCTTGCTGAATCGTTGGGTGCGCCGATAGGTGATATCACCCAAGAGGCGGCCAATGGCCATCAATTAGCATGCCAACTTTTTCAAACCCTTATAAACCGGGGGCTTGGTAAGTTTTCTTCGCAGATTCGGCGAAAATTCCCACTGAATTCGTCGAAAAGTGCGCAAGAAGTTGCGCAGTACTGCGCAACTTCTTGCGCACTTGGCTGCAGACCTTGATCGGCAAGGCCTGTAGCGGTTTTGAACCTGGTTTTATTACGGACAACTGCGCAACTTCTTGCGCAGTTGCGAAACGCCCGTTCAATACATCGGAGCAACAGAACCTCGCCATAAACGCCTCAACGGGCCGACACCCTCATATGGAACCCATGGGCTATCCTGCTGCCCACTTAAAGGTATCGACCGTTTCAGATAGGAGGTTTGAATGCGTACCCTCGAATTGGCTGGCGTGCAGGTTCCGGTGATTGGCCAGGGCACCTGGCGCATGGGCGAAGACCGCTCGGCGCACACGCGTGAAGTCGCGGCCCTGCGCAGTGGCATCGAACTGGGCATGACCCTGATCGACACCGCCGAAATGTACGCCGAGGGCGGTGCCGAAACCGTGGTCGGTGAAGCCATCGCCGGCCTGCGCGATCAAGTGTTCCTGGTGAGCAAGGTCTACCCGCACAACGCCAGTCGCAAAGGCATTCCCCAGGCTTGCGAACGCAGTCTGCGTCGGCTCGACACCGATTACATCGACCTCTATCTGCTGCATTGGCGCGGCCAGTATCCGCTGGAAGAAACCGTCGAGGCTTTCGAGCGTTTGCGCGAGGACGGCAAGATCGGCCGCTGGGGCGTGTCGAACTTCGACGTCGGCGATCTTGAAGAACTGTCGAATTCGGCCTGCGCGACCAATCAGGTGCTGTACAACCTGGAAGAGCGCGGCATCGAATTCGATCTTTTGCCGTGGTGTCAGCAACAGCGCATGCCACTGATGGCGTACTGCCCGATCGGCCAGGGCGGCGCGATGCTCGCGGAAACCGTGCTGAAACAGATTGCCGTTCGTCACGGCGTGACCCCGGCACAGGTTTCGCTGGCGTGGATTCTGCGTCAGGATGGGGTGATTGCGATTCCCAAGGCAGTGCGTCCGGAACATGTGCAGCTCAATGCACAAGCGGCGCAGCTACAGCTCGATGCCGGGGATCTGGCGGCGCTGGACCAGGCGTTTCACGCGCCACAACGCAAGCAGCGGCTGGCCATGGTCTGAGCCACCGCCGACGGGCAGAGGGCTTCGCCATGAGAAGCACTGATCAGTACGACCCGTTCAACCTGCAACGATTTGTCCTGGCCCAGGACCCGGTGTTCGAACGGGTGCAACGCGAACTCGACGAGGGCCGCAAGCGCAGCCACTGGATGTGGTTTGTGTTTCCGCAGTTCGCCGGGCTCGGGGGCAGCGAGATGTCCCGGCGCTTTGCCATCGGCTCGGCCGGGGAAGCCAAGGCTTATCTGGCCCATGAGCTGCTCGGCGCCCGGCTGCGCACGTGCGCGCAACTGGTGCTGAACGTGCAGCAGCGTTCGATTGCCGAGATTTTCGGCCACCCGGACGATCTGAAATTCCACTCATCGATGACTCTGTTCGCCCAGTTCGCCGACGAAAACAGCCTCTGGCATCAAGCGCTGGAGCGTTATTTCCACGGCATTCAGGACGAATGGACCCTGCAACTGCTGGACTCAAAACAGGCCCAGTTGCCCCCCGATCAGGGTTGAGAAATCGTCGTCGACAAACGGCAGGATCGCATCCGCCACCGGTTGCAGCTGGCGGGTGATGTAGTGGTCGTAGTCGATGGCCGCGCGACGCACCTCCAGCGGTTCAGGGCCGGCCAGGGTGATCACGTAGCTGATCCAGCCGCCGTTCTGGTATTGCCGCGGGCGACCGTGCTGCGCGTTGTAGTCGTCGGCCAGCCGTGCGGCGCGCACGTGGGGCGGCACGTTGCGTTCGTAATCGTCGAGGGTTCGGCGAAGACGCTTGCGGTAGACCAGTCGCTCGTCGAACTCGCCGGCCAGGGTCTTGCGCACGTATTCACGCACGTAATCCTGATACGGCTTGCGCTGGAAGATCCGCTCGTACAACTCCTGCTGAAATTGCCGGGCCAGCAGCGACCAGTCGGTGCGCACGGTTTCCAGGCCTTTGTAGACCATTTCTTCTGTGCCGTCGGCGCGGGTCACCAGGCCGGCATAGCGCTTTTTGCTGCCCTCCTCGGCACCACGAATAGTCGGCATCAGGAAGCGTTTGTAGTGGGTTTCGAACTGCAATTCGAGGGCGCTTTCCAGCCCGTACTGCTCACGCACATGCTCGCGCCACCAGTCGTTGACGTACTGCACCAGCGCCCGGCCGATGGTCGCCGCTTCTTCCTGACCGTGGGGGCGACGCAGCCAGACGAACGTCGAGTCGGTGTCGCCATAGATCACCGCATGCCCCTGAGCCTCGATCAACTGCCGGGTGCGCAGCATGATTTCGTGGCCGCGCAGGGTGATCGATGACGCCAGCCGCGTATCGAAAAACCGGCAACCGCTGGAACCCAGCACGCCGTAAAAGGCGTTCATGATGATCTTCAGCGCCTGGGACAGCGGCGCGTTGTGTTCACGCTTGGCGGTCTCGCGGCCCTCGGCGACCCGGGCGACGATGGACGGCAGGCAATGACGGGTACGGGAGAAACGCGCGCCGCGAAAACCCGGCACCGAATCGCTGTCGTCAGGATGCTGCAAGCCTTCGATCAACCCCACCGGATCAATCAGGAATGTGCGAATGATCGACGGATAGAGACTCTTGTAGTCGAGCACCAGCACCGATTCGTACAGCCCCGGTTGCGAGTCCATGACAAATCCGCCGGGGCTCGCCTGCGGAGGATTGGTGCCAAGGTTCGGCGCCACAAAACCCTGGCGGTGCATCAACGGCATGTACAGATGGGTGAACGCCGCCACCGAGCCGCCGCTGCGATCCGCCGGCAAACCGGTGACGCTGGCGCGCTCCAGCAAAAATTTCAGCAGCTCGGTCTTGGCGAAGATCCGCGTGACCAGTTCGCAGTCCTTGAGGTTGTACTTGGCCAGCGCCGGTTTGTCCTCGGCGAACATCCGGTTGATTTCGTCCATGCGCTGGTACGGGTTGTCGATCGACTTGCCTTCGCCGAGCAGGGTCTGGGCGACGTTTTCCAGACTGAACGAGGGGAAACTCCAGGTCGCCGAACGCAGGGATTCGATGCCATCGATGATCAGCCGCCCCGCCGCTGCCGCGAAGTAATGAGTGCGGCTGCCGTGTTCGCGCCACTGCATTTCTTCACCGCCGCGCCCGAGCTTGAGCGGCACGCCAAGGCGTCGGGCGTGTTCGTGGAGAATGCGCAGGTCGAACTGCACGAGGTTCCAGCCGATGATTGCGTCAGGGTCGTGGTAGGCGAACCAGTCGTTGAGTTTCTTCAGGATCAATGTGCGCGATTCGCAGTACTCAAGGTCGAAGTCGACAATGCTGTCATCGCCATTCGGCGCGCCCAGCATGTACACCTGCCGTTCGCCGCAGCCTTCCAGCGCGATGGAATACAGCTCGCCCTGCTCGGTGGTTTCGATATCCAGCGAAACCAGCCGCAGTGTCGGGCGATAGTCGGGCGAAGGCTTGAGGTGGGCGTCGAGCAGCACACCGTCGGCATCGGGTGTGCCGCTGAACCACACCGGCGCGGTGATGAAACGCTCCATCAGGTAACGCTCGGGCGGTCGCACATCAGCTTCGAAGACATCGACACTGTGACGGTTGAGCGCCGTTTCCAGGCGCATCAACTGGCCGTGTTGCTGGCAATACAGCCCGAGCACCGGGCGATGCTCGAAATCCTGCAGGGCCAGAGGGCGCAGTTCGACGTTCTTTTCGTCCGCCAGCACCCGCTCGGCCTGCTCAAGCTGCGCCGCCGGGATGAACGCCACCGACGGCTGATGCGGCAGGCGAACACGGCGCGGCCCGGCGTCGGTCGCCAGCCAGAACTCGACTTCGGTGCCGGCCGGGGTGTCGCGCCAATGCCGGGTCAGGACGAAGCCCTGCTGTAAATCCACCACTGCGACCTCAAGAATTGATTCAGATAGGCATTCTACGCGGCATTGCAGCAACCGGTGGCACAGGCCTCGCAATGAAAAAACCCGTCAAATGACGTTTTTTGCGTGTTATCTGCCGTTTTGCGGCCTTGCTCTGCGCGCCACGGTCTACGATGCTTGGAGAACAACGACAACACCTGAGTAACCACCATGAAAACCGTCGCCCAGCTGCTCAAGCTCAAAGATCAGAAAAATCAGGAAGTGCACCAGATCAAACCCGATCACATGGTGCTCGAAGCGCTGATGAAGATGGCCGAGAAAAACGTCGGCGCCTTGCTCGTGGTGGAGGACGATAAAGTGGTGGGCATCATCAGCGAACGCGATTACGCGCGCAAACTGGTGCTGCACGGGCGCTCCTCGGTAGGCACGCCGGTACGCGACATCATGGTCGCAAACGTGATCACGGTGGACACCCACCAGACCGTCGACACTTGCCTGAGCATCATGTCCGACAAACGCCTGCGCCACTTGCCGGTGGTGGAAAACGGCAAGCTGCTGGGCCTGCTGTCGATCGGCGACCTGGTCAAGGAAGCGATTGCCGAACAGGCCGAGCTGATCAAACAGCTGGAGCAGTACATTCGCGGGGAGTGATCGGCCGAAGTCTCAAGAAGGCCAATGTCGCGCAAAGACCGGCGCCAGTACCGGGTGCCGGTCAATGCGTTGCAGCCATGCATAAAACCCCGGCCGGGCCTGGCGCAGGTGTTCGCGGGTGCCGGCCCAGCGCGTCACTACTGCCGCCAATACATCCAGTGCTCCCGGTGTTTCATCGTCCAGGTACAGCTCGGCGGAAAACTGGTCGGCGAACACTTCCCACATCCAGTGCAATCGCTCCCGCGCGCCCGCCATCAGGTTCTGTCGCGATGCTTCATCCGGCATCACCAGCCAACGCTCGGGGTAATCGATGACACCGATGGCCACGTAGCAATTGTTGACGATGTACACCAGACCGCGAATCGCCTGATCACGATCCGCCGCGTTGGCCGGCAACAGGCCCGACGCAGGGAAGCTCAACCCCAGGTGAATCAGGATTGCCGCGCTTTCAGTGAGCGCACTGCCATCGGGTAGTTGCAAAGTCGGAATCTGCTTGAGCGGATTGAGCCTGGCCAGTTCCTGCGCCGCTTCGGCGCTGGCTTCGATGTCGATGAAGCGATAAGCGATCTGGCACAGCTCGAGCGCCGCTTCGATGGCCGCCGCCCCTGAATTGCGATGTCCGTAGAGCTGATACATATCCCCTCCTCCACTGCGAAAGGCATCCTGCCTGGCCCTATTTATAGCTGTTGTATCGAATTTGGCACGGATTGCGCATTCATCGGCAGCTTGCGAATCCCTGATCTCGCAAAACAGCGCTGGCGGTGCCCATCCCGCACCAAGAGCAATCAGCGAACGCTATCCGCGTTCTTGTAAGGTGCGATACCGAACCAAAAGTTCGCGTATCCGAGCTGGCAACAAGGAGTTCACCGCGTGAATCTTCATCTGCTGCGCCATTCTCTTCTCTCCGTACCCCTGTACCTGCGCGGTGTTCGTCCTCCGGACAGTCCGTACATTCCTTTTATTACCTGAACGCCAGCACTATTTATTTTTTAAATAGCATGCAAGAAGTCATTGCGTGCGCGCTGCATTAATGAACGCCAGAAAATATTGTTCGACAATAACTTCCAGACAGCACACCGCTACAACTTTTGCTGTTCGGCGCTAATGTTCTGAGTGCACCAAAACTGCACTTTCAGTCAATACACCGCTCAAGCGGAACGACCGACTCTACTTAAACAAGAACAAGGAACATCGCCTGTGACCCGCTAAAACACTGACCCGCACCAAATCAGTCCGCCACGCACCATCACGCGCCCTGGCTGACACGAGAACAGCCGCTCTATCTCGCTGAACAGCGCGATACCGCGCCCGGTCTGTCTCGCCTTGAAAAAAGCCCTGCAAACAGGGCCTTCGGAAGGTTATGCGCCCATGAAAACCGGCGTGCTTGATGAAACTTATATAAATGCGACATACGTATCAGTCGAGAAATAAACACAACACAATGGGTCACTCTTTGGCACAGCGGTTGCTATTGCATCAATCATGAGGGCAAGAATGAGACAAGCCACTCAATTGCACACTCACTCATAAAAGAACAGCCACGGACCGGGTCAATGAACAATCGAAGTCGATGTTACTGAAGCAATAAGCTGCACAAGCCCTGTTCAATAGATAGTTCAACTATCGGCTTCTGCACACCTGTATGAAAGTTGCGACCACTCACTCGAACAACGCTGTGTTGTTCGAACGGCACCTTATTGCCCTTCATCCAGCCGAGGGAGCTTTAATGAACGATGCGGTAAAGCACAGAACGCCGCCGGGGCCATTACGGAACGCACCACTTGCGTCGGTGGCGGGTCGGCCCGTCTATAAGGCCAACACTTCGCAGCCCGGCGGCCTGAACAAACAGCAGATGCTGTTGCTGGTGGCGGTGTCGGCATTGATACACGGCGGCGCCTGGTGGTTTTTCCAGCAGGCCAGGGCCGAGCCGTTGCCCACGCCACCGGAAATTCCGGAAATGACCGTCGAGCTCACCAGCCCGACACCTCCGGCCCCGCCGACACCGGAGCCGCCGCCCCCACCGCCGCCTCCTGAACCGGAACAACCGGTGGAAGACGAGGACGCGGTCAAGCCACCGCCCAAACCGGTGGAGAAACCCAAGCCGATCGAAAAACCGAAACCGGTCGAGAAACCCAAACCGGTGAAAAAGGCCGAGCCGCCGAAAGCGCCGCCCGCCCCTGCGCAACCGGCAGCGCCTGCCGCCCCGGCCACCCCGAGCGCGCCACCGGCACCTGCTGCCGCACCGGACCCGGTGAAAGAGTCGGCGGCGATTTCCGGCCTCGCCAGCCTTGGCAACCCGCCGCCGGAATACCCGTCGCTGGCCCTGCGGCGCAACTGGGAAGGCAGCGTGCTGCTGCGGATTCAGGTGCTGGCCAACGGTCGTGCAGGCTCGGTGACGGTGACCAGATCCAGCGGCAAGCCGCAACTGGATGACGCAGCAGTCGCGGCGGTGAGGGCCTGGAAGTTTATTCCGGCCAAGCGCGGCGACACGCCGATCGACGGCTTCGCCACCCAGACCATCGATTTCAAATTGCCGCAATGACGGCGCGACAACCGAACTCACAACCGATTAACGCAAGCGAGGTGTAGCCATGAACGATTCTTTGTCTTCGATGATTGTCCCCGGCGTGCTCTGGGGGCTGGTGCTGTTTTCCGTGGTCAGTTGGGCAATCCTGCTGGTCAAGTCGGCGCAATACCTGCGCCAGAAAACCCAGAACAGACAGTTCAGCAAAGCCTTCTGGGGCGCGCCGGATCTGCTGACCGCCGCCGAGCACGCCAGCCAGTACCCGGGCTCGCTGGCGCGGATCGCCAGCAGCGGTTTCGAAGCCCTGCTGGTGGAAGAATCCCCCCGCACCACCCAGCAACTGGCGCACACCATCAACCGCTCCGACCGACTGGAGCGCAACCTGCGCCAGCAGATCCAGAAGGAACGCCGCTCGCTGGAAAACGGCCAGGCGATCCTCGCCAGCATCGGCAGCACCGCGCCGTTCATTGGCCTGTTCGGTACCGTGTGGGGAATCATGGAAGCCCTGCAAAGCATCGGCGCCAGCGGTTCGGCCAGCCTGGAAACCGTGGCCGGCCCCATCGGCCACGCACTGATCGCCACCGGCGTGGGGATTGCCGTCGCGGTGCCGGCAGTGCTGATTTACAACTTCTTCCTGCGGCGCCTGAAGCTGGCCTCGGCGGACATGGATGACTTCGCCCACGACTTCGACGCCCTCGCCTCGCGCAGTGCGTTTTCCATCAGCCGCCAGGCCATCGCCAAGTCCACGGCCGCCGTGCGGGAGGCCAGCTGATGTCCTTTTCCACTCAAGACAGCGATGAAGTGCTCAGCGAAATGAACGTCACGCCGCTGGTGGACGTAATGCTCGTGCTGCTGGTGGTGTTCATCGTCACCGCGCCGCTGATGACTAATGCGATCAAGGTCAACCTGCCGAAAACCGACGCCGTCGCCCCCGCCGAAAAGAAAGACCCGGTGGTGGTCAGCGTCGACCAGGACGGCAAGTTCTTCCTGGCCAAGACCGAGCTGGCGCCGGAATCACTGGAGGCCAGCCTCAAGGAGGTCAAGGCCAAGGACGCCGAAGTGCGCGTGCAGCTGCAGGCCGACTCCGCCGTGAATTACGGCCAGGTAGCCAAAGCCATGGCGTCCATCGAGCGCTCGGGCATCACCAAAATATCGGTGATGACCACCCGTTGACGGCGGTGCCGGGCGCGCTGTGAGGGACGCGCCCGACACCGTTCGTTGAATCCCGTCGCAATCGGCCGACCGAAAAAACGCAGCGCGTCTTCGGAGGGGATCGGCTTGCTTGAAGAAAGTGGTTTTCGCGGCGCGGCACCACCGTGCTCCGTGCAAAGAGGGCTCACAAGGCCATTTCGATAAACGTCTAACAAAGTCGGAAACAACCATGCTGATGAACACTCCACGCTTCACGCTCAAACCCTTGGTGGCGACGATTTCCCGCCACCGTTTCGTTCCGTTGTACCTGGTGGCCGTGGGGATGGGCGCCGGGGTTCAGGCTGCCGAGGACGACAACAACGTCCCGGCCGCCGCTGCGGTGGTCGCGCCGACCACGCAACTGCAACGAGTCGAAGTGACCGGTTCGGCGATCCGTCGGGTCGACGCGGAAACGGCGGTGCCGATCACCGTGCTCAAGGCCGAGGAACTGCGCAAACAGGGCGTGACCACCACCGCCGAACTGGTGCAGCGCATCACCGGCAGCCAGTCGATCAACAACAGCGCAGGCTCGGTCGGCGCGGCCACCGGCGGCGCATCGTTCGCCGACATGCGCGGCATCGGCGCAAACAAGACGCTGGTGCTGCTCAACGGTCGCCGGCTGGCGAACAACGCCCTGTCGGGCACCAACTCGGCCGGCGGCGCGGTGGATCTGAACATGATCCCGTTTGCCGCGATCGAGCGCGTGGAGGTGCTGCGCGACGGCGCCTCGGCCCTGTACGGCACCGACGCCATCGGCGGCGTGATCAACTTCATCACCAAGAAATCCATGACCGACGGCCAGCTCACCCTCGGCGGCGAAACCCCGACCCACAGCGGCGGCGGTGCGACCAAGGACATGAGCGCCAGTTGGGGTTACGGCGACCTGGAGCAGGACCGCTTCAACGTGCTCGGCGTGTTCAACTACAACAAGCAGCAGAACCTCGACGCCAACGACCGCTCCTTCGCCCGCGACTACGTGCCCGGCCGTGGCCTGGACCAGACCTCCGGCACCGCGTTCCCCGGCAATTACAGCCAGAACGGCAATGCCACCAACCCGCTGGCCAACAGCAATTGCAACGGCCCCAACCTGGTGGCCCGTGACGGCCTCTGCCGCTTCAGCACCCGCGAATACATCGACCTGGTGCCGCAGACCGAGAAGACCTCGTTCTTCGGCAAGACCACCGGCAAACTGGCCGATGATCACAACGTCAACCTCGAATACTTCTGGTCGCGCAACAACAACGCCACCGCTGTCGGCCCGGCGCCATTGACCGGCCTGAGCCTGGATTCGTCCTCGCCCTACTACCCCGGCAACGGCATCACCCCGGCGCCCACCGGCTTCGCCCTCGACCCGACGCAACCGGTGGATGTGAACTGGCGCGAAACCGCCGCTGGTCCGCGCGAATCGAAAGACCAGAACACCAGTCAGCGCTTCCTGCTGAGCTTCGACGGTCTGGTTGGCGGCTGGGACTACAACGTCGGCGCCTCCTACAACCAGAACAAGATTGTCTCCAGCGTCACCAGCGGCTATGTCAGCGATCAGGCGATGATCAGCGGTCTGGCCAGCGGCCTGCTCAACCCGTTCGGGCCGCAGAGCAGCGCCGGTCAGCAGTACATCGATCAGGCCATGTACCACGGCGCCTATTCCACGGCGGTCGGTCGGGTCGCCGGTTTCGACGGGCGGATCAGCCGCGAAATCGGTGACTGGTTCGGTGCCGGCCCGTCGGGTTTGGCGCTGGGCGGCGAGTACCGCAAAGAGAAATTCCACCAGGACTTCGAGCCGTTCGCCGGCGACATCCAGAGCCTGGGCATCGACCCGGCCGGCAGCGTTGAAGGTGACCGCAGCGTGAAAGCCGCCTACGCGGAAATCAACGTGCCGGTGCTCGACAGCCTGGAATTGTCCGCCGCCGTACGTCACGACAAATACAGCGACTTCGGCAGCACCACCAACCCGAAATATTCGTTCCGCTATCAGCCGCTCAAGGAGCTGGTAGTACGCGGCGCCTACAGCGAAGGTTTCCGCGCGCCGTCGCTGTATGAGTTGTATTCGCCGCGTAGCATCACCTACACCCAGGGCTACTACAACGACCCGGTGCTGTGTACCGGCGGTGTCGTGCAACCGGGCGGCAACGGCGGGCGCGATTGCGGTCAGCAGTTCCTCAACCAGATCGGCGGCAACGAAGACCTGGCCCCGGAGAAAGCCCGCAACGTGACGCTGGGCTTCGTCTATCAGCCGGTCAGCAATCTGTCCGTGGGACTGGATTTCTGGTGGATTCACATCTCCAACCAGATCCAGCCGTTCCCGGAATCCACCGTGTTCGATCAGGCCGGCAGCTACCCCGACCGCTTCGTGCGCAACGCCGACGGCACGCTCAATTACATCGTCACCGGCAACGCCAACCTCGGCATCGTCGAAACCAACGGCGTCGATGTGTCGCTGGACTATCGCTTCCCGAACACGCCGTACGGTCAATTCGGTCTGGGCCTGCAAGGCACCTATGTCGACGAGTACGACTTTCAGAGCACCATCAAGGGCCCGTTCACCGACAAGGTCGGCGACTTCAAGGGCGACGGTGTGATTGCCCGCTGGAAACACAACCTGACCGGTTCCTGGACCTTCGGCGCGGCCCGTGCGGCGCTGACCAACCGCTTCACCACCGGCTACAACGACTACGACCGCGAGACCAACGCGCGGGTCGCGTCGTATTCGGTGTGGGACCTGTCGGCCGGTTACACCTTCGACAAGGTGCTGGACGTGGATGCCGGGGTGAAGAACCTGTTCGACCGCGATCCGCCGTTCTCCAACCAGGCCTACAACTTCCAGAGCGGCTATGACCCGCGCTACACCGATCCGCTGGGCCGCACGCTGTTTGCGCGCATGACGTACCACTTCTGAGTCACGGTCGGGGCCGAGCAAGACTCCGGCCGGCCCCCTCCCCTTGCGAATTCGCATCCCGCAGCGGCCAGCCGCCGCTTCGGGTTTTTCCGGCTCAGAGGAACGACTTCATGACATTCATGCGCAACATGGCCGGCTTGCTGCTCGGCAGCGCGCTGCTGTGCAACGCGGCATCTGCGCTGGCCGGCGGCAGCTACGCGATGACGGTGTACGGCGAGGCGCCGAAATACCCCGCCGGCTTTCACCACTTCGATTTCGTCAATCCCGACGCACCAAAGGGCGGCTCGCTCAGCCGCGCCTCGATGGAAATCGGTCAGTACAACTACATCACCCCGTATGCCGATCAGGGCATTTCCGTGGTGCAGGTCAACGACTGGGTGTATTCGCCGCTGGCGTTCCGTTCGCTGGACGAGCCCTACACCGTCTACGGTCTGGTGGCGCAATCCATGGAGCGCGACCCCGGCGGCCTGTGGGTGCGTTTCAACCTGAATCCCGAGGCGCGTTTCGCCGACGGCACACCGATCACCGCCGAGGACGTGCGCTACACCTTCGAGCTGTTGATGACCAAGGGCAGCCTGAGTTATCGCCAGCAATACGCCGACGTGCAGGACGTGCTGATCGAAGGCCCGTGGCAGATTCGCTTCACCTTCAAGAACAACCTCAACCGCACGCTGGCGCTGGATCTGGCGTCGCTGCGACCGGTGCCCGAACACTGGTGGAAGACCCGCGACTTCGCCAACGGCGGCGGTTTCGAACCCCCGCTGGGCAGCGGCCCGTACCGGGTGAGCAAGGTCGATGCGGGGCGCAGCATCAGTTTCCAGCGTGATCCGCACTGGTGGGGCAAAGACCTGCCAGTCAGTCGCGGCATGTACAACTTCGACAGCCTGACCGTGAATTTCTACGGCGACACCGACGTCGCCCGGCAACTGCTGCAGGCCGGCGCGTTCGACTACAACCGCGAGTTTTCCTCGTCTGGCTATGTGGTCGGCTACGACAGCCCGGCCCTGCGCGACGGACGCCTGCAACAGGCGATTCTCGCCCCGGACAAACCGACCAGCGCCCAGGGTTTTGTGTTCAACCTGCAGAACCCGCTGTTCAAGGATCGCCGCGTGCGTCAGGCGCTGAGCCTGCTGTGGGATTTCGAGTGGACCAACAAGCAGATGATGCGCGGCTTCTACGTGCGCCAGAACAGCTACTGGCCGAAGAGTGAAATGGCCGCCACCGCACTTCCCGACGCCGGGGAACTGGCGATCCTCGAATCGCTGCGCGGACAGATTCCGGACGAGGCTTTCAGCCGGGTCTATCAGGCGCCTAAAACCGATGGCAGCGGCTACATCCGCGACAAGCAGTTGCAGGCATTAAAGCTGCTGGCCGAAGCCGGATGGACGCCGAAAAACAATCGGCTGGTGAACGCCGCCGGCGAGCCATTCGAATTCACCTTCCTCGACGGCCAGGGCGGCTTTGACCGCATGCTGCTGCCGTACAAACGCACCCTGGCGCAGATCGGCATCACCCTGAATCTGCGACGCATCGATTCGGCGCAATACATCAACCGGCTCAACGCCCGGGACTACGACATGATCGTCACCAGTTTCCCGCGCAGCGGCGATCCGATCGTCTCGCCGGGCCGCGAGTTGTACAGCCTGTACGCCTCGCAGAGCGCCACGCAGGTCGGCAGTTCCAATTCCATGGTGCTGACTGATCCGGCAGTGGACCAACTGATCGATGGCCTGGTGCAGGCCAATACCCGCGACGCCATGGTGCGTTACGCCCGCGCCCTCGACCGGGTGCTGCAATGGGGTGACTACATGATTCCCAACTACTACTCCAAAGGCACGCCGACGGTGTATCAGAACCGCTTCGGCATGCCGCCGGTGCAGCCGATCTACAGCGAAGGCCTCGACACCTGGTGGGAGGTCTCGACCAAGCCGCTGACCAACCAGCAAATGAGTGCCTTGCACCAACTCGCGGGGGGCAGTGACATGTGGCGCTATCTGAGTCGACGTCTGTTGCTGATCATCCCGACGCTGCTGTGCATTCTGGTGGTCAACTTCGTCATCGTGCAGGCCGCGCCCGGCGGCCCGGTGGAACAGGCCATCGCCCGCCTGCAAGGCTTCGGCGGGCACAGCATGGGCGGCGCCAGCGAGGTGACCGCCATCGGCGGTGCCGGGCGCAGCAGCCGTGGCCTGGACCCGGCGCTGATCGAAGAAATCAAACACCACTACGGCTTCGACAAACCGATGCACGAACGCCTGTGGCTGATGCTCAAGAACTACGCGCAACTGGACCTGGGCAGCAGTTTCTTTCGCGGTGCGAAGGTGACGGATCTGATCGTACAGAAACTACCGGTATCGCTGTCCCTCGGCCTGTGGGCAACCTTGATCACCTACCTGATCTCGATCCCGCTGGGCATTCGCAAGGCGATCCGAAATGGCAGCGCATTTGATGTCTGGAGTAGCACGGCGATCATCGTCGGCTACGCAATGCCGGCGTTTCTGTTCGCGATCCTGTTGATCGTGGTGTTCGCCGGGGGCAGCTACGTCAACTGGTTTCCGGTGCAGGGGCTGGTCTCGGACAACTTCGACAGTCTGAGCCTGTGGGGCAAGGTCGGCGACTACCTCTGGCACCTGGTGTTGCCGGTGACGGCGCTGGTGATCGGCGGTTTTGCGACGCTGACGATCCTGACCAAGAACAGCTTCCTCAACGAGATCAGCCGCCAGTACGTGATCACCGCACGCGCCAAGGGGCTGACCGAAAGACGCGTGCTCTACGGCCATGTGTTTCGCAACGCGATGCTGCTGGTGGTGGCCGGTGTGCCGTCGGCGTTGATCGAGGTGTTTTTCGCCGGTTCCCTGCTGATCGAAACCATCTTCAACCTCGACGGCCTCGGGCGCATGAGCTACGAAGCGGCGGTGTCACGGGACTACCCGGTGGTGTTCGGCACGCTGTTCCTGTTCACCCTGTTCGGCCTGTTGATCAAGCTGATCGGCGACCTCTGCTACACCCTGCTCGACCCGCGCATCGACTTTTCGGCGAGGACTGCCTGATGTTCACACTCTCCCCTCTGGGCCGGCGGCGCATCGCGCAATTCAAGGCCAACCGTCGCGGGCGCTGGTCGCTGTGGCTGTTCATCGGGCTGTGCCTGATCTGCCTCGGCGGCGAACTGATCGCCAACGACAAGCCGCTGGTGATCCGCTACCACAACGCCTTTTACTTCCCGATCCTCAGCGATTATCAGGAAACCGATTTCGGCGGCGAACTGCCGTTCCAGCCGGATTACGCCAGCAATTACGTACACAGGCTGATCGAGGATCAGGGCGGCTGGATGCTGTTCCCGCCGATCCCGTTCAGCTACGACACGGTCAATTACGACCTCACGGAACCAGCACCGAGTCCGCCGTCCTCCAGCAACTGGCTGGGCACCGACGATCAGGCGCGGGACGTGTTGGCGCGGGTGATCTTCGGCACACGAATTTCGATTCTGTTTGCGCTGATCCTCACCGCCGTCAGTGCGCTGGTCGGCATCGTCGCCGGGGCGTTGCAGGGTTACTACGGCGGTTGGGTCGACTTGCTCGGGCAACGGGTGCTGGAGATCTGGTCGGGGCTGCCGGTGTTGTACCTGCTGATCATTTTGTCCGGGTTCGTCTCGCCGAGTTTCTGGTGGCTGCTGGGGATCATGGCGCTGTTTTCCTGGCTGGCACTGGTGGACGTGGTGCGCGCCGAGTTCCTGCGTGGGCGCAGCCTGGAATACGTCAAGGCCGCGCGGGCGCTGGGGCTGACGGACAGCGAACTGATGCGCCGGCACATTCTGCCCAACGCCATGACCTCCACCCTCACCTACCTGCCGTTCATTCTGACCGGCGCCATCGCCACCCTCACCGCACTGGATTTTCTCGGCTTCGGCATGCCCGCCGGCACCGCGTCGCTGGGGGAACTGATCGGCCAGGCCAAGCGCAATCTGCAAGCGCCGTGGCTGGGGCTGACGGCGTTTTTTGCCCTGGCGCTGATTCTGTCCTTGCTGGTGTTTATCGGCGAAGCCTGCCGTGACGCGTTCGATCCGCGATCCTGATCCCCGGAGCTGAAATGACCGATAACCTGATTGAAATCCGCGACCTGCGCGTCGCCTTCGCCGGGCATGAAGTGGTGCACGGCGTAAACCTCGACATCCGCCGTGGCGAGTGCCTGGCACTGGTCGGCGAATCCGGCTCGGGCAAGTCGGTGACGGCGCACTCGATCCTGCGTTTGCTGCCGGCCAAGACCGTCAGCAGCACGGGCAGCATCCGCTACAACGGCGTGGACTTGCTGCACGCCAGCGAAAATCAACTGCGCAGCTTGCGCGGCAATCGCATCGCGATGATTTTCCAGGAGCCGATGACCTCGCTGAACCCGTTGCACACGGTGGAGAAGCAGATCAGCGAAGTGCTGGAGATCCACAAGGGGCTCAAGGGTCGCGCCGCTCGCCAGCGCACGCTGGAGCTGCTGGAACTGGTGGGCATTCGCCAACCGTTGCAACGGTTGAAGGCCTATCCGCACCAGCTCTCCGGCGGCCAGCGGCAACGAGTGATGATCGCCATGGCGCTGGCCAACGAACCCGAATTGCTGATCGCCGATGAGCCGACCACGGCGCTGGACGTGACCGTGCAGCAGAAGATTCTGGAACTGCTGATCGAGTTGCAGCAACGCCTCGGCATGTCGCTGCTGCTGATCAGTCATGACCTCAATCTGGTGCGGCGCATCGCCCAACGGGTGTGCGTGATGCGCCACGGGGAAATCGTCGAACAGGCCGATTGCGAAACGCTGTTCCGCACCCCGCAGCATCCTTACAGCCGCCTGCTGATCGAGGCGGAACCATCCGGCGCGCCGGTGCCAAGCCGCTACGATCACAACCTGCTGGAGGTGGACGATCTGAAAGTCTGGTTCCCGCTGCCCAAGGCGCTGTTCAGCCGCACCCAGGAATACATCAAGGCGGTAGACGGCGTGAGTTTTCGTCTGCAACGGGGCAAGACCCTGGGCATAGTCGGCGAGTCCGGCTCGGGCAAGTCGACGCTGGGCCAGGCGATTCTGCGGCTGGTGGAATCCGAGGGCGATATTCGGTTCGGCAACAAGCAATTGAGCCTGCTCAATCAGCGTTTGATGCGCCCGTTGCGCCGGCAGATCCAGGTGGTGTTCCAGGATCCGTTCGGCAGCCTCAGCCCACGGATGTCGGTGCAGCAGATCATCGCCGAAGGCCTGCTGACCCACGGCATCGGCACGGCCGAGGAACGTGAGGCAGCGGTGATCCGCGTGCTGGAGGAAGTGGGCCTCGACCCGCAGAGCCGCCATCGCTATCCCCACGAATTCTCCGGCGGCCAGCGCCAGCGCATTTCCATCGCCCGGGCGCTGGTGCTGGAACCGGCGCTGATTCTGCTCGACGAGCCGACCTCCGCGCTGGACCGCACGGTACAGAAACAGGTGGTGGAATTGCTGCGACAGTTGCAGATCCGCCATGGCTTGACGTACCTGTTCATCAGTCATGACCTGGCGGTGGTGCATGCGCTGGCGCATGACTTGATGGTGATCAAGGATGGCAAGGTGGTGGAACAGGGAGCGTCGCGCGAGATTTTTGCGGCGCCGCAGCATGCCTATACCCAGGCGTTGCTCAAGGCTTCCGGGCTCGTGCAGGCACGCCAAATTGAGGGATCTGCAACGGCTGCAAAAATTTTCTCATGAGCCCTGCATCCAAACCGTTCCGTCACGGGTAGTCCCTGTAACAGCCCTCTTTCGGCTGTCAGCGGTTTACCCTTTTCGGAGAAACACTGATGAACATCACCCAATTGATTGGCCTCACCGGTTTGCTCGCTGTCGCCTCGACAAGCTTTGCCCAAAGCAGTTATCCCGACGCGATCAAGGTGCCGGACGGCCACAAGATCGCCCTGGAGACCACGGGGGTCGGCGAGATCACCTACGAATGCCGGGACAAGGCCAATGTCGCCGGCCAGACCGAGTGGGTGTTCGTCGGCCCGAAAGCGGTGCTCAACGATCGCAGCGGCAAGCAGGTCGGCACCTACTTCGGCCCGCCCGCCACCTGGCAGGCGCAGGACGGTTCGAAAGTCACCGGCACGCAACTGGCCGTTGCCCCCTCAAGTCCGGGCAACCTGCCCTATCAACTGGTCAAGGCCAACCCCGCTGAAGGCAAAGGCGCGATGAGCGGCGTGAGCTACATCCAGCGCGTCGCCCTCAAGGGCGGTGTGGCGCCGGGCAGCGAATGCACGGCCGCAAACAAGGGTAAACAGGAAGTGGTGAAGTACCAGGCCGATTACATTTTCTGGGCGGCGAACTGAGCCTGACTGGACGTTTGGTCGATGCTTGCTAGATTGCAGGACATGCCCTTGCCCGAAAACCTGTTCGATTACGAAGCCCGCCTCGCCGCCTGTTCTCGCGGCGAGCGCGAGGCCCTGCGCGAATTGTACGTGCAGGAAGGTCCGCGGCTGCTCGGTGTGGCCCGGCGTCTGGTGCGTGATACGGCGCTGGCGGAGGACATCGTCCATGATGCGTTCATCAAGATCTGGGCCGGCGCGTCGGGGTTCGATCCGGCGCGCGGTTCGGCCCGCGGCTGGATGTTCAGCGTGACCCGGCATCTGGCGCTGAATGTGTTGCGCGATCATGGCCGGGAAACTCCGCTGAACGACAACAACGAATCACTGGCGAGTGATGACGGCTTCGACACGCTGGCGCAATCGACGCGCATCCACCGCTGCCTGCATCAACTGGAACCGCAACGGCGCCGCTGCATCCTTCACGCCTACGTCGACGGTTACAGCCACGCGCAGATCGCCCAACGCCTCGATACGCCGCTGGGCACCGTCAAAGCCTGGATCAAACGCAGCCTCAATGCGTTGCGGGAGTGCATGGGATGACCACCGAATCGGCGCAGGAACGCGATGAACTGGCGGGCGAATACGTGCTTGGCACGCTCTCGGCCGAAGAACGCGCCGAAGTGCAGCGACGCCTGCCGAACGAGCCCGAGCTGCAAGCGGCCGTGGATGCCTGGGAACGGCGTCTGCTGGAACTGACCGACCTCGCCTCGGCGCATCAGCCCTCGTCGCAGTTGTGGCAACGCATTGAACGCAGTGTCGGGCAACTCGCCCATAAGATGGCGCCAGAGATTTCATGGTGGAACCGCCTGTCACTGTGGCGCGGTTTGAGCGCTGCCGGGTTGGCCGCAACCTTGTTATTGGGTTCGATCCTGTTGACGCAGACCACGCCGAAACCGAGTTATCTGGTAGTACTGGTCGCCCCGCAGGACAAGGCGCCGGGCTGGGTGATTCAGGCCAGCAGTCCCCGGGAGATTCAGTTGATTCCGCTGGGCGTGGTCGAGGTGCCGGCCGACAAGGCGCTGGAGTTCTGGACCAAGGCCGACGGCTGGCAAGGCCCGGTGTCACTGGGACTGGTCAAGCCGGGGCAAGCGCTGTCGATTCCGTTGGACAAGCTGCCGCCGCTGCAACCTAACCAGTTGTTCGAGCTGACGCTGGAAGGCGCCAATGGTTCGCCGATCGGCAAACCCACCGGGCCGATCCAGGCGATTGGCCGAGCGGTGAAGGTGCTCTGAAGAACCATCATCGGCGTCGATGTTCACCATCACGTCAATGAAGTTCTCTTAAAAAATCCCGGGCGTAACATCTGCTCCATACCAAACAAACAACACCCCCGGAGCACAAAATCATGAAACGCCAAGTCATCCTCAGCATTGCCCTTTCGGTTCTGGCCTTCAACGCATTTGCCGCCAAACCTGCCCACACCATGATCGCCGAAGGCGGTTCGGATCGCCTGATCGAACAGCGCGTTGCCGAGGGTGGTTCGGATCGTCTGCTGGAACGTCGCGTCGCCGAAGGTGGTTCGGATCGTCTGCTGGAACGTCGCGTCGCTGAAGGTGGTTCGGATCGTCTGCTGGAACGTCGCGTCGCTGAAGGTGGTTCGGATCGTCTGCAAGAGCGCCGCGTTGCTGAAGGTGGCTCGGATCGTCTGCTGGAACGTCGCGTTGCTGAAGGTGGCTCGGATCGTCTGCAAGAACGTCGCGTTGCTGAAGGTGGTTCGGATCGTCTGATCGAACGCCGCGTTGCCTGAATGAAGGGCTTTACCGCAGCAATCCAGAAAAAACCCGGCTCCCGTCAGCCGGGTTTTTTTACGTCTTTTTTTCCCCTTCAGTCCCTGGCCATGCAGCGCCGATAGCGCTCATCGACCCGTTTGGCGAACCACGCAGTGGTCAGTTTGCGGGTGATCTTAGGGCTCTGCAGAACGATCCCCGGCAGCACCGCCCGGGGCAATGATTTGCCTTCTGCCTTGTCCGCCAGTTCGAAGACCCGTTGATACAGCCTGGTCTCCTCGAATCCCAGCGTGTTGCCCTTCTCCAATTGGTCACGGATCTGTGGATTGCGCATACCCAATGACTTGCCGAGCCTGCGCACCGCCAGTTCGGTCGTGCCCGGCATGATCGAGTCATAGCGGATCAGGTCGCCATCCAGTTCCAGTGGAACGCCCGAGGCGCGACTGACTGCATTCTGAAACGCCGCGTTGCGACTGGCGTACCACCCGGCATTGAAGTCGGCGAAGCGGTACAGCGGCTCGCGATAACTCACCGGATACCCCAGCAAATGGGCGATGCCGAAATACATGCCGCCACGACGCGTGAACACCTCATGGCGAATCGTGCCGCTCACCGGGTACGGATAACCCTTGGCATGCTGTTCGGCGAATTCGATGCTGACCTGCATGGGTCCCGCGGTGTGCACCGGGTTGAAGCCGCCAAACAGCGTGCGCCCCATCGGCACCATGCCGATGAAGTCATCAAAAATACCGCTCAGGTCTTTCTCGGTGCGTGCTGCGCTCAGGCGTTCGCTGTAAGTCTTGCCGTTGGGCGAGCGCACTTGCAAGGCGCCGCTGACCAGCAGGCTCGGGATGTGGACCTTGGCCGCGCGCCGGTCGATCTCGTCGCGGGCAATCTTGCCCAGGCCGGGCACCGACGGATCGACCTGAAAGTTGGATTCCTGCTCGGCGACGGCCAGCACCGAACACAGGTTTTGCGTGGTCGGGCTGATGCCCTGGGCGGCGAACGCGGTGTAGATGTCCGTGGCCCAGCCTTGGCGGTCGGCGGTTTTCGCTGGCAGCAAACGCACGATCTGCGCCTTGACCTCGGCCGGCGAACGCGGGGCCGGTTCCTGCCCGCGTTGGCCTGCGCAACCGGCCAGCACCAGCAATGCAGCGAGGCTGACGAATAATCGAGGGGTGTGCATAACGCTTCATCCAGTCCGTTGAGGCGGGTTAACCCTACGCTCAATCGCAGGGTGCAGGATAGGACTGCGGGCCGGCGGCGCTGTTCCATCGTCCCGTTTGGCAGGCCGACTGGCTGCCCTCGCCTGCTGATCCATACTTGCTGCTGCACACTCAGTGGCAAAGGGCACGCGAGGAGGACAGACCATGAACCGCAGTGACGTTCTGATCATCGGCGCGGGCCCCACCGGACTGGTACTGGCCCTGTGGCTGAGCAAACTGGGCGTGCGGGTGCGCATCATCGACAAGAGCTCCGTACCGGGTACCACCTCACGGGCGCTGGCGGTGCAGGCGCGCACGCTGGAGTTGTACCGGCAACTGGATCTCGCCGAAGCCGTGGTACGCAACGGGCACCGGGTGGCGGCGGCGAATTTCTGGGTCAAGGGCAACCCCGTGGCACAACTGCCCCTCAACCGCATCGGCGAAGGCCTGACGCCTTACGCCTTCCTGGAAATCTACCCGCAGGACGAACACGAGCGGTTGCTGATCGACCGCCTCGAAGACTACGACGTGTTCGTCGAGCGCAATACCACCCTCGAAAGCTTCACGGAAAACGGCGACGGCCTCACCGCACATTTGCGCCTGCCGGATGGCGAGCAAGAGATCTGCCAGGCCTGTTACCTGGCCGGTTGTGACGGCGCCCGTTCGGTCGTGCGCAAAACCCTCGACACCGGTTTCCCCGGTGGCACCTATCAACAGATTTTCTACGTCGCCGACGTGCAGGCCAGCGGCCCGGCGCTCAACGGCGAGTTGCATCTGGACCTGGATGAGGCGGATTTTCTGGCGGTATTCCCGCTGGCCGGCGAAGGCCGTGCGCGGCTGATCGGCACGGTACGCGACGAACGTGCGGATCGCGCCGAAACCCTGGAATTCTCCGATGTCAGCAGCCGCGCTATCGAGCATTTGAACGTGCACATCGAGGACGTCAACTGGTTCTCCACCTACCGCGTGCATCATCGGGTGGCGGATCACTTTCGCAAGGGCCGGGCGTTTCTGCTCGGCGACGCGGCGCACGTGCACAGCCCCGCCGGCGGCCAAGGCATGAACACCGGCATCGGAGATGCGATCAATCTGGCGTGGAAACTCGCGGCGGTACTCAGCGGTGGCGCCACGGCGAAGCTGCTCGACAGCTACGAAACCGAACGCATCGCCTTCGCCCGGCGACTGGTCTCGACCACCGACAAAGTCTTCAGTTTTGTGACTGCCGAAGGCCGGATGGCCGATCTGTTGCGCACGCGACTGGCACCGTTCCTGATCCCGAAAATGGCGTCATTCGAAACCAGTCGCGAGTTCCTGTTTCGCACCGTCTCGCAAATCACCGTCAACTATCGGGGCATGGCGTTAAGTGAAGGCGTGGCCGGGCATGTGCAAGGCGGTGATCGCTTGCCGTGGGCCCATGATGGCGAGGGGGATAATTACGAACCGCTGCGCAATCCATGCTGGCAGGTGCATGTGTACGGCGACACCAGCGACGAGATGATCGCCTGGTGCAATGAACATCACTTGCCGCTGCACGTGTTCGACTGGCGCCCGGCGTTTGAATCGGCGGGACTGGGGCGCAACGGCTTTTACCTGCTGCGCCCGGATACCTACGTGGCGATTGCCGACAACAGCGCGGATCCGAAGGTGATCGAACGGTATTTCCGTGATCACGGGATCCGGCCGTTTTTCAGTTGCCCCTGACGGATCAGATCCCAGCCAGGGCCAGGTCCATCGCGAAGTAGGTGAAAATCAGATCCGCACCTGCGCGTTTGATCGCACCGAGGCTTTCGCGCACCACACGATCCTCGTCGATGGCCCCGGCCTGGGCGCCGAACTTGATCATCGCGTACTCGCCGCTGACCTGATACGCCGACAGCGGCAGGTTCGAGGCTTCACGGATGTCACGGATGATGTCCAGGTACGCGCCGGCCGGTTTGACCATCAGCGCATCGGCGCCTTCCTGCTCGTCGAGCAACGATTCACGCAGGGCTTCGCGGCGGTTCATCGGGTTCATCTGATAGCTTTTGCGGTCGCCTTTCAGCGCGCTGCCACCGGCCTCGCGGAACGGGCCGTAGAGCGCCGAGGCGAATTTGGTCGAGTAGGCCATGATCGGAATCTGCGTGAAGCCGGCATCGTCCAGTGCCCGGCGAATCGCCCGCACCTGACCGTCCATCGCGGCCGACGGTGCGATTACATCGGCACCGGCGCGCGCTGCCGCGACCGCTTGTTTGCCGAGGTTGATCAGGGTCTGGTCGTTGTCGACTTCATGGTTGTGCATCACGCCGCAATGGCCGTGGTCGGTGTATTCGCAGAAGCAGGTGTCGGACATCACGATCATTTCCGGCACGGCGTCCTTGGCGATCCGCGACATGCGCGACACCAGACCGTTTTCACGCCAGGTGTCGCTGCCGTTGGCGTCCAGATGATGGGATACGCCAAAGGTCATCACCGACTTGATCCCGGCCCGGGCGTAACGCTCGATCTCGCTGGCCAGTTTGCGCTCCGGAATGCGCATCACACCGGGCATGCTCTTGATCGGCACGAAGTCGTCGATCTCTTCCTCGACGAAAATCGGCAGCACCAGATCGTTGAGCGAAAACTCGGTTTCCTGGAACAGGCTGCGCAGGCTCGCATTGCGGCGCAGACGGCGTGGACGTGCTTCGGGGAACTGACTGGACATGGGGCCTTTCCTGAAAACGGGCAGATGAGACGAAAGTCGTAGGGGGCGAAGCTTATGCCTTGCGGGGGACGGGGTACAAACCTGGATCAATCAACAGTGCATTACCGGGCGCGCAATAATCCGCGCACCCGGCTCCCACAGGGTTATGAGGGAATGGTCAGCCCGCGCACCACGGCCGGCCGCGCCAGAAAACGCTCCAGTACCCGGGTGACGTTCGGGAAGTCCTTGATGCCGACCAGATCGCCCGCCTCGTAGAACCCGATCAGGTTGCGCACCCACGGAAACGTGGCGATGTCGGCGATGGTGTAGCGCTCGCCCATGATCCAGTCGCGCCCTTCGAGGCGGGCGTTCAGGACGTTGAGCAGGCGTTTGCTTTCGTCGACGTAACGGTCACGGGGACGTTTGTCTTCGTAGTCCTTGCCGGCGAATTTGTTGAAGAAGCCGAGCTGGCCGAACATCGGGCCGATGCCGCCCATCTGGAACATCAGCCACTGAATGGTTTCGTAGCGCAGCGCGCCTTCCTGGGCCAGCAACTGACCGCTCTTGTCGGCGAGATAAATCAGGATCGCACCGGATTCGAACAACGGCAGCGGTTTGTCATCCGGGCCGTGAGGGTCGAGGATCGCCGGGATCTTGTTGTTCGGGTTCAGCGACAGGAACGCCGGGGACATCTGGTCGTTGGTGTCGAACCCCACACGGTGCGGTTCGTAGGGCAGACCGATCTCTTCGAGCATGATCGAGACCTTGACGCCGTTGGGAGTCGGCAGGGAATAGAGCTGAATCCAGTCAGGGTACTGCGCCGGCCATTTCTGGGTGATCGGGAACGCGGACAGATCGGTCATGTGTAGCATCCAGTCACAAAATGAAAGGCCTGAGCATAATCCACGTTTTCCGCTCTGGCTCGGGTTCTTTTTTGCCGTGGACGCCACGCTTACTTAATTCCGCAACATCCTGTCGCTAACCTTCCCTCAAGCCTTTGGGCGATGCCATTAGAGTGCGCCCCGGCAGGCGGATCGAACCAAAAGGCCTGCGGGGGCTCCAAGCAAGCCAATCAAGACAGGGAAAAACACCCGGCCCCGGCAGCCCGCGGTGTAGAGGTTTGTCAGCCTTAACCGAACACGCTGAAGAATCCTGATCTCATGACGAACTTGATGAAAGTCGCCAAACGCTTCAAACATCGCGCCTACGTGGCCCTGCCCTCTCTGTTGGCGGTGAGCGCGCTGTTCCTGTCGCTCGAGTCCAGCGAAAGCCGCGCACAACCGGTGGACGGCACCCAGACCCTGATCTTCCTGCGCCACGGGGAAAAACCTGCCGGCGGCCTCGGCCAGCTCAACTGCCAGGGCCTAAACCGCGCCATCGAGCTGTCGACGCTGCTGCCGGAGAAATTCGGCAAGGCCGACTACGTGTTTGCCGCCAACCCGACGCGCAATGTCGAGGAAGGCGAGCTGGACAATTCCTACAGCTACATCCGCCCCTTGATGACCATCAGCCCCGCCGCGATCAAGCTCGGCCTGCCGGTGAACATCGAGTTCTCGGCCAACGACACCAGCGACCTGGCTCGGGAGCTGACCGCCGACAAGTATCACAACTCGACCATCTACACCGCCTGGTCCCACGGATACCTACCGGAGCTGATCAACAAGGTCGCCGGCAAGGCCGTGGGCGAGAAACAGTCCATCACCGAAGACTGGGCGTCCGGCGACTATGACTCGCTGTACGTGCTGACCCTGACCTGGCACAACGGCAAGGCCAGCCTGCAGAGCCACAGCTACAAGCAGGGGCTGGATAACGGCAAGGTCACTTGCCCGACTTGAGTGTTCTGGAGCCGGTGTCGGGTCTCCGGTTTCAGCGTTTGTGATTCAACCGCTCGCGCAGATACTCGATCACCGCCCCGCGCTCTCCGGCAAACTCGATCCGCGCGCCCTTCTTCTCGCGCTGAAACACATACATCGGGTCGTAATATTCGCGCAGTAATCCCTCGATCCAGCCTCGGTGCAAATCCACTGCGCCGTTGCGCCCCTGCTCTGCCAATGCGTCTTCCATCAACAGCAGCATCCTTCGGTGGCGTTCGCCGCCCAGACGTTTCTGCACATTGTTCAGGCTCTCGAGCAACCGTTCAGAGAACAGTGCAAAACCCTGCTCGCCGTGCACTGCCGAAAACTCGGCCGACAGGTCCACCACGTAATCGCGCAAAATGCGCTGCACCCGATCTTCAAAACTGTCCTCCAGCCAGACCATCGGGTATTGCTGCATGCCCTGATACAACGGCAGCGGCAAGGCGCAGCTGCCGACCATCCGGCTCTCGTCTTCGAGCACGAACTGGCCGATGCCGGCGTCACGTTTCCTGAGGAGGTCGATGGCCAGGCGGTTTTCGAAATCAATGTTCGACGGTTGCCCCGTGGCGCGTTTGCCGAAGCTTGAGCCGCGATGATTGGCGTGGCCTTCCAGATCCAGACCGTTGTCCAACTGCACCAACAGTTCGGTCTTGCCGGTGCCGGTCATGCCGCCCAACAACACGAAATCGCACTGAGTCACGGCTTGCTCGAGGGTGTCGATCAGGAAATTGCGCAGCGCCTTGTAGCCGCCACGGATGCGCGGATAGTCGATCCCGGCCTCGCTCTTGAGCCATTGCCGGGTGATCTGCGAACGCAAGCCGCCGCGAAAGCAATAGAGATAACCGTCGGGATGGGCCCGGGCAAACTCGGCCCAGGCCTCGATACGTTCGGCCTTCACCGCGCCGGACACCAAGCGGTGGCCCAGTTCGATGGCAGCGTGTTGGCCATGCTGCTTGTAGCAAGTGCCGACCTTCTGCCGCTCCAGATCATTCATCAGCGGCAGATTGACCACGCCGGGGAACGCACCTTTGTGAAACTCGACCGGCGCGCGAACATCCATCAGCGGTCGGTCGTTGAGGAAAATATCCCGGTAATCGCCGTAGTCAGGGTCCATCAAGACACCTCGACGGCGTGGGTCTGTCGCTCGACCAGTTCGCCAATCGGTTCCAGGCTCAAGCCCAGTTCCGCCGCCACGGCAAGGAATTCGGCGTTGCCTTGCGGGGTCACGGCCACCAGCAACCCGCCGCTGGTCTGCGGGTCGCACAACAGCCGTTTGTGCAGTTCCTGCACCCGCCCGAGTCGGTCCGAATAGCTGTCGAAATTGCGCAAGGTGCCGCCCGGCACACAGCCCTGTTCGAGGTAATACTCGACGCTGTCCAGACGCGGCACCCGGTCATAGACGATGCGTGCGGTGAGGTGGCTGCCGTCAGCCATTTCCACCAGATGCCCGAGCAGGCCGAAACCGGTGACGTCGGTCATCGCGGTGACCCCGGCCAGTTTGCCGAAGCGACTGCCGGGTTTGTTCAGCGTACACATCCAGTCCCGGGCCAGACCGATATCGGCGTTGCGCAACTTGCCCTTCTTTTCGGCGGTGGTGAGGATGCCGATCCCCAGCGGTTTGGTCAGGTACAGCAGGCACCCGGCGGTGGCCGTGTCGTTGCGCTTCATGAAGCGTTTTTCCACCAGTCCGGTGACAGCCAGACCGAAGATCGGCTCCGGCGCATCGATCGAATGCCCGCCCGCCAGGGGAATTCCCGCCGCATCGCATACCGCGCGACCGCCACGAATCACTTCGCGCGCGACTTCCGGTGCCAGCACGTTCACCGGCCATCCCAGAATGGCAATGGCCATCAATGGATCGCCGCCCATGGCGTAGATATCGCTGATCGCATTGGTCGCGGCAATCCGACCGAAATCGAACGGATCATCGACGATCGGCATGAAGAAGTCGGTGGTCGACACCACGCCGCGCTCGGCATCGATCTCGTACACCGCCGCGTCATCACGCGAGGCGTTGCCGACCCACAGTTTCGGATCAAGGTTCTGCGCCCCGCTGCCGGCGAGGATCACCTCCAGCACTTTGGGCGAAATCTTGCAGCCACAACCGGCGCCGTGGCTGTACTGGGTCAGACGAATGGGCTCGCTCATCGGGGCAATCTCCGGGAAGGGACAGGGGCGAATTCTAGCAGAGGGTTTGGCGGGCAAAAAAAACCGCCCTTTCGGGCGGCTAAAGTGCTTCGACCATGATCAGAAGCTCTGGCTGAAGCTGATGGTCATCGCGCTGTCGTTGTTGTCGCTGGACACCTGACCCGAGTAGCCGATGCCGAGCTTGCCGGTCGGGCTGATCTGGAAGTCCACGCCGGCTTCGAGCAGCGCACTGTCCTTGGCAATCGGCACGCCCTGGGTGCTGAACGACGCGCCGCCGTCGATGAAGGTCAGGTCGGCGTCAGGTTTGGTGTCGCCGTAGGCATGCCGCCAGCCGATCGCCGCCCGTGGCGTGAGTTGGCTGCCGTTGGCCAGGGTCACCAACTTGCCGATGCGTACGCCGAGGGTCGAGTAGGTGATGTCCTGATCGGCATCGCCTTTCAGGCGCCCCACTCCGCCTTTTTCCTTGGCGGTGTCGCTGTCGTAGTTGACGTAGGCCAGGCCGGCGAACGGTTCGATGGCCACGCCTGCCGCATTGATGGCGTAACCCACTTCGCCGAACACCTGGGCACTGCGGGCATCGTAGTCAGCCTTCAGGCGATCGTTGTAGGCACCGACGCTGACGTCGCGTTTGGTCTCGATGCTGTGCCAGCTGTAAGCCGCGCCGAGGCGCACGGCCAGTGCATCGAACTGCGAACTCAGGTAACCCGCCAGGTGGTAGCTGTCGACCTTGGCATCGGAGTTGCGATCATGGGCGTTGAGATTGCCACGGGTGTAGCCCGCTGCCATCCCGGCGCGCCATTGATCGTCGAGTTGCTTGTCCGTGCCGAGCATGAAACCGCCGAGGCTGCGATCGACTTTCGCCGTGTTGCTGTCGCCGCCCATGTCGCCCCAGGCGCCAATGGCCCGGGCCCAGCCGACCATTTCACCGTGGCAGCCGTTGCTGCTCAGTTGGGTGTCGCTCGGTGCCAATGTACGGTGTGGATCATCCGATGCGCTGCAGGTCGGTTGACGCATACGGTCATTGACTGCTTCACGCACAAAGCGTGAATCCTCGAGAACCGCGCTCGCGGTGCTGGCATGGATCTCCCCGGACAGGTTGTCGAAAGCATGACGCGCGCCGGCCACGCTGAGGTTGACGATCTCGTTCTGCAACGCAGCACCCGCCGGCCCGTTGCTCATCAACGCCGAGGCGGTGTTGCGCTGGTTACTCGTGGCGGCGACGTCGGCGAACGAATTGCCGTTGCGGCTGACCACCAGGTTCACCGCGTCAGGGCTGTACACCAGCGCCGTGTCGAGGAACGCATATTGCGGCAGATCGGCTGCGCTGAAGGTGCCGGTCACCCCACCGCCGGCGGTGATCAGCGAATACACGGTGTTGCCGGTGAACGGCGCCAGGCTGTTCACTTGCAGGCCACCGCCCAGGGTTGCAGTGCCACCGACAGCCAGAGGCGTAGCGGTGGGCGAGCTGACGGTCAGGGCCAGTACACCGTCGGCAGCGTTGGTCAGGTTACCCGCCACACTCAAGGTGCCGTCTGCGCCACCGGAGGCCACCACACCGTGGTTGACCACCGAACCGACGCTGCCGTTACCGCTCAGGGCCGCGCCGTTGGCCACGGTCACTTGTCCGCCCAGGGAGGCCCGCGCTGAACGGCTGCCGACCTGCAGCACGCCTTGATCGACCGACACGGTGCCGCTGAACGGTTGATCGCCGGTCAACAGCAAAGTCCCGACGCCACGCTTGGCCAGCGCACCGAGGCCGCTGAGAACACCATTGAACTGGCCATTGGTATTCTGCTGGAACACCAACGAAGCGTTATCGATGATGTTGCCTTGCAGGCTGGTGGTGTTACCGATCAGCGTACCGCCGCTGACCGTGGTGCCACCGCTGTAAGTGTTGGCGCCGGTGAGGATCAGCGTACCGGAGTCCAGTTTTTCGATACCGCCGGTACCGATCAGTGGCACATCAATCTGCGCGCTGGCGCCGGCATTCACGCGGATTGGCGCCGGGGTGCCACCAGGCCCGTTGACCGGGGTCAGCGTGTCGCCGGCATCCGGTTCCAGGCTGTAGCCGTTGACGAGGAATTGCAGCCCGGTGAAGTTCTGGTTGCCTTGGATGGTGACCGTCCCGCCCTGCCCGCCAAACACTGCGAACTGGCCGTTGGAGCCCAGTGCCTGAGTGCCGGTCGGGTCGGTCCAGTTGGTGCCAGGCCCCCACACGCCGTTGCCGCCACCGATGCTGCCGTCCGGGTTGGTCTTGCCACCGTTCCAGAACTGCACTTCGCCCGGCGTGCCTTGCACCAGCAGGTTGACCTGATTGGCCAGCGCAGTTTGCAGGGTCAGATTGGCCGCCGAAACCGGCAGGCTGCCGTAGACCAGACCGTTGTTGGTCAGCGTGCCACCGTAGCTGAACAGCTGATACACCCCGACGCCGAAGCCACCGGCGTTAGTGATGTTCAGCGTGCCGTCGAGGGTCAGGTTGCCGGCGACGTTGACCACGGTCGTGGAGCTGGCGGCCGAGCCGAGGGTGAAGTCCAGATTCGTCCCCGAAGACAACGCCAGTGAACCAACCGACAACGGTGCGGCGTTACCGCCGCCAAGCAGCGTCGCACCGCTGGCCAGTTGCACAGTCCCACCGAATTGACCGCTGCCACCGATCTTCGCACCGCTGGCGACATTGACGTTGGCGCTGTTGAGCACGCCGTTGACGTTGAGCGTACCGGCCTGCACGGCGGTGTTGCCGGTGTAGGTGTTGTTGCCGGTCAGCAGCAAGGCGCCGGTGCCGGTTTTGTTCAGGGTGCCGGCGCCCGTCAGATTGCCGGTGTAGCTGCCGTCGCTGTTCTGCTCGAAGGTCAGCGCCGCGTTGTTGACGATTGCACCTTGCAGGCTGCTGGTGTCGCCACGGGTGCTGCCGCTGTTCAGCGTCGTGCCGCCGCTGTAGGTGTTGGCGCCGCTGAGCACCAGGTCGCCAGCGCCGTTTTTCACCAGGCTGCCGCTGCCGGTGATCGCACCGATCAACGTGGTGTTCTGGTTGCCGGCCAGGGTCAATTGCGCCCCCAGGTTGATGGCGTTGGCCAGTTGCAGCGCAGAGGTGCTGTCGAGGGTGCCGTTGCCCAGCACACTGAGAGCGCCGCTGCTGATCGCGCTGTTGTTGCCCAGAATCAGCGTACCGCCAGACAGCTGAGTACCGCCGCTGTAAGTGTTGCTGCCGTTGAGGGTCAGGCTCGATGCGCCGGTCTTGATCAGACTGCCGCTGCCGCTGACCACACCGCCGAGGGTCAATGCGTTGGAGCCGGCGACGGTGAGTCCGCCATTGAGCACCACATCGTTGGCCAGGCTGACCGCCGTGTTGCTGTCCAGCGCCGTGCCGTTGGCGGCGGTCAATACGCCAGTGCCGAGGGCCGCATTGTTGCCAACCACAATCTTGCCGCCGTTGAGCGCGGTGCCGCCGGTGTAGCCGTTGGCCGCGTTGAGCACCAGGGTGCCGGTGTCGTATTTGCCCAGCGTGCCGGCGCCATTGAGCGCGACGCCCACGGTCGCGGTGACGTTCGGGTCGACCCGCACGGTGGCATTGCCCAGCGAACCGTTGACCAGATTCAACGAACCGGCCGTGCCGTTCTGCAGGCTGTAGCCATCGGTGACGAACTGCATGCCGGTGATGGTTTGCGCGCCATTGACGGTCACGGTGCCCGCCGTGCCCTGGAACACCGCGAAGCTGTTGGTCCAGGCCTGATTGGTCGTGCCGTTGACGTCGGTCCAGTTGGTGGTGCCGGTGCCCCAGGTGCCGCTGCCGCCATCCACCGAACCGTTGGCAACGAGTTGGTTGCCGTCCCAGAACTGCACGGTGACGCCCGGTGCGGTGACCAGCAGGTTGATCTGGTTGGCCAGCGCGGTCTGCAGGGTCAGATCGCCCGGCGTGACGCTGCCCGGCACGGTGCCGATCAGCATGCCGTTGTCGGTCAGGCCGCCGGTGTAGTTGATCAACCGGTACACGCCACTGCCGAAGCCGCCGATGTCGCTGACGTTGAGGGTGCCGTCGAGGGTCAGGTTGCCGCCGACGTTGACCAGCGCGTTGCCGCCACCGGAAACCGGGGCGCCGAGGCCGACGTCGAAGTTTGAGTTGGCGTTGAACACCAGCGAATTCACCGACAGCGTGCTGCCGGTGGCGCCGGCCAGATGGCCGCCGTCCGCCACGGTCACGGCCCCGCCGAGCGAGCCGCCGCCAGTCAGGGTGCCACCGCTGTTGACCAGTACGCTGGCGCTGTCCAGCGAGCCGCTGACGTTCAAGGTGCCGGCGTTGACCGTGGTGTTGCCGGTCAGGCTGTTGAGGCCGGTCAGGGTCAGCGTACCGGTGCCGAGTTTGTTCAATTCTCCCGTACCGGTGAGCACACCGCCGAAAATACTGCTGGCGTTGTTGCCGCCGATGCTCAGCGTGTTGCCGCCGCCGATCAGGGCGGTACCGCTGCCGGTCAGGCTGGCGAGACTGCCCGAGCCGCCGAGGTTGAGGGTCGCCGCAGCGCCGAGATTGACCCCGGCGTTGCTGCCCAGTGCCGAGTTGCCCAGCGTGGTCAGGCTGCCGGCCTGCACATCGAAGGTGCCGCTGAAGGTGTTGTTGCCGGACAGCGTCAGGTCGGCCAGACCGTTCTTGGTCAGGGTGCCCGCCCCGGCAATCACGCCACCCAGGGTCAGGTTGTTGTTACCGGCCACGCTCAGGTTGGCATTGACGTTGACGTTGTTGGCCAGCACCAGCGGCGCAGTGGTGTCGAGGGTCGACGCCCCCGCCACGGTCACCGCGCCGGAGCCCAGGCCCGCCGAGGTACCGAGGGTCACGGTGCCGGCGTTCAGCGTGGTGCCGCCGCTGTAAGTGTTGATGCCATTGAGGGTCAGGTTGGAGGCGCCGTTCTTGATCAGTCCGCCGCTGCCGCTGACCACGCCGCTGAGGGCCACGTCGCTGTTGCCGGTGTTGGTCAGGTTGGCGTTGAGCACCACGTTGTTGCCGAGCGACACCGAGGTGTTGCTGTCCAGCGACGACGCACCGGCCACGGTCAGGTTGCCCAGACCGAGGGCGCCGTTGCTGCCGGCGGTCAGGGTGCCGGCATTGAGGGTGATGCCGCCGAGGAAGTTGTTGGCCCCGCTCAGGATCAGGTTGGCCGCGCCGTTCTTGGTCAGGCTGCCGGCGCCGTTGATGGCCCCGCTGAGTGTCAGATCGTTGCTGCCGACGATGCCGAGGTTGCCCGCCAGGTTGATCGCGTTACCCGCCGTGAAGGCGCCACTGGCATCCAGGGTGGTGCCGTTCGCCGCGTTCAGGGTGGCCGAGCCCAGCGCGCTGTTCGACGCCAGAATCAATCCGCCCGCGTTCAGTGCCACCGGCCCGAGGAAGGCGTTGTTGCCACCGAGGGTCAGGCTGGCCGAACCGTTCTTGATCAAGCCGCCAGTGCCGGAAATGACACCGTTGAGGGTCAGCGCATTGCTGCCGAGTACGGTGAGGTTGCCGTTGAGCGTGGCCGCGTTGGCCAGGGTCACGGCGGTGTTGCTGTCCAGTTGCGTGCCGGCGTTGGCGATCAAAGCGCCAGTGCCCAGGGCGGTGTTGCTGCCGACGACCAATGTGCCGCCATCCAGTTGCGTGCCGCCGGTGTAGCTGTTGGCGCCGTTGAGCACCAGTGTGCCGGCGTCGAGTTTGTTGAGGATGCCGCTGCCGTCGATGTTCACGCCGACCGTGCCGGTCACGCCCGGATCGACCCGCATCGCCGTGGTGCCACCGGTACCATTGACGGCGGTCAACAGCCCCGACGTGCCGTTGACCACGTTGTAGCCATCGGTGAGGAATTGCATCCCGGTGAACAGTTGCGTGCCGTTGACCGACACCGTGCCCGCCGTGCCCTGGAACACCGCAAAGTCGCCGGCCCAGGTCTGGTTCACCGTACCGCTGGAATTGGTCCAGTTGGTGCCGCCGGCAGTCCATGTACCAGTGCCGCCATCCACGGTGCCATTGGCGATCGTCTGGCTGCCGTCCCAGAAACGCAGGTTGGTGTTCGGCGCCGACACCACCAGATTCACCTGGTTACCCAGGGTCTGCACGAGGATGTCGCCGAGGCCGTAACCCACCGGCACACCGGCCACGGTCAGGCCGTTGTCGGTCAGCGCGCCGATGTAGTTGAACAAGCGATAGACACCGACACCGAAACCGCCGGCATCGGTGACGTTGAGGTTACCGTCGAGGGTCAGGTTGCCGCCGATGTTCATCAGCGAGCTGGTCGATGGCGTAGCGAGGCTAGCGTCGACATTACTGTTGGCGGTGAGGATCAGCGACGAGGTGGACAAGGTGTTGCCCGAGGACAACGCCAGATGACCGCCGCTGTTGATGGTGATGAAGCCCAGCGCCGAACCGGTACCCGTGAGGGTGGCGCCGTTGTTGATGTTGAGCTGGGTGCTGGCCAGCGAACCGGTGAGATTCAGCGTACCGGCGTTGACGTTGGTGTTGCCGGTGAGGCCGCTGCTGCCGGTGAGGTTCAGCGTCCCGGTACCGACCTTGGTCAGGGCGCCGCTGCCACCGAGGTCGCCGTCGAAGGTGCTGGTGCTGCTCACGCCGCCCACCGTCAGGGTGTTGCCGCCAGCGATCTGCACACTGCCGCTGCCGCTCAGCCCGGTGAGGCTGGCGCTGCTGTTGAGATAGAGATTGGCGCCGGCGCTGATGTTGGCGCCGGAGGTGTTGCCCAGCGCCCCGCTGCTCACGGTGGTGACGCTGCCGGAGGCGATGTTCAGCGCACCGGTGAAGGTGTTGTTGCCGCTGAGCGTCAGGTCGCCAAAACCGTCCTTGGTCAGGCTACCGGCGCCATCGATCACGCCACTGAGGTTCAGGGTGTTGCTGCCGGCCAGGGTCAGGCCGGCGTTGAGGGTGATGTTGTTGCCGACGCTCATGCCCGTGCTGGTATCCAGCGTCGAAGCGCCGCCGACGGTCAGATCGCCACTGCCCAACGCAGCGGCCGAGCCCAGTGTCAGCGTGCCCGCGTTGAGCGTGCTACCACCGCTGAAGGTGTTGGTGCCGTTGACGGTCAGGTTGGCCGCGCCGTTCTTGATCAACTGGCCTGCGCCGCTGATCACACCGCCGAGGGTCAGGTCCTGGGTGCCGCCGACGCTCAGCGCCGCATTGAGCACCACCGCATTGGCCAGGCTGGCCAGCGGGGAACTGCTGTCGAGGGTTGCCGCACCGCCAACGGTCAAGGCACCGGTACCCAGTGCCGAACTGTTGCCGACGGTCACCGTACCGGCGTTCAGCGTGGTGCCGCCGATGTAGGTGTTGGTGCCGTTGAGGTTCAGGTTGGCTGCGCCGTTTTTCACCAGGCTGCCGGCCCCGGCGACGGTTCCGGTGAGGGTCAGATCGGCAGTGCCGCCGATGTTCATCGCACCGGCCAGGTTGACCTGGTTGCCCAGAGTGACGGCTGTGTTGGTATCCAGTGTGGTGCCGGCCGCTGCGTTCAATGCGCCGCTGCCGATCGCGGTATTGCTGCCGACAATCAGCTTGCCGACGTTGAGTGCGGTGTTGCCGAAATAGGTGTTGGCGCCGTTGAGAATCAGGTCGGCGGGGCCGCTTTTGGTCAGGCCACCGACACCGGAGACCACACCCGCGAGCGTCAGCGCGTTGCTGCCGCCGATGGTCACGTTACCGCCGAGGTTGACGTTGTTGGCCAGGCTTGTCGTGGTGCTGGCGTCCAGCGTGGTGTTGTTGCCAGCGTTGAGCACGCCGGTGCCGAGGGCGGTGTTGGAGCCGACGATCAGTGTCCCGGCGTTCAGCGACGTCGCACCGGTGTAGGTGTTGTTGCCGGTCAGGGTCAGGGTCGAGGAGCCGGTCTTGATCAGGTTGCTGCCACCACTGATCACGCCACCGAGGGTCAGCGGGTTGGCGCCGCCGGCGGTGAGGTTGGAGTTCAGCGCAATCGCGTTGTTCAGCGTCACGTTGGCGCTGCTGTTGAGCGTTGCGCCCGCCCCGCCCACGGTCAGCGTCCCAGTGCCGAGTGCCGCGCCGTTGCCGACGGTCAGGCTGCCTGCGTTGAGCGCCGTGCCACCGGTGAAGGTGTTGGCGCCGTTCAGGGTCAGGTTGGCCGTGCCGTTCTTGATCAACTGGCTCGCGCCGCTGAGCACGCCGCCCAGGATCATGCCGTTGCTGCCGCCGATGGCCAGGTTGCCGTTGAGGGCGACGTTGTTGTTGAGGATGACCGAAGTGTTGCTGTCGAGGGTCGCGGCGCTGGCGACGGTCAGGGCGCCGCTGCCCAGTGCGGCGGCGTTGCCGACAGTCAGCGTCCCGGCGTTGAGGGTAGTGCCGCCGCTGAAGGTGTTGGCGCCGTTGAGAATCAGGTTGGCCGCGCCGTTCTTGGTCAGCCCGCCGCTACCGCTGACCACACCGCCAAGGGTCAGGTTGGCGTTGCCGGCGATGTTCAGGTTGCCGCCGAGGGCGACGGCGTTGCTCAGCGCCACCGTGGTGCTGGCGTCGAGGGTAGTGCCCGCCGCCGTGGTCAGTGCGCCGGTGCCGAGCGCGGTGTTGGAGCCGACGATCAGCGTCCCGTTGTTCAGCGCCGTACCGCCGGAGAACGTGTTGTTGCCGCTGAGGGTCAGGTTCGCGGTGCCGCCCTTGATCAGGTTGCCGGCGCCGCTGATGACGCCGCTCAGGCCCAGGGCCTGAGTGCCGCCGATGGTCAGGTCCGACGCCAGTGCAACCGCGTTGGCCAGTGTCACCGCCGTCGTTGCATCGAGGGTGGTGCCGGACGCAGCGTTAAGTGCTCCCGTGCCGAGCGCGGTGTTGCTGCCGACGAACAAAGTGCCGCCGTTGAGCGCGGTGGTGCCACTGTTGGTGTTGTTGCCGGTCAGGGTCAGGCTGGCGCTGCCGCTCTTGGTGATTGCGCCGGTACCGGAGACGATGCCAGAGAGGGTCAGAGCATTGCTGCCGAGCACGTTCAACGCACCGGTGATGCCGACGTTGTTGGCCAGGGTCACGTTGCCGGTGCTGTCGAGGCTGGTGCCGTTGCTGGTATTGAGCACCCCGGTGCCCAAGGCGTTGTTGTTGCCGACGCGCAAGGTGCCGGCGCTGAGGCTGGTGATCCCGGTGTAGGTGTTGATGCCGTTGAGAGTCAGGCTGCCGCTACCGGTTTTGGTCAGGTTGGCGGCGCCGCTGATCACCCCGCCCAGGGTCAGCGCACCGGTGCCGGTCGCGGTCAGGGTGCTGTTGAGCGTGATCGCGTTAGCCAGCGAAATCGGCGCCGTCGCCGAGATGCTCGAAGAACCGCCAACGGTGATGCCGCCGGTGCCGAACGCTTGATTGTTGCCGACCAGCACCACACCGCCGTTGAGCACGGTATTGCCGCTGTACGTGTTGATGCCGCTGAGGTCGATCTGGCCGCTGCCGATCTTGGTCAGGCCGCCAGTGCCGGAGATCACCCCGTTCAGGGTCATGCCGTTGATGCCCTGCAGGGTCAGACCGCCGGCGCCCAGGTTGATCTGGTTGGCCAGCGACAGTCCGGCGTTGCTGGCCTGGAGAATCCCGCCGTTGGACGTCAGCACACCGCTGCCGAACGCCGCGTTGTCGTTGAACTGCGCGACACCGCCATTGAGCGTGGTCGCACCGCTGACCAAGGGCCCCTGCAAGGTCCAGGTGCCGCTGTTGAGGGTCAGGTTGTTGAAGTTGACGTAGACCAGGCTGGATGCCGTGCCGGTGCCGGTGGTGCCGCCGCCAAGGCCGATCGGGTTTTGCAGGATCAGCGTGTTGGTACCGGCTGCGCCGCCATCGATCGTCCCGGTCGGGGCGAAGGTCAGGTTGACGCCGATCAAGCCACCGAGGCCGACGGACAATTGCGCACCGTCACCTTGGTTAACGCTGGAACCTGTGATCGCGTAGAAGGTGTTGGTGCTGCCCGCCCCCATCGACACGCCGCCAGTGATGTTACCGGCGTTGGTGAAAGTATTGCCCGCCACCGACGTCTCGAACGCGACCCGGCCGTTGATCGTGCCGGTGGCGCTGTTGGTCATGTTGACTTGTGAACCGCCATACACCCCGACCACCGGGGTATCGGCCAGGGTGATCCCGCCGACCGACAGCCCGGTCGAGGTAATCGTGCCGTCGTTGGTGATGGTCGTAGTGCCCGACACCGAGTTGTTCACGGCTATCCCCAGACCGTCGATGCTGGTCAGGTTGAGGCCGAGCAGCATGCCGGTACCGCGAATGAGCCCGGTGGTGTTGTTGACGATGCTCACCGTGCTGGTCGCACCGGTGCCGATGAACGCGCCGCCACTGAGGATCGAGACCAGGCCCAGCAAGGCCGGGTCGAGGGTGCCGGAGTTGTTCAGGTTGATGTTGGCCCCGGTCAGGTTGATCACCTTGCCACCCAGGGTCGCGTTCATCTGTGCACCGTTGGTGACGTTGACCGTCAATCCGCTGGTGGCACTGCTGTAATCGTTGAGAAACAGCGGCAGCGTCGGGACGCCCGAACAGGTAATCGTGGAGCCTGCAGCCGAGCAGGTGGCGAACGCCTGCTCACTGACCCCGCCGAACAGTAGCCCGGCGACGCTCAGGTGCACAGCAAGGGAAAGTGGGGAAAAACGCGAAACGAGGGCGACACCAAACCTTGCTTCCACGGGCTACTCCTTTCGTGGCCAATTCATCCTTGAAGGCGTGCAACTGCGGCAAGATCCGACACGCGTATCAAGCGTATGACGGTCATCAGATAAACCGTCTATTCCAGACACACGCTAGTTGATGCCCTGCGATGGGGCACCGGTTAAATAGTGTTAATACTTTTGTGCGATAAGCCGCTTGAGCGATGCTCCGAGCCGTTCTGAGCACGAGCTTGAGTGCTTTCGGGGAAGGCCTGAGCCATGCCTGACCGAAGGGCCAGGTAAATCACTGAATTGATCTGTTTTTCAGCGTCTTGCGAAACTGGTACGGGTTGTGCAAACGTTTGCGAGTCGCCGTTACTCACAATTTCGTTACAGAACCGTACAAGCCCGCTTTTTCGGGCCTTGATCCGCAAAAAGGACTTTGAATGCACGTTTCTTCCTGCCGCCGCCGTCGTGGTGCGCGCACCGTTGCTGTTTCCCTGCTACTGGCCGGCGTTACCGGAGTTCTCAGCCACACCGCGCTGGCGCAACCTGCCCTGCCCGAAGAATCTGCCCAGGGCGAAGCCCTCAGCCCCGAAGCCAGCCCGCCGAAAAAAGGCGCGTACCTGTCGGACTGGTACAACCAGGACCTGATGCTGATCGGCAGCAAGGACATCAGCTTCGGCCCGCAACCGGCCGACGATATCTATCTGGAATATGAGTACTTCGGGCGCAAGGGCCCGTTCGAGCTGTACGGCTACGTCGACATTCCGAAGATCTTCAACATCGGCAACAGCCACGACAAAGGCGTGTGGGATCACGGCTCGCCGGTGTTCATGGAACACGAACCGCGCATCTCCATCGACTACCTCGCCGGCCGCAGCCTGGCCATCGGGCCGTTCAAGGAATGGTACGTGGCGTTCGACTGGATCTACGATCACGGCAGCCGCAAGGAGAACCGTGCCAACACGCTGTACAGCGGTTTGGGTACCGACATCGACACCCACTCGCGGGTCAACCTGTCGGCCAACCTGTACGGGCGCTACCAGTGGGAAAACTACGGCGCCAGCAACGAGTATTCGTGGGATGGCTACCGCGCGCAGCTGAAGTACATCGTGCCGATCGACAAGTTCAGCAACGGTGCCTCGCTGACCTACATTGGTTTCACCAACTTCGATTTCGGCTCGGACCTGCACAAGGACAACCCGGCGCGCACCGCCAATGCCACGGTGGCGACCAACGTGTTGCTGTACTCGTTCACGCACCTGCGCTTCACCCTGGTCGGCCGTTACTTCCACAACGGCGGCAACTGGGAGGACGGCAGCGAGCTCAACTTCGGCGACGGCAACTTCCGCGCACGTTCCAACGGCTGGGGTTACTACGCCGGCATCGGTTATCAGTTCTGAATCCAGGAGCAATCATGAAAGCAATGACGCGAGTATCACTGGCCACCGCAGCCCTGCTCTCTTCCACCGCTTGGGCGGCCGAGGCACCGATTCAGCCGAAAGTGGTGCTGATCACCATGTTCGCCCCGGAAGCTCAGCACTGGATCGATCGTCTCGAACTCAAGCAGGAAATCCGCGTGCCGGGCCTGTCGGCCGAGTATCCGGTCATTCGCTGCAACACGCAGCAGGTGTGCCTGATGACCACCGGTATGGGTCAGACCAACGCCGCCGCCTCGACCCTGGCACTGGCGCTGTCGCCGAAATTCGACCTGCGCAAAAGCTACTTCCTGATCGCCGGGATTGCCGGCATCAGCCCCAAACACGGGACCATCGGCACCGCTGCCTGGGCGCATTATCTGGTCGAGTTCGGCACCCAGTGGGAACTGGATTCGCGCGATGCGCCATCGAGTTGGCCGACCGGTTACCTCGGCATCAACACTAAAGGCCCGAATGAAAAACCGCCGCTGGACTACAAGACCGAAGTCTTCGAACTCAACCCGAAACTACAGGCCAAGGCCTTCGCCCTGAGCCACAAGGTCGAACTGAGCGAGAGCAAGGAATCGGCCGCGTGGCGCCTGAAATACCCGGTAGCACCGGCCAATCAGCCGCCCGTGGTCACCCGCTGCGACACGCTGGCGGGCAACACCTGGTTCTCCGGCACACGCCTGAGCGAACGCGCCGAAGTCTGGACCAAACTGCTGACCGACAACAAAGGCGATTACTGCACCACTCAGCAGGAAGACAACTCCACCTACGAGGCCCTGCTACGCGCCAGCCGCGAGGGCCTGGTGGACGTGCAGCGCCTGGCCGTGGTGCGCGCCGGCTCCGACTTCGACCGCCCGGCGCCGGGCGGTAGCGAAGTGGACAACCTGCTCAAGTACGCCGATCAAGGCGGATTTGTCCCGGCACTGGAAAACCTCTACCGCGCAGGTCATCCGCTGGTGCAGGACATCCTGAAGCACTGGTCGGCGTGGGAGAACGGCGTCCCTGAAGCCTGAGGATCAAGGCATCAGGATGATCTTGTCGCCACTGCCCTGATTCACATCGGCATAGCGCGCCAGTCCTTCGGCCAGCGGCGCTTCGACAAGCCCTTGCGGCAGTGGCAGCAAGTCTTCGTCGAAGAACCGGCCGAACTGTTCGAGCATCGCCGCACAGGCTTCAACGCCGTACAGCAGGGAGTTGATGCCGACCACCGAACCGCCCTTGCGATACAGGGCCAGCGCCGGCAGTTGCACATGCCCGTCCACCGGCGCGGCGATGATCGCGATGCGCCCGAACGGGGCCAGCGCCGGCACCGAGGCCGGCAGCCAGAACCCGGTGGTGTCGAAGATCACGTCGGCGCCACCGCGGTACACCGCGTTGACCTGAGCGCCAAGCTCCTCGGGCTCGTCCAGTTGGATCGTCTGATAACCCTGCGCCTGCAAATCCTTGACCTGCTCCGGCCGCCGCGCCGCCGCCAGCAACTGCGCGCCGCGCACCTTGGCCAGCGCCAGTGCCGCCGTCGCCACCGCCCCGCCGCCGATCACCAGCAAACGGGTTTCAGCGCTGACCAGACTGCGCTCCAGCGCATCCCACGCTGTGGTGTAAGGCACACCGAGGCTGGCGGCCTGGGTGAAACTCAGGTGCGAAGGTTTGTGCGCCACGCCATTGGCCGGCAGTTTGACGAACTGCGCATGGGAGCCGTCGGCGAAAAAGCCCAGCTCACGTCCGGTGCCCCAGACTTCCTGACCAATCAGCGCCTGCGGCCCCTCGACCACCACCCCGGCAAAATCCCGCCCGGGAATACGCGGCAGCGTGGTGTAAGGGAAACGCCCGAGCACGTTCTTCACGTCGCTGGGATTCAGGCCCGCCGCCTTGATCTGCACCAGCACCTCGTCAGCCCCCGGCACCGGTGTCGGCACCTCGACGAAGCGCAGGGAAGACAAGTCGCCGGTTTTATCGAATTGCAGTGCTTTCATGAGTTGATCCACCGAATGAAAAAAGGAAATTCAGGACAGCCAGCCACTGACCAGTTGCCGGCCCATCGGCCACAACTGCTCGCCCGCCAGCATGCCCAACAGGCCGACCAGCGCGATGGCCGGTGGCGCCGGGGAACGGAAATCCAGCGCGCCATACAGCAGGCCGACGCCCAGACCGATGCCCAGGGAAATCAGGTAGTTCATGGGATCACTCCGCCACATAAAGGGAATGGGCAAAGTCTAGGGAAAGGCTGCGACCGGCACCGGCCAAGGACTTCTGAATTTCGGCCAAATCAGCCTGGAAGCTGCCCGGCACTGAACTGCGAAGGCGCCACGCCCAGCTCGCGGCGGAACATGTCGCTGAAACTGCTCGGCGAATAACCCAGCTCACGGGCAATCGCGCTGACCGGCACGCCCTGGATCAACTCCGCCACCGCCGTCGCCAACTGCACCTGCCGCCGCCACTCGGCGAAGCCCATGCCCAGGCCTTCCTTGAACAACCGTGCAAGCGTACGCACGCTGGCCCCGGCGTTTTCGGCGTGTTGCTCAAAAGGAATCTCCAGCGACGGCGCAGCCATCACCGCCTGACACAGACTCATCAGCCGCCGGTCGGCATCGTCCGGCAGCGGAATCTTCAACTGTGAACGCCTTGCGCGTCTCAGCTCCAGCAGCGCCAGCCCGACCAACGCTTCGTAATACTCGGCATCGCCGCTGTCGCCCTGCTCCACCAGCCCGACGATCAACTCGCGCAGCAGACCACCGACCTCGATCACCTGCACGGTTTCATCCAGCGTCGCCGCCAGCGCCGGGCGCAGGTAGATATTGCGCATCTGCAAATCCGACACCACGCGAATCCCGTGGGACACGCCCGGCGGCAACCACACCGCCCGCTGCGGCGGCACCACCAACGCCTCGTGCGGGGTCTCGACCCACATCACCCCGCTCATCGCATACAGCAATTGCCCCCAGACATGCTCATGCGGCTCGATGAACAGCCCACGCGGATACGTGCGGGCCAGCGGTTGCACCGGCACATCGGTATCACTCAGATCGGGGGGCGCGGCGAGGGCCATGGCGAACATTCATCGGGGTTGACGGAAACGCCATGGTAACCAGTCCGCCCCCTCGCTCGCCATTGATAGATACCGTCGGACAATCCGAGTGAATTTTCCCGGTGCGCGACGATCCTTCTATTACCACAGGGAGGAAGACGGGCTTTATGAACAACGCAAAACTGTTTGTCATCGAATACACCCTTCACGGCGCGCCGAAGTCGTTCATTATCCGCTCGGACAAAATGGACAACACCGAGGCGTGGCACTGGGCAAGCTGCGACGCCGGGGTGGGCCGCATCCCGCGTTTCGGCCGGGAAAAGGTGCAAAAGACCAGCAAGCCCGCGGCGGAAAAATTCGGCGTGGAAAACGTCACGTGGCGACCGGCAAGCTAAGCTGTGGCGCAGGTGGGGACTAATTCGGGGGAACACACATGACGACCATCAGCAGCCCGGCGCACCTGGACTACAGCCTGGACACCGCCTCCGGCCGAGTCACCAGAAGCATCGACTGCCCGGTTGGCCTGGAACCCGTCGAAAACGATCCCTACTGCTTCGCCCTGCGCGTCCCGGCCCCACAGCCGGAAGACCTCGAACAGGCCACAACCGTCGACGTCCGAGTCGAAGGCCGACGCCTGCAAGGCACCGTCCGCCATACCGAACGCCTGGACGACGACAGCCTGAAACTGGAAGTGGAGCCCGACTAGGCTCCACTTTTTCATGCAGCCCGTTATTTCGGGTGCGCGCACTGGCAACCCTTGCCAGAACACTCCTCGCCACTTTTGTGATGATGCGCGCAGGCCTCACAGCAATAATGCTTACCGTGCGCCACATAAGAATGCTCACCCTCCTTGATCGTGCAACGACATCCCGGACAATCGCATTTTCTATCTGCCATGGAACAGACTCCTTTGGTGGTGGTTGTCTGAGGCTGAAAGAACAAGCCGTGCTGACAGTGTAGAAGGTGCTGACCACGATGAGCGTTAGCTCGAGAAACGCTTTTGCCGTGCTGGCCCCTTCGGCAGGCTGAGTGAAGGGATTCATCCGGGGGTAGGCGCGCAGCGCCGTTCGACGAAGTCGAACACATCGAGAGGAGGTGCAGCGAAGCAAACCGGAGGCGATGCCCCCGGATGAATCCCGTAACGAAGGAACCCCGAGCCCCAGCGAGCGGGCCGAACGCCGGGGCCCAGCGTTTTGCTTACTTTTGGGCGTCTGCAAAAGTGAGTCGCTGTAAGAGCGAAACCGCCAGCGGCCGCACCCGCAGAAACGGATATGTACTCAATAACCCGAGAACCTGGTCGGCCCAAAGGCCGCCAAGTTCAAACAGCCTGACGCACGCTACTGCGATACATAAACACCAACGCCAACCCCAAACAAACCATCGCCAAAACCCGACTCGAAGACAGCTCAATCGCCGGATTCCCCAACCACCCAAAATTATCAATCAACATCCCCATCCCCAGTTGCCCGACAATCACCGCCACCGTCGCCACAGCCGTCCCCACCCGAGGCACCGCCCCCACCATCACCATCATATAAACCACCCCAAACAACGCCCCACTCAACTGCCACTTTGGCACCTCCAACAAACTCACCACCTGCGCAGGCTCAAAAAACAGAATCAACAACCCCGTCGAAACTGCCCCCACCACAAACGTCAACAAACTGCTGCGCAGAACGCCGACGGTTTCACCCAGACGTCCATTGATCGCCGCCTGCACACTCAACACCGCACCGGCCAACACCACCACCGCCAACAAAACAACCAGACTCATCTCATCACCCCCGCGCAATCAAAACCAAAGCCGCCACAATCAACCCCAACGCCAGCCAACGCTCAGCATTGACCTTCTTGCGCGTAGCCCCAAACCAACCGAAATGGTCAATCAGCACACTCTTGCCCACCTGCCCCGACAGGATCGCGATCATGGTCATCGCAATCCCGATATGCGGCGTCGCCAACGTCAGCACCACCACATACATCGGCCCCAGAAACCCGCCGATCAACTGCCAGCGCGGCAAATCGGTCAGCGCCGGCCCCTTCTGCGGCCCCGCAAACAGCAACAGCAAAAACAGAATCGCCGAGCCAACCCCGAAGATGCTCAAGGTCGCCCACAGGTGCCCGACCTGCTCACCCAGCGGCCCGAGCAACCCGGCCTCCACCGACAAACCCATGCCGGCCAGAATCACCAACGGCAACAGCAACAAGCGCAAACCGGACCGGACGACAGGAGCCGGCGCAGCACTCACTTCATCAAACGACTGCATCTGAAAAACCTCTGAAGGACACGATGGCGCGGATTATCGGCTGGCGCATCTGTGCGATAAATGGGAGCATCCTGACAACACTTTTGCGTAACTCGCACAGCAGGACACACGATGCACGGGCTCAACGAACTGGGATTCAAGGCGCTAAGGCTGTTTGTGGCCGTGCTCGATCACGGCAGCTTTTCCGAAGTCGCCCGCCGCGAGGGCGTGGCGCCCTCCTCGATTTCCCGGCAGATCCAGTTGATGGAGCAAGCGCTGAACCAGCAACTGCTTTATCGACACACCCGTGCAGTGACGCCGACCGAAGCCGGGCGCATGCTCGGCCACCACGCGCGGCTGGTGCTGGTGCAACTGGAGGAAGCCGAACAGGCGTTGCAGGAACAGCAAAGCGAACCGACCGGACTGGTGCGGATCAACGCCCCGGTGGTGTTCGGCCAACGTCATCTGACGCCATGGCTAGGCCGTCTGTGCGAGCGCTACCCGAAGCTGCAACTGGACATCCAGCAGACCGACCACTACATCGACCCGTTGCAGGAAGGCGCCGACCTGCTGTTCCGCATCGGCCCGCTGCACGATTCGAGCATGCAGGCACGGATCCTGGCACCGCACCGGTTTCAGGTCGCGGCCAGCCCGGCGTATCTCAAGCGCTTCGGCACACCGCAGCATCCCGAAGACCTCGCCCGCCACCAGTGCCTGGCCTACAAGGGCGCGACCGGCCAGCAGCGCTGGTTTTTCCGTCAGGATCAGGGCGAGTGGACGCCGTATTCGGTCAAGGGCCCGATCACTGGCAACCACGCCGACACCCTGACCCAGGCCGCTGTGCAAGGGCTGGGGCTGGTGATGTTTCCGTCATGGCTGATCGGCGAGGCGGTGCGTGAGGGCACGCTGGTGCCGGTGTTGGGGGAGTTTCAGGTGTCGAACAGTGTCGAGCCGCAGCAGATTGCGGTGCTGTGGCCGGGGAGCCGGCGGTTGTCGGTGAAGGTGCGGACGGTCATCGACTTTTTCATCGAGTGTTTTGGCGAGGTGCCGTATTGGGACAGACCGTGAGGGTCTGTCCCAGCAACGCCATCAGATCCTGAACTGGCCGACCAGTTTGCCCAACCGCTGCCCCAAATCCGCCAGACTCCGCGAAGTCTGCGCCCCCAACTGTGTCTCATCCGCCACGTTATCCACCGCCACCGCGATCTGATGCACGCTGCGATTGATCTCTTCGGCAACGGCTGTCTGCTCTTCGGCGGCGCTGGCGATCTGGGCGTTCATCGAGTTGATGGTCGCAATCAGATCCGCCATGGCGTCGAGCGACGCCCCCGCCTGATTGGCCTGGGCAGACGTGCCGTCACCCGCTTCACTGGAACGGCGCATCGCCTCGACCGCCGACTGCGTACCGGCCTGCAAGCGATCAATCATCCCCTGAATTTCCTGAGTGCTGATCTGCGTGCGCGAGGCCAGCGCCCGCACTTCATCCGCCACCACCGCAAACCCACGCCCGGCCTCACCGGCCCGTGCTGCTTCAATCGCGGCGTTGAGTGCCAGCAAGTTGGTCTGTTCGGCGATCGAGCGGATCACCCCGAGCACGCCGACAATCGACGACACGTCCTGCTGCAGGCTGTCGAGGGACACGCCACTGCTGCGGATGTCGTCCACCAGCGCATGAATCTGCTTGATGCTGCCGGCCACCACGCGTTTGGCGGTCTGGCCTTCTTCGTCGGTCTGCTGCGCGGCAACGGCGGCGTTCTGTGCGCTTTTGGCAACTTCCTGCGCGGCGGCGGACATTTCGTTGATCGCCGTCGCCACCTGATCGGTCTCGTGGCGCTGACGTTCCATGGCCTGATCGGAGCGCTGGGCCTGATCCGAGACCTGCGTCACCAGCCCGGTCAGTTGCGAAGTCATCTCGGTGATCTGCCGCACCAGACCGTGGATCTTGTCGACGAAACGGTTGAACGAGCCGGCCAGTTCACCGAGTTCGTCCTGGCTGGTGATGGTCAGGCGACGAGTCAGGTCGCCCTCACCCGCCGCGATGTCGTCGAGGTTGGCTTTCATCAGGGTCAGCGGCCGCAAAATGGTATTGGCCAGCACCAGCCCCGCCACCGCGATCACCAGCAACACGATCACCGCCACGCCGACGATGCTCAGCACCACGCCTTCCATTCGGTCCTGAACCTGGGCCTGAACCAGCGCCACTTGCGCCTCGATGCCGTCGAGGTTGACCGAGGTACCGAACGCCATGTCCCACTTCGGCAGGTATTCGGTGTAACCGAGTTTCGGCACCAGCACCTGCGCGTTACCCGGCAGCGGCGAGCTGTATTGCAGGTAATGGGTGCCGTCCTTCGCGACTTTCACCAAGTCGCGGTTGACGTAGACGCCGTTCGGGTCGCGGTTGTCCTTGAAGCTTTTGCCCACGCCGTCAGGGTCGGTGGACTTGAACAGGCGCACGGTCTCGGAGTCGTAGCCGAAGAAGTAGCCGTCCTTGCCGTACTTGATGCTCGACAGCAGTTTGATCACCTGCGCCCGCGCGTCGGCGTCACCGGGGGCGGCAGCGTCGTACAACGGTTTGATGGTGGTCATGGCCACGGCGACGTAGCTGGCCAGGGTGGCCTTGGCGTCACCGAGCAGGCGTTCGCGGGTCTGTTCGACTTCCTTGTGCGCCTGCTCCTGGAGGATGAACAGCGTGGTCAGGCTGATCACCAGCGCAAAGAGCAAGACCGGAAGGACGGCAAGGGACAGGACTTTAGCCTTGAGACTCAGGCGCATGGGTGCTCACTCTTTTGGTTTTATTGGCGTGGTTAAAGGCGTTAACGGCACGCGAAAGCAAAAGTTGAGCTGGGTCTTAACCAGATCGTTACCACTCACTGAGCAGTAACGATCCGGTTTGGGGCTTACAAGACCATCGCGGCCATCCAGCCCGCCGCCAGCAACGGCAGATTGTAGTGCAGGAAGGTCGGCACCACGGTGTCCCAGATGTGGTGATGCTGGCCGTCGATGTTCAGGCCGGAGGTCGGGCCGAGGGTCGAGTCCGAGGCTGGCGAACCGGTGTCGCCCAGAGCACCGGCCGTGCCGACGATGCAGACAATCGCCATCGGGCTGAAACCCAGCTGCACGCACAGCGGCACGAAAATCGCCGCCAGAATCGGCACCGTGGAGAACGACGAACCGATACCGATGGTCACCATCAGCCCCACCAGCAGCATCAGCAGCGCGCCAATGGCCTTGCTGTGATCAATCTGCGCCGCCGCGCTTTCGACCAGTGTGCGCACCTCGCCGGTAGCCTTCAGCACTTCGGCAAACCCTGAGGCGGCGATCATGATGAAGCCGATCATCGCCATCATCTTCATGCCTTCGGTGAACAGCCCGTCAGTCTCGCGCCACTTGACGATGCCCGACGCCGAGAAAATCAGAAACCCGGCCAGCGCCCCGATAATCATCGAATCCAGCAGCAACTGAATAATGAAGGCTGCGGCGATAGCCAGGCCGGCGATGCCGATCGTCATCGGGTTGTAGGCGACGCTGACCTGCTCCACCTGCTCGATCTTTTCCAGGTCGTAGACACGCTTCTTGCGGTAGCTGAAGAACACCGCCATCAACAGACCGAACACCATGCCCGCCGCCGGGATGGCCATCGCGTGCATGACGTTGACCTGGCTGATGTCCACGCCGGCCTTGCTGACGTTGGCCAGCAGGATCTGGTTGAGGAAGATGTTGCCGAAGCCGACCGGAAACACCATGTACGGCGTGATCAGGCCGAAGGTCATGACGCAGGCGATCAGCCGGCGATCCAGTTGCAGCTTGGTCAGTACATATAGAAGCGGCGGCACCAGCAACGGAATGAACGCGATGTGGATCGGCAGGATGTTCTGCGAAGCAATCGCCACCACCCACAGCAGGCCGATCAGCAGCCATTTGACGCTGCCGCCCCCGGTCGCATGCTGGCGATCGACCATCGCCAGGGCCTTGTCGGCCAGCGCATGAGCCAGGCCGGACTTGGCAATCGCCACCGCGAAAGCACCGAGCAACGCGTAGGACAACGCCACCGTCGCACCGCCGCCCAGGCCACTGTTGAACGCCTTGAGCGTGGCGTCGATGCCCAGGCCGCCAGTCAGGCCACCGACCAGCGCACCGACGATCAACGCGATCACCACATGCACACGGGACAGGCTGAGGATCAGCATGACACCGACCGCAGCAATCACTGCATTCATTTCACTACCTCAAAAACACGACGGTAAAGCCATTCACCGCCAGACAGGATGAGTCCGGCCGGCAAGCCACGAGGGTCGCCAGCGGATTTGCATAGAGGGTCTTATTAGAAGGGCGCGCACTGTGCCGCAGAGCGGGCGCAGTGTCAAAGCGACCGGTCGCGACACTGTGTAACTTTCCATGATCAAACTGCGAACGATGGCATATCCGCCACAACGTGCGTCAATTCGCCATATTGCATTTGCGCCATAAAGAAAGTCGAAACGCGGCCGTTACAGTGCAAAGTCTCAGATATTTATCGAATAAGGACGTCTCCATGTCGCTCAGACAACTTTCCATCCAATGGAAAATCACCCTGCTCGCCGGGCTCTGCCTGGCCGGTATCGTGACCCTGTTGGTGGGTCTTTCGCTGTATCGCATGGAGCACAGTTCTGAACTGGTGAAAGCTTCGAGCATGGAAATGCTCACCGAGTCGGCCCAGGCTCGCATCGAATCCCAGGGCGAAGTTCAGGCGGCAGGCATTCGCCAGCAGTTCATGGACGCCTATCAATATGGCCACGGCTTCTCGCGGCAGGTGCTGTTCCTGCGCGAACAGGCCGAGAAGCGCTTCCTCGATGCCTTCGACCTGCGCGAAGACATGACCCGTCAGGTGAAATCGGCGCTGCAGGCCAACCCGGAATTGCTCGGCCTGTCGCTGGTGTTCGAAGCCAACGCGCTGGACGGCAAGGATGAACTGTTTGCCGGCCAGGCCGAACTGGGCAGCAACGACAAGGGCCGCTTCGCCCTGTACTGGTCGCAGCCGACCCCGGGCAAAGTGACCTCGATGGCGCTGCCGGAAAGCGACATGGCCGACACCAGCACCGGCCCCAGCGGCCAGGCCGCCAACGCCTGGTTCACCTGCCCGCGTACCACGCTCAAGCCGTGCGTGATCGAACCGTACTTCTATGTGATCGACGGGCAAAACGTGCTGATGACCAGCATCGTGTTCCCGCTGATGGTCAACGGCAAAGTCATCGCCTCGCTGTCAGTGGACATCAACCTCAACAGCCTGCAAGCGATCAGCCAGGGCGCCAGCAAAAAGCTCTATGACGGCCAGACCGCCGTGAGCATCATCAGCCCCGCCGGCCTGCTCGCCGGTTACAGCCCGGACGCCAGCAAACTCAGCCAGCGCCTCGACGCCGTGGACACCACCAGCGGCGCTGAATTGCTGCGCCTGCTGGCCTCGAGCAAAACCGTCAGCAGCCTGCACAGCAATGCGCAGCTGAAAGTGCTGTCGCCGTTCCAGCCGATTCCCGGTGGCCCATCCTGGGGCGTGCTGCTCGATGTGCCGGAGAAAGTCCTGGTCAGCCGCGCCGAAGCGCTCAAGCAGCAACTGGATGCGAGCAACACCTCCGGCACGCTGATCGAACTGAGCCTGGGCGTGCTCGCCGCGCTGGTCGGCCTGCTGCTGGTGTGGCTGATGGCACGCAGCGTGACCAAACCGATCCTTGGCGTGGCCCACATGCTGGAAGACATCGCCAGCGGCGAAGGCGACCTGACCCGCCGTCTGGCCTATGACAAGAAAGACGAACTCGGTCAGTTGGCCGGTTGGTTCAACCGCTTCCTCGACAAGCTGCAACCGATCATCGCCGAGGTGAAACGCTCGGTGCAGGACGCGCGTAACACTGCTGACCAGTCTTCGGCCATTGCCACCCAGACCAGCGCCGGCATGGAGCAGCAATACCGTCAGGTCGATCAGGTCGCCACCGCGTCCCACGAAATGAGCGCCACTGCCCAGGACGTGGCCCGCAGCGCCGCCCAAGCGGCCGAAGCGGCAAAAGATGCCGATCGCGCTACCCGTCAGGGCCTGACCGTGATCGACCGCACCACCGCCAGCATCGACCACCTCGCCGCCGACATGAGCGCCGCGATGATCCAGGTCGAAGGCCTGGCCGCCAACAGCGAGAAAATCGGCGCGGTGCTGGAAACCATCCGCGCCATCGCCGAGCAGACCAACCTGCTGGCGCTCAACGCTGCCATCGAAGCCGCCCGCGCCGGTGAAGCTGGACGTGGCTTTGCGGTGGTCGCCGACGAAGTGCGCAACCTCGCTCGCCGCACCCAGGAATCGGTGGAAGAAACCCGCCAGGTGATCGAGCAACTGCAAAGCGGCACCCAGGACGTGGTCGGCTCGATGGGCAACAGCCATCGTCAGGCTCAGGGCAGCGTCGAACAGGTCGGCCAGGCCGTGACCGCGCTGCGCCAGATCGGCGATGCGGTAACGGTGATCAGCGACATGAACCTGCAGATCGCCAGCGCCGCCGAAGAACAGAGCGCGGTGGCCGAAGAGATCAACAACAACGTGGCGACCATTCGTGATGTGACGGAGTCGCTGTCGGGGCAGGCGAATGAATCGGCGCGGGTGAGTCAGTCGCTCAATAGTCTGGCGAATCAGCAGCAGAGTCTTATGGATCAGTTCCGGGTCTGACGCTCAAGCCCGCTCACCACAGATCCCTGTGGGAGCGGGTTTAACGCCGAGGCAACTGAATCTCCACCCTCAACCCACCCCACTCACTCTCCCCCAACACCAAACCCCCACCCCAAGTCTCAACAATATCCCGCACAATCCCCAGCCCCAGGCCATGCCCGTGGGTCTGCTCATCCAGCCGCGTACCCCGGCTGAACACCTGATCACGCTGCGCCTCGGGAATCCCCGGCCCGTCGTCCTCCACACTCAGCACAAAACCTTCAGCCTTCTCGACCACGCTCAGACGCACCTCGGCATCCGCCCATTTGCAGGCGTTGTCCAGCAGGTTGCCGAGCAATTCCAGCAGGTCTTCACGGTCCCACGGCAATTGCAGCCCGGTCGGCGCGACGTAGCTCAATGCCAGGTGTTCGCCGTGGATCATGTTCAACGTCGCCAGCAGCCCCGGCAGTTCCGCATCGCAATCGAACAGCGCCCCCGGCAACGCATCGCCGGAGAGTCGCGCACGATTGAGCTCGCGGTTAAGCCGTTGCTGCACCTGTTCCAGTTGTTCCTTGAGGATCTTGCGCAACTCGGGATGAGCATCGAGCTTTTCGTTCGAGGCCAGGCTCAGCAGCACCGCCAGCGGAGTTTTCAACGCGTGCCCGAGGTTGCCCAAGGCATTGCGCGAACGCTTGAGGCTGTCTTCGGTGTGCGCCAGCAAATGGTTGATCTGGGCCACCAGCGGCTCCAGTTCCGTCGGCACCTGTTCATCGAGTTGTGAGCGTTGGCCCTGCTGCAACTGGGCGATTTGCTCGCGAGCCTTTTCCAGTGGTCGCAAGGCCCGGCGCACGGTCAGCCGTTGCAGGATCAGAATCAGCAACAACCCGGCCAGCCCGAGCCCCAACCCGACCTGACGCATGCGCTGGAAGCTCTCGCGCACCGGCGTGTAATCCTGGGCCACGCTGATCGAGATCGACTGGCCGAGCCGTTTGTAATCCGAGCGCAGCACCAGCAGTTGCTGACCGTCCGGCCCCAGTTGCAGATTGCTGTGCAGGCCTGGCCGTTCCAGCAGCGGCAGTTCCTGATCCCACAACGAACGGGAGCGCCAGTGACTCTCGGCGAAATCGATGCGGAAGTAATGCCCGGAAAACGGCCGCTGATAGGCCGGCGACAAGTGCCGCTCGTCCAGCTGCAAGCCTTGCGGGCCGCGCACCAGCGCCACCAGCAGGCTCTCGCTGTCGTTGCGCAGGCCGGCTTCGAGGTAACGCTGCAAACCCACTTCGAACAGCCACAGACTGGTTTGCGCCAGCACCAGGCCGACGATCACCATCACGCTGATCAGACCCAGGCTCAAGCGGCGCTGGATCGATCTCACGAAGCTTGTCCGCCGAACAGATAACCCTGGCCGCGACGGGTTTCGATCACGCTTTTGCCGAGTTTGCGGCGCAGGTGGTTGACGTGGACTTCAAGCACGTTGGAGTCGCGCTCGGTTTCACCGTCGTAGAGGTGTTCGGCGAGGTGGCTTTTGGAAAGGATCTGCTCCGGGTGCAGCATGAAGTAGCGCAGCAGGCGGAACTCGGCGGCGGTCAGTTGAATATCGGCGCCGCCGCGCACGACGCACTGGCGGCCCTCGTCCAGATGCAGCCCCGCCGACTTGAGCGTCGGCTGGTTGGCCTGGCCCTTGGAGCGGCGCAGCAGCGATTGAATGCGCAAATGCAGTTCTTCCGGGTGGAAGGGTTTGGTCAGGTAATCGTCGGCACCGGCCTTCAGGCCTTCGATGCGCTCGGCCCAGGAATCCCGGGCAGTGAGGATCAGCACCGGCGTCGCCAGCCCACCGGCGCGCCATTGCGCCAGCACTTCAAGGCCCGGCACGCCCGGCAAGCCAAGGTCGAGAACGATCAGGTCGTACGGCTCGCTGCGGCCCTGATAAACCGCATCACGGCCGTCCGCCAGCCAGTCCACGGCGTAGCCCTGGCGTTGCAGGCCGGCGATCAGTTCATCGGCCAGGGGGACGTGGTCTTCCACCAGAAGCAAACGCATCGGTCAATCTTCCTTGTCTTTCAGTAAGCGGCCGGTGGCGGCCTCGAGATGCAGCTCGCGTGTCACACCGTCGACGGTCAGCAACTCGACTTCGTAAATGTAGACGTCGTGTTTTTCTTCCAGCTCGACTTCCAGCAGTTTCGCGCCGGGGTAGCGATCCAGCGCGTTATGCAGCACCTGCTCCAGCGGCAGAATCACCCCCTGCTGACGCAGGCGCAGGGCTTCGTCCTGATTCAGGTCGCGAGCGAGCGGCGCCGAGCAGAACGCAACGAGCGCCAGGGCCATAAGGCCCGTGGCGCGCGTCGATGAATACGGCAAAAACAATTTCATTAAGTGTCCTGATGATCCTTGCGCAACAGCCCGTCGCTCGCGTCCAGTTCCATTTCCCATTCCACGCCTTGCGGATCTTTCAGCTCGATCTGGTACAGATAAAAGCCGTAGCGCTTTTCCAGTTCGATATCGATGACTGTCGAATCCGGATGGCGGGCCATGGCCGTGGCCTTGACGGTCTCAATCGGCACAATGGTACCAGCGTCGATCAGTTTTCGGGCTTCATCGGCAAGCAAGTCGCGGGTGTGGGCGAGGTTCGAGGTCAGGCCGTAGAACAGGAGCGCGATGAACAGGGTCGCGAGGATTTTCATGAGTGTCTCCTGATATCTGGTAGTGCTTCCTTGGCGGACACCTTAGCGATTCGAACTTAATTGAAACTGAACTGCCATCATCGAACCCGCTCCTGCAGGGCCGGCAACATGTGTTTATAATTCTTCGCTTGCTAACGATCGAGACCGGTATGACAGCCATCCACATCAAGTTTCCTGCCCTCACCCTCAAGGCTGGCCCACGTGCCATGGCACGCATCCGCGCCCAGGGCCTGAACGCCGCCGACGTCGGCACACTGCCGGGCGCTGCCGGTGGGCCGAAGGCGTTGGGGATTCAGGGGCTGGATCTGGCGCTGTTCGGCGAGTGGCTGCCGGCCGCACCGCGCGAGCGCTCGCTGATCGGTGCGTCGGTGGGCTCCTGGCGCTTCGCCAGCGCCTGCCTGCCGGATGCCGCCGAAGGCATTCGTCGCCTCGGTCATCTGTACACCGAGCAAAACTTCAACAAAGGCGTGACCATCGGCGACGTCAGCCGCAGTTCGCAGCGCATGCTCGATGACCTGCTTGACGGTCGCGATGCCGTACTGCTCGACAACGCCCATTACCGCTTGAACATCATGGTGGTCAAAAGCCACGGGCGGCTGGCGGACGATCATCGCGGCCGGCTCGGGCTGGCGCTGGGTTCGGTGATCGCCGACAACCTGCGGGGCCGCGCGCGGCTGTCGCGGCACTTTGAACGGCTGATCATCCACGACCCGCGCCTGGCGCCGCCGGTGCATGCGCTGAACGATTTCCCGTCGCGCTTCGTCACCCTCAACGCCGGGAACCTGCGCCAGGCGCTGCTTGCGTCCGGTTCGATCCCGATGGTCATGGAAGGCGTGCGCGACCTGCCGGGCGCCGGAGCCGGCACGTTCCGCGATGGCGGTCTGCTGGACTATCACCTCGACCTGCCCTACAACGGCGACGGCATCGTGCTCTATCCGCACTTCACCGACCGGGTGATTCCGGGCTGGTTCGACAAGACCCTGCCCTGGCGCAAAGCCTCGGTGGAACGCCTGCAGGACGTGCTGTTGCTCGCGCCGTCCAAGGAATACCTGGCGCGCCTGCCCTACGGCAAACTCCCCGACCGTAACGACTTCAAGCGCTTCATGGGCGATGCACCGAGCCGGCAGAAATACTGGCGCGCGGCGATGGACGAAAGTCGCCGGCTGGGCGACGAGTTCCTGGAACTGACTGCCAATGGTCGCCTCGCCGAGCGCTTGCTGACCCTTTAGTCAGCACAGCCGGGGACAAGCTGGTAAACTCGCCGCCTGCCCGAATTCGCTGCGGCGAACGCCATCTCAACAGAGCTGAAAACACTGTGGAAATCTTCAAGGAATTTACGTTCGAATCCGCCCACCGCCTGCCCCACGTACCGGACGGCCACAAGTGTGGACGCCTGCACGGTCACTCGTTCAAAGTGGCGATTCACCTGAGCGGCGACCTCGACCCGCACACCGGCTGGATCCGTGATTTCTCCGAGATCAAGGCGATTTTCAAGCCGCTGTACGAGCGTCTGGACCACAACTACCTGAACGACATTCCGGGCCTTGAGAACCCGACCAGCGAAGTGCTGGCCAAGTTCATCTGGAATGAGTTGAAGCCCCTGCTGCCGGAACTCAGTGCGATCCGCATCCACGAGACCTGCACCAGCGGTTGCATCTATCGCGGCGAGTAAATCCCGCGACACAAAAAACCACCGAGACCGGTGGTTTTTTTACGCCTATGCTTTTTGGCTCGAACCCGCCAAGAGGACAGGCCCATGACGGACTGGCTGCTGGATCAGGTCTTTGACTTCAACGGGCGACAGATTCGCCACGGGGTGCGCGGCGACGGCCCGCCGCTGGTGTTCGTGCACGGCACACCCTTCTCTTCCTACGTGTGGCACCGCATCGCGCCGCATTTTTTCGCCAGCCATCGGGTGCATTACTTCGACCTGCTGGGCTACGGGCGGTCCGAGCAACCGGACGCCGACGTCTCCCTCGGCGTGCAAAACGAATTGCTCGCGCAGTTGCTGGATCACTGGGGCCTGCAACGCCCGGACGTGGTTGCCCACGACTTCGGCGGCGCCACGGCCCTGCGCGCGCATCTGCTCAATGGCAAGGATTACCGCACCCTGACGCTGATCGATCCGGTCGCGCTGACGCCCTGGGGCTCGCCATTCGTGCAGCACGTGCGCCAGCATGAAGCGGCGTTCAGCGGCCTGCCCGATTACATCCAGCGCGCCATCGTCCCGGCCTACATTCGTGGGGCGATTCATCGTGACATTCCGGATGATGAACTGGCGCCCTACGTGCAGCCGTGGCTGGGCGATCCGGGGCAAGCGGCGTTCTACCGGCAGATCGCGCAGATGGACCAGCGCTACACACTGGAAACTCAGCCGCTGTACCCGACGATTCGCTGCCCGGTGCAGATTCTCTGGGGTGAGGAGGATCAGTGGATTCCCATTGAACGCGGCCGGGCCTTGCACCAGATGATCCCTGGATCACAGTTTCATCCGATCCCGAATGCCGGACATCTGGTGCAGGAAGATGCGCCTGAAGCCATCGTTGCTGCGCTGCTGCGGTTCCTCTGATCGAATCCCATGACCTCGTGGGGGACGCCCTGCTCCCCCATGGTTCGGCACGGCGCCAAATGCACTGCTTTCGCGCCGATCATCCGTGTCTCGTCTATAAATACCCGCAACATCGCGTTTGGCACGACCACTGCAACATCCCCCGCGTCCTCCCCTTTCCAGCAAGGAACGCCCCCATGACGCAGAACGATCCCGGCAACGATTACCCCCTCAGTGAAGTCCCGATGCACGCACGCAAAGGCCTGGCCTCCACGGCGATGGTGCTGCTGGGATTCACCTTCTTCACCGCGACCATGTTTGCCGGCGGCAAGCTCGGTGTGGCATTCAATTTCGGCGAAATGCTCGCCGTCATCGTCATCGGCAACCTGCTGCTCGGCGTGTACGCCGCAGGCCTCGGTTACATCGCCTTCAAGAGCGGCCTGAATTCGGTGCTGATGGGACGTTTCTGTTTTGGCGAAGTCGGCAGCAAACTCAGCGACCTGATTCTCGGGTTCACCCAGATCGGCTGGTACGCCTGGGGCACCGCGACGGCGGCGGTGGTGCTCGGCAAGTATTTCGACCTGAACGAAGGCACGGTGCTGGGGCTGATGGTGCTGTTCGGCCTGGTGTTCTGCGCCACGGCGTATGTCGGTTATCGCGGCCTGGAGATCCTGTCGTACATCGCGGTACCGGCGATGATGTTGCTGCTGATGCTGTCGATGTGGGTCGCCACCGTGAAAGTCGGCGGCCTCGACGGATTGCTCAGTGTCGTACCCAGCGGTTCGCTGGATTGGTCAACCGCCATCACGCTGGTATTCGGCACCTTCGTCAGCGGCGCGACCCAGGCCACCAACTGGACGCGCTTTTCCCGTTCGGCACGGGTCGCGGTGCTGGCCAGCCTCATTGGCTTTTTCATCGGCAACGGACTGATGGTGCTGATCGGCGCTTACGGCGCGATCGTCTATCAACAACCCGACGTGGTCGAAGTGTTGCTGTTGCAAGGCTTCGCCATGGCGGCGATGGCGATGCTCTTGCTGAACATCTGGAGCACCCAGGACAACACCATCTACAACTTCGCCGTCGCCGGTTGCAACCTGCTGCGCACCGGGCGCCGCAAGACCGTGACCCTGGTCGGTGCCGTGATCGGCACCGCACTCGCGCTGCTGGGCATGTACGACATGCTGGTGCCTTATCTGATCCTGCTCGGCACGGTGATTCCGCCGATTGGCGGGGTGATCATGGCGGACTTTTTCTTCCGCTGGCGCGGTCAATATCCACGTCTTGCCGATGCGCGCCTGCCCGCGTTCAACTGGCCGGGACTGGCGGCCTACGCGGCTGGAACCGTCGCAGCCTTCGGCTCGCCGTGGGTCGCGCCGCTGGTCGGGATCGCCGTTGCCGCGTTAACGTATATCGCAGTGACCGGCCTGCTCGGCGCCCGCAACGCGGCCGCCCCTCTACAAGATCTATAAAAGGATTCGCCCGATGCACATCATCAACGCCCGACTGCGCAACCAGGAAGGTCTGCACGAATTGCACCTGGAAGATGGCCTGATCCGCAGCATCGCGCGCCAGACCGAAGCGCCGACCCTGGGCCCCGACGACCTCGACGCCGGCGGCAATCTGGTGGTGCCGCCCTTCGTCGAGCCGCACATTCACCTCGACGCCACCCTGACCGCCGGCGAGCCACGCTGGAACATGAGCGGCACGCTGTTCGAAGGCATCGAATGCTGGGGTGAACGCAAGGTCACCATCACCCAGGAAGACACCAAGGCCCGCGCCAAGAAAACCATTCAGTCCCTGGCCGCCCATGGCATCCAGCACGTGCGCACCCACGTCGACGTCACCGACCCGCAACTCACCGCGCTCAAAGCGATGCTCGAAGTGCGCGAAGAAAGCCGTCACCTGATCGACCTGCAAATCGTCGCGTTCCCTCAGGAAGGCATCGAGTCGTTTCGCAATGGCCGCGAACTGATGGAAGAAGCGATCCGCATGGGCGCAGACGTGGTCGGCGGGATTCCGCATTTCGAATACACCCGCGATCAGGGCGTCAGCTCGGTGAAGTTTCTGATGGACCTGGCCGAGCGCACCGGTTGCCTGGTGGACGTGCACTGCGACGAAACCGACGACCCGCATTCGCGCTTCCTCGAAGTGCTGGCCGAAGAGGCCCGCAGCCGTGACATGGGCGCGCTCGTGACGGCCAGCCACACCACGGCGATGGGTTCCTACGACAACGCCTACTGCGCCAAACTGTTCCGCCTGCTCGGGCACTCGGGGATCAGTTTTGTCTCCTGCCCGACCGAAAGCATTCACTTGCAAGGCCGCTTCGACACCTTCCCGAAACGCCGTGGCGTGACCCGCGTCAACGAGCTGCTTGAAGCAGGCATGAACGTCTGCTTCGGTCAGGATTCGATCGTCGACCCATGGTATCCACTGGGCAACGGCAACATCCTGCGCGTACTCGAAGCCGGGCTGCACATCTGCCACATGCTCGGTTACCGCAACCTGCAAAGCGCACTGGACCTGGTCACCGACAACAGCGCCAAGGCCATGCACCTTGGTGAACGCTACGGCCTTGAACAGGGCCGCCCGGCGAACCTGCTGATTCTGTCGGCGGACAGCGATTATGAAGTGATCCGCAGCCAGGGCCTGCCGCTGTATTCGATCCGAGGCGGCAAGGTGTTGATGAAGCGGCAGATGCCGGTGGTGGAGTTCGTCGAGGGTTGAGCCGTGGTTATGGATCGGGCCGGCCTTATCGCAAAACGATAGAGCCGGCCTGTCAGATCTGACAGGCGACAACCGCAGCGAACCGGCTCACAGTGAAGTCCAAGGGATCCATCGTTCCCGGGGGGACGATCATGAAAGGGACTTCACCTTTTTGTCTGATGCGCAGTGCCGAACAGACGCACGCCGATCAGTTCGCCGTCCTGCTCCTCCAGTAAAATCGGCGCAGTCCCGCCCGGCATCACCACCTGCACTTCTCCAGACGACACCCAGCCCACCCGCCATGCTGCACTCGCTACCGCACTGGCGCTGGTGCCGGAGGACTCCGTTGGCCCTTCACCGCGCTCGAACACCCGCGCAACGATGCGTTGATCGCCTGCGCGCATCGCCCATTGCAGATTGACCCCGGCCGGACACGGCTGGCCGGCGCCGACGGGTGTGGCGTAGGCGATTGCGGTCAGATTGTCCGTCAGTGGCGATTCAAGCATCTGCTCGTTGCTCGGTAATGCGGCTTCCTCCGACACCAGCGTCACGCAGTGGGGATTGCCGATGCGCACGAACTGGCTGTGCGCCCAGGCGGGATCGAGTTTTGCCAGTGGCTCGATGCGATTGACCTCAACACAATTGAAAGACACGGGTTCAACGCCGAGCGCACCGACGGCTGCCGGACCGAATCCGGGTTGCCCGAGATCCAGCCAGAAGCCTTGCACGCCCGCCACCTCAGCCGGCTTGACCGAAGTCGGCACGGGCGACGGCGCATCCTGTTTGTCGTGATGCACCTGCAGTGGTGCGCCCTCTTTCGGCATCAGCGCTTGTTCAAGCAGCGCCTGGGAGAAAATCGTCAAGCCGTTACCGCTGCGCTCGGCCAGCGTGCCGTCGGTGTTAACGATCAACAGATCGAACGGCGGCGAGGATTGAAACGGGCCGATCAGCAAACCATCGCTGCGATGATGTTTGGCACCAGCGGGACGAATCGCATCAGGCCATTGGCAAAAAGTCTCTATGGCCTGCCCGCTCCAGAGGGCTCTGGATAACGCCGCCTCTTGCGCGCTGGCTGGCAGATCGATGCCCGCTTCACGCACTTGCCTCGGAGAAACCACGCCGTAGATATTGCCCCGTGCATCGTAGAACTGCGTCATGAACAGGCCCTTGAATTTTCGTCGCCCAAAGATGCCACTGTAAAACGTAATCCCTGCCCGGGGCGAGCCGGCTCGCTCCCACTGCCTCACTGTGCAAGGATGTCCACTGCTGAAACGTTTTTTGCCAAGGATTCCCATGACCAGCCTCACGCCCAAAGACACTTTCGTCCCCGGACGCCTGCAACAGATCTCCACGCGCATCGCCTTCTTCATCGCCGGGCTCGGCATCGCGGCGTGGGCGCCGCTGGTGCCGTATGCCAAGGCGCGGGCCGGGCTCGATGAAGGGACGCTGGGACTGTTGCTGCTGTGCCTGGGCGTGGGCTCGATTCTGGCGATGCCGCTGGCGGGGATTCTGGCCACGCGGTTCGGCTGTCGGCGCGTAGCCACCGGCGGCACTTTATTGATCTGCGCGGCATTGCCGTTGCTGGCAACGGTGTCGTCGATCCCGGCGTTGATCGCCACACTGTTCATGTTCGGCGCCGGGCTCGGCACGGTGGATTCGACGGTGAACCTGCAAGCAGTGATCGTCGAACGGGCCAGCGGCAAGAACATGATGTCGGGTTTTCACGGCCTGTTCAGCCTCGGCGGGATCGTCGGCGCGGCAGGCGTCAGCGCCCTGCTCGGCCTGGGGCTGTCGCCACTGGCGGCAATGCTGGTGGTGGTCGTGGTGCTGATCGCGGCGCTGTTCAAGGCTGTGCCGCACATGTTGCCTTACGGCAGTGAAAGCTCGGGCCCGGCGTTCGCAGTGCCCCACGGGATCGTGCTGTTCATCGGCGGGATGTGCTTCATCGTGTTCCTCACCGAAGGCGCAGCGCTGGACTGGAGCGCGGTGTTTCTGGCGCAGGAACGCGGGATCGATACGGCATATGCAGGCCTGGGTTACGCAGCGTTTGCGCTGACGATGACGGCGGGCCGTTTGACCGGTGACCGGATCGTTCGCGCACTGGGCGCAACGCGGGTCATTCTGTTCGGCGGTCTGCTGGCAGCGGCAGGGTTGTTTCTGGCGACGTTCGCGCCGAGCTGGGAAGCCGCACTGGTCGGTTATGCACTGGTCGGCGCCGGCTGCTCGAACATTGTGCCGGTGCTGTACACGGCGGTCGGCAAGCAGACGGTGATGCCGGAAAGCATCGCGGTACCGGCGATCACGACGCTGGGTTATGCAGGCATTCTGGCGGGGCCGGCGGTGATCGGGTTTGTCGCCCATGCCAGCAGCCTGAGTTTCGCCTTCGGATTGATGGCAGCGCTGCTGGTAGCGGTGGCGATTGGCGGGAAAGCGCTGAAGGTCTGAGCCAACAAACATCAAGCGGTCGATGTTGGCTGAACTGACTGTCAGATCTGACAGTAGACACCGGTAGCCTGGGGTTCCAGCATGAGAGGAACCCTCTCTGGTGTTGAATCCGTGAAATCTCCCATCGTGAATCAGTCCATTGCCTTGATGCTCCTCATCGCCCTGAGCGGTTGCACCACGCTCGACGGTGCGGCCACTCAGGATTGGGGAGAAGGTGCAGCCAACCTCTCCCCTGCCGAACTTCTGAACAACGCAGCCGGGCGCTACGATCACTGGCAAGCCATTGCTCGCGTCCAGGTTGAAGGCGGTTCTGTCTGCTCGGGCAGCCTGATCGATACCCGAGGCGCAAACGATGACCGCAGCGGCCCGGCCTACATCCTGACGTCAGGACATTGCGCAAAAGGTGACGCTAACCGGTACATCGAAAACGCCCCGGCGTCCGGTCTCGTTACCTTCAACTTTTTCCAGGACACCCAGTCCCAACAAAAGCGCTACCCGATCATTGGAATCGAGTGGAGCACCATGCGAGGTCTCGACATTGCGATTCTCAGGCTTGATCGCACACTCAACCAATTGATGACCGATGGCATCACGCCGCTCAAAGTGGCGTCGCAACCACTGGCTGTCGACAGTGATGTGTTGGTGGTTGGCGCACCGATGGATGGCCATGTGCAACGCGCCGCCTGCCCTCAGGAACACAGTGCGGATGTTTTCGAAGCGGGTTGGGCATGGCCCGGACAATTCAGCAACCGTTGCCGGGAGGTACGGCCCGGCATTTCGGGTTCACCTGTCTTGAATCGGTACAGCAATGAAATCGTGGCGATCGTCGGCACCACAACGCAAGGCAGCGGGCTCTCACGTTGCTCTCGCAACGCCCCGTGCGAAGTCAACAAAGGGGAATCGATAAAAATACCGGAGACCAACTACGCCACCGGAGCAGCGCATCTGAACCAGTGTTTTACAGCCACTCATTTCAACCCGAAAAACTCTGCGTGCCCACTGGGCCGCGCGACAAATTTCGATCCCGTATTTGGTGACGTCTATATGAGGTTGATCCGTGGCGCGAATGGGGAATTCATCCCTTTGCAATGGAAGCAATCGTTCACCAGCGATCAACCGTTCTATCGGGTCAAGTTCGTAAGAACACTGGCGGATTGCGCACTTGATGTCGGTTATGGCGCTGTACATCCGAGTCATGGAGACGGATCAGACAGCTCAAGTCAGGAACTGCGTGAGGGGCCGGGTCTGTATTTCATGTGTGTGGTGGGGCAGCCACACAATGCAGGCCCTTCGCAGAGATGGGACGGCCGCAATGCAAGAATCTATTACCGCTGGGCTCTGGCAGAACCCGTCAAGACGCCGCCTGCCTACAGTGCATTTGAAAGTGCAAAGGATGAGTTCACCGTACAACCGTTCGGGATAACGCCGGATCTGGACGTCAGTCGCTACCTATACAAAAGTGGAGTACCCGAAGAGCTCGACTGCCAAGACGATGAAGGTTACAAGTTGGTCAGACCGCCGTTGCTGGACTTTCAGGTTTCGGTGGCGGATGGAAAGAAAAAAGTCTGCCTGAAGAGTACGGACATGGCGGGGAATCCATCTCCGATCGCGGACTTCACCGTGCCCACATCTGGCCAGTGACACGCCACCTGTTCTTGAGGCGTCGTGAAACAGGCGGCTGTCGCCAGCCGCCTGTCCTGCCGATCAGAACCCGACGCTGGCCTGCACGAAGAACGTACGCGGCGCGCCGACATACATCCCGGAGTTGTTGTCGCTGGAGCGGGTGAAGTACTGCTTGTCGAAGATATTTTTCACCCCGGCGCCGAGCTTCAGGTTCGACAGCTGCGCACCGAAGTCATAGCCGCCACGCACGTTCCAGGTCACGTAACCCGGGATGTCGCCGTACTGCCCGTCCGCCGTGCCTTCGGTGATGTAGTTGTTGCTGAAGCTGCCGTCGGCATTCACGCCGGTACCCGGCGAGCGCTGTTTGGACTGGGCGAACCCGTCGATGTTGTAGGTCCAGCGGTTGATGTCGTAACGCAGGCCGACAGTCGCCACCTGACGCGAGTAGAACGGCAGGTCGCGGCCCTTGAAGCCCGGGATCTCGCCTTCATAGGTCGCGCGGGTGTAAGTGAAACCGGCGTTGGCAGTCAGGCCATCGAGACGCGGATCCAGCGCAGCCATGTCGTAGTGTACCGACGCCTCGATGCCCTGGTGCTTGGTAGCGCCGAGGTTGGTCCAGCCTATGTCGTTGCTGATGTATTGCAGTTCGTCATCGAAGTCGATGTAGAACAGCGTCACTTCACCGCCCCAAACATCATCGTTGTAGCGAGTACCGATCTCGTAGGTCTTGGCTTTCTCAGGCTCCAGACCATTGGCGGTCTGATCACCCGAACCGCCCTGGCCGAGCTGGAAATACTGCAGGCTGCCGAACGAGGTTTCGTAGTTGGCAAACAGCTTCCATGCATCCGACAGGTGATACATCACGCTCAGTGCCGGCAGCGGTTCGTTGCTCTCGATGCTGCGGTTTTTCTCCGGTACGCGCTTGCCAGCAGTGTCGAGCACGGCGCGGTCGTGCCAGTCGGTGTTGATGTGCTCGAAGCGAATGCCCGGGGTGATGGTCCAGTTGCCGACGTCGATCTTGTTGTCGACGTAAACCGAATTGGCCTCGGTGCCGCCGGTGCGATCCTGGAACACATGGCCGTCGGACGACTTGGTCACTACCGGCTCATTGTTGACCAGCGCCAGACGGCTCGACTGCTCGTGCATCGCCTCTTTCAGGTAGCGATAACCGACGCTGACTTCCTGAGTGGTCGGGCCGACATCGAATACCCGGGAGACGCGTGGCTCGATGCCCAGCGTGTAGTAGGAACGCGGGTACGAGCTCAGGGTTTTCTGGTCGCGGGCGGCGATGGTGCTGCCACGGAAGCTGTCGGTGTAATAGGTCAGCACTTCCGCCTGGGTGCGCTCGTCGATCTGGCGGATCCACTTGAACGACACGTCCTTGCGGCGGCCGCTGAAGTTGTCGTAGTCGCGCACCGAGTCATACGGCTTGTCGTCGTACTGCTTCTGCGTCAGGCCGCCGGGCATGTCGGCGCTGGCGTCGTAGTAGTGGAAGTTGAGGCTGAAATCGTCCTGATCGGTCGGTGCCCAGTGGGTCTTGAGGAGCACGTCGTCGATGTCGTTGCCGTTGTTGCGCTCGCGATAACCGTTGCCGTTGACCCCGGAATACAACAGCGCCACGCCCATGCCGTTGTCGGCCGTGCCGCCGAGGAATGCGGTGTCGATGTGTTTCCAGCCGCCGTAGCGGGTGGTTTCCAGCGTGGTGCCGATTTCACCGGTGGCTTTTTCCGGGATGGCACGGGTCACGAAGTTGATCACGCCGCCGACGTTCTGTGGCCCATAACGCACGGAGCCGGCGCCACGCACGACGTCGATGCTGTCAAGGTTGCCGGAGGAAATCGGCGCCATCGACAGTTGTGGCTGACCGTACGGCGCGAACGCCGCCGGCACGCCGTCGATCAGCACGGTGGAGCGCGGCGACAGACGCGAAGTCAGGCCACGCACGCCCACGTTCAGCGAAATATCGCTGCCGCCGGTGCCGTTGGAGTCCTGCACCTGCACGCCCGGTACACGCTTGAGGACGTCGCTGACGTTCATTGCGCCCTGCTCGACCATGGCCTCGCGGCGGATCACCGTGCGCGCGCCCGGGTGGTTCTGTACCACGGCGGCATCGGCGTCGCCGAGCCAGTCACCGACCACTTTGATGTCGGTCACGCCCAGTTCCAGCGGGCCGTTGGCGGCTGCAGTCGGTGCTGGCGACAGGGTCACCGAACCTTCATTGATCTGATATTCCAGACCGCTGCCTTGCAGCAATTGGCGCAGCGCGTCTTCCGGCGAAAGATTGCCATCGACAGCCGGGGCCTGTTTGCCGGCAACCAGATCCGGGCTGAAAAACACCTGCAGCGAGGTTTGCTGACCCAGTTCGCTCAGCGCCTGACCCAGTGGCTGCGCGCGGATATGAATGGCGTCGGCCGCAAATGCCATCGGCATCGCAGCATTGACCGCCAGCGCGAGCGCCAGCGGCAACCAGGGGGATTTTTTGTTGTTGGCAGTGGTGTTTTTCACGTCGTACGCAGTCCTGTGGATCGCAAGTGAGTGCGGCTGTTAATGCAAACCAGTTGCAGTTGAACAGGAAGACGACGAACTCGAAAAAAACCTGAATTTTATTTTGAAATTATTTCCTGACTGCCGTCGGCGAGGGTCCGCACGGCCACCGGAAGGATGCTCGGCAAGGCCTTGAGCAAGGCATCGGTGTTGTCGGATTTGAACACGCTGGTCAGGCGCAGATTGGCCACCGTCGGATTGGCGACAGTCAACGGCTTGTCGCGGTAACGGGAAACCTCTTCAACCACTTCGCTGAGGCTGGCGTTGTTGAACACCAGTTTGCCGCTGCGCCACGCCGTCAGTTCCGTCGGGTTGACCGCGTAGGCCTGAGCCACAACGCCATGGGCATCGATATGAGTGCCGAGGCCGGCGGTCAGGTTGATGAACTCGTTGTCCGGCGCATGAAGCCCCTGCACCTTGACCGTCCCCTGCTCCACCGCGACCCGGGTTTGCGTCACGTCGCGGCGCACATCGAAGCGGGTGCCGGTGACCGTGACCTTGCCGCTGCCGGCCTCGACCACGAACGGCCGCGAGGTATCGTGCTCGACGCTGAACATCGCCTCGCCTTCGGTCAACTCGATCAGTCGCCGATCCTTCTCGAAACGCACCTGCAAACGGCTGCGGCTGTTGAGATCGATCACCGAGCCGTCCGGCAATGCCACATGGCGACGCTCGCCCAGCGCCGTGGCGAATTCGGCGCTGTAACCCGCCGGGTGATTCAAGCCACTGAACAGACCGAGCCCAAGCGCCACCGCGACCACGCTGGCCGCCACGGCATAACGCAGCAGCGGACGGCGTTCGCGACGTGCTGGCGGGGTTTCACACAGGGCCTTGAGCCGTGGCGCCGGCAGCAGATCCGCCGCCGTCCATAAGCCTTGCAGCAACTGGAATTCGTCACGGTGCTGCGGATGTTCGTTCAGCCAGGCGTCGAAGCGCCGGTATTGTTCGGCATCGACGGCTGGTTCCTGCAAACGCACAAACCAGCGTGCCGCGTCATCGCGCACCGTTGTTTGCCCGCACGCGCAATCACGAGTATCCATCATGGAATGTCCTGTTTGGCTGGGGATGAAAAGACGCCGCGGCTCATGATTGCGCCCCGTCCAGGCGATCACGCAGATGCCGCAGGGTGCGGATCATATACTTTTCCACCATGTTCTTGGACAGGCCCAGGCGTTCGGCGATTTCCGCCTGAGTCAGGCCTTCGATCTTCTGCCAGACGAAAATCCGCCGACAGTTGACCGGCAATTCGGTGAGCGCCCGCTCGATGGAATCGGCCAGCTGGATCGCATGCATGTAATGCTCCGGGTCACCGGTCGGCGACTCACTGAGATCGATCGCCTCCGACTCCATGGCACCCCGCCGGTCCTCACGCCGATAGCCGTCCACCGCGATGTTGCGCGCCGTCTGGTGCAAATACGCCCGGGGTTGCTGCACCGCCGACGAATCGGACTCGAGCACCCGCACAAAGGTGTCGTGCGCCAGATCCTCGGCCTGCGAGCGATTGCGCAGGCGGCGGGTCCAGGTGCCGATCAACTCTTCGTAATGCTCGAGAAAGCCGGGTCTGCGGGGCAGCATGGGGATCATTGCGGCGTGCTGGGGAAAGGGGCGTGAATAGTAATGCTTCCTATTAAGCCCCGCAAATCATTCCGGCTTGGCACCGACTGAAGGATAATGCGAACTCTGATCCGCGATGCCGAAATAGCCTTCAGGCAGTGCAAGGTAGTTATAAAACGGATTGACTTCGAGATGGGTGTATCCGATCGCGATCAAATGAATATGGTCCCGATGAAGACCAATGACCTCGGCCAGCGGTTCGGCTATCGCCCTGTGCATGTGAGGATTGGTCCTGTAACCAACCACCGCGTCGTGGTATTTCGTGCACAGGTTCATGAAAAGCTCACCTTTTTCAGGCTGCAGGCAGTCTCCGTTACCAAAGTAGTCTTCGTGAACCTGGATCACTTGCCCCGCTATTGTCTGCGGTGTGGGAAGCAGGCTGTGCCGGAAATTCTGCAAATTGGCATCCTCTTCTCTCAGCAAGCCCGCTGCCGCAACCCGCGCTGTCACTGTACACATCTCATCGACCAGCCGTTTCGGCAACCGAGCGGGTGCCAAATGGCGATTCATCACGAAAATCCCCATGGCGTTCAATATTTCATCGGAAATCGGCAGCTCCCAGCCCCTGACTTTGTGGTGACCAAACACAGGTGCGAAAAACCAGGGTACCGAGTCTATCTTGACGTCTCTCTGCGTTTTTTCGACGTGGCAGTAGACCTGATTGGCGATCACCTTCGGCTCCAGAATCCCCCACCACTCTTCGGTCTTCGTCCATCCGAAAGGGGGGTTCCCATGACCATCTCCCGCCAGAAATGCCAAGGGAGTACAGTCCGGAAATTGCGCCTGGGCCTCTGCCAGGCTATTCCTCTTGGCGGGGGCAACCAATGCACCCTCCTCGACCCACCACCTGCCAACCTTGACGCCCATGATGTCGCTTCCTGTCAGTCCATTGCCGTGAGAGTGCGCTTCAATACCCTAGTCCGTCCCCAGTGGCTTTGCCATCAATCACCCGGGCCTTGATGATTCCTCCTTGCATCTCGTCGCAATCCATCAACCCCACCCCCGTCCCGCACCCTAGATTAGATCCCACAACAACACGCCGCCCCGAGCGGCCCGCTACCGTGGAGATCGCCTCATGCACAGTTTCCAGACCCGCAAGCAGCACAGCCCGGTCGACGCCTGGGATCAGCAGGATCCGGAGCAGGCCTTCACCCTGCCCTCGCGCTATTTCTACGACGACAGCCTGTTTCGTGCCGAGCGCGACAACATTTTCATGAAGGCCTGGCATGTCGCCGGGCATGTCAGTGAGTTCGCCGAGCCGGGGCAGTTCGTGGTCACCGACCTGTTCGACCAGAGCGTGGTGGTGGCGAAGAATCGGCAGAGGCAGATCTACGGTTTTCACAACGTCTGCCAGCATCGCGGCAATCGCTTGCTCGAAGAGCGCCGAGGCACTACCAGCGGCGTGGTGCGCTGCGCCTATCACTCGTGGTGCTACGAGATGGACGGCAGCCTGCGCGGTGCGCCGCGTTGCGAACGGATGAAGAATTTCGAACTGGCGCAGTTCAACATTCCGCAGGTGCGCACCGAAGAACTCGGCGGCTTCATCTACTTCAACCTCGACCCGAATGCGCCGTCGCTGCGGGATCTGTTCCCCGGCGCGGACGAAGAAATGCGCCGGGGGTTTCCAGACCTGACCGACATGCGCCTGATCGAGGAACAGGACGTGATCGTGCCGGCCAACTGGAAGGTGATCATGGACAATTCCATCGAGGGCTATCACTTCAAGCTGTCCGGCCCGTGCCACATCGACCTCGCCCGACTGATCGACTTCAAGGGTTACGAGTTGATCAAACGCGACAACTGGTGGACCTATGCCGCACCGGCCAATCTGTCGGCGACCGAGGCTTATGGCGTGCCGCTGAAAAGCGAGCCGAATCCGCAGGAATGCTTTTTCAACATCGGCATGTGGCCGAACAACACCTTCTACACCTTCCCGTTCTCCGAGTTTCTCGGCTCGTTCATCATGATTCCGCTGGATGCCGAGCGTTCGCTGCTGCGCTTCGGTTACTACTCCAGCAACCCCGAGACCGCCGCCGTCAGCACGGCGTGCATGAAGTGGATGAACGAAGACCTCGGCCCCGAGGACATCGCCCTGAACATCTCGGTGCAAAAAGGCCTGCGCTCGCTCGGCTATGACCAGGGCCTCTACATGATCGACGCCCAGCGCAGCAACGAAAGCGAGCATCTGGTGCATCACTTTCATCGGCTGGTGTTCAACGGCATTCACGGCCACACCGTGGACTGATCCGCCCTTCCCTCGCCATTCGTTAAAAAGGAGCAAACCATGGACGAAACCGGGTTTGATTACCTGATCGTGGGCGCCGGCTCGGCCGGTTGCGTGTTGGCCAATCGCCTGAGCGAAGACCCTAACGTACGCATCCTGCTGCTGGAAGCCGGCCCCGAGGACAAGAGCTGGACGATCGACATGCCATCCGCCGTGGGCCTTGTGGTGGGCGGGTCGCGCTACAACTGGCGCTATCAGTCGGAGCCGGAGCCTTACCTCGACGGCCGGCGGATCGGCACGCCAAGAGGCCGCACGCTCGGCGGTTCATCGTCGATCAACGGCATGGTCTACATCCGTGGCCATGCCCGGGATTACGACGGCTGGGCCGAACAGGGCTGCACCGGCTGGAGTTATCGCGAAGTGCTGCCGTACTTCAAGCGTGCACAGACTCACGCCGACGGCGGTGATGACTATCGCGGTGCCAGCGGCCATTTGCACGTCACTCCCGGCGATGTCGAAACACCGTTGTGCGCAGCGTTTATCGCGGCCGGTGCCGAGGCCGGTTATGGCGTCAGCGAGGACTTGAACGGCTATCGGCAGGAAGCCTTCGGCCCGGTGGATCGCACCACGCGCCACGGTCGGCGCTGGAGCACTTCGCGCGGTTATCTCAGCGAAGCCTTGGCTCGGGGCAACGTGCGGGTGATCACCGATGCGCTGGTGTTGCGCATTCTGTTCGAGGGTCGGCGGGCCGTCGGCATCGATTACGAACAGAGCGGCGAAACCTGCACCGTTCGCGCCCGTCGTGAAGTGCTGCTGACCGCCGGGTCGATCAACTCGCCGCAGTTGCTGATGCTCTCGGGCGTGGGCCCGGCGGCAGAACTGCGCGACCTCGGGATCAGCGTCGTGCACGACCTGCCGGGCGTCGGCAAACGCCTCAACGATCACCCGGATGCCGTGGTGCAATTTCGCTGCAAGCAACCGGTGTCGCTGTATCGCTGGACCACTGCGCCGGGCAAATGGTGGATCGGTGCGCGCTGGTTCGTGCGTCACGATGGCCTGGCGGCAAGCAATCATTTCGAGGCCGGCGCGTTCCTGCGTTCCCGGGCCGGCGTCGAGCACCCGGATCTGCAACTGACCTTCATGCCGCTGGCGGTGCAACCGGGCAGCGTCGAGCTGGTGCCGACCCACGCGTTCCAGATCCACATCGACCTGATGCGCCCCACCAGTCTGGGCAGCGTGACCCTGCACAGCGCCGAACCGCGGCGGCCGCCGAGGATCTTGTTCAACTACCTGAAGACCGCACAGGACCGTGCCGACATGCGCGCCGGCGCACGACTGGTGCGCGAAATCCTCGACCAACCGGCGATGGCCCCGTTCAAGGGTGAAGAACTGGTACCGGGACGTTCAGTGCAGACCGACGCCGAGCTCGACGCCTGGGCGCGGCAGGTCACGGAAACCGGCTACCATGCCAGCGGCACCTGCAAGATGGGGCCGGCGGGCGATCCGGAAGCAGTGGTCGATCCACAATTGCGGGTGCATGGCCTCGTTGGCTTGCGGGTGGTGGATGCGTCGATCATGCCGGTGATCGTCAGCGGCAACACCAACGCACCGACAGTGATGATCGCGGAAAAGGCCAGCGACCTGATCCGCAACCTCGCGCCGTTGCCAGCCCTCGATGTACCGGTGTGGATCAACCCGCACTGGCAGACCGGACAACGATGAAGCCGAGATGGTGATGACCCGATCCGCTGAAGCTGTACTGCAAAACGGCGCACCGCTGCGAGTGGCGGTGCTGTTGTTGCCGGCGTTTTCCAACTTCGGGCTGGCGGCGGTGCTGGAACCGCTGGCCATCGCCAACTGGCTGAGCCAGCGCACGCTATTCGAGTGGACGCTGTTGTCCTTGCAGCCCGGCCCGGTGACCGCCAGCAACGGCCTGGTGAGCATCGCCGAAGCTGGCTTGAACACTGAACAGGCCTTCGACGCCTGCGTGGTGCTGGCCAGTTTCGAGGTGCATCAACACAGCCGCAACCCGGCGCTCAAGAGCTGGTTGCGCAAGCAGGCGCTGTTCGGTTCGGTGTTGATCGGCGTGGAAACCGGCACCGAACTGCTGGCCGCTGCCGGCGTGCTCGACGGCTACGAAGCGGCGGTGCATTGGGACAACCTGCAGGGTTTTCAGGAGAGTTACCCCAAGGTCCGCGCCCGACCGCAGCTCTACACCCTCGAACGCCAGCGCCTGACCTGCGCGGGCGCCACCACCATTCTCGACATGCTGCTGGGCTGGATCGGCCAGCGCTTGGATGCGGACCTGGCCCGGGAAATCGGCCTGCACCTGTTGATGGGCCAGATGCGCGCGCCGGCGGACAATCAGCTCGACGGTGGTCTGGGCAACAGCGGGATGTACGGCAGCAAGATCCGCCGCGCCGTGCAGTTGATGGAAAAGGCTCTGGAGGAACCGCTGGACTGCGAAGCAATTGCCAACGAAGTCGGCCTGTCTCGGCGGCAACTGGAGCGCCAGTTCAAGCATCAGACCGGGCTCTCGCCGCTCAAGTACTACATCACCCTGCGTCTGGCCCGGGCGCACAACCTGCTGCAACAGACGCAGATGAGCGTGGCCCAGGTGGCAGCGTGCTCGGGGTTCGGTTCGCTGGAGCATTTTTCCCGCACTTACCGTGCGCGGTTTGGTTGCCCGCCGAGCGAAGATCGGCGCCAGGCGTGGAGCGCGCCGGTGATGCGCCAGCCACTGAGCAAGGCGCACTTGCCGCAGGAGTGAGTCACTGCCGGTACGCCGGCTCTTCCTCATCGAGGATGTTCATCAACGCTGCAAAATGCTTGGCCGCAAACCCCGGATAATCCAGCCATTGCCGACATGTCTTGCGCGCCACTTCATCGCTGGCCACCCGCAACTCGCGCCCGGTCGCCAGTGCGGTGATGTACACCTCACAAGCCCGCTCGAAGTAATACAGATCATCAAACGCCTGAGCCACGCTCGGCGCCGCGACCAGCAATCCATGATTGCCCATCAGCAGGATCGGTTTGTCGCCGAGCAGCCTGCTCACCCGCTCCGCCTCTTCCCCAAGCCCCATGCCGTCAAAGCCGTCATCGATCGCCACCCGCTCGAAAAACCGCATGCTGTTCTGCTCGATCGGTGGCAGCCGCGAGTCCTTCAGACAAGCCAGCGTCGTCGCGTATTTGCTGTGGGTGTGGAGGATGCAGCGGGCCTGGGGCTGGTTGCGGTGCAAGGCGCTGTGCAAGGCCCAGGCGGTGATGTCCGGTGCGTCCGGGCGGTCGAGACTGGCCGGATCGTCGGCGTCGAGCAACAGCAGATCACTGGCTCGGATGCGCGAGAAATGTTTGCCGTAAGGGTTGATCAGAAACTCGCGACCGCCCGGTGAGGTGGCCACGCTGAAATGATTGGCGATGGACTCGTGCAGGTTCAGTCGCGCGGCCCAGCGCAGGGCGCAGGCCAGCTGGATTCTCAGGGTCGGGATACTGTCGTTCATGGCTCGGGCGCTCCCGGCAGGCAGGGGTTTTCGTCCACTGTAAACGCCTGAAAAGCCCGTGCTTGACGGTAAGCGGCAATGGCTGCCGTTTTTTGCAGACCTGGCAAAAGTCACAAATCAGTTAATTGACAGGGCTGTTTTATGCGCCTACGTTACCCGGCGAAGTGTTACCAAATGCTTCAACCTCACAACAAGAAACACCGCCAAGGATTGGCGTCATGCAACGGTTCCAGCCCCGCCTGACACACTTGGCGCACCCCTGAAAAACTGAAAACGGCGCTTGCCGTCGATTCCGGACCTGTCGCTTTCGCGCCAACCGGAATGGGCACGGTATTGCCTGCCGAAAACCCGACGCAACGGAAGAAAGGATGACTCTTATGCGTGACGTACACTCGTGCCCGCTTTCCACGGCACAGCAGGAAGTCTGCCTGGCCATCAGCCAGAACCACAGCAACCTCAACTACCATCTGTGCGATGTCATCGAACTGCGCGGCGAGCTGAACCTGACCTGGCTCGAAGCCGCCATCGGCGCGCAGTTCCGCCAAACCGACACCCTGCGCGCCACCTTCAGGACCGACCCGCAGACCGGCACCTTCGCCCAATACATCCAGCCCATCGATACCCTGCCAGCCAAGGCCTTCGAGCATCTGGACGTCAGCGACCAGCCTGACCCCGAAGCCGCCTGGCGCCAGGTGCTCGACCACCTGTTGCAAACCGACATGGACCTGCAACACGGCCCGTTGATCCGTTACGTGCTGATCCGCCTCGCACCCCACCACCACCGCATGATTGAACTGGCCTCGCACCTGGTGGTGGACGGGTTCGGCCACGGGATTCTGTTCGGCAACATCACTGCCCACTACAACGCCCTCAGTCGCGGCGAAGGGGTCGAGCCGTTGACGCTTGCGCCGTTGTCGAGCGTATTCGAGGCGCAGGAGGAATATCGCCTCAGCGAGATGCACAACAAGGATCGCACCTACTGGCGCCAGTACTGCCTGAAGATGCCCGAGCCGACCCAACTGGTGCCGGGCGATGCGCCGCTGATCCGGCTCAATCGCCTGCGCAAAGTGTTCGGCGGCAGAACCCTGCAACGCCTGCGCGCCGCCGCCAGCGAACACCAACTGCGGCTGTCGAGCATCCTGCTGGCCCTGTGTGCGACCTACCTACAGCGCATGACAGGCCAGGACGAACTGGCCCTCGGCATGCCAGTGGCCGCGCGCCAGCTCAAGGCCCTGCGCAACGTGCCGTCGATGGTCGCCAACATCCTGCCGCTGCACCTGTCGTTCAACGCTGAGAGCACGGTGCTGACGGTGGCGGCCAACCTTCAGCGGCAACTGCGCCATCACTTGTTGCACCAGAGCTACCGCAGCGAAAGCATGATCCGCGACCTGCACGCCGAGCGCGGCAACAAGCCGCTGTTCAACACCCTGCTGAACATCGTCGCCTACGATCAGGGGCCGGGGTTTGCCGGGTGCGAAACCACCCTGCAGAACGTCGCCAACGGGCCGGCGGATCATTTGGGCATCGACATCTTCGACCGTCACGCCGATGGCCGACTGGAGATCGGCTTCAATGCCAACGCCGACCTGTACTCCCCTGAAGCGCTGGAGCTGCATTACCAACGCCTGACCGCGCTGTTCGAACGTTTCGCCACAGCGCCCGAAACCCTGGCGGCCGACTACGATCTGTTTCTGCCCGACGAACAGCAGCGTTTCTACTCGCACCCGCAAAGCGATGCGCCGTTGCCGGTATTCGCCGAGGCCTTCGCCGAGTCCGTCCGCGAACATGCCCAGCGCCCGGCGCTGAGCCAGGGTGGGCGACACCTGAGCTATGCACGCCTCGATGACGAGGCCACCCGACTGGCCGCGCATTTGCGCGAACGCGGTGTGCAGGCCGGTGACTGCGTGGTGGTGATGTTCTCCCGCAGCCTCGAATGGGCGGTGGCCGCCGTGGCCCTGTTCAAACTCGGTGCCTGCTATGTACCGGTGGACCCGGACCTGCCCGAGGCACGGATCGAACACATCTTCAGCGATGCCGATCCGGCGGTGGTGATCGTCGCCCCCGGCAGTCAGCTCAAAGTCGAGATCACCGCCGACAAACAGCTGTGGCTGAACACCGAGTTCCTGGCGCAACTGCCGCCAGCCAACGAGCCGTTGGCGCCGTTCGAAGCAGGGCTGCCGGGCTACCTGATCTACACCTCCGGCTCCACCGGCAAGCCCAAGGGCGTGGAAGTCACCCAGCGCAATCTGGTGCCGATCGCTCGCACCGCCATCGACGCCGCGCAGTTGCAGCCCGGCGCGCGGGTGCTGCAATTCATCGCCGCCGGTTTCGACATGTCGGTGCTGGAAATCATGATGACTCTGTTGGCCGGTGCCGAACTGGTGATCACCGACAAAGTCACCAGCGCTCCCGGCCGGGCCCTGGCGCAACTGGTCAAGTGTGAAGCCATCGATTTGCTGGTGATGACACCGAGTCTGCTGGCCTGTCATCAAACCGAGGACTTCCCTCAGGACACCGTGCTCATGCTTGGCGGCGAGCCGTGCACCCCGGCGCTGCTGGCGCGTTTCTCCCATTGCCGCCTGCTCAACGTTTACGGCCCGACGGAAACCTCCTTCGCCACTTCGATCAACGCGCATTACGGCGCCGGTGATCTGTCCATCGGACCGGCCACCGCCAACACCCGTCTGTACGTGGTCGACAACCGCCAGCGCTTGTTGCCGCCGGGTGCCTGGGGCGATCTGTTCATTGGTGGGCCGGGCGTCGCGCGGGGCTATCGCAATCGTCCCGACCTCACGACCAAGGGCTTTGTCGCCGACCTGCTCGACGCGCAAGACACCATGTACCGCGCCGGCGACCGGGTGTTTTTCGATCATGCCGGGCGCATTCACTACCTTGGCCGGCAGGACAACCAGATCAAGCTGCGCGGTCTGCGCATCGAGCTGGACGAGATCAAGAACGTCCTGCTCGGTTGCGCCGGCGTCGATGACGCCACGGTCATGCTGCGTGAACTGGCCCACGGTCCGGCCATCGTCGGCTATGTGGCGAGCAAGGATGAAAGCCTCGACAGCCAGCAACTGAAACAGGCGCTCGGCCGGCACCTGCCGCAACACATGGTGCCGAGCGTGATCATGCGCGTGGCCGAGTTCCCGTTGACCCCCAACGGCAAACTGGCCGTCGATCGCCTGCCCGCGCCGACGCGGCAGGACGCAGCCGAACTGTCGCCTGCGCAGACCCCGGAAGAAGCGACGATGTGCAACCTGTTCGCCGAAGCCCTGGGCTGCAGCGAAGTGTTTGCCAACCAGAGTTTCTTCGACCTCGGCGGGCATTCGTTGCTCGGGTTGCAACTGGTCAGCCGGATCAAGGAACAGTTCGGCATTGCGCTGGGCATCGCCGATTTCCTCGCAGGACCGACCCCGCGACAACTGGCCCGACGCCTGCAACACAACACCGGTGCCAGCGATCCGTTCGACGCCGTGCTGGCACTGCGCACCGAAGGCAAGCGGCCGCCGCTGTTCTGCATCCACCCCGGCGGCGGGATTGCCTGGCCCTACGCAGGACTGCTGCCGTACCTGCCCGAGGATCAACCGCTGTACGCGTTGCAATCGCCGATCCTGCGCGATCCGACGCGGGTGATCGAGTCGCTGGATGAACTGGCCGAGGAATACCTGCAACGCATCATCGAGCTGCATCCCGAGGGGCCGTATCAACTGGCCGGCTGGTCGGTGGGTGGCAACCTGGCGTTGCGCATGGCGGCGATGTTGCAGGCCCGGGGACGTGAGGTGAGCTTCCTCTGCATGTTCGACAGCTACCCGCTGCAAGGTGGCCCGGCCTCACTGAAACTCGACGATGCGATGATCATCAGCCGCATGACCCGCGCCATCGTCGGCACGCCACGGGCCGGTCTCAAGGGTCTGAAAAGTGCGATGGAAGAAGTGCTCGGCAGCCGGCAGATCGGCGACGAGTTCCTGAGCCGTCTGGTCGACGATTCGAAGCGGATGCTGGAGTTGCTGGGCAGGACGCAGTACGAACAGTACCGGGGCGATATGTTGTTCATCCGTGCCACCGCAGACATCCTGCGCCAAGACGAACAGCAGCCGTCGCTGTGGTCGCCGTACATCAGCGGCGAGCTGATCCGGCATGACGTCGAAGCCCCCCACGAGTGCCTGTTGCAGCGTCAGTACCTGGAGCAATTCGGCAAACGCTTTGTGGAGGAACTGCTCAAGCGGCAGACCGTTCAAACGCTGACCGCGGTTTAACCGCTACAAAAAAAGGTGGGAGCCCGTTACCGGGCTCCCACCTTTTTTATTGCCGACGAATCAACCTCTTTCGTCGATCCCCGCTTGCAGGGACTGGCTGTCCAGGTGACCGCTCAAGGTCACCGGGCCGACTTTCAGGTTACCGTTTTCAAGGGAAACCTTCGGTGCGTTTTCTTCGGTTTTGTGCGGCAGATCCAACCCGGCTTTCACGCCGTAGTCGCGGTTGCTCAGGTCGCTGCTGCTGACCTTCGAACCACCCAGATCGACGTTGCCCCCGGTGGCGGAAATCCGCGCGCCGGTCAGTTGCGTAGCGCCGCCGACAGTGAGGTTCACACCCTGGCTGCCGCTGATACCGGAAGCCTGTTTCACGCTGTCCTTGTGCGCGTATTCGCCGTCGACTTTCAGCGTTGGCTTGTAGTCGGTGCCGGCCAGCTTGCCTTTGTCATCCGCGGGCGTCTTCTTGGCGGTCAGGCCCAGATCCACATCGACCTTGGCATGAGTGCTGGTGTCCTGACGGCTTTCGACCGTCAGATCACCGGCCACTTTGCCGCTGACGTCGCGCGCATCGATCCGCGCACCGCTCAGGCTCGCATCGCCCGCGCTGTTCAGCACCACAGTGTCAGCCTTGATCTGACTGTTCTGCTGGGTGGTGCCTTGCAGGTAGTCCACGCCGACTTTGGCCCCGGCATTGAAGCCGTGATCGCTGCTGACTTTTTCATCGGCGGCAGTCGGGGTGCTTTTGCTCAGATTGCCGCCGGCGTTCAGCGCAACGTTCCAGTTGTTGCGGTTGTCGCTGGACTGCGCGGACTCCTGAACGAAGCCGCCCTTCTGCGCGTCGATGTTGACGTTTGGCGCGCTGACCTGAGTGCCTTGCAGGCGCACCGAGTCGCCGCTCAGCGCAATGCCGTTCTGGCTGTTGAGCTGACCACCGGTGAGGGTCTGCGTGTTCTCGTTGACCCGACCGATGTTGAAGTTGCCGCTGAGGTTGCCGCCCTGATCACGGCTCTTCTCGCTGCTGGTTTTGCTGCCGCCCGCCTTCAGGCCACCGCCGAGATTGCTGCCGGTGGCGACGTGCGTGTCGGTGGCCGCTTGCAGGTCGAGCTTGCCGTCGGCCTTCAGGTCGATGTTGCCGACGCTATCGATCTTCGTGCCTTGTTGAACCTGATTGCCGCCGCTGCTCAATTGCACCGGGCCGTTGCCGCTGATGCTGGCGACATGCGCCTGGGTGTCGGTGGTCTGGTTGCCTTTGTGATCGAGCTGGAACCCGGCGCCGAGATCGACATTGGTGCCGTCGGTGCCCGGCAAGGTGCCGACGGTCAGCGAGCCGTTGCCACGCAGGCTGGAGCTGTCGCTGCTCTGACGGTCGTTGGCCTGATTCAGGGCCAGATCACCGCCGGTCTTGACGCTGACACCGCCCTGCCCGCCGTCGAAACGACTGCCTTCGAACTGTGCGTCGCGGGCGACATTGATGTTCACGCCCTGATTGCCAGCGTAACCGCCGACCACCGCCGTGGCGCTGTTCTTGCTCGACTGGCTGCTGCCGCCCGCGCCGCTGCCGGCCACGTTCACGTCTTCACCGGTCTTGGTGTAGACACGCACATCGACCTTGGCATCCACAGAATTTTCGGTGCTGCTGCGGGTGTTGTTCGCGGCATCGGCCACCAGTTTGTCAGCGCTGATGTTCACTTTGCCGGCGCTGGCGTTGTACTGGGTGCCCTGGTCGTGCAGCGTGCCGCCGACCTTCACGTCCACGGTCTTGCCGTCGAACTGGCTGACCACGGCGTTGCTGCTCTGCTCGGTTTTATCCGCGCTGGCATGACCGACCGCCACGTCGATACCGACGTTCGGCTGACCGAGATTGGCCAGTGCGTCCTTGTCCGGCACCTTGCCGTCGAGCACGTCTTTCACCGCGCCGGCAATCGGCCGGGCGATGTCTTTGTACTCGACGTTGGCGCCGATGTCTGCCGACCAGTTGCTCTCCTTGTGGGTGCTGCTCTCGGTGTTGCTGGCGGCACGGTTGTCCACTTCGTTGGCGGCGACGTTCAGACCGTTGCCGGACTTGAGTTGCGCACCCTCGGTGACGAGTTTGTCAGCGTTGATGTTCAGGCTGCCGCTGCTCTGCACACCGGTAGTTTGCGCGGTGGTTTTGCCGGTGGTGTCTTGCGAAGTGCTGTGCGAGAAGTCCACGCCGCTGCCCGCGCGGTCGAGGCCGCCGGTGTAGTAGAAACCGCCGCCGGTGCTGCGGGTCTCGGTCGAAGTATTGTGGCTGTCCTGCTCGGCCAGCAACGAAACGTTCTTGCCGCTCAGGGTGGTGTCGCCGGCGGTGGACTTCACCTCGGCGCCCTTGAGCGTCACATCGCCGCCCGCTTTCACTTGCACGCTGCCGCCGCTGAGGCTGGAACCCTGCTGCGTGACGTCGTTGGCGGTGACGGTTTGCGCCTTGTCTTCGTAATGCACGCCGGCGCGATATTGCTCCGCCGTCTGCTCCTTGGCATAAGCGTCGAAGCCACGGGTCTGTGTGCTGTTGCTGCTGTCGTGGGTGTTCTGCGTCGAATGCACATTCACATCACCCGCCGCATCCGCCGTCAGCGAACCGCCGGCCTTGACCGTGGAGCCGGCGACTTCGATGTCCTTGGCGCTTTTCAGCTTGAGGTTGCTGTCCGACACCAGCTCGCTGCGCACCGTGGTGCTGTCCTTGCTGTTCTGCCGGGACTCGTCCTTGGTGATGCCGAAGAACTTGCTGTCCTTGTCGTGGTTGTTGCTGTGCGAGGTGTCCTGCACGCCGTCGATGGTCAGCGAACCGTTGTCGCTGATCACACTGGCGTCCTGGCCGCCACGCACCTGGCTGCCGCTGATGCGCACGTCGTCTGCCTTGACCACCAGTTTGCCGGCCGCGTTGATCTTGCTGCCCTGATGCTGGGTCTGGCCCTTGTCGGCGTCGCCGGTCTTGCCGAAGAAACCGCCGCCGACCAGATCACCGGAATAGCGGTTATCGCTGCTGCGGTTAGTGCGGGTCGCGGTGGTGACTTCCACTTGTTTGCCGGCCAGTTGCAGATCGCCGGCGCTGTTCAGCTCGGCGCCTTCGGAGCGCAACAGTGCAGCGGTTTGCAGCGCAATGTTGCCGCCCTTCAACTGACTGGTGACGCTGCGCTGCTCTTCGCTGCTGCTGTCCCAATCGGCTTTCCACAGGTGCTTGCGGTGCTTGCCCTGATCGGTCTGGGTGTGGCTTTCAGTGGCGGCGGTCAAACGCAGGTCGCCGCCGCTTTGCACGCTGAGGTTGTTCTTCGCTTCGACCTTGGCGGCTTTCAGTTCGGTGTCTTTGCCGGACGACAGTTGCGCGTCGCGGCTGGCGACGATCTGGCTGCCGTGCTGGCGCGAATCGCTGTCGGTCTTGGTGCGCTCGTAGGTTTCCCAGGTGATGCCGATGGTGCTGTTGTTCCAGTTCTCGCGCTGTTCCTGGAGCTTGCGGCTCTCGACGGTGGTCAAGGTCAGATTGCGTTTGGCATCGACCTTCACATCACGACCGCTGACGTCGGTGGCGGCCAGCGTCAGATCCTTGCCGCTGTGCAGACCGACGTCGCCCTGGCTGCTGCGGATGCCGGCGCGGGTCACATCGAGGCTGTCCGGGATCGCCTGGCCGCTGACGCTCAAGTCGCCAGCCGAACGAATCTGTACGCCGTCACGCCCGGCGACTTGCACAGCCCCGACCTTCACGCCTGCACCTTCAGCGGTACTGACGATGTTGATGCGCCCGGCCTGCATCGCGCCGAACAGGCTGGCGTCGATCCGTTGATCGGTGGTGTTGCCCGCCGGGTCCACGGCTTTCACCTGGCCGCTGGCGTAGTCGATCTGATTGCGCCCGACGGTGAGGTTCAGTTGATCACGCGCAGTGATCGCACCCTGGCTGTCGATGCGCGGTGCGATCAGGTTGATCGAGCCTTCGCCATTGCGCAGCCCGCCGCCCTGAATCTGCAACTGACCGGTGGCGTCACGGGTGCTCAGGGCTTGCAGCTTGCCGTCGTTCAGCTCGGGACGGCCGACCACCAGATTGGCGTTCGGCGTGTTGATGAAACTGCCGCCGTTCACCGAAATGCCGTTCGGGTTGGCGAGCACGTAGTCGGCGGAGCGACCGAAGATTTCCTGGGCGCCGTTGATGGCCGACGGGTTGCGGCTGATCACTTCATTGAGGATCACGCTCGCGGCCTGACCCTGCAATTGCGGGTTGGCCGCCAGTTGTCCGGCGAGCTGCGATTGCCCGGCCTGCAAGGCGTTGTTCAGCACCAGGCCCTGACGGTCGACGTTGTAGTCGAGGAACTGGTTGTGCGACAGGCCCGAACCGTTAGGCGCCACGATATTGATGATGGGCACGCCGCCCTGGTTCTGCAATTGCGCGGTGCCGCCGGGGCCGGGTGTGACCACCACACCACCGGCCATGGCGCCCGGCAGATGAGCGACCAGGAACAGGCTGGCGATGGCCCAGCGCAGTTTGCCCCGTGGGGAAAGATGAAACGCAAAGGTATTCATTGGCATAAAAAACTCTCCATGTAGTGCGGCATCACGTTGCGCGTTGAGTAGAAGGCCACGGCTGTCGCGCTCAGGTCCGATGGCTGTTGTTCACTGACGTTCATATCTGTAATCCGACCCGCATCAGCCAGGTTTCAGGCTCGCTGTGCAGACCGGTCGGGGTGTTGAGGCTGCGTTGGTAATCGACATCCACTTGCAGGTTTTTCCAGCCCAGGTTGAGGCCGAGGCTGGCGCCGCTCAGGCGTTGAACCGAGGCGCCGTGGTCGGCCTTGATCCAGCCGTGGTCAAGTCCGATTCGCGGGGTGAGCTGCACGGGAAAATCACTGCGCAGCGGCAGGCGCAAGGTGTTGCGCCAGATCGCACCGCTGGCACCGGACGCGCTGCTGACCCGATAACCGCGCACGGCGGAATCGTCGGTGCCGAGCAGTTGTTCGATCGCCGGCAACGGATCCGGGCTGTACTGCACGTTCAGTTGGCTCTGCCATTGCCAGGCTTGCGCGCCGAGCTGGCCGTTGCGCCACTGGCTGAGGCCGGCGCGGTACTTGCGAAACTGTGCTTTGGGCAGGTTCTTGACCTGATGATCGGCATCGTCGTCGGCACCCAGCCAGCGCAGGCCCTGGGCGTAGTTGAAATCCAGGTTCCACACCGCGCGATCGAGCCAGAACAGATTGAGCCCGGCCTCGGCCACGGTCAGGGTCGGGCTCTGGATACCGAGGCGGACGTTTTCCAGATAGCTGTCGACATCCTTGTGCGCCAGTTGCAGGTTGGCGCTGAGCTGATGGCTCTGGTCGCGCCACAACACGCGGTCGGCGCGCAGGCTGAGCTGATCGGTGATGCCGGTGCTGTGCAGGGTCGCCGCGCTGAGTTTGAACGGTGCGCGATATTCGGCGTGGCTGGCGAAGGTGCTGAACGTCCAGTAACCGTAGGGAATTGCGTAATAGAGGCTGGCGTTGCGGCTGTAGCGGTCGCCCTGATTGAGCGTGTCGCTGGCACTGAGGCTCAACAGGTCGTTGAGTTCGAGCGGACTGTCGAGCGTCAGGCTGAACGTGTCGCGATCGCGGCCGGTGCTGACGCTGCCGAGGTTGTCGAAACCGACCCCGAGTGCCCAGCGCGACTGCCCCGAGGTCCGTGACCGCAAGATGATTTTTGACGCACCGGGCTGACTGCCGGGGGCGATGTCGGCGGTCAGATCCAGCGAGCGCAGACGGTTCAACTGATCCAGCCCCTGCTCCAGATCCCGCAGGTTCAGCGGCTTGCCAAGCATGCCCGGGAATGCACCGCCGAGAGACACCGGCAGGCTCTGGTCGGCCAGTTCGATGGATTCGATGTAGCCTTCGTCGATCAGGATATCCAGCGACTGGCCCGCTGCCGGCGCACTGCTCAGGTACGGCCGGCTGGCGATGTAGCCCTTCTCCACGTACAGCGCAGTGATGGTCGCCAGCAAATGGTTGATCTGGCCGACACCCATACACGGTGCCAGCAGCGGTTTGATCCGGGCGTTGAGCTTGTCCTTATCGATCAGCGTGACACCGCCGATGCGCGTGCCGCTCAAGGGCCAGCAACGTTCGTCAGGTTTGATCGATTCAGCAATGGCCGGGGTGGCAGGCGCCGGGCCGAACGCGCCGCGCTCCAGTTGCCGCTTGCGCTGTTCGAGTTGCAGTTGTTGCAGATCGCGCTGTTGCAGTTGTTGCTGGCGCAGCACTTCCTGGCCCGGGGCTGGAGCTTCGGCGGCGAGAACGCTGGGCGCACACACACTCAACAACAAGGCCGACAACAGCGGGCGAGGCAGGAAACTACAACGGGTAACAGCGCGAATCGAATACGGCACTCAACATCCTTGCAATCAAATGGCTTAATGCCATCCCATCAATTGCAGTGATAGTCAGAGCCTTCCTACACAATTGCAAGACGCTTCCTACGTTGCTTACATTTCTTAAACAAATGCCTTTTTAGCGCGGATCGCCAGCAATAACGCGAGCAAGTTGCAGATCATCAGGGTTTCCCCGAGGGCCTGAGACCACGCTGCCAACATCAATCCCGCACCGATCAGCAGGTAATAAAACAGCCCCAGCAATGCGCCGGCGGTGCCCAAACGATCGGTGTAATTGCTCAGTGCTGCGCCCAGAATGTTCGGGATCGCCATGCCGAACGCCAGTACCACCAGCAGCATCGGCAGCACGAACCAGACATGCGTCTGCAACAGCCACACGCCGATGCCACCGAGTAAACCAGTGAGGGCCGCAAGGCGAATCAACTGCAGCGGCCTGCAACCGATGTGCAGCAAGCGTTTGTTGAGCCATGCTCCAAACCCTGAGGCCAATGCGAGCATCACGCCGCTGTAGCCGAACCATGAACTGCTCAGTCCGAGACGTTCGAACTGAAAAGGCCCGAGGCTGTAATAGCTGAACAATGCGACGTTGAACGATGCAATCCACAGCGCCGAACGCCAGATACGGGGATCGCGCAACATGTCGCCCATGGTTGCGAACAGGCCAACGTAGGTGAGTTGTGGCGGACGGGTTTCCGGCAGGTTGCGCCAACTCCAGATCCACAAGGCCGATGCCAGCAACAGCAGCGCACCGAGCACGCCGCGATAACCGAAGCCCTGAACCAGGCTCGCGCCGCTGAACAAACCGATGGCCGGGCTGGCCGCCAGTGCCATGCCCACCAGAGAAAACACCTGGGCCAGTTCGCTCCCGCGATAGCGGTCACGCAACAGCGTCTGGGTCACCACCGAGCCGACGGCGGCGCCGAATGCCGCCAGCGCCTGGGCCATCAACAAACCGTTGAAACTGCGCACGCTCAAGCCGAGTACACAGGCAACCGCATAAATCGCCAGACCGGCGAGCATCGAGGGCCGCCGGCCAATCCGGTCGCACACCCGGCCCCACGTCACCACACCAAACGCGAAAGCCAGGAAGTACACCGACAGGGTTTGCGCCGCTGCTTGCGGGCCAACATCAAATGCACGGCCGATATCCCCCAGCGCCGGGCTGAACAGGGTCTGGGCGATTTGCGGAAACATCAGCAGCGCAATCGCCAACATCAAAAACTTTCTATGGCTCATCACCATGACTCCTCAACAAAAACGCCGAGGAGTTTAAAAAGAGGCAACTGACGTATTATCCAAACCCTGACAATTTATCGTTGAAATCGGACAACCCATGGCCTGGCTCGAAGCCCACGACCGTTTTGACCCGGATCGCTTCCCTGCGCCGGTAATCGGCATCGCCTCTACCCTCGGCGATCACGACTCCGGCCTGCATCGGCATCAGCGCGGGCAACTGCTCTACACCCGACAGGGCTGCACGCGCATCACGCTGGCGCAGCAGCTGTGTCTGCTGCCGCCGTCGCGGGCGGCGTGGATTCCCGGTGGCGTCACGCATCGGGCGGTGATGCAGCAAAGCGTCGATTACCGCTCCATCTACCTGACACCCGAGTTGTGTCGCGAGCTGCCGCAACAGGTCTGCGTGATCGAGGTCAGCCCGCTGCTGCGCGCCGTGCTGGAACCGATGGCGATGGCCGATTTCGCCACCGATTGGCAGCAGGGCAAATTCGTCCATCTGCTGGGGCTGTGCCTGAGTGAAATCCGTGACGCGGCGCAGCAACCGATGCTGCTGCCGCTGCCGCAAGACAAACGCCTGGCGCCTCTGCTTGCACGCCCCGAGCAACTGCCACCGGAGCTGCAAGTGCTGGAGCAACAGATCGGCGCCAGCAGCCGCACCATCGGCCGGATCTTCCAGAAGGAAACCGGCATGAGCTATCAACAATGGCGCCAGCAATGGCGATTGATGCGCGCCATGGAATTGCTCGCTACCGGGCGCAACCTCGGCTATTGCGCGTTTGAACTGGGTTTCGCCAGCGACAGCGCATTCATTGCGTTCTTCAAGACCATGACCGGCACGACGCCCGGCAACTGGCTGCGATAAGCAAACGACGGCCGGCAGCAAAAATCATTTGCCACAAAATATTACCTGCGTCATATTACAGCCGTAATAACAACCCGTTTTTGCCGGTATCAGCCGCAGGTATTACGCCATGACCAGCATGCCCACCGTTGAACCCGATCTCGCCGTTCCGGTCAGCGCTTCCAAACCTCCCCTGCTCAAACGCCTGCTGTTGCCCACTGCGGGTCTGGCCGCGCTGGTGTTCGCCGGGTTGTACGCCGCGCATTGGTGGGGTGCCGGTCGATTTCTCGAAGAGACCGACGATGCCTACATTGGCGGTGACGTCACGGTGATCGGGCCGAAAGTCGCCGGTTACATCGAAGAAGTGTTGGTCAGCGACAACCAGCCGGTGAAGGCCGGCGACGTGCTGATCCGCCTCGACGCCCGCGACTATCGCGCCAATCTGGCCAAGGCCGAAGGCGCCGTCGCCGCTGAAGAAGCGCTGCTGGCCAACCTCGACGCCACCGAACAACTGCAACAAGCGGTGATCGGTCAGGCCCGCGCCGGCATCGATGCTGCCGGTGCCGAAACCGCCCGTTCCCGGGACGACAACGCACGCTACAAACGCCTGGTGACCACCAATGCAGTCTCGGTGGAAAGTGCGCAACGGGCCGACGCCACCTTCAAGACCGCGCAAGCCTTGAGCGCCAAGGCCCAGGCCGAACTGCTGGCTGCGCAACGCCAACTCACCGTGATCGAAACCCAGAAACAACAGGCCCGCGCCGCCCTCCAGCAAGCCCGGGCCGAGCGTGATCTGGCGCAACTCAACCTTGGTTACACCGAACTGCGCGCCCCGGTCGACGGCGTGATCGGCAACCGCCGCGCGCGGGTCGGCGCCTACGCTCAGGCCGGTTCGCAACAATTGTCGGTGGTGCCGGCCAGCGGTCTGTGGGTCGATGCCAATTTCAAGGAAGACCAGTTGGCGCGGATGAAACCCGGCCAGCGCGTGAGCATCCGTGCCGACGTGTTGTCCGGCCAGGAATTCCACGGTCGCCTCGACAGCCTCGCCCCCGCCACCGGTTCGCAGTTCAGCGTGCTGCCGCCGGAAAACGCCACGGGCAACTTCACCAAGATCGTCCAGCGTGTGCCGGTGCGGATCCTGCTCGACCCCGCCGACGGCGTGCTCGGTCACCTGCGTCCGGGCCTGTCGGTGACGGCTGAAGTCGACACCCGTGCCCAGCCTGAAACCACCGCCGTGGCCAGCGCGCCATGAGCCGCGCCCTCGCCGTCCCTGCGCAGCCGTTCAATGCCGCCGAGATGGCGACGGCAACCAAAGTGTTCGCCTTCGCCACCATGTGCATCGGCATGTTCATCGCGTTGCTGGACATTCAGATCGTCTCGGCCTCGCTGCGGGATATCGGCGGCGGGTTGTCCGCCGGCACCGATGAAACGGCGTGGGTGCAGACCAGTTACCTGATCGCCGAGATCATCGTGATCCCGCTGTCGGGTTGGCTGTCGCGGGTGTTCTCGACCCGCTGGCTGTTCTGCGCCTCGGCCGTCGGTTTCACCCTTGCCAGCCTGTTGTGCGGCGCGGCCTGGAACATCCAGAGCATGATTGCCTTTCGGGCGCTGCAAGGGTTTCTCGGCGGCTCGATGATTCCGTTGGTGTTCACCACGGCGTTCTTTTTCTTCACCGGCAAACAACGGGTGATCGCCGCTGCGACCATCGGTGCAGTGGCCTCGCTGGCGCCGACATTGGGCCCGGTGATCGGTGGCTGGATCACCGACATCTCGTCCTGGCACTGGCTGTTCTACATCAACCTGGTGCCGGGGATTTTCGTCGCCGTAGCGGTGCCGATGCTGGTCAAGATCGATCAGCCGGAACTGTCGCTGCTCAAGGGCGCGGACTATCTGAGCATGGTGTTTCTCGCACTGTTTCTCGGCTGCCTGGAATACACCCTCGAAGAAGGCCCGCGCTGGAACTGGTTCAGCGACCAGACCATCCTGACCACCGCGTGGATCAGCGCCCTGGCCGGTGTGGCGTTCGTTGGCCGCACGCTGCACGTGGCCAATCCGATCGTCGACCTGCGCGCGCTCAAGGATCGCAATTTCGCCCTCGGCTGCTTCTTTTCCTTTGTCACCGGGATCGGCCTGTTCGCGACGATTTACCTGACGCCGCTGTTTCTCGGCCGGGTGCGTGGCTACGGTGCGCTGGACATTGGTCTGGCGGTTTTTTCCACCGGGGTGTTCCAGATCATGGCGATTCCGCTGTACGCCTTTCTGGCCAATCGCATCGATCTGCGCTGGATCATGATGGCGGGCCTGGCGTTGTTTGCATTGTCGATGTGGGAATTCAGTCCGATCACCCACGATTGGGGTGCCGGGCAATTGATGCTGCCGCAAGCCCTGCGCGGGATTGCCCAGCAACTGGCGGTGCCGCCGGCCGTGACGCTGACGCTTGGCGGGCTGGCGCCAGCGCGTTTGAAACACGCCTCGGGCCTGTTCAACCTGATGCGCAACCTGGGCGGTGCGATCGGGATTGCTGCTTGCGCGACCATTCTCAACGACCGCACCAACCTGCACTTCACGCGGTTGGCGGAGCATCTGAACAGCAGCAACGAAGCGTTGAATCAGTGGCTGGCCCAGGTCGGCGGCAACTTCGCCGCACTGGGTCAGAGCGGTGACGTCGGCATCACCGCCGGCCTGCATCAGTTATGGCTGCTGACCTACCGCGAGGCGCAGACCCAAACCTATGGCGACACGTTCCTGATGATCATGGTGTGCTTCGTGATCGCCACGGCGATGGTGCCCTTGATGCGCAAGGTGCAACCACCGGCCGCGCCGAGTGCCGATGCACATTGACCGATCAGGCTTGTGGGGTTTTGCGAAAGCCCACGGCCAGACGGTTCCAGCTGTTGATGGTGCTGATCGCCACGGTCAGGTCGACCATTTCTTTCGGCGAAAACTGGGCAGCGACCGCTTCGTAATCTTCGTCCGGGGCGTGGGTCAGGCTCAGTTGGGTCAGGGATTCGGTCCACAGCAGCGCGGCGCGTTCACGGTCGGTGAAGAACGGGGCTTCGCGCCAGGCCGTCACGGCGAACAATCGACGTGGGGTTTCGCCGCCCTTGATCGCGTCAGTGGTGTGCATGTCGATGCAGAACGCACAGCCATTGATTTGCGAGGCGCGCAGCTTGACCAGTTCGATCAGGGTCTTTTCCAGCGGCAGTTTCGAAACGGCGATTTCCAGGGCGATCATCGCTTTCAGGGCGTCTGGTGAAGCGGTGTAGAAATCGGCACGAGGTTTCATGGTGGTTCTCCGGGGCGAGTGAATGTGTGGCTACGTTAGTCCCGGGGGCGGGTCAGGCAAATAGCCAATCTCCCGGAAGACGAGTAGGCCACTTGGTTGGCGTCAGAAAAGAAAGTGTCGGGGGGCAATTGCCAGCGCTCGTTCCGTGCCACTAGAATGCGATCAATTCTTAATTGCACACTTTTCGCACTCTCGATTGCACCTCTACATTGCAACCAGGCAACGGACGCCCGAAACGAGTATCTGCCCTTCATGTCGTCCCTCGATCAGCCCTTGAATCAGCAAGTCCAGACGCTCTACAGCGAACACCACGGGTGGCTGCAGGGCTGGTTGCAGCGCAAGCTGGGCAATCGCTGCGATGCGGCCGACCTGGCGCACGATACATTCTTGCGCCTGCTGACCCGCCAGGTGATCAAACCGCTGGGCAGCGAACCCCGGGCGCTGTTGACGCACATCGCCAAAGGTCTGGTGATCGACCGCTGGCGCCGTCAGGACATCGAGCGCGCCTACCTGGAAACCATCGCCAGTCTCCCCGCCGACGAGGTGCCGTCGCCGGAGACCCGTTATCTGATTCTCGAAACCCTGTGGCGCATCGAAGCGTTGCTGCGCGAGTTGCCGGCGCAGACCCGCGACACGTTCCTGCTGTCGCAGATCGAAGGCCTGACCTACGCGCAGATCGCCACGCGCCTGAGTGTTTCGCTGATCACCGTGAAACGCCACATGCGCGCCGCGTTCATTGCCTGCCTGAGTGTCGCCTGATGAGTTCGTCGATGATCAATCCGCAGATTCTCGGTGAAGCCGCCGACTGGCTGGTGCAGTTGCATTCGGGCAGCGCCTCGCCGTCCGATCATCAGGCCATCGCCCAGTGGCGCAACCGCAGCACCGAGCACGCCCAGGCCTGGCTGCGGGCCGAAGCGTTGCTGGGGGATTTACGAAGTGTGCCGGCCAATGTGGCGATCCAGACCTTGCAACGGGCTTCGCGCCAAGAAGGCCTCAGCCGTCGTCAGACGCTCACCCGCCTCGGCCTGCTGTTGATGGCGGGACCACTGGGCATCGCCTCGCAACATGTGCCGTGGCAGCAATGGACCGCCGATCAGCGCACCGCCGTCGGCGAGCAAAAAATGCTGCAACTGCCGGACGGCACTCAGTTGCTGCTCAACACCGACAGCGCCGTGAACATCGCTTTCAGCCCGGTCGAGCGCCGGGTCCTGCTGCTCAACGGCGAGGTGCTGATCAACACCGCCAGCGATGCCGCCGCCCGCCCGTTCATGGTCGAAACCCCACAAGGCGTGGCCCGTGCGTTCGGCACGCGGTTCTGCGTGCGCACCGAGGGTTCGCGCAGCCTGGTGTCGGTGCTGGAGGGGCAAGTACAAATCACCCCGGAACTGCTCAAGCAAAATGCAATGCTCAAGGCCGGCGAGCGCCAGCGCTTCAAACTGAACGGCTTCGACAGCGCCGAAACCTTCGACACCGCTAGCCTGGCCTGGGACATAGGCATGCTGCTGGCCAGCAACATGCGCCTGGACGAACTGCTCGGCGAACTGAGCCGCTATCGTCGGGGTGTCTTGCGCTGTCATCCGGACGTCGCGGCGATGCGCGTGTCCGGGGCGTTTTCCCTGCGCGACACCGACGCCAGTCTGCGTCTGCTCAGCGACACCCTGCCGCTGAACATCAACAGCCTGACCCGCTATTGGCTGTCGGTCGAACCCCGTGTCTGAACCCGGTGAAATTATTTTCGATGTTCACTGATACCTTTTCGCGTCTCGTTCGGTGAGTGGATAGACCTTTCAATTCCACGCGCTCGACAGGATCGCCGAATGACCGCATTGCCCACGTCCCGCCCCGCCACTTTCCCGCTCAAGGCCCTGAACCTGAGCCTTGCCCTGGCCTTCGGCGCGCTGCTGCCGACCCTCGGCCACGCCGCCGACAGCACCCGCGAAAGCACCAGCCAAAGTGTCAACATCGGCCCCGGCCTGCTCAGCCATGTGCTGGCGCAATTTGCGGTCAGCGTCGGCGTGCCGTTGTCGTTCGATCCGGCGCAACTGGGCAATCGCCAGAGCCCCGGCCTGCAAGGCAGTTACACCGTGCAGAGCGGTTTTGCCCGCTTGCTGGAAGGCAGCGGTTTCGAGCTGATCAGCACAGGCCACAACGGTTACACCGTAGCCCCGAAAGTCGCGGCGGACGGCGCACTGGAACTGGGCGCCACCAACGTCAGCGCCCTGCGCGATGACAGCGGCGACACCTACGGCGGCGAACAGGTCGCCCGCCGCGCGCAGGTCGGCATGCTCGGCAACCAGGAAGTCAACGACCTGCCCTTCAGCGTCACCAGTTACACCGCCAAGACCATGGCCGATCAACAGGCGCAAACCGTCGGCGACGTGCTGCTCAACGATGCCTCGGTGCGCCAGTCCAACGGCTTCGGCAACTTCTCGCAGATGTTCATGATCCGCGGTCTGCCGCTGGCCTCCGATGACATTTCCTATAACGGCCTCTACGGCGTGCTGCCCCGGCAGATCATCGCCGTCGAAGCGCTGGATCGGGTCGAGCTGTTCAAGGGCCCGAACGCGTTCGTCAACGGCGTGACCCCGAGCGGCAGCGGCATCGGTGGCGGGATAAACCTGCAACCCAAACGCGCCATGGACACGCCGACCCGCAGCGTCACACTCGACTACAGCGCCGACGGTCGGGTCGGCGGGCATCTGGATCTGGGCCAGCGCTTCGGCGAAGACAACCGCTTCGGTGCGCGGGTCAACCTGATGCAGCGCGAAGGTGACACCGCAGTCGATGACGAAGACCAGCGCTCGTCGCTGTTCAGCGTCGGCCTGGACTATCGCGGTGAACGCCTGCGGGTCTCGACCGACTTCGGTTATCAGAAGCAGGTGATCAATCAGGGGCGCTCGGTGATCTATGTCGATTCGAGCCTGACAAAAGCCCCCAAGGTGCCGGACGCCAACGCCAGCTACGCCCAGCGCTGGAGCTATTCGCAACTCGAAGATACCTTCGGCATGGCCCGCGCCGAATATGACCTGAACGACAACTGGACCGCCTACGTGTCCGGTGGTGCCAAGCACACCCGCGAGAACGGTGTTTACTCGTCGCTGACCGTCACCGATCTCAACGGCAGTGCCCGCGGCGGTATGCTTTATTCGCCCCACGACGAGGACAACCAGAGTGCAATGGCCGGGCTCAACGGTCGCTTCGACACCGGTCCCGTTACCCATCAGTTGAACCTCGGTTGGGCCGGCATCTGGGGTGAACAGCGCTCGGCCTACGAAACCATCGGCAGCGCCGGGCGTTACAGCACCAACCTGTACAACGTCACCGACAAGCCGCGCCCGCCCGCCACCTCGTTTGCCAGCGACATCAACGACCCGCGCATCACCGGCAAGAACACCCTGCGCAGCGAGGCGATTTCCGACACTCTCGGCTTCGTCGATGACCGCATCCTGCTGACCCTCGGCGTGCGCCGCCAGGCACTGAAAGTCGACGGCTGGAGCACCGTCACCGGGGCACGCACGTCGAGTTATGACGAATCGATCACCACCCCGGTCTACGGCCTGGTGATCAAGCCGTGGGAACACGTGTCGTTCTACGCCAACCGCATCGAAGGCCTGGCCAAGGGCCCGACGCCGCCGACCACCGCGATCAACCGCGACGAAACCTTCGCCCCGGTGCGCAGCAAACAGGTCGAGGCCGGCGTGCGCCTGGACATGGGCAGCTACGGCGCCAGCCTCGGCGTCTACCGCATCGAACAGCCGTCGAGCTACACCCAGGACGGGATCTTCCGGGTCGACGGCCAGCAGACCAACAAAGGCGTGGAACTCAACGTCTACGGCGAACCGCTCGACGGCCTGCGCCTGCTCAGTGGCGCGACCTTGATGAAGACGGAACTCGAAGGCAGCGCCAACGGCGTGAATGACGGCAACCGCGCCGTCGGGGTGCCGCGCTTCCAGTTCAACCTCGGCGCCGACTGGGACATTCCGGGCCTCGAAGGCGCCGCCCTCAGCGCCCGCATGTTGCGCACCGGCGGACAGTACCTGAACGCGGCCAACACCCAGAGCATTCCGGCGTGGACCCGCTTCGACCTCGGCTCGCGCTACGCCTTCAAACTGGACGAAAAACAGATCACCCTGCGAGCCAATCTGGAAAACGTCGCCAACGAAGCCTACTGGGCCTCGGCCAACGGCGGGTACCTGACCCAAGGCACGCCGCGCACGCTGAAAGTCTCGGCGACCGTGGACTTCTGAGTCACGGCACTTCATCTGCCGCCCCAACGAAAAAGAGCAGGCCGTGGCCTGCTCTTTTTTATGTTGGCGATCAGCGGTCCGAACGCATCAACTCACCAATGCCGCCGTCCATCGACAACACCGCAGCGCGATTGCGACCAGCGTTCTTGGCTTGATACAGCGCCGCATCGGCACGCTGGATGAACAATTCCGGGCTGTCGTTGCCCAGCGGAATGAACGAATAGCAGCCCAGGCTCACGGTGAGATAACCGGTGGGCGAGCCGCTGTGGGTGATGTGTTTGTCCATGACGCTGCGGCGGATCTGCCCGGCAATCGCCAGCGCGCCGTTGATGTCGGTGTCCGGCAACAGCACCGCAAACTCTTCGCCGCCGTAGCGCACCGCCAGATCGGATTTGCGCTGGCAGCAGTTCTTCACCACCAGAGCGACCTGGGTCAGGCAATGATCGCCGGCCACATGGCCGTAGGCATCGTTGTAGCGCTTGAAGAAATCGATATCGAGCATGATCAGACTGACCGGACTCGATTGCCGGGCCCCCCGGGCGAACTCAATCTCCAGCGATTGCTCGAACAGGCGCCGGTTGGCCAGCCCGGTCAGACTGTCGTGAGTGGCAATCAGCTCCAGCGCCCGCTGGGCCTTGAGCAGGTTTTTCTCGATCCGCTCGCCGTCACGCACCTGATGGATGAACACCCAGCCAAACAGCCCAACCCCAAGCATCACCAGCGCCACGATCACGCTGGACTGGAAAGCGCGGTCATGCCAGCCCTTGAGAATCGTGTCCCGCGAGGAAGAGGCAGACACCACCAGCGGATAACTTTCGAGCTGCCGATAACCGTAAAGTCGTGTGACCCCATCGACCACAGAATCGATCATCGCCGTACCGGCGGAGGCATTGGGAAGCAGCGTCTGATAGATCTCGCCCTTGGCCAGCGAGGTACCGATCAACGCATCGTCGAACGGCCGGCGCGCAAGCAAAGTGCCGTCGGTCAGTCCGAGGAACATGGTGCCGTTGTCATCCAGGCTGAAGCTTTTGAAGAACCGGTCGAAGTACGACATCTTGATGCCGGCCAGCAACACGCCCTGGAAATTGCCGGCGCGGTCGTTGACCCGTTTGGAGATCGGGATAATCCAATCACCGTTTTCACGGCTGCGGATCGCCGGGCCGATGTGCGCCACGGCCGACACGTTCTGTTGGTGAAACTTGAAGTACTCGCGATCCGCCACGCCATTGCCACGCGGCAGATCAGGGAATGAGGTGATCACCCACTGCCCTTCGCGATCGAACAGGAACATGCCGTGCAACTGCTCCAGTTGCTGCACCCGGCGCGCGAAGGTTCTCTGCAAACGCGGCTTCTGCGCCGCGCCATAGCCGTCTTCCTGAATCCAGTCGACCAGGCTGGTCATCACCAGATCAGCGGCCAGAAAGGTGTCTTCGGCCTGCTGCGCCATCGCCCGGGTCAGGTTGGCCGAAGACATCTGCGCATTCGCCAGATCCTGCCGGCGCGACTGCTCGATCTGCAAATACAGCAGACCGGACAGGCACAGACACACCGCAACGATGAACAGCACCGCCGCCTTGCGCAGCGGCAAACGCTTGAGTGTGCCGCCGGGGGCCTGATGCGGATCGTGAATGGGGATAGGCAAAAGCGTGTCCTGGGCAGGTACGACAGGGGCAAAGGCCCGAAACCCTTGTTTTTTGTGAGCGTAGCCCACCGGATAGTGCGGGGCAACCAAGTGCCACCGAGACAATCCCGACCCCGTTGATATCGGCGCGCAGCGGAAATGGATGACCTGCGAGGCGATTTATTTTTCAGAGCTCGCCATGCTCTTAATCCACCAATGACGGTTGGGTAGCAACCGAGACGGTAAAGGCCACGACAAACAGCACGACGAGCACCCAGAACATCACCACAAGTATCTGCATGACGACCTTCAGGTTTTTATAAAGCCAGCGCAACCAATGGCCTTCGGGTTTAGCTTCCGAGCGAGTTCTGAGTACGCCGTTCAAATAAAAGCCGAGAAGGGCCAACAGTGCGCCATCAATGAACAGCGCAGGCAGGCCGGCTGAGGGAAAAATGCTTCCCCACCGATAAAATGACGACCGGCTCAGGAACACCACATAACACGTGAGGCTGCCGTAGGGGATGGCTCTCCACCATTTACCGGTCAGTGCTCCGGCCATCAGGCACATCATCACCATGAACGGGTTGAGGAGAATATGGATCATCCAATCCAGTACGTCGGGGAAGTAGCCTGGGGAATTGATGCTGCGCCAGATATATTCAAACATTGTTCAGTTTCTTGCCTTCTATGGAGTCGGTGGTGCTTCCGTGCCGCTGTACGGTATCGGCGTATCCTCGGATGACATAAGCCCTGTCGTGTAAACATAAAAAAACAGGCGCCTGAAAAGGCGCCTGTTTTTGTGGTCGGTTACCGCTCAGGTCAGCGCGACGGCGGAACCCGGATATCCCCTGCCCGGCACTGGGTTTTCACGCCCTTGCCGCAGGCGCCGAATTGCAGGTCCTTGCCCATGCACACCCGTACTTCCGAGAGTTCCGGGCCGCTGCAGATCACGGCGATGCCGTCTGCCGGGATGCCCGGATTGCTCTTGCGGAACAGGTCGGCGATTTCCTGCGCTTCGAAGTAATAAGAGTTGCTGAACGGTTGCAGCTCTTGCGGGATTGTCACCGCCGCCACGGCTTTATCCGCTTCGTCGAAATAGCCCATTGCACCGAGACCGCTGCAGGTGCCGTGCTTGCTCCACTCGTGATCGAGGAGTTTTTTGGTCGGGAACAGCGTCAGGCCCTTGGCGGTTTCGGCGGCCGACAGGTTGGTCAGCGGCGGGCAGGATTCCGGCCAGCCGCCCTTGGCGTATTGCGGCCACAGGCCATGCAGGACAAAACCGTAGCCCTTGCCGGTGCACTGAGGATCATCCTTGTGAGTCAGGCAGAACGTCGGCGACCAGGACAGCGTCAGCAGGTAGTAATCGAACACCCCCGCCACTGACTCCGTGGGTGCCTTGTTGGCATGCGACTGACGCGCCGAACTCAGGCCGATGCTACCGACCGTCAGCGCAATCAGCGCCATAATTGTAAAAAGCTTTTTCATCTTCCCGTTCCTTGGGACGCTGGCGTCCATGGTTTTTGTGATCTGACCGTCAAGTGGTCAGGGGCTGATTGAGTCATGCCAGTGTTGCAAGCGCATGACGCAAGGCAAAGCTGTACTACGTTGAAAGGTCTACGATTAATAAGCAGACACCAAAAACAGGGATCCCGAAATGAGTAAAGCAGACGAACTCGCCGCGAAGCTCAAGCAAACCCGGCACACCCACGCGGACGACATCACCTGCGCCGAACTGGAAATCGATTGCTGGCCGGCGGTGGTCTACGACCTGTATCACCGCATCGAGGGCTGGTTGCAACCGGTCACCGAGGTGGGACTGAAGATTCGGCGAAATCCTACCCATGTTTGCGAAAGTTCGCCGGAAGGCGAAACGCACGACTACGCTATCGACCAATTGATCATCGAGGCCAACCATCACAGCCTGACCTTTGATCCCATCGCGCGGTTCACCGAGGACGGTGCCGGTCGCGTGCAGATCGTCCTGCCGGGCCGGGACACTTCCCTGCTGCGGACCGTCGACGAACACGGCGAGAGTCATTGGTGGTTGCAGACGATCGAGACCGGGCAACAACTGGATGCGATTGCCCTGACGGAAAACAACCTGCTGCTGGTGGTTCAGGAAGGTCTCGGGTTGTAGGACGCTTCACTCCCGTCGCGCCGAGCAATAGTCGACGATCACCCGGGAAACCGCTTCGATCATCTGTGGATCGGCATGACTCGCCGTGAACAGGCGAAACTCCGCGTCCGGCAGCGTCGGCAAACCCAGTTCCACACCGAGCGCCGCCAGGCCTTGCCCCAACTGGCTGGCGGCCATCGGCGCCACCGCGAACCCGGCCAACGCCGCGGCACGCAAGCCAGCGGTGCTGGTGCAGAGCATCGCGGTGCGCTGGGCAATGCCGGCCTGGGCCAGGCGGGTCAACGCGGCTTCGCGATACGGACAGGGTTCGGGGAACAGCGCCAGCGGCAACGGCGTCGGCAATTGGGCGACCGGTTGCGCCGACCACGCCCACACCAGCGGTTCCTGCCACAGCAACAACCCCGGCTCTCGGGTCTCGCACAGCGACCCGATGACCAACTCCAGATTGCCCTGCTTCATCTGGTTCAACAACGTACCGGGAATGTTGACCTGCACATCGATCTCCATGCCCGGATGCTGCGCCGCGCAGTCCTGCAGTGCCCGCAACAACCTTGGCTCGACAAAATCCTCCGACACGCCAATCCGCACCCTTCCCTGAAACGGCGTGCGCGTGAGCTGTGCCCAGGCGTCGCGATTCAGCGCCAGAATCGTGCGCGCATAGGCGATCAAGCGCTCGCCATCCGCCGTCAACTGCTGGGAGCGGGTCGTGCGTTTGAGCAACGGTTTGCCGATCTGCTCTTCCAGCCGTCGCAGATGACCGCTGACCGCCGATTGGGTCAGGTGCAGTTTTTCGGCGGCACGGCTGAAGCCGTCCTCGTCGACAACGGTGACAAAGGTCTTCAACAACAGGGCGTCGAACATAGTTGAATATGTGATCAATGGCCGATTTATTTACAATTTATAGTGAGAAGCCAGCTATGTTGCAATGCCTCGCCTTCCCTAACCGAATGTCGAGGCCCACCGTGACCACCCTCCTGCACATCGAATGCTCACCCCGCAAACAGCGCTCCGCGTCCATTGAAGTGGCGCACCGTTTCATTGAGCGCTATCAGCAAAATGATTCGCAGACCCAGGTTCGCACGCTCGATTTATGGAGCCTGCACCTGCCGGAGTTCGACGAGGACGCGATGAACGCCAAATACGCAGGCCTGAGTGGAACACCGCTGACGCCGTCGCAACAAGCGGCCTGGCAGACCCTCGAAGACCTCGCCGCCCACCTACGCGGGGCCGATGTGCTGGTCTTCTCGGTGCCGCTGTGGAATTTCAGCATTCCCTACAAGCTCAAGCACTTCATCGACCTGGTGTCGCAGAAAGACATCCTCTTCAGCTTCGATCCGGAGCGCGGGTTGCGAGGTTTGCTGCAAGGCAAGAAAGCCGTCGTGGCCTATGCGCGGGGGATGGATTTTTCCGCGCAGTCGATCACGCCGGCCGAGCGTTTCGATTTTCAGAAACCGTACATGGAAGCGTGGCTGGAGTTTATCGGCGTGAGCGATGTGCACACGTTGATTGTCGAGAAAACGATCTTCGGTGAAGAGGTCGATCGCGATTCGCGGTTCGCCGCATCGCAACAAGCTCGGGATCTTGCGGACAACCTCAGCCGCCGAACCTGACACAACTGTAATCCGCGCCTCAGCCAACTGAAAGCCGGCGCTGGTTAGCCTCCCCGTCATTCGTCAAACGGGGACTTCCAGCGCATGCCTTCCACCACCACAAGACGCACCTTCGTCAAAGGCCTGGCCGCCGGCGGTCTGCTCGGCGGCCTCGGTCTGTGGCGTACGCCGGTCTGGGCGTTGAACAGCCCCGGCCAGGTAAATGAGCTCAGCGGTACAGACTTCGAACTGTTCATCGGCGAAACCCCGGTCAACTTCACCGGCCAGCCGCGCACCGCGATGACCATCAACGGCGGCGTGCCCGGCCCGCTGCTGCGCTGGCGCGAAGGCGACACCGTGACCCTGCGGGTGCGCAACCGGCTCAAGGCCGACACCTCGATCCATTGGCACGGCATTCTGCTGCCGGCCAACATGGACGGCGTGCCGGGTTTGAGTTTTCACGGCATCGAACCGGGTGGCGTGTACGTCTATCAATTCACGGTGCGCCAGCACGGCACCTACTGGTATCACAGCCATTCCGGGTTGCAGGAGCAGGCCGGCGTCTATGGGCCGCTGGTGATCGACGCCCGGGAGCCGGAGCCGTTCCACTACGACCGCGAGCATGTGGTGATGCTCAGCGACTGGACCGACGAAGAGCCGGCCAGCCTGATGAAGACCCTGAAAAAGCAGTCCGACTACTACAACTTCCGCAAGCGCACTGTCGGCGATTTCATCCATGACGTCGGCGAAAAAGGCTGGGGCGCCACCGTCGCTGATCGCACGATGTGGGCGCAGATGAAGATGAATCCCACCGACATCGCCGATGTCAGCGGCGCCACGTACACCTTCCTGATGAACGGCCACGCACCGGATTCCAACTGGACGGGGCTGTTCCGGCCCGGTGAAAAGCTGCGTCTGCGGCTGATCAACGGTTCGGCCATGACTTACTTCGACGTGCGTATTCCCGGCTTGAAAATGACCGTGGTCGCCGCTGACGGCCTGCACGTCAAACCGGTCAGCGTCGACGAGTTGCGCATCGCCGTGGCGGAAACCTATGACGTGATCGTCGAGCCCGCTGCCGACGCCTACACCCTGTTCGCCCAGGCCATGGACCGCACCGGCTACGCCCGTGGCACCCTTGCCGCCCGCGCCGGGTTGTCGGCCCCGGTGCCGGCGCTGGACCCGCGCCCGCTGGTGACCATGGACGACATGGGCATGGGCGGCATGGATCATGGCTCGATGGACATGAGCGGCATGGACCACGCCAGCATGAACATGGGCCCGATGCAGTCGCACCCCGACAGCGAAAAAGACAACCCATTGGTGGACATGCAAGCCATGACCACCGCCCCGAAACTCGACGACCCCGGCCTCGGCCTGCGCAACAACGGGCGCCGCGTACTGACCTACGCCGACCTGCGCAGCACCTTCGAAGACCCCGACGGCCGCGAACCTGCCCGCACGATCGAACTGCACCTCACCGGCCACATGGAGAAATTCGCCTGGTCGTTCAACGGCATCAAGTTCTCCGACGCCGAGCCCCTGCGTTTGAAGTACGGCGAGCGCATCCGCCTGGTGCTGGTCAACGACACGATGATGACCCACCCCATCCACCTGCACGGCATGTGGAGCGATCTGGAAGACGAAAACGGCGACTTCCAGGTGCGCAAACACACCATCGACATGCCCCCCGGCACGCGCCGCAGCTATCGCGTGACCGCCGATGCGCTGGGCCGCTGGGCCTTTCACTGTCATCTGCTTTATCACATGGAAATGGGCATGTTCCGTGAAGTGCGGGTGGAAGAATGAGGACGCTGACCATGACTCGATTTGCCGTGTTTTCGTTGTCACTCCTGACGCTGTCTTCGGCGTTCGCCGCCAGCGACATGCAGGGCATGGACCACAGCCAGATGGGCGATATGCAAAGCATGGACGACGGCATGATGCAGCCCGCCGCGCCAACTGAAAGCCGCACGCCGATCCCGAAGCTGACCGACGCCGACCGCGCCGCCGTGTTCACCAGCCCCGGTGGCCACCAGGTGCACGACAGCGCGATCAACACGTACTTCCTCGCCGACAAACTCGAATGGCAGAACGGCGACGACGCCAGCACTCTGGCCTGGGATTTGTCCGGCTGGATCGGCGGCGACATCGATCGTCTGTGGCTGCGCTCCGAGGGCGAACGCAGCAACGGCAAGACCGAAGACGCGGAGATCCAGGCGCTGTGGGGCCACGCGATTTCGCCATGGTGGGACGTGGTCAGCGGCGTGCGCCAGGACTTCAAACCCGGCGCCCCGCAAACCTGGGCCGCGTTCGGTCTGCAAGGCATGGCGCTGTACAACTTCGAAGCCGAAGCCACGGCGTTCATCGGCGAAAACGGCCAGAGCGCGGTACGGCTGGAGGGCGACTACGACATCCTGCTGACCAATCGCCTGATCCTGCAGCCGACCGCCGAACTCAACGTCTACGGCAAAAACGACCCGCAACGTGGCCTCGGCTCCGGCCTCTCGAACACCGAAGCCGGATTGCGCTTGCGCTATGAAATCCGCCGCGAGTTTGCGCCGTACATCGGCGTGACCTGGAACCGCACCTACGGCAACACCGCCGATTACGCACGGGAAGAAGGCGAGGATCGCAGCGAAGCGCGACTCGTCCTCGGCGTGCGGCTGTGGTTCTGAATCCGTTTCATCCACCCCTGAAAATCCACCGCCGAAGAGCGGTAAGAGGCCTCGCATGCGCATGATCAAGACAACCTTCATCCTCGCCACCGGATTGCTCTTGAGCACCCTGGCCCAGGCCCACCCGAAACTGCTGTCGTCGACCCCGGCCGAAGGCGCGGACGGCGCGCCACCGGAGAAAATCGAACTGCGCTTTTCGGAGAACCTGATGACCCAGTTCTCCGGCGCCAAACTGGTGATGACCGAAATGCCCGGCATGGCCCACTCGCCGATGCCGATGAAGGCCAAAGTCAGCGCCGGCAGCGATCCGAAAACCATGCTCGTCACCCCGCTCTCGCCTTTGCCGGCCGGCACCTACAAGGTCGAATGGCGCGCGGTGTCGTCGGACACTCACCCGATCACCGGCAACGTCACGTTCAAAGTGAAGTGACCGATGGCCGACCTGATCAACATCCTCCTGCGGATGGCGTTGTACGTGGATTTGCTGCTGTTGTTCGGGGTGGCGTTGTTTGGGTTGTACAACGTTGACGCGACGCTGCGGTGTCGGCCGATGCTGCGCGGGATGGCGTTGATCGGGGCATTGCTGTCGGTCGCCGGACTGGTGCTGATGACCCGCGCCATGAGCGGTGAAACGGAATTCGCGGCGCTGTGGCCGCATCTGCAAATGATGCTGTTTGAAACCGATGTCGGGCTGGCGTGGGCGGTGCGGATGATTGCGCTGATCGTCTTGATGATCTGGCCGGGTGTGTGGCTGGCGTCGATAGCCGGCGCACTCGCCCTCGCCTCTCTGGCCTGGAGCGGGCACGGGGCGATGGATAACGCCTGGCATCTGCTCAGCGACATCCTGCACCTGCTCGCGGCGGGTGCATGGATGGGCGCCATGCTGGCGTTGATCTTGATGTCACGGCTCGACGCTCTGTTCAGCGAAGCGCGAATTCGTTCGCTGGCCGATGCCGTCAAACGTTTCGAAGGCGTGGGCGCGGCGATTGTGCTCATCCTTTCCGTGAGCGGCGTACTGAATTACCTGTTCATCGTCGGCCCGACACTGGACGACGTCTTGCTCCGCACCTACGGGATGCTGCTGGCGATCAAGGTCGTGCTGTTTGCCGGCATGCTGGTTTTAGCGGCGCTGAACCGCTTTCACCTCGGCCCGTTGCTGGAGCAATCGCTGCGCGCGGGGCAGCATCAGGTGGCGGCCAATGCTCTACGCCGCAGCGTGTTATTTGAGCTGGTTATTGCGCTGTTGATTGTGGGGTTGGTGGCATGGCTGGGAACGCTCGGGCCGGACGCGGGATGACACCCGGCAAACCCTTTCACTACACTGGCCCGCACTCCCACTGCACAAGCCCGATCTCCATGACAATTCGAAAAAACACGACGATCCTCTGCGGTTTGCTGGCGCTGGCCAGCACCGCCCATGCGCAAGAGCCAGTCTCACACCTGGACACCATCCAGCAACAAGGCCAGTTGCGTGTCTGCACCACCGGCGACTACAAACCCTACACCTTCAAACGCGCGGACGGCGGTTTCGAAGGCATCGACATCGCCATGGCGCAGTCCCTGGCCGACAGCCTCGGCGTGAAAATCGAGTGGGTGCAGACCACCTGGAAAACCCTGATGCCGGACATGCAGGCCGGCAAGTGCGACATCGGCATGGGCGGCATTTCGGTGACGCTCGAGCGGCAGAAAAAGGCCTACTTCAGCAACACCCTCGACGTCGACGGCAAGATCCCGCTGGTGCGTTGCGCCGACCAGTCCAAGTACCAGACCATCGAGCAGATCAACCAGCCGAACGTGCGTCTGGTCGAACCGGCCGGCGGCACCAACGAAGCCTTCGTCCACGCCTTCCTGCCCAAGGCGCAACTGGCCTTGCACGACAACGTGACGATCTTCGAACAACTGCTCGACAACAAGGCTGACGTGATGATCACCGACGCCTCCGAAGCGCGGTATCAACAGAAACAGAAACCCGGTCTCTGCGCGGTCAACCCGGAGCAGTTCATGCAGTACGGGGAAAAGGCCTATTTGCTGCCGCGTGATGACATGAGCTGGAAGCTGTATGTCGATCAGTGGCTGCACTTGAGCAAGGTGACCGGGAAATATCAGAAGGTCATTGGCGAGTGGCTGGCAGGGCCGCAGTAAGTCTTTCAGGGCGAAATACGTAAAACGAAAAAGGGCGCCTCCATAGGCGCCCTTTTTTATGAGCAAAACACTGACGCCGTTCAATAACGCCTTGAAACATTTGGTGTTTATTTCGCGATTGCTCTCGAAAAAACAAAACGCCCAAATCCCACCCTCCCAGGCGCCTGCCTGGAAACACAACATGAAACATCAACGATCGACCCCGCGGGTTCAGCTTCAAGCTCCCGCGCGACAAGGAAAGCACCATGCAGTTTGTCCCCCTCACCGAGGCCAACCCCGCCATCCAGGCCCACGTCCGCACCCTTCGAAACCAGGAAGACGTGCGCAAGTACATGTACACCTCCCATGAAATCAGCGACCAGGAACATGCGAACTGGCTGACGTCCCTCAAAGACAATTCGCGCCAGCAAGTGTTTGTCGTGCTCAAGGAAGAGCGCGCGGTTGGCGTTGTTTCACTCAATGCAATCAACACCGTACAGAAGACGGCTGATTGGGCGTTTTACCTCGACGTTCAACTACAAGGCAAAGGCCTGGGCAGCGTGGTCGAGTTCTGGATGCTGGATTACGCATTTGCCGAAGCGGGGCTGGAAAAGCTCAATTGCGAAGTGCTGGCGAGCAATCCGGCGGTGGTGAAAATGCATCAGAAGTTCGGATTTGAGCTGGAGGGCGTCAGACGGCAGAACATCCTCAAGGACGGCGAGCGTATTGATGTGGTGCTGCTGGGGATTACCAAGGCTGAGTGGCTGGCCAAGCGACCGGCATTGCAGAAAGTCGTCGAGCGCATCGGCGCGATCTAGGCCATACGAAAAAGGGCGCCCGCGATGGGCGCCCTTTTCTATTCAATCGTCATGCAACATGCCGGAGCTGTACTGGTTGAGACTGGCACCAATACCGGTGCCGCCGAACTTCAGCGTATTGGCGCTGGCGCGCCCTTCCGGCGACTGGCAATCCGAAGAAAAACAACTGGTGGTGGTCAACCCACCGGAGCCCGAACAGGCACTCAATACCGAGACAGCTGCAGCGATCAACAGCACTTTGACGACATTGGCACGCATGGTGGGGCTCCCCTGGGATCAAACGCGAAATAGCACGACCTTATGCCTGCATCGTAGGCGCTTGCGTGGGGTGGGAAGATGAAACTTTCGTGTTTGACAGCTTGGGTTCAGGCGGGCCGTCCATGGGATGCCCTTCCGTGGCAACAACCAACGTTTTCGCCACGGAAGGGCTGTCGATTACGTCTTGATTTCGACGTTATCCAACGCCTGATTCACAGCCAGCCCCGCGACCATCACCACTTGCGCGATACCCAGCGCGGTTTTGCGGTGGGCGGGCTCCAGAATGGCGGCGAAGTTGTTGAGCATTTCGGCGATGGAGCCGAGGGATTCGCTCGCGTTGGCCAACAGGGACTCACTGTCGTAGGCCGAATTGGCAAGGAACATGGGGTCATGTTTGTGATGACTGCCCATGATGCGTTGTTGCGGGGTGAGGTAATGGTCGAGGGCGCGTTCGGCGGCTTCGTTGAGGGTCTTGGAATCGGGGAACTGATAAGGTGAAACCGGATCGGTTTCTGGTGGGTTTGGGGTTGGTTTGATCATGGATGAGACTCCTAACACTTTTAGTGAAGGCTTCACCCTTTCGCTACCAAACGAAGGGTGGCGGCCATGAACAGGTTGGTAGACCGGGTGCTAGGAGCCGGCGCGCCCGAAGACGCCCTGTACATGACCACCATAGACCCCCGATCGAAATCACGATCGGTGACGGTGACGCTGTACATCTAACACGCGGGCTACCAAACCCGATCACTGGTTTTCAGTGACCCGAGAACGATAAAAGCCACGGGGTAGACGCACAAGCCGGCGGATTCTGTCTTAGGTGTAGGGGGTGGCGCAAGGAAGTGTAGGGCCAAAGTCGTGTCAGAGAGCTTCGTTTAAACACTCTTGGATTTCGCTGTTTAGATTGGCGACTACACCGAGCAAGTCGCCGTCAGACACCCGCCAAAGCAAGTCTGATACAGTCGGTCCCAGCTAATCCGATGACAGGGAGTCACACATGGCAAAGCCCGCCGCACGCCTCACCGATCCCACCAGTTGCCCCATGCCCGGACACGGCCCCAAAGCCATCGCCTCCGGATCCCCCGACGTGTTCTTCGACGGACTCGCCGCCGCCCGAATGGGCGACACCTGCACCTGCGGCAGCGCACTGGCCTCCGCCGTATCCGGCACCGTATTCATCAACGGCAAAAATGCCGCGCTGGTTGGGACAGTCGGTTCACATGGAGACGTTGTGATCGGTGGATCGGGAACGGTGATTATTGGCGACTCGCATACGCCTGCGCCGTTTACGCCGCCTACCCCGATGATCATTCATGGGAACTGGATCGCCTTTAAGATCCCCGCATCTGAAAGTTATGAAGGATTTACATGCACCGCGCATTTTGATGACGGCTCATCAATGACCGGCGCCTTCGACTCAAATAACACCGTCCGATTTGCCAACCCGACCGGCAAAATGTGCCATACGCTCGCATTCGCAGAGCACGAAAACACCTGCACTACATCAAGCATCGACGCACTGCTAAAAGACATCTTGGGATAAGGACTTCTCATGACCGAACCGTACCTCGTAACCGGCTCATATGTTGTCAAAAGTGAACACACCCTCAGCCAGTCTCCACTTGAAATGGCCATCGCAGGAATGGAAGGCGCTGCCACACGTTTTTCGATTGACGCGATCAAAGACGAACGCGTCCGCGCCAGCTACCAGCGCAATATAAAACGAATGGCGCAACAGGTATTGGCAGACGTTAGAGCTGGCAATATCACCGTTGAAGACGGTACAAAATTCAGCAACGAAATGCGCAACAAAATAATGTTTGAGCATCGCAAATTCACCTCCGCCCAAGGCGTCGCCGTTGCCGAGAAAAAGAAAAAAGGTGGAAAAACGCACGCAGACATTCTTGATGAAAAATCTCGAACCGGTTTCAACAAAAATTACAACCAACTTTCAAAGACCCAGCAAAAAGAAATCCTTTATAAAGCCCTCGAAGGATCAGGCCGAGACAACGCTAAATTTACAGCCGGCACAAAAATCATGACCGTCATGGGCAAGGTTGGGATCATCATGACGGCCGCCCTTGCTACCTACGAAATACTGAACGCCGACAACAAAGTAAAAGAAACCGCGCGACAAGCAACAATCCTTGGCGCCGGAGCCGCCGGCGGCTTCCTTGCAGGCCTGGGTGTGAGCGCAATTTGCGGCCCGGCCGCACCAGCATGCGCCGTAGCTGTGGTTTTAATAGGCAGCATGGCAGGTGGCATCGCCGGAAGCGTAGTCGCAGATACCTTTGACGAAGAATTAGAGGAGCTTTCCCATTGGGAAGTATTTTAACTCCGGAAGACAAGGCCAAGATCCAGATAGCACTGGCTGAGGCCTTCGTTGACAACGAAGTCGACTATGCTTACATCGCCGAGCAAATTAAACCCTACGACCTGAAAACTGTTGAAGACATACTATATTCAGAAGTGGCTCCCGTGTGTTTTGGAAACCTTGAGACGCCTGTTCCTCCCATCTGGACGGGGTTCAAGGATGAGTGGCTGTTAGATGAGATTGAAAAAGAACTGCTAGCTCGTCAACGGAGTAAAGTGCGGCGAACTTTTGACGAACTGAAGATTCTTTGGCTTCGTTACAGCTATCGCTATATTTGGAAAGAAATCTTAAAAAGCATAAACAAATAACCAATTCAACAGTAAAAAATGAGGACAGATATATTCATCAATTAAAATAAATAAATCTGTCCCCTGTCCCCTTTTGATGCTGTTTCACAGCTACATTCAAGGTCGCCCTTAGAAGCAAGGCTGACACCATCACATGACAGGACGTCAAAAATGGCTGAACCAACTACTCGGAAGACATCCTCCACCAAGCGTGACTGGGCGTTAACAACTGAGAAGGAGCGCTCCCACGTCTATTGGGCACTGTCCGACGCGTTTGTAGACAACGAGGTCAACTACGAATCCATCGCGCGCCAGACCGAATATTACGACCCGCAAGAGATAAAGCGAATTCTCTACGAGGAGGTCGCACCTGTCTGCCATTCGAACCTTGAGACAGTGATCCCGATGATCTGGTCTGCTTTCAACCTTGAACAACTAACGTCTGACATTAGGGACAATCTGAGAGCCCGAGAGCACAGCCGTTATCGACGCCAAATAGACAAACTGCTGATACGTTGGCTTGAGTTCCGATACAGATACATATGGAAAGAAATCTCCAGGCACTATCGAAAATAATCTGAGCTGTACGCACATTCTCTAGTGCCCTTCCCTTCATCGCACGGGTGACGAACCCTCCGCGACAGCAAACTGCCCGCCTGCCACAGAGGGTTGCAACGACCCACTTCGGCTCGACGTTATCCAACGCCTGATTGAACAAAGGGGACAGATTTATTTATCGCCAAAAAATGAGCAAACAAATCTGTCCCTTTTCTATTACTGGCGAGGCGTATTACACGCCAAAGCATCAAACTTAGAAAGATTCGACCGGTTTTTTGGTCTGCTCAACAAGCTTGTTCTCGTCAAGTTTCGGGAAAGAAAACTTGATCATGATGACCGATTCCTCGCCCTCGCCCGTGACAATCAGATCAGCCCCCCTGACATTCGCAGGCGCGGCAGCCATCAAACCAGAAACGCTAGGTGTGCCTTTGATCGAGGCAGCGCCCTCAATAAACGAGTAGGTCAGATTATTGGCGTTTAGAGCAACACTTTCGTAGTTGGTGAGTTTCGCGGTGTACTCATCCTTGCTTTTAGCTTTAGCCGCCAGATCGACGAGATCAAGCATGGACTTGCCGTCAGCCAGTGCGACCAGACCGAATGACTTGGCCAACGCACCGATGGCACGCCCGAACAGTTCCCGCTCATAGGGCGCGAACAGGGAAACCATAATCAGCTTGTCACTGCTGAACACCAGGCCAGCAGTGAATTTTTGTTCAATGAAATCCACATCATCAATACACCGAGCGGGAGCGCCCACCTCTGCCGAGCAGTCATAGTAACCACCAGCCTCGGTGTATTTCGTGATTGGCGTGTCGTAAGCGTAGCTCTTGAACAGGTTGTCAGCTGCAACGGCATTCTGCATAGCGCCAACGAGGCCGGCCACACAAAGCATTAACGCATGGATTTTTTTCGACATGGATTCCGTTCCTGCGGATGTGGACATTGATAGCCACATGCTATCAATCCTGCGGCGGATTTGTCTCGCTCAATCCAGTGCGGGTTGTGCAAGCTCAGCAGATCCAGAAGTCGGACGCTGTAAACCCACTCTGCCATTCCTGCCCCTCAAGCTCCCTCCTCCCATTCCTGATAAACTCCCCCACCTCCCAGCCACACCGATTCCGTACCCCCAATGCCCCCAATCACCGCCACACCCGCCCCACTCTCCCGCCGTTTCTCCGTCGCGCCGATGATGGATTGGACTGACCGCCATTGCCGGTTCTTCCTACGCCTGCTGTCGAAAAACGCCCTGCTCTACACCGAAATGGTCACCACCGGCGCTCTTCTGAACGGTGATCACGAACGTTTCCTCCGTCACAACGAAGCCGAACACCCTTTGGCCTTGCAGTTGGGCGGCAGTGTCCCGCTGGACCTGGCCGCCTGTGCGCGTATGGCGCAGGAGCACGGTTATGACGAGGTGAATCTGAACGTTGGCTGCCCGAGTGATCGGGTGCAGAACAATATGATCGGTGCGTGCCTGATGGGGCATCCGCAGTTGGTGGCGGATTGTGTGAAGGCGATGCGTGATGCGGTGTCGATTCCGGTGACGGTGAAGCATCGGATCGGGATCAACGGGCGGGACAGTTATGAGGAGCTGTGTGATTTCGTCGGCACGGTGCGGGATGCCGGGTGCACCAGTTTTACGGTGCATGCGCGGATTGCGATTCTGGAGGGGCTGTCGCCGAAGGAGAACCGGGACATTCCACCGCTGCGTTATGACGTGGCGGCGCGGTTGAAGGCGGATTTTCCGGAGCTTGAGTTCATTCTGAACGGCGGGATCAAGACGATGGAGGCCTGCCATGAGCATTTGCAGACCTTTGACGGTGTGATGCTGGGCCGTGAGGCTTATCACAATCCGTATCTGCTGGCCGAGGTGGATCAGCAGTTGTTCGGTAGCTCAGCGCCGGTGATCACCCGGGCCGAGGCGCTGGCGCAGTTGCGGCCTTATATTGCCGCGCATCTGGCGACCGGCGGGGCGATGCATCACATCACGCGCCATGTGCTGGGCCTGGGCACCGGTTTCCCGGGGGCGCGCAAGTTTCGGCAGTTGTTGTCGGTGGATATTCACAAGGCCAAGGATCCGTTGGCGTTGCTGGATCAGGCGGCGGAGTTGTTGGCCGGTCGTTGATCGAGGCGTTGAATGTGCGGGCAACGAATGACCGTTGCCCGCGGCTGTAATTCTTTTGATGTACGGACAGGATGTCTTTTGTTTATGCCCGCGTTGAATTTCTCTGGCTTCAAGCGCTGCACCCTCCTTGCCTTGCTTTGCGTCACGTCCAATGTTCAGGCCCACTGCGACGGGCTGTGTCTGGGTAACACCGATACGCCATGGGAGGTGACCAAGCTGTCTGGTTTCACGCTTGTCTCTTTGCTGCTCACGCCCTTTACGGCCTCGCAAGAAACCACCGAAAGCCATAAACGCGTTTACTCCGCCGAGGAGCTGGAAGACGCGCGACTCTACCTCGCCAGCGACGGCATGCTGAAGGCTGCGTATTTCACGTCAGCCTTGCAGCGTTTTCGTCAGGAATCGCCTGATACTGAGTTAAACGATCTAGCCGTCGCGGCACTGATCAGCAGTCAGTGATCAAGCCGCCGCTTCCGTCCAGTTCACCCAGCCAAACACCCACGTGGCCAGGATCAACAATCCAAACGCGATCCGGTACCAGGCAAACGCAGCGTAGCTGTGGTTCGCAATGAACTTGAGCAAGCCGCGTACGGCGATCATCGCGAACACGAACGCGGTGACAAAGCCCAGGGCGAACACAGGCAGGTCGCCCGCCTGGAACAGTTCCCGGTACTTGTAGCCTGAGTACACCGCAGCACCGACCATGGTCGGCATCGCCAGGAAGAACGAGAACTCCGTGGCGGCCTTGCGCGACAGGCCGAACAGCAAGCCGCCGATGATGGTGGAGCCGGAGCGCGAGGTGCCCGGAATCATCGCCAGGCACTGTACGAAACCGATCTTCAACGCGTCGGACCAGGCCATGTCGTCGACGTGCTCGACGCTCACCACATGATCCCGACGTTCGGCCCACAACATCACGATACCGCCCACCACCAGTGCGACAGCGACGGTGATCGGGTTAAACAAGTAATGATGAATGGCATCGGCGAATAACACGCCCAGGACGACCGCCGGGAAGAATGCGATCATCAAATTAAGCGTGAATCGTTGCGCATTGCGCTGGGTCGGCAAGCCTTTGACGATTTCGAAGATCTTCGGCCGAAACTCCCAGACCACAGCAAGAATGGCACCCAGTTGAATAATGATGTTGAACGCCATGGCGCGTTCGCCACCAAAATCGAGCAAGTCGGCAACGATAATCTGGTGGCCCGTACTGGAGATGGGCAAGAACTCGGTGAGACCTTCTACCGCACCTAAAATCAACACCTTGAACAAGGTCAGTAAATCCATTAATCCTCCGTCAGAACGCTCTTGAAGAGCGCCCGGTCAACTGCATTCAGGCATTGGGTATCTGAAGTTAAACAATTGGTAGATCCAGACCCATTGCCCGACTCGGTGACGGAGAATATGTCTTATCAAAAGACACACTCAAGCCATGTTAATAATCGTCCGTCTGTGAACTTGTTCTCTTAGTAGCAAAAAAAGCCCTCACGCCCTAAAATGTGACCCACCTCACATTCTCCAGTTTCAAGCCACAATCAATAGTGGCCATAGGACATAAAACAGGTCGCCATAATTACAAAATAGTGGCACCATTGCACATCGCCACCATCTAACGACCTTCGTTTCGTTAGTTCACAGCCCCGAGAAAATCAACTAAAAGCTTGAAATGCTTAATTATTGTTAGAAAACTCGGGAGCCACGTCTAAAAACCGCGTAAATGTTACCAATTGTCAGTCACAGATGAGAACCGGTGCTTTAACATCCCGATGTCAGCACTTTTTCGAGTCAACGCATCATGCTTACAGGGAACTTGGCGACTAGCAGCCCACACCGGACAAACAACGAGCCAGGCGTTCTCACTCTGGCCCGTACCCGTGCTGTGGCTGAACATTTTAGAGCGTTGATCGCGCAGCATGTGCAGACCGATCTGGCTCTAGAGGCCAACTCCTTCACTAGTTCATATCAGCAAAATGAATATCACAGCTCCTATCGAGCCATCTTCATCATCATCGACACTCCCCAGGCACTCGAAGACAATCTGGCGATGGTGGAAAACCTGCGTGCCGATAACTTGAAGCCGATCATTTGCGCGGTCATTACAGGGCGCGGCGCCTACAGCAAGATCAAATACCATCTTGCGGGGGCCGACTTCTGTATCAAGCTCAATACGCTTGCCGACGAAGGCGCCGAGTTGTTCGGTGAGTTCTTCAGCAGTGAAGAATGGCTCAGGGATATAGACCTGGTGCTGGACCCGACCCGTATTTGCCTGTCGGACACCAGCAAGAAACTGGACATTTCCTTTGCCGAAATGAAGATTCTGGAAGCGTTTGCGCAGACCAGTAATCACATACTCAGCCATGATGAAATCGCCAGCATCATGGGGCTCAACAGCAATTTCTACGATCCCCGGGCACTGGAAAAATCCATCAGCCGCTTGCGTGGGAAAATCAAGGACGTGTACGGTACGAACGCCATACAGAGCATTCGCGGGTATGGCTACCGCCTGATGAGGGGGTTGATCTCGACCGCCTGATTCAGGAAATCATCATTTGCAGCATACGAGGGAACGTCTGATGCAACGCTATGAAAATCCAACGTCTCACCGCTTTATCCGCAATATCCATCCAATAAAAAGCTGTCAATTGAATGAGCGCTGCAACACTTAAACATAACAATAAATCATTACTCTAAAAGCAGACCAAGTGGAACTTATCGCGGCCATAATTGGGCCCAGACCCTGCCTGTCGATTATTTCCGAGCGCGTTATTACTCGTCTGCCGAATACCTTTTAGCCATATTTGGTGCGTTATTTCAGGAGAGAGACATGGAAACCAGTACAACCCTCCCAAGAAAATATTTTGTTGTCGTGACGAACAATTCCGCGTCGCAGCGCGAACTCGAGAGCATTCTCTCCAGTGAGCGTTTCAATTCGTTTGGTACGTCTCAGGCACAGATGTTTGTTGAAGGTGTTGCTTCGCCCTCTTCCACTCCCACGCTGATGGAGTTCACTTACCCACGCGGCACAAGGAAAAGCGTCGCTCGCAGTATTGAACATGATACCCAGCGAATATTGGCCACCCTCGAGTCCGAATGGCTGGCTGCACAATCTACTCATTCATTCCAGAACACCCAGGCCATAACGTCGGACGTCAATGACACTTCCCGGCCGGTCACAGAAGCCTGGCACCTCGACAATGATCAAGGCGTACTTGTCCGGGAGGATATCGAGATCAGTCTCACCGGCCTCGAAACCGCACTCGTCAGGAAAATGCTGCACCATGAAGAACGCGTTGTCAGTCGCGACGATCTGATTCTCAGCATCGGTCGGGAACCGGAACAATATCGCGGTCTGGAGATGTGCCTGAGCCGTCTTCAAGACAAATTCAAAAGTGCCAGTAACGGTGAGCGACTGTTTCGCGCTGTCCGCAATCGCGGTTATTGCCTGATCCAGGAAGTTGTTGCCTAAGCACAGCCTTCCCATCAATGAACAGAAGCAAGTGCAATTACAAAAATAAAAAAGCACTTTGCTTGTTTTAACCCTCCTTTGTCAGTAATGCCTCCCTCCTCACCCTTCCTACGATAGCAAACACAACAGGGATTATTAACCCTCCGCCCTTCGACCTTTTCTAACGTTTGATATTCTTCAATTCAAATGATTGGCACATTGCCATCTTGTTAGAACTCGTCAGACAGCTTCTTCCCCAATAACTTAGTCTATTGATTGACGACAGTTCGGCATACCGATGTTGTTACCTCAGAACATGGGCACCTAAAACAAAAACAAGTCTGCTTAACAACTCGGATTTCAACTGTCGAAACCTGAATGGAAGTCTTTTGGGGATATCGCATATGGATCTCACTCTACGTATCAACCGAAACACGGGCCTCAAGGGACTTACCTTCTGGGGCCAATGGGCACTGGCACAGTGCTTTATTGTTTCACTGTTATTTATATTGGCTGAGCAGCACACGGGAACGGTCGAGTTCTATTACCGGATGTGCACCATGCTGGCGGTGTTGGCCTCGGTTCCGGCTTATACCTTCAGTGGCGCTTACCGAAAGCGAGACAACTACCTGACCGGTCTGGGACGGCTGTTCATGGGCTGGTCGATGACCATGGCCGGGCTGACATTCATCGCGTTCATCTGCAAGGCCGATGAGCTGTTTTCGCGCCAGGTGATCCTTGACTGGGCGGTGTACGGCTTCCTCGGACAAGCGTTGCTGTATGCACCGCTGCATGCGTTCTCCAAGTACTACCAGCGTTCGCGCAAAAGCGAGCACAAGACCCTGATTGTAGGGACGGGCGAACTGGCCCTGGGCTTGGCGAAGAAGCTTAGCGAACACGAAAACCTGCCGTTGGTAGGTCTGGTCAGCAACGGTACCCTGCCCGCTCTGGACGCAGACGCACCACGCGTCGTCGGCGATCAGGAAAACCTGCTGGAACTGATCAAACGCCACGACATCCGTCGTCTGTACATCACGCTGTCGTTGTCCGAAGCGGCGAAGATCGAAGCGATGTATGTCGATCTGCTGGATGCCAACGTGGACGTGGTCTGGGTGCCGGATCTGAACAGCCTGACGCTGCTCAATCACTCGGTAAAAGTCGTGGACGGCCTGCCGGCGATCTACCTCAACGAAAGCCCGCTAACCAGCCGCCCCACCGCCGCCCTGAGCAAGAGCCTGATGGAGAAAAGCGTCGCGCTGCTGGCCATTGTTCTGTTGAGCCCGGTGCTGTTGCTCATCTCCCTGGCGGTTAAGCTCAGTTCCCCCGGACCGGTGTTCTTCAAGCAGGATCGCCATGGCTGGAACGGCAAGGTGATCCAGGTCTGGAAGTTCCGCTCGATGCGCGTGCACGATGACCGCGACGTCAAACAGGCTAGCCGCAACGATTCACGCATCACCGCCGTCGGACGCTTCATCCGCCGCACTTCGCTGGATGAACTGCCGCAACTGTTCAACGTGCTGCAAGGCCACATGGCACTGGTCGGCCCACGCCCGCACGCCGTGGCACACAACAACTACTACTCGGGGAAAATCCTCGCTTACATGGCGCGCCACCGAATCAAACCGGGCATCACTGGCCTGGCACAGATCAGCGGTTGCCGGGGTGAGACCGATACCCTCGACAAGATGGAGAAGCGTGTCGAGATCGACCTCAAGTACATCAACAACTGGTCGCTGTGGCTGGACGTGAAGATCCTGGTGAAGACGCCGTTTACCCTGTTGTCGAAGGATATTTACTGAGACGCAGAGCTGCAGAAAGCAACACCGCAAGGGGACGAAAGTCCCCTTTTTTGTGGGCGGGACTTGGGGGTTGGCGGGCAGCTTGCGAGCACGCTGGGTCAGTTGAATTGATGCCGACCGGACTGACGCCAATCGCGAGCAGGCTCGCTCCTACAAGGTTCCGGGTAATGCTGAAATCAGGCATTACCCAATAACCTGTGGCAACGCTGGAAGGATCAACAAAGGCATCCACCACAAACAAAAACGGGAGCCGAAGGGCTCCCATTTTGGCTTCCCGGTCTCCCGGACTTACTCGGTAATCTTCCCGAAGTTGCGATAGAACATGTCGTCTTCGCGGCTATCGGTCATCGAGTGCAGCTGGAAGCTGCGATTAAGCCTCGCGCCACCGTCCCGGGTCAGCGGCGCCCAGACCAGGTTGGCCCGGCGCATGGTCGACATGCTCATCATCTCGTCGAACGGAATGGACAGGTAAATGCCCTTGTCGAAGCTACCTTCGCCGTATTCCGTACTGCCGGCGGTGGTGATGGTCGCCCAGGCACCGAAGCGCACACCGTTGGAAAACTCTCGCGAGATATCCAGCGTGCCGCCAAAGTCGCCCGCCAGATAACGCCCGACGCTGACCGCCGCGAGCGTTTCGTAAGGCAAGTCGGTGTAGCCGGTGATGTGGCCGGTCAGCACCGAATAATCACGCAGGTCGAAACCCTGGTCGAATTCGCGCTGACGCACGTAGTTCAGGTCCGCACCGATCGCCCAGCGCTCCCCGGTCGGACGGAACAGCACCTCGCCGCCGACACCCGCGAACATCGACTCCAGATAACCGCCGTAGACCATGCCATACAGATCTTTGTCCAGTTGCTCGGCGTGGCTGACCTGAAATAACGGCATGGTGGTTTCGGAGGTCGTCAGGTACTGGCGCAAATCCGTACGCACACGCGGCAGACCGCTGGGTGCGTCGTATTTGAACTTGTCGAAGTTGTTCGCCAGGTTCTGGCTGAGCATGCCGCTCCACCAGGTGTTGCGGTTGAAGCGGAACTCGGCGTCGAGGTCGGCACTGAATTGATAGAGCAAACCATCCGGGCCGCCGACGTTCTGCTTGAAGCCCAGACCGGCGCCATAACTGAAATGCTGCGGCGCTTGGGTGTAGAGCGTCTTCTCGTTGTGCGGCATCGCCGGGTTGACCTCGGTGGTGCGGTGCAACGTTTGCAGCGGCTCCTCATTGTTGATCACTTCGCGGAAGGTCTGGCGCGGCACACTGGTTTCTTCCAGCGGCAGGTCATAGCGCTTGTTGACCACGGTGAACCAGTTGATGTCGTCGTTGACGCTGTTGTCCAGAATCCGGCTCGCACGGCCGACAGCCTTGGCCGAATGAAAATAACGCTGCTGCTCGCCGTACACGATCAGCTCGGAGTCTCGCTGGGTTATGCGCTCGACCTGATAGCCAGCATTCTGCTGCAAGCGTTGCGAGACGTTGGCCCAGTCGACCTGATCCGGCGCCGTGGTCGGTGCTTTCACTGGCAACGGTTCCGGCGGCGGATCGAAGGTCTTCGCCGGGGCTTTGCGGCTGACGAAATTGGTGTGGAACGTGACGCCGAACATGGCCGTATTACCGCGTTCCCACGCCGCGCTCACGTCGAGGGAGTCGGTCACCTTGAACACCGCGCCGAGGTTGATCGGCGAGTCCTGCTTGATCACGTTGTCCTTCGGTTCGTGCTTGTAGTCGTTGCCTTCGTATTCGAGTTTCAGGCTCAGGCGATCCCATGGCGTCTGGTAACTCACACCGCCGAAGAACGATGGCTGGCCGCGAAAATACGAGCCGGCATTGACGTCACCGGTGCCTTCCATCGCTGGCCGGGTCTTGAAGCGATCATCGAGATAGCCCAACGGGTTGTCGACATCTCCGCGATTGCCGATGTAACCCCAGGCAATGCCGGCGCTGAAATCCAGGTTGTCGAAGCGCTTGTTGGCCACCAGGAATTCACTGGCGAACAAACCCGTACCGCCGACGTCTCGGAAGCCCAATGCGATATCGGGCGCCCAATGGGTTTCTTCCCAGAGCCGGACTTTGACGTCGACCGCCTTGTCCTTATAGCTCTGGTTGCCGCTCATCGACTCCGGGCCGTAAGGGCGGTTGGTGATGGCGGTGTAGCGAAACGAGCCTTCGAGCCAGTCCAGCGGCTGCAACGAAACGCTGTAGCGGCTGTAAGGCTCGGTGCGGTTGGCGTTGACGCTCAACTCGCCGGCCGGGGCCATGCGCGCGGTGGGCGTCTGCAACAGACCGGTGCCACCAAAATCGCCCTGGGTAATGCGCGGCTCGGCATGGGCCAGGCCGCACGGCAATAACAACACAGCTGCAAAACGCAAATTCAACGAACCACCTCAGCCAACTGCGTGGCAATAAATTCGGCCAACTGCTGATTCAGTTCAGGGATAGGCGGGTCAAGATCATCGTTTTTCAACGGCACCAGAATCTTGCTGCCGGCAACGGGAAACTGCCCGCTCTCGCGATTCCAGTGAGCAATGCCGACGCGCCGCGAAACACCATTGGGCTGGATCAGCCACAGGTAATCGGCGTCGGCATCGTCCTCCAGCAGCACGCAACTGCTGAGATATTCACGGGCCTCGAGCAACGGTTGATAAGGCAGTCGGCAGGTCCCGGCAACGGCGCCGAGCACTTGCACTTCATCGACCCGCTGCGGGTAGATCAGGCGATCGCCATCGTCCAGACGGATGTTGCGGGCGAACCCGACTTCCAGCGCCACCGGGTCCAGATCCGCGATCTGACGCCCGGTGACCGGCATCTGCCGGACGTCCTCGGCCATGCGCACCGCCAGGGCTTTGCGGCTCGGTCGATCGAACAAATCGGCCATGCGTTGCAACACGTCCAGGTCGAACAGCACGCCGACCTTGAGCCGGGTCTGCTGCTCCAGCAGGGACTGACGCAGCAACTCCCCCGCCAGCCAATAACCTTCGGCATTCGGTACGGCGACGCTGATCACATCGGTCAATCGCCCACCTGCCGGCAACTCGACCGGCCCCGGGTTGGCAACGTCGCCGCTGACGGTCACCGCTGCCTGGCTTGCGCCGGCGAGCAACATCAAACCCGCCGACAAAACCTTCAAGCGCTTCATGGCACGCGCCTGCGATCAGGGGTCAGCTGCACGATCTTCACTCGCAGTTGCGAGGTCAGTTGCTGCTCACTCTGCACAATGAAACCGTCAACCGGATCGACCCAGTAACGGTTGGTCGCCCGCAGGCCGATGGCCGGGACGTCGATACGCTCATCGACACGCAGCACGGCGTATTCCTTGTTGAGAATCTTCAGGGTTTCCGTGGATTTTCGGGTGAAGCGGCTGTTGACGATCAACCCGACTTCCTGGCCCTTGTAAAGATCGATCCAGCGCTGACTGGTGTCGCCATCGGCAACGTTGTGCAGACCGCGCTTGAACGGCGACGCATCGGACAGCCGCGTGCCGTCCAGATCGCCTTCCGCGCCGAGGCCGATGGTGCGCACGGCGAGACCGTCGCGCAGCAGCAGAACCTGCTTGCCGGAGGCGACCCAGAACTGCAGGTCCTCACGCTCACGCACCAGTGCCAATACCCCGGAGCCGGACGGCGTGGTCAGTTTGAGTTGCGGATAGTTGACCTCGGCCACCTGGGCCGGAGTCACGTCGATATCATCCGGGCCGACCACCGCCGACTTGAGGTTGGTCACCGACGCGACCATCAATGGGTTGCAGCCACACAGCAACAAGGCCGCCATCAGGCAGACGCCAACTTTCAACGTATTCACAGTCGGCCGGCCTTATTTGCTGTTGTTGGTGAATTCGCTCCAGTTCTTCGCAGCGGAAGCACCCGTTCCGACAATCGATGCCGACGGCACCAACTGGCTGATCAGACGGTTCCAGCGAGTCACGTTGGCAGGCCCTACATAAACGACGTCCTGCGGGCGCACTTCGAAGTGCGTGGCGAGGACCATGGCGGTGGGAGATTCGGCTTCCAGTTGATAGATTTTCGCCGGTTCCACATCGAGGTTTTCCACTCCGCGAATGACGTACACGGCGTTGCCGTTGGCGGTGGTCTGGCTCAGGCCACCGACCGAGCCGAGCACGTCGGACAGGTTCATCGTGGCAGTCTTGAAGCTCAGGGCGCGCGGCTGGTTGACCTCACCCATCACGTAGATGCGCTTGTTGTCGTTGTACGGCAGATACAGTTTGTCGCCACCCTGGAGGTAGACGTTCTGCAACTCGGAATCCTGCTGGTTGAGGTTATCCAGATTCAGCGGATAGACCCGCCCGTTGCGCGTCAGCAACAGCCCGGACAAGTCGGCATTGTTGGTGTCGATACCCGCCGAACCGAGGGCTTCGACCACACTCAGCGGGTTGGTGGAAATCGCTTGCGGGCCGGCCTTGGCGACGGCGCCGGTGACCACGACCTTCTGACTGGCGAAGCGCAGCACGGCAACATCCACTTGCGGCTCGGCGATGAAGGCCGACAGCCGTTGTTCGATGTCGTCGCGCAGTTGCTGGATGGTCCGGCCGGCGGCCTGGACTTCCTTGATGTACGGGTAATACAGCGTACCGTCGGAGCGCACCAGGCGACCGTTGGCGTCGATCTGCTGCTGCGCGCCCGACGGCGCGGTCAGCTCGGGATGATCCCAGACCGTGATGTACAGCACGTCGTTGTTGCCGATGCGGTATTCGGCAGGCGTCGCCAGCAACTCCGTGGGCACTGACTCACGCTTCTGCGTGGCCCGGTTCATGGAGATCAGCTTGGGCGTGATCGGAATCAACTCGACCCGGCTGCTTTCACTGGCGCCCTGGCGGGTGATGCCAAAGGTGCTCAAGTGTTGACCGGGGGAAAACATGCAACCTTGCAGAGCGAGACTTGCCAGCATTAAAAGAGAAAAACTACGAGTCATAATGGCACTACGCTATTCAAGGGCGAATCCAAAACAAAGTCACCCGACTTTCGTCGGGCGACCTTGTACTGCACCAACAGTTACTTCAGTTAGTTGTGCGTGCCGGTTGTACCCGTGGTACCGGTGGTACCCGTTGTACCGCCGTTGGCACTTCCACCACTGTTGGACGCCGCTACGGCACTGGCGACCATTGCAGTACTGGCAGCAGGCGCTGTAGAAGCCGCGACACTGCCCGATACATTGGTCACCGCAGTAAGCGGCGCTTCAGCTGCGGATGCCCAGTTGCTCAACATCGTCAACAAGGCAATCGCCATCACTTTTTTCATATCAACTCCTTTCTAACATTGCACCGTTACATCGGGTGTTTCGTTAGAGGTGGTAGAGTTCAAGTCGCAAAAAGCGCGAACAAGATCCGCTGTTCTTTCACAGTCAGACTCAACTGATAAAGTCGAACGGCAGGTTATATCTACGGACTTGCAAAAGGCATTGCCAGCGTAATTTCCCGACGATATCTAACAACCTGACCGAAAATAACATTGGACTAAATGGCCATCATTCCAGGTAACCCCTGGGATGATTCGACTGCCAGCGCCAAGTATCGGTAACCATGTCCTGCAAGTTGCGCGTGGCTTTCCAGCCCAGTTCCTTTTCCGCTTTGGAAGCGTCGGCCCAACTCTCGGCAATATCGCCAGAACGCCGTGGCATCACCCGAAATGGCACCGGCTTCCCGCACGCCTGTTCGAAAGCTCGCAGCACTTGCATCACGCTGTAACCATCGCCGGTGCCGAGGTTCCAGGTATGAATGCCGGTGCGCCCGTCGATGGCCTGCAAGGCCTTCAGGTGACCGTCCGCCAGATCGACGACATGGATGTAATCGCGCACGCCGGTGCCGTCTGCCGTGGGGTAGTCGTCACCGAAAATCGACAACTCCTGCAGGCTACCGACCGCGACCTGGCTGATGTAAGGCAGCAGGTTATTGGGGATGCCGCTCGGGTCTTCGCCCATGTGGCCGCTGTCATGGGCGCCGATCGGGTTGAAGTAACGCAGCAGCGCGATACTCCAGCGCGGCTCGGCCAGGCTCAGATCGCGCAGCACATTTTCGACAATCAACTTGGATTGGCCGTAGGGATTGGTCGGGATGCCCGTAGGGAAATCCTCGCGGATCGGCATCTGCTCAGGCTCGCCGTACACCGTGGCCGAGGAGCTGAACACCAACCGGAAGACCCCCGCCGCCGCCATCGCCTGGCACAGCGTGATGCTGCCGCTGACGTTGGTTTCGTAATACTCGAGCGGCTTGCGCACGCTCTCGCCGACCGCCTTGAGGCCGGCGAAATGCAGGACGGCGTCGATCGAATGCTGCTGGAATATCCGGTCCAGCAACGCCCGGTCGCACACATCGCCGCGGACCATCACTGCACTTTTGCCGCAAATGCCTTCCACTGCATGCAGTGCCGCATCGCTGCTGTTGCAAAGATTATCCAGAACAACAACTTCATAACCTGCTTCAAGCAATGCAAGTGTGGTGTGCGAGCCGATATACCCGGCGCCACCCGTTACCAGAATCTTCATAGCGCGGTCCATAGTGGGGAAAGTGCCAACTAGCGTGTCAAGCCCCATTTGTTTAATGTGTGTCTTGCTTCACACAAACAAGGCGACAACAATCCAAAACAAAAACAGCTCCATAGCTGGCCAAAAATATTCTTAAAGGCCAAACTGTATTGCCCGGTACTTATTAGCACTCTCGCACTTTCACCACTATCGACAGATACCGACTAAAAATAACTGTTATTTATCAAGCCGACATCTAATAACATTATCCCGCTTTACACTAAGCTAACATTGCCACTTACAACCTGACTCAGGTATTAAAGTACAGCTTCATCAACTTGCAACTTTTCTTTATTGCAATGTAACCGATGGCTGTATGCCATGAATGTCCAGGAAACTTCTATGATTCGTAAATGTTTGTTCCCCGCTGCCGGCTATGGCACGCGTTTCTTGCCGGCCACCAAAGCCATGCCCAAAGAGATGCTGCCGATAGTCAACAAGCCGTTGATCGAATACGCCGTTGAAGAAGCACGGGACGCCGGCCTGCAGCACATGGCAATCGTCACCGGACGGGGCAAGCGCGCGCTGGAAGACCACTTCGACATCAGCTACGAACTCGAACACCAGATTCGCGGCACCGAGAAAGAGAAGTTTCTGGCCGGCACTCGCGAGTTGATCGACACCTGCACCTTCTCCTACACCCGTCAGGTGGAAATGAAAGGTCTGGGTCACGCGATTCTCAGCGGTCGTCCGTTGATCGGTGACGAACCCTTCGCCGTGGTGCTGGCCGACGACCTGTGCCTGAACCTCGAAGGTGACGGCGTGCTCACACAGATGATCCAGCTCTACAAGAAGTTCCGCTGCTCGATCGTGGCCATCCAGGAAGTCCCGCGCGATCAGACTCACAAGTACGGCGTGATCGCCGGCGAGGCGATTTCCGACGGTATCTACCGGGTCAATCACATGGTGGAAAAACCCGCGCCACAGGACGCCCCCTCGAACCTGGCGATCATCGGCCGCTACATCCTGACGCCCGACATCTTCGACCTGATCGCCGACACCGAGCCGGGCAAGGGCGGCGAAATCCAGATCACCGACGCCCTGATGAAACAGGCGCAGAACGGTTGCGTGCTGGCCTACAAATTCAAGGGCCTGCGCTTTGACTGCGGCGACGCCGAGGGTTACCTGCAAGCGACCAACTTCTGCTACGAGAACGTCTACCTCAAGGGCCGTTAAACCGCCCCCGCGCACATCCGACGAGGCAATCATGAACATCGCACAACATTCGACAGACATTGAACGGGAGGTGGACAACCTCGGGGTGATGAGCTGGTTGTCTCGTCATCAGCCGTTGCCCAGCGCCAACGAATCCTGGCTCGGGACCATCCTGCTGGTGGAGCGGATCGGCATGTTTCCTTCATCCGGGGACATTCGCCGGCCGCTGCGCGATCCCTATCCCCTGCTCGCCCATCTGAAACGGATCTACGGTGAACAGGCGCTGGAGGTCGATGACCGCGACGGCCTGAAAGTGATTTTCAGCGACTGGCGATTCCGGGTGCGCATCTGCTGCAACGACCCGGCGATCATCATCAATGTGGAAACCCGTTGTGTGACACAGTTGATGCCGCAAAAGACCGCAGAGCTTCTGGGTCACGTGGACAACTTCGACATGGGCTGAGCCCTTATTCCGAGGCGGCGCCGCAGGAAGCCCCGTGGTTGCCGCCGACGATCATCCGATAGAAGTAATCGGCAATCACCTTCCCGCCCGTGGCCGGCACCGGATGTATCTTGTCCGGGCCGATCATCGCCGCCGCGTAACGTTTGACATCCGTACCGAACGCGCATTGCAGATTGGCGTAACCCAGATGCTGCTCACGAGCCCAGGGCTCCAGCACCTGCGCATACGCCGACATCGGATAGGCACTGGAACGCGTGGTGTCCTGGCGCATGATCAGGTTGACGCTCGCTGACGGCTGAATCTCGTGGATCATCCCGACCAGGCCTTGAACGTTTTTCAGGTACTGCTCGGGTTTCACCCCGAAACCCTGATCGTTGCCACCGAGCATGATCAGGTAGACGTCAGCCGGAATCTTCGACACCACCGCCTTCCACTGCGCCTGCCATTGACTGTCGCCATGATAAAAGTCGGCAGAGGCCGCACCCGACGCCGCCAGTTTCGACACCCGCAAACCGGCCTGATCGTTGCTCATCCACAGACCGAACAGCGTTGGCGCGCCCTTCACCACTTCCAGCCTGAACGCCCAATCCGTCGCGGCGGAGATGCCTGACAGCGGGACTTCCTGAACACCGGCACCGGTCAGTTTCAACGGCTGCCAGGATTGCGAGGGTGCCCAACGATAGCGGATTTCATTGGGTTCGTCGTTGCCGAGATAGAGCAGTTTTGCCTGGGTGACGGCGGTGTTTATCGTTTCGCTCGGATGAGCATCGACTTGCAGCCATGCACCGGGACTTCCGGTTACGGTGCGGCTGTCGGGGCTGGCCTGACCGAGGCTCGATACCTGCCAGTCACCGCCGAAGTACTTTTCGCTGCTGCGGGTGTATTTGAAATGGCTGCCGCCCAGCGCCGCGCCATGGTTGAAACCGACATAACCGGGGCCGGCAAAACCAACCTCACCGACCAGCCGCTGCACCAGTTTGTTCAGATAGAAATCCTGCCCGGCGCTGTAGCTGTCGCCGATCACCGAGACCGACAGAACCTTCCCGGCCTTGCCTTCGCGCCACTGGGCAAACCGCTGGCGAGCGTCGCCGACTTCGACCACCGATGCCGCGACCGGCGCGGCATCATCCACTGCAACCATCAAACACTTCCTTTAGCCGAGACTTGCGCCGGGGAGACGTTCCCCGCCGGTTTTTTCGCCGCCGCACGCTCGCCCAGAAACAGTACCGAAGTGAAGTTGAACCGACTGAAGATCGTCGACAGCAACACCGGCCCGAGCAAACCGCAAGCCACGCCGCAGAACACCAGAACGCTTTCGTCCTTGATGCCCAGGCGTCCGAGCACCGAACGCGATGTCGCGGCGAACAGCACATGAAACAGGAAAATCGCGTAAGAGTAACCACCGAGCCAGGTCAGCGCCTTCGAGCGCATGTCACTCGACAGCAACGCGAAGCAGGACACGCAACCCACCGTCAGGCCGATCAGGCTGCGACGATCGATGATCAGCTCGCGATCCAGCGCCGCGATGTACAACAGCGTCAGGGAAATCAGCACGAACACCAACGGGCCGAGCACTTTGAATCGCTGCTTCAACGCGCTGACATTCTCCTGGCCAATCATCCCGGCCACAAAGAACGGCAACAGATAGGTCGCCCCATTGATGCCGAACGCATCGAACTTAAACGGCGGCAGCAGAAACACCGCGGCGGAGAACGCGAACAGCAGGTACAAACGCGTCGCCGAACGCAGCAAGCCACGCCATTCCAGCAGGCCGACAAACATGAAGATGATGAACACCGCCTGCAAGAACCAGAAGTGGTTGATCGGCACAAAGAACGACAACAACGCATCGATCACGCCGACGTCCTTGTTCACGCCCGGCCCCACCGCCTGCAACACCGAGAACGGCACGCCTACGCAGAACAGCGGCACGATCAGCCGCCGCACCTTGCCGGTAAAGAACGCCGAAAAGTCATTACCGCGAATCTTGTAGATGGAATAGATGTAGCCCGAGATAAAGGTGAACAGCGGCATGCGCACGTACACCATCGAATCGGCGATCACCCGGTACGGCGAGCCGATGTCGATCTTCAAACCGCCGCCCAACGGGCCGATCACGTGATAGAGCACCAGCAACAGGCACGCGAGGCCGCGCAGGGTTTCGATCTCCAGCGACTTTTTCTTGCTCGACATAAAACACCCGCCTCAATTCAGAATTCTTGACTCGACCTGCACCGGTTTATTCGCCCGCAACATCAACCCCAGGCCCACGAACAGCACCGGCACCACCATCGAAAAGTGCCGGGCGAACGAGCCGAAGTCCGGTTCGAACAAGCCTTGAACCAGCAAAAACGCCAGAGGAATCGCGATCAGTTCCTTGGGTTTGGTCTGGATCGGCGCGCCTTTGTAATCGGTTGAGGTGATGACTTTGAACAGCAGCAACGCGGTCATGATCATCAACGCCACGAAGATCACCTGCCCCGGCCCGGACAGCAGGATCAGCTCCACGGGGAACGACAACCGGAAGAAGATGATCATCGAATCCAGGGCCTGCGAGACGAAGTCGCTACCACTGAGCCACGAGACGATCAGCGACTTGGAACCCTCCTCGCCCGCCGTGCGCAGTTCGTTGTTGCTGGCGCGAATCGACGACACCGGAAAGCCCAGCGCCAACTGAATCGCCATGGCCACCGCCAGATAGAACAGGAACAGCATCAGGAAGAAGGTCATGCGCGACACGTACTTCTTCATCATGCAGACGCCGACCCAGGACAGCGAAAACAGAATCCAGTAGGGCCGGATCAGCACGCCGTAGATCACCGCCGACAGGAAAAATCCGCCGCGGTATTTGCGCGTCAGCGAGCTGAACAGAATGCTCAACACCGCCACCGACACGATGATTTCCTTGGTCAGGTTTTCCAGGAAAAACGAACGGACGATGCCCCACAGACACAGCGTGCCGAAGATCGCCAGCGGCATGCGCCGGAACACCACCACGGGAATCGCCGTGAGGAAGAAATTGCAGAACATCCCATAGGCCCAGGCGTTGGTCAGGTTGATCCCGGTGGGCCGCAACAGGAACGCCGAACACTCGTAGGACGAGCGATCCGGCGAGAACGGGTTCCAGAAATTGCAGTTGTCGGCCCGGGCATAAGACGACCACAAAGTCATCGCATCCGGGCCGGGATCGCGGGGGATCAGCAACGGCATGGCCACCGACAGAAACAGGCCGGTGAACAGGATCAGGAACGACAGCGACGAGTCGAGTTTCCTGCCGCGAAACTCGATGCACGGCAGTTTCAGGCCCATGACACGACAGCCTTTTTCGCGCGCGTGGCACGGGTCAGCAGCGCAATCACGCCGAGTTGCACGATGATCCCGAAGACGTTGCCCCAGGCCGCGCCGTAGATCGAATAGTGCTTGATCAGCAGGTAGCTGACCGGCACCGAAATCAGCAGGCAAATGGCCGAACTGGCGAGGGATACCCGGCTGTTTTTCGACGCGATCAAGCCACCCCAGACGATGTCGCCAATGGCGCGCAGGGCAAAGGAAAAAATCAGCACGCCGAGGATCCCGTTGTCCGGACGCGGCACCGCCGTTGCGACGTAATCGAGCACGATGTTGAAGAACAGGTAAATCAACACCGCCACCCCGGCCGACACCACCAGCGAACGCATCACCCACTTGTTCACGAACAACTGGGTGACCGTGAACGGTTGTTGATCCGCCTGATAACGCTTGGCGAGCACCGGAATGCCAACCACCGCCACCACCGCGTAGGACAACGCCTGCAAGGTGTTGGCCGCTGACCACGCGTACACGTATTTACCGAGGCTGGCGTAGGGTTCGAGGTCGATGATCAGAAAGCGCTCGGCGTACTGACTCAAGGCGATCAGACCGGTGCCCAGATAGAACGGCAACCCGGCTTTCCACACGGTCGCCGTCGCCAGCGTCCCCTCTTCGCGCCCGCGATGAACGTTCACCACAATCAGGTAACCGGCGACGATCACCAGCACGTTGGCGATGACCCACAGCCACAACACGCTGGCGATCCCGGACACCCAGCCAAGCATCATCCCGCCCACGGCCAGCAGCGCCCAAAGGCCGGTCTTGATGAAGAACAGCAACGCGCCCGCCGTGGCTTTCTGCGCGGAAAACACGAACGAGTTGATCTCGAACGACAGGTGCTCGGTCAGCAGCACCAGCGTCACACAGGCGATCAATGCCGTCGTCGCCTCAACTTGCTGGAACAGTGAATAAACCAACACTGTCACCACCGACAACAGCAACCCCACGGCCAGGTACAACAGCAGAACCTTGTCGACGACCCGCTTCGAGCTGCCGCCGACGCTGATCAGCCGATTGATCTCGGAGCTGAAACCGACGCTGTAGAACTTCGATGCGATCAACGACGCCGCGACCACCACCCCGTAGAAACCCAGCGCCTCGTAACCGAGGTAATGGGTGATGGCGAGCACCAGCAAGAACTTCGCGCCCAGTGCTCCGCCGCGCAGCAACAAGCGGAATATCATCGAATGACGCCCTTGATGATGTCGTCCATGGCCACGGTTTTCGCCTCGATTTCACGGCAGGTGTCGGTCAGGCGTTTGCCGAAATTCGACAGCGCGTTCGGCGCAAAAACCGTGTCGATGATGGTGTCGACATTGATGTCGCCGCCGTTGATCACCCAGTCCTCGACGCCCATGTCCTGATAGGCGCCGAAGCCTTTGCGCTCGTAGCTGATGTGGTACGCCGGCACCCCGGACAGCAGCGATTCGATCGCCCCGTGCAGGCGTACGGAAATCACCAGATCCGGTTGGTATTTGGCCAGCGTTGCCTTCAATGGCAGCAGGTCTTCGGTAATGCCCAGCTCGCGGTAGAACGCGCCGTCATCATTACCGCGCACAGCACTCTGCACGGCGCAGACCACTTTGCTTTTGTTCTTCAAACGCTGCAGCAACACTTTCAGATTGGCCACGTAGGCGAGCTTCTTTTCCTTGCTCCATGCCGGCGGTTTGCGCAGCACCACGCACACCGTGGCCGGCGTCGAGGCGCAGCGGGTGAACTTGGGTTGCTGAAGGATTTTGCCGGCCAGGGCCTGCACCGCCAGGTCCGGTGCGCGGTAGACATTTTCGCAGGCATCGAACAACGCCGAGGAGCGGTTATCGCGCACGAACACCGCATCGGCGCTGGCGTAGTGGCCGACGATCTTGTCGCTCTCACCGTGGAACGGCCCGATGCTTTGCGGCAGGTACACCGACGGCACTTTGCTGAGGATCGCCGTTTCCAGTTGCTTGGCGTGGCCCAGTTTCAGCTTGATGTGTTCGAAGGCACTTTTGGAGCGCATGTAGCCGCCACCGACGCCGACGATCAGATCGGTTTTCTTCAACAGATCCGCGAGCCCGGCATAGGACTGATTGAGGAATACCGCCTGTTTGACCCGGCCCAGGCCCTTGGCTGCCATGACCGGCGCATCGAAGCGCGGGTGCGGCAGGTATTTGAAAGAATCCGGATCGGAGGCCACGACACTGATCGCGGTGTCCTCGCCAAAGTTGCGCTGCACCAGCGCGATGGCCAGATCGACCAGCAGACCATCGCCGGAATTGGAGGCACTGTAGCCATGCAAAATCGTTACGTTCATGAGCGGATTTCTACTTAATAAGAGGGAGCGGAATACACGTCGTAGGTCTGGCGGATCATCAACGCGGCGCTGAAGCGCTCGCGGACGATGCGCCGACCTTCGAGTCCAAGGACCGACAACGCGGGTTTCTGGATCTGCTTCAGGCGATCGGCCAACGCGTGGTGATCACCGGTGGGGAATACGTAGCCGGATACCCCGTGAGTGACCAGTTCCGGCAGCGAGGTGCAGTCGCTGGCAATCACCGGCAGGCCCAGCGCCATGCCTTCCAGCGGCACCATGGCAAAGCCTTCCCAGCGACTAGGAACGATCAGCGCATCGGCCTGTTGGTACAGCGCGTTGACTTCGGCCGGCGTGACCCACGGCAGGTATTGAACGCCGTCCATTGGCGGGCACTCGACCGTTGCCTCGTTGACCGCACTGCCGACCACCGTCAGTTTCAGATCGTTGCGCCCGGCCTTGGCATAGGCCTTGAGCAGCACGTCGAAACCTTTCTGATAATCGAGCCGACCGACGAAGAGCAGATGAATCGGCTGCGGATCCTCGGCTTTGCGCTCGTCATCCTTTGGGTGGATGCCGTTGTAGATCAGTCGCATGCGCTTGCGCTCGATGCCGAACGCTGCGGCTTTGTCCATCTCGTACTGGCTGACGCAGATGATCGTGTCCGTGACCTTCTGCAACACCCGCTCGATCCACGCATAGACTTTCTGCTTGATCGGCGAGCTTTCCATCAGGAACGAAAAGGCATGCGGGCAATAGACGATTTTCGGTTTGCGCCACGGCCGCAAAAGCACGCACACGCAACGGCCGATCACCCCGGAAAACGTACTGTGCAGATGCACGACATCGGGTTTTTCCTTGAGCATCACTTGCATCAGGCGCCAGGCAAAACGCAGCAGCGAAGGCACATTGCGCCCGGTTCGATCGAAAGTACGGATCTGTTGCGGCGCGATGCCGTGCAGTTCCTTTTCCTGATCCTGCGGCACCAGATACACCAGCTCGTAGTTGGCGCGGTCATCTTCCGGGGACGCGGAAATCGTGCGGATCACCGTCGCGACGCCACCTTTTATCGTTTCAGCCACGTGCAGTATTTTTTTCACAACCCACCCACTTTCTTGCCGGTAAGGACAATCACTGATTTTCAGGACTTGTCGGACGCGTATTCGTAGTTGTAGTAGCCGTAGCTGCCGTTGCCGTAGTAACTGGCCGCACGCTTCTCGACGCCGTTGAACACCGCGCCTTTCAACTCGATGCCGTTCTGGGCGAAGCGGCGAATCGTCAGTTCGATCTCTTTGGCCGGGTTCACCCCGAAGCGCGCGACGATCAGGCTGATGCCCGCTTCGCGACCGACAATCGCCGCATCCGTCACCGCCAGCAGCGGCGGTGTGTCGATGATCACCACGTCATAACGCTCGCTGAGTTGCGCCAACAGTTCGCGGAAATTGGCGTGCATCAACAGCTCGGATGGATTGGGCGGCACCTGACCACGGCTGATGAAGTGCAGGTTGTCGACTTCGACCTTGTTGATCGCCTGCTCCAGGGTGCAGCGCTTGACCAGCAAGTCCGACAAACCGTTGGTGATCGGCGTGTTCAGCGACTTGTGCAGATGCCCCTTGCGCATGTCGGCATCGATCAGCACCACCCGCTGTCCGCTCTGCGCCATGACTGCCGCAAGGTTGGAAGACACAAAGGTCTTGCCGACCTGCGGGCTCGGGCCGGAAATCATGATGCGGTTGTTGGTCGAATCCAGCGCCGCGAAATGCAGGCAGGTGCGCAGGCTGCGGATCGACTCGATGGACAGGTCCGTCGGATTGCGCAGGGCCAGCAGATACGCCGGCGTATCCACCGTGACCTTGGCGCGGACTTTCTTGGTGTCCTCTTCCTGTTGCAGGGCGCTGTAGGGAATCGACGCGTAGACTGGCAAGCCGAGCTGCTCGATGGCTTCCGGCCCTTCCAGGCCCTTGCTCAGCGACTTGCGCAACAGCACCAGGGCCACGCCGACAAAGGCGCCGAGGAAGGTCGCGATCAGCACGATCAGGGCTTTCTTCGGTTTGACCGGGCTGGTCAGGTCGACATCCGCCGTATCCACCAGACGCACGTTGCCCACGGCGCCGGCGCGGATGATGTCCAGCTCCTGGGATTTGTTCAGCAACTGGGTGTAGATCTGCGAAGCGACTTCGACATCGCGGGTCAGGTTGAGCAGTTCCTGTTGCGTGGCCGGCAGGTCCTGAACCTTGCCTTCCAGCGACCGCTGTTGCTGGGTCAACTCACCAATCTGGGTCATCAACGCACGATAGGCCGGGTGCTGTTTGGTGAACTTGCGATCCATCTCCGCCTGTTGCAGTTTCAGCTCGGAAATCCGCGTTTCGAGGGCGACGGACTGGCCGAGCACCGATTGGGTTTCCAGGGAGATATTCACGGTCTTGCCGCGAGTCTGGTAGGCGTTGAGCGCATCGCTGGCCTTGGCCAGATCGCGTTTGACCTGCGGCAACTGGCTTTGCAGGAAGGCCAGGCTCTGCGCCGCTTCGGCCGAGGTGCGGCGTACGTTCTGATCGACGTACAGCGACGCGATCTTGTTGAGGATCTTCACCGCTTCAGCGGCGTCGCTGCTGGCCAGGGCCAGACGGATGATCCCCGACTCCTTGCCCTGCTCGGAAATATCCAGCGCGTCCTGATAACCCTGGATGGTCACGATTCGTGGGTAGCGCACCACTTCGAAACGGGTACCGGGGTTGGCCAACAGCTGCGTGATCTGCCCTTCTACGCAGTCCTGCGCGAAGGCTTCGCCGGCAACGCCTTCTGCCAGCAGGTTGTCGTTGTCATCGAATAGCTGGAAGCGATGCTGCTCGCCGGCGATCAGGCTGAGTTTCTTGCCCAGCAGTTCTTTGGGCAGATCGAGCCGGGAAAACTCCAGGCGCTCACCGCCCCAGGCGTAGCTGTTCAGGCCGAAACGTGGCGGCGCGACGCTGAGTTCGGTCTCCCCGCGATAACGGCGGGAGAGAAAGCCGCCGATCACCGGAAAAGTATTCGGGGTGACATCGATGTCCAGGCGCAGATCGTCGACCGTCTTGCCGATCACTGCACGGGATTTGATGATCCCGATCTCGGTCACGGACGGCGATTGCCCGCCCAGCATGCTGTTGAGATCGGAAAAACCGAGCATGTCGTTCTTCTTCGGTTCGACCTGTACCAGCGCGTTGGCCAGATACACCGGCGTGGCCAGAATCGCGTAGGCAACGCCGGTCATCATGAACGCGCCGGTGAAGGCGCCGATCAACCATTTCTGATCGATCAAACTGCCAAATATGCCGAGAAGATCAATACTGTCTTGATCGTTGTCACGGGTGCCGACTACTGACGGTAACTGCATAAGTCTTTCTTACCATTCACTGTTCTGAAGAATATTCATCAATGCCCGAGGCGTTGTGCCCATGAGCCAACAGCATCTTCAATCAATGCATGGGCATGAATAAAAGCGGCCTGCCCTTGACGATACGGATCCTGTATTTCTCGCTCGTTCTGCCACTTGCCGAGAAGAAACACTTTGCCTCTGGCGTGAGAGGCAATCTTCAGTACTTGTTTTACATGTTCTTTTTCCATGACCAGAATCAGGTCTGATTCATTGACGATGTCTGCTGTCAGTTGCCGCGCCTTGAACCCTTCGGCGCTCTGTCCACGGTCTTCCAGCACCTGGCGGGCCGTTCTCTCCATTGACTCGCCAACCCGTGCAGACAGGCCTGCGGAGGTGACAGTGATCGTCGAGGGCGCCAGCGCGTTACGCAGCAACAGTTCAGCTGTCGGACTTCGGCAAATATTGCCCACGCAGACGACAAGGATCTTTCTGAACAAGGTTTACATTCCCGTGTAATGTCAATCGGCCAACATGCCGTGTGGATTGAAATGAACCCACCGGACTTTCCTGCATTCGGAAATAGATTCGCCTGTTAGTACCGGTGCATTAAGTACCACGGGGTCTAAAAGTCACCCAACCAGAATTACCGGACTAAAAATAACTGTGATTTTCAGGGTATTTTCCCGACCGAAGTTTTCCGACAAAAAATAACATCGGTGCACTTTGTACCGTTGCGACGCTCTAAAAACGTGCGATGTGATAACCAATGGCCAGTGTCATTTCTAACAAGGAACACAGAAATGAAATCAACACACCTCAAACGGCTTGCCGCCCTGACCCTGTCGGTGCTCGGTGTCACCAGCCAGGTTCACGCCACTGAACTGTTCCCTGAACTGCCCGCCAACAAGACCATTGGCGTGCAGGTCAAGATCCAGACCTTTTCCCCCACCGACGCTGCAAAGATCAAAGCGGCCGGCCTGGGTTTCGTACGCTTTGGTGTCTGGACGGACAGCCTGAGTGACCCCAGCTATCAAAAACAGGTCAACGATGCCTTTGCGACCGCCCGGGCAGCCGGCCTGCCGGTGCTGCTGACCGTACGTTCGACCCAGGCGCTGACCTCCGCACCCGGCAACAACCGCGATTTCACCTCGGCCGGTGAGACGTTCGCCCGCGCGGTGACGACCCTGGAGAAAGAATATGGCCCGCAACTGGTCGCCATCGAGATATGGAATGAGCCGGATCTGGACACCTACTGGCCAACCGGCAATTTCAGCACTACGTTCGCGCCCTTCATGACCGCTGTGTGTAAAACGCTGCAGGGAAATCCACCGTCGACACCCCTGATCGGCTTCGGCTTCGCCCGGCCACCGAGTGACAGCTCTGCATCAACGGCGGCACTGAACAGCATCGTCAGTGCCTACCCCAAATGCTTGAGTGCGATTTCCTATCACCCGTACGGCATGACCACGACGCAGATCAGCAACGCACAGACGTTCATCCAGCAAAAATTCCATCTGCCGGGCGTCATCAGCGAATGGGGCGTATCGTCTCTCGCCTCCAATGGCGGGAATGCAGGGCAGGCCAGCAAAATCGGCGCGTTCGTCACCGATATGAAAAAGCTCAATATCCCGCTGACGTCGATTTACGAATGGAAAGACACCACGTCGGGCAGTAATGACCGGGAAAGGAACTTCGGCATGCTGAACGCCGACGGCCAGCCGAAACCTGCGGAAGTCACGGTTAAAGCCGAGCTCAATCCTATGTAATCAGCTGGTCCACAGAGTACTGACGGTCAGATGCCTTGAACCTGTGGCCGGTTTTGGCATCGTATTTATCGACATCGCGCCCCGATCATTCAAACAGCCGTTTTCAGGTTGTTGCCCACGGGGCAATCGATACATCCACATGCCCTTGAGTGGCCGTCAGCGCTCGGGTAATGTCGTCAGACCCATAGGACAGAGCACGCTCATGACTTCCAAGCTGGAACAACTCAAACAATTCACCACCGTGGTTGCCGACACCGGCGACTTCGAAGCGATTGCCCGGGTCAAACCGGTCGACGCCACCACCAACCCTTCCCTGCTCCTCAAGGCCGCGGCCATTCCGGCCTATGCCGAGCTGCTGAACGCCGCTGTTCGCGACTGCAAGGGCGATGTCGGCCTGGCCAGCGACCGCTTTGGCGTCGCGGTGGGTCAGGAAATCCTCAAAGTGATTCCGGGCCGCATTTCCACTGAAGTGGATGCACGTCTGTCGTTCGACAAGGACGCGATGCTCAAGCGTGCGCACCGTCTGATCGAGCTGTACGACAAGGCCGGCATCGGCCGTGACCGCGTGCTGATCAAGATCGCTTCGACCTGGGAAGGCATCCGCGCCGCCGAAGTGCTGGAGAAGGAAGGCATCCAGACCAACCTGACCCTGCTGTTCTCCTTCGCTCAGGCCGCTGCGTGCGCCGATGCCGGCGTGTTCCTGATTTCGCCGTTCGTGGGCCGCATCTACGACTGGTACAAGAAGGCCAACGGCAACGACTACACCGGCGCCGATGATCCGGGCGTGCAGTCCGTCACGCGCATCTACAACTACTACAAGGCCAATGACTACAAGACCGTGGTCATGGGCGCGAGCTTCCGCAACCTCAATCAGATCGAGCAACTGGCTGGCTGCGACCGCCTGACCATCAGCCCGGACCTGATCGACAAACTGGCGGCAGACACCGGCAAACTGGAGCGCAAACTGGCCCCGGGTCACGCTGGCGAAGCACGCCTGAGCCTCAATGAATCGCAATTCCGCTGGTTGTCCAACGAAGACGCGATGGCCACCGAGAAACTGGCCGAAGGCATTCGTCAGTTTGCCCGCGACCAGGAAAAACTCGAGGCGTTGCTGCAAGCCAAGCTGTAATCGGCTGACGGCAAACGCAAAAAGGGCGAACCCTCACAGGTTCGCCCTTTTTTGTGCCTGATGGCGGGTGAATCAATGCCTTTCGAGGGCATTCACCAGATCATGGAAGGCTTCGCGATTGGAGTCATTCAGGCCCATGAGGATCTTGTGCGCTTCGAGCACCTTGATCCGCACGACTTCCTCCGACTGATCCTGATCCGGCAGGTCATCGAGACATTCCGGGCAAGGCACGGGATGGTTGACGATATTGAACACCTGCTCGAAACCCATCGATTGCAGCAGACGGGTGATGTCGTCGTGGGTGGTGACCACGGTCGGCAGCAGGCCGACCTTCTGCCGCGACAGGATCGACAGCTTGGCCAGCAGGCCCAGCGTGGTGCTGTCGATGCTGCGGGTTTCGGTCAGATCGATCACGATCGCGTTGAAATTCAGCGCGGTGAAGATCTTCTCAATAGTCGCATCCAACGCCGAACACAGGGTCAGGCGAACTTCACCGACGAACTTCAGGACGAAGGTGCCGTCCTGTTCGGCGAACTGGATTCTACCGGTACTCATTAAAGATTCCTGCTCAACACCAACAAGGCGATATCATCCGGCATCTCCCCTAGCGTGGCCAATCCAAAAACCTGCCGCAGGCCATCCAGGCTGCCGCCCGCCGACTTGACCCGTTGGGGCAAGGCAGCTTCTTTCTCTTTGAGTGTGGGTTCTGGCAAAAGATCCAGAATGCCATCAGACATCAGCGTCAGGCTGAACGTCGGTGGCAGCTCGAGCACGTGATCTTCGTAGGTGGCTTCATTGAAAAGCCCCACGGGCAGACCGCGCCCCTCGAGGTAGCGAACACTGTCAGGCGTGTACAACACAGGCAACGGCAGATGGCCGCCGATGCTATAGGTCAACAAACCGGTCTCCTCGTCGATGACTCCACCGACCATTGTGACGTGTTTACCCAGCTTACAACTGATCAGCCCCCGGTTGATATGACCAAGGACTTCCGAAGGTTTGAATTCCGGCAAGGTGCCGTTGCGCTTGGACTCGAACAGCAGGCGCGTGGTCATGAACTTCAGCAGGACGGTGACGAAGGCCGAAGAGGCGCCATGGCCCGAGACGTCCGCCAGGTAGAACGCAACCCGACGCTCGTCCACCCGGAAATAGTCGACAAAATCACCCGACAGGTACAGCGACGGAATGATCTGGTGGGCGAACTTGAATTCGTCGATGGTCCACGGGCTGACCGGCAGCATGTTCATCTGCACCTGGCGACCGGCGTTCTGGTCTTCCTGGAGCAGATTCAGGCTGGCTTCGAGCTCACGGTTGGCCTTTTCCAGCTTCTCGCGGTAGCGCTGGTTTTCCAGCAGCAGGCGCGCACGATCCAGGGCCCGGCGCACGGAGTGCTCGAGCACGGCCAGATCTTCGAGAGGTTTGATCAGGTAATCCGCCGCGCCCAGGCGCAGGGCCTCGACCGCATCGTTCATCACGCCGGCACCCGAAACCACGATCACAGGAGTCTGTGGTGACCGCTCGGTGACCTGACGGATGAGTTCGAGACCGCCCATCTGCGGCATGCGCAGATCGCAGATGACCAAGTCGGGCTTGTCTTGCTCGAATACCTGAAGACCCTGCTGACCGTTACTGGCCTGCAAGACGCTGAAACCACTGTCTTCCAAATAGGCCGCGAGGCTCGCGCGCACTACTTCGTCATCATCGATTATCAGCAGCGTGGCACTGGTTTTTGGCATGTGGGCAAACGGCGCCAGAATTAGGTTGGCGTAGCAGGCGGGGCAACGGCCCGGCGCAGACTACTGGATTCGCTTTCTAGCCTCTCTGCTGCACCGTTTCAGAGCGCTTGCCCTGTACACGGTTGCACCAGAGGTGCCCTTCTAAGGCGCAGACGGTACTCCCATCCGAGAGGCGTTTCAAGCATGCGCCGATGGTCGCTTGGAGACTTTGTTTGTCAAATCACTCGCAGTTATAAGAACGGCTTCAACCGTAACCCAATCATTGGACGCGCCCACAAAAAAGGCGACCTTGCGGTCGCCCCTTCATGTCGATCAATCGAGATCAAAAATCGTCTTCGACGTGACCGTCCTTGACCTTGAACTCGCGGTTCTGCAGGTAGGCATTGCGGATGAAGGTGTACTTGTCGCCGCTGATCAGCTTCTCGCTGGACAGCAGGCTGGCGCGGGTGTCGACGATGTTCAGGCCGTAGATGGTGTTACGCGCCGGGATGTCGTTCATGTAGCGGTACGGTGCGGTGTAGGTGTCGACGTACTTGGACGGCGCGTCACGCAGAGTGCTCGGGCCCAGCAACGGCAGCATCACGTACGGACCGCTGCTGACGCCCCAGTAGCCGAGAGTCTGGCCGAAGTCTTCGTCGCTGCGATGCAGGCCCATCTTGGTCCCGACGTCGAAGAAGCCGAGCAGGCCGAAGGTGGTGTTGAAGATCAGGCGCGCGGTGTCGACACCGGCAGCGGCTGGTTTGGCCTGCAGAATGTTGTTCGCCAGGTTGGTGATGTCACCGACGTTGCGGAACATGTTGTGGATGCCGTCTTCCAGGAATTGCGGCGTTACATATTCATAGCCCTGCGCCAGAGGTTTCAGCGCGTAGGTGTCGACGAAATCGTTGAACTGGAAGATCGGACGGTTGACGCTTTCCCAAGGGTCTTCTTCCGTTGCAGCGTTAGCGGCGAACGGCACCAGCATCACACTGGCACATACACAAAGCTGAGCGAGAGGGTTGCTCCAGCGCATAGAAAACTCCTTGGATTGTACATACGCGGCAAGCGGGCCACGGTTATAAGAGGTGCAGTATAAGACGGAAACAAGGTTTTAGGCATTCCAGCATGAACACCTCTGTAGGACGGTGCGTCATGCGCTTGTCATCCAACTGTCACCGGCGATGCTTAGCCTGACTTCTATTTCAGGGACGTTTTCCATGCCTCAAGCCGAAGCCTTGCCCCTGTCCGCCCCCAACCTGACGGCCGTGCTGTTCGGGCTCAGCGGTTGCCTGGTGGACTTCGGCGCCCGCGCCCGTCACCACGCCAGCCCCGGCACAGAGCACGCCGACACCACGCCGGGCGCGCTAGACAGCCTGCGCAGCCTGCAGCGCCAACTGATCCCCTGCGCCTGGCTCGATGACTTGCCCCCTGCCCTCACCCAGGTGCTGGCATCCGGATTGCCGGGCTGGATCAAACCCTCGCAACATCCCGCAACAAACAATCCATGGCCGGCGCCGAATGCCTGCTGGCAAGCCTTGATGGCGTTGAATGTCGATCGCCTGGACGGCTGCGTGCTGGTCAGCGGTGAACCGCGCTTGCTGCAATCGGGCTTGAATGCCGGGCTGTGGACCATTGGCCTCGCGTCCTGTGGCTCACTCTGCGGCCTGGCCCCGAGCGAATGGCAAGCCCTTAGTCAAAAAGAACGCGAACAACTGCGCGGCAAGGCCACTGTGCAATTGTTCGGCCTGGGCGTGCACTCGGTGATCGATCACTTGGGCGATCTCGACACCTGCCTGGCGGACATCAGCCTGCGTCGCCTCAAAGGCGAAAAGCCCTGACCGGGATCATGCAGGTTCATCGAGAGTGGATTAGTCTTAAGGAGAGCCATAGACCTTTGGCGCACGGCTGCGGTCTATGCCAGTGCCTCTCGATAAAAGGAAAACACCATGCCCGCCCGCGAACTGCAAGAACAGCTCAACACCCTGCGCGAGCAACTGGATCAGAATCCGCCGCTTACAGAAGAAGAGCGCGAACATCTTCGTGAGCTTATGGCGCAGATCGAATCCCAAATCAAACTGGAGAGCGCGACGCAGGACGCCAGCATCGCCGATGGCGTGAATCTGGCAGTTGATCGCTTCGAGCTCGAACACCCTGCTATTGCGGGCACCCTGCGCAATATCGTCAATGCGCTGGGCAGCATGGGCATCTGATCGCCCTCCCCTGAAATGCAAAAAGCCCTGCCAGCAATGGCAGGGCTTTTTCATGTCCGCTTTGCAGGTTACTGACGAACCAGACGATGGTTCGGCAACTGCACGCTTTCAGTGCTGCGGTACGGATTGATATCCAGCCCGCCCCGGCGCACATAACGCGCGAACACCGTGAGTTTTTCCGGTTTCAGCAAACGCTGCAGGTCGAGGAAAATCCGCTCAACGCATTGCTCGTGAAAGTCCGAATGCTGGCGGAAGCTGACGATGTATTCCAGCAGGCTGGCGTGATCCAGCGCCGCCCCCCGGTACTCCACGACTACACTGCCCCAGTCCGGCTGGCTGGTCACCGGGCAATTGGACTTGAGCAGATGGCTGTGCACGCTCTCCTCCACCACCCGCGAATCGTCGCAACGCAGCAGTTCAGGACGCGGATGTTCGTAGTTGCTGACGCTGATATCCAGATCGTCGATGCACACGCCCGGCAGTGCGACCACGCCTTCGGCTTCGACCTCTTTCAGGCTGCGAACCCGCACACCCACCGGCTTGCCGGCAGCGGCGGACAAGTCCTTGACCAGCGTCGCTTCCAGGCTCGCGACGTCGGCGAACGGCGTCTGGTTCAACGAGTTCAGGTACAGCTTGAACGACTTGGATTCGATGATGTTCGGCGAGTCCGCCGGAATGCTGAATTCGCCGATCGCCACCACCGGTTTGCCCGACGGCAGCAACCACGACAGTTCGAAGCAGTTCCAGAAATCCACGCCTTTATACGGCAGGGTCTCGGCGGTCAGGCCCAGCTCGGCCCACTTCGCGGTGCGCGGGATCGGAAACAGCAGGGACGGTGTGTAAGTGGCGATGTATTCGCTGGACTTGCCCAGCGGCGAATGTTCGGCTGCGGGATGCATGGCGGAAACCTGACTGAAGAATCAGCGGATTCTATCAGCCTTTGCTCCCGCCTTTGAGTGCTTACTGACTGACAGTCAGTTTGCCGACCATTCCGGCCTGGTAATGCCCGGGAATGTTGCAGGCAAACTCCAGGTTCACGGCTTTGCTGAAGGTCCAGGTCAGCTCGGCGGTCTTACCCGGTTCGACCAGTACGCTGTTAGGGTCGTCATGCTTCATGACGTGCCCCATCGAGGCATGATCCATGCCCGCCATGTCGTGGGACATTTCTTTCATGCCGGTCGGCGTCAGCATGCCGCTTTGCTGCATCTGCAACATTTCCTGCTGGTGCTTGGCATGCATCGCCGCGTCGCCGAGGTTGAATTCATGCAGTAACTGGCCTTTATTCACCAAGACAAAGCGAATGGTCTCACCGGCCTTGATCTCGATGGCCTTCGGATCGAACGTCATGTCGCCCATCACCACTTCAATGCTGCGGCTGGCCTTGGCGGCCGGGGCGGGTTGGCCGAAGTCATAGGTGTGCGCAGGGTCAGCCCAGACGGATGAGCTCAACGCCAGCAGACAGGCGGCGACGGCCAGAGGGTTGCGCAAAAACATAGTCATACTCCAACTAGATAAGGTTCAGCCTGTGGGAAACTTTAGCCCGCCCGCGCTGGCAGCTACCTGACAGCCAGATTACAACTTTGTCAGGTTGGTCTGCATAACCACCGCCCACGGTATAACGCCCTTGTTCTGTCTATTTGAGCTCCACACCCCATGAAACTGCTGATCGTCGAAGACCAACCGAAAACCGGCCACTACCTGCGCCAGGGCCTGACCGAGGCCGGCTTCAACACCGAGTTGGTGGCCGACGGCACCACCGGACAGCAACTGGCCTTGAGCGGTGACTATGCCTTGTTGATCCTCGACGTAATGCTGCCCGGTCGCAACGGCTGGCAGATTCTGCAAGCAGTGCGCAGTGCCGGGCTCGAAACCCCGATCCTGTTTCTGACCGCCAAAGACACCGTGGAAGACCGGGTTCATGGCCTGGAACTCGGCGCCGACGATTATCTGGTCAAGCCGTTCGCCTTCTCCGAACTGCTGGCCCGGGTGCGCAGCCTGTTGCGACGCGGCAGCGCCATTCCGCAGGAAACCTGCCTGCAACTGGCCGACCTGCGTCTTGACCTGATTCGCCGCCGCGTCGAGCGCAGCGGTCAGCGCATCGATCTCACTGCAAAAGAGTTCGCGCTGCTGGAAATGCTTCTGCGCCGCCAGGGTGAAGTGCTGCCTAAATCCCTGATCGCCTCCCAGGTCTGGGACATGAATTTCGACAGCGACACCAACGTGATCGAAGTGGCGATTCGTCGGCTGCGCCTGAAGATCGATGACGACTTCCCCGACAAGCTGATTCACACCGTGCGTGGCATGGGTTATGTCCTTGAAGAGCGTGCCGACTGATGCGCCGCCTGTCACTCGGCAGTCGGCTGGCGTTGCTCTTCGCCGCGTGTACCGCGACGGTGTCGCTGGTGGCGGGCGTGGTTTTCAATCGGGCCAGTGAGGCGCATTTCATCGAGCTCGATCAGCAACTGCTCGAAGGCAAGCTGATCAATGTGCGTCAGACACTGCTGGGTGATGGTGACGCCGCGCATATCACTGCTGAATTGAGCCAACAGGGCGATGTTACCCTGCGCATCAGCAGCCCTGAGGGGCAACGCTGGTTCGGCCGCTCCCTGCAAATGCCGGCGAACCTGCCGCAGCAGCCCGGCCTGGCCACCATCAACGACAACGGCACGGATTATCGCCTGCTCAACGCTCCGCTCTACCCGGAACAAACCGACTCGCCACAGTTGACCCTGCTGCTGGACATCACCCACCACCAGCACTTCCTGCAACGCATGCAGCATCTGATCTGGCTGACCGTCGGTCTTTCGGCACTGGCGACCGCACTGCTCGGCGCCTGGGCAGCGCGCAGCGGATTGCGTCCACTGCGCCGCATGAGTGCCGTCGCGCGCGGGATTTCGGCGCAATCGCTCAATGCCCGACTGCCTGAAGCGCAGATGCCTGCGGAACTCACGGAATTGGCCCACAGCTTCAACGCCATGCTCGGACGCCTCGACGACTCCTTTCAGCGTCTCTCGGCGTTCTCCGCCGACATCGCCCATGAACTGCGCACCCCATTGTCGAATCTGCTGACCCACACGCAGGTCACCCTCACCCGCCCTCGCCCACTCGAGGATTATCGCGAGGCCCTGCACAGCAACCTCGAAGAGCTGCAATGGATGGCGCAACTGGTCAACGACATGCTTTATCTGGCCAAGGCTGACCACGGATTGCTGGTTCCCAAACGCGAACCGCTGGAACTGGCAGAAGAAGCCGATGCGTTACTGGAGTTTTTCGCACCGTTGGCCGAGGACGCTCAGGTCAACCTGAGTCGTGACGGTCAGGGGCGGTTCGAGGGTGATCGCGCGATGTTGCGCCGAGCGCTATCGAATCTGCTGGATAATGCGTTGCGCTTCACACCGGCGGCCGGCGAAGTACGCGTGCGGGTGGCCGAGCAGGCGAAGTCCTTGAGGGTGACTGTGGAAAACAGTGGCGAAGGCATTTCTTCGGATTTGTTGCCGCGCTTGTTTGACCGTTTCTACCGGGCGGACCCGGCGCGCCAGGAAGGCAGCTCGGAGCATGCGGGGCTGGGGCTGGCGATTACTCAGTCGATCATCCGGGCCCATGGCGGGCAGATTCATTGCGAATCAGCTTTGGGGTGGACGCGGTTTGTGATTGAGTTGCCGAAAAACGATTGAGGCCGGCAATGCCGGCCTCAACGGGGGAACTTACGAATAGCGCAACGCGTGCGCCGGCTCGATCTTCGCCGCTCGCCAGGCCGGGTAAACGGTGGCCAGGAAGCTGAGGATGAAGCCCGCCGAGCAGATCAGCAGCACGTCGCCACCCTGCAATTCCGATGGCAGATTGCTGACGAAGTAAACGTCGGAACTGAAGATGTGCTGACCGGAGACTCGCTCGATCCAGCCCACCAATTCAGAGACGTTCAGCGCGGCAATCACGCCGAGCACACCACCAATGATGGTGCCGACAATCCCGATCACCGTGCCCTGCACCATGAAGATCGCCATGATCTGCCGTGGCGTGGCGCCGATGGTACGCAGGATCGCGATGTCCGCGCCCTTGTCGTTCACCACCATGATCAGGGTCGCGATGATATTGAACGCCGCCACCGCGACGATCATCAGCAGCAACAGGCCGATCATGGTTTTTTCCATCTTCATCGCACTGAACAGGCTGCCCTGGGTGTGGGTCCAGTCGTCAGCCTTGAAGTCAGTGCCGAGACCGGTGGCGATGTCCGACGAGACCTTCGGCGCGGCGTACAGGTCTTTCACCGCCAGGCGCACGCTCTGCACCTGATTCGGTTCCCAGTGCTGCATCTGCGCGGCATCGGCGACGTGGATCAGGCCCATGGAACCGTCCAGCTCGGCGCCGACCTTGAACACACCGACCACGTTCAAACGCTGCATGCGCGGGGTAATGCCGCCCGGCGCGGTACTGACTTCCGGCACGATCAGGGTGATCTTGTCGCCGACGTTCAGGCGGAAGCGGCGGGCGGTGATCTCACCCAGCACTACGCCGAATTCGCCCGGTTTCAAGGCGTCGAGACGGCCCTGCACGATGTGCTGCGCAACGATCGACACCTTGCCTTCCTGGGCCGGGTCGACACCGCTGATCTGGATCGGCTGCATCATGCCCTTGTAGGACAGCATGCCTTCCATTTCAGTGAACGGCACGGCGGCGGTCACTTCGGGATTCTTCAGGGCAGCGGCAGCCACCGGTTGCCAGTCATCGATCGGCTTGACGCCAACGATGGTCGCGTGGGGCACCATGCCGAGGATGCGCGAGCTCATTTCGCGCTGGAAGCCGTTCATCACCGACAACACCACGATCATCGCCAGCACGCCGAGGGCGAGACCGATCATCGAGGTCATCGAAATGAACGAAACAAAGCGATTGCGGCGCTTGGCGCGGGTATAGCGCGTGCCGATAAAGATCGATAACGGTCTGAACATTCGCTGGGGCACCGTATAAAAATAAAAGACCCGAGGCCTTTTCAGGCATCGGGTTTCAAGCCGTCAGATAGGGGTCAGGCAACCTTCCTGCAAATGCAGGACGCGGTCCATCTGGCGAGCCAGGTTCATGTCGTGAGTCACTACCAGGAACGCCGTGCGCATCGACGTGCTGAGTTCCAGCATCAAGTCCTGGATGCCTTGTGCGGTGTGGGAGTCGAGGTTGCCGGTTGGCTCGTCGAGCATCACCAGGCCAGGTTTGTTGACCAGTGCACGGGCAATCGCCACACGCTGACGCTCACCGCCGGACAGTTCGGCCGGTTTGTGCTCCAGACGATGGCCCAGACCGACTCGCTCCAGCAACGCGGTGGCGCGCTGACGCGCTTCCGGGATCGGCGTCTTGCCGATCAGCAGCGGCATGCAGACGTTTTCCAGCGCGGTGAATTCCGGCAGCAAGTGGTGAAACTGATAAACGAAGCCCAGCGAGCGGTTACGCAGCAGGCCGCGCTTCTTCTCGCTGAGAGCCGAGAGTTCTTCGCCGTCGAGCCAGACGCTGCCCTTGGTCGGCGTGTCGAGGCCACCCAGCAGGTTGAGCAAGGTACTTTTGCCCGAACCCGAGGTACCGACAATCGCTACACGCTCGCCCGGATGCAACTCCAGTTGCAGACCGGCCAGTACTTCTACCGATTCCGGGCCTTCCTCGTAGGATTTGCCCAGGTTGCGGCAGCTCAAGATTGCTTTTTCACTCATGCCCGACTCACTCATAACGTAGCGCCTCCGCCGGCTGGGTGCGCGCGGCACGCCAGGCTGGATACAGGGTGGCGAGGAAACTCAGGACCAACGCAGCGGCGCAGACCATGATCACATCCTGGCTCTGCACCTGCGACGGCAGGTAATCAATGAAATACACGTCGGCGTTGAGGAATTTATGCCCGATCACGCCTTCGAGGGCCGAAATCGCTGCGCTGACGTTGAGCGCGGCAAAGATCCCGACCACGGCGCCGATGGCCGTACCGACCACACCGATCACCGTGCCTTGCACCATGAACGTGCGCATGATCGTGCCCGGCGTGGCGCCCAGTGTGCGCAGAATGGCGATGTCGCCCTTCTTGTCGTTCACCACCATCACCAGCGTGGAAATGATGTTGAACGCGGCAACCGCGACGATCAGCAGCAACAGCAGGCCGATCATGGCTTTTTCCATGCGGATCGCCTGATACAGATTGCCGTGGGTGCGGGTCCAGTCGCGGGCGTAGTAATGGTCTTCGCCGAGGCGTTGGGCGATGTTCCACGCTTCACGCGGTGCCTGGAACAGGTCGTCGAACTTCAGACGCAGGCCCTGCACCTGATCAGGCTTCCAGCGGTGCATCTTCGCCAGATCCTGCAGGTTGGTCACGCCCAGGTAACCGTCCAGCTCACCGGCGCCGACATGGAAGATGCCGACCACGGTGAAGCGCTTCATGCGCGGGAACATCCCGGCCGGCGTCACGCTGACCTCCGGTGCGACGAAGGTGATCTTGTCACCGATGCCCACGCCGAGCTTGGTCGCGGCCTTGTCGCCGATCACGATGCCGAAGCTGCCCGGCGTCAGGTCGTCGAGTTTGCCCTGCTTCATGAAGTTGTCGATGATCGAGACGTTGCGCTCCAGCGCCGGATCGATGGCATTGAGCAACACCTTGGACACCTGGCCGTTGTTGGTCAGCAGCCCCTGCATCTGGGTGAACGGCGCGACGGCCGCCACCTGCGGGTTCTGCTTGACCTTGGCGGCCAGGCTCGGCCAGTCGCTGATGGCTTCACCGGACTCGATGGTCGCGTGGGGCACCATGCCCAGCACGCGGGTGCGCATCTCATGATCGAAGCCGTTCATCACCGACAACACCACGATCATCACGACCACGCCAAGGGCGAGCCCGATCATCGAAGTCAGGGAAATGAATGACACAAAATGATTGCGACGCTTTGCACGGGTATAACGCGTGCCGATAAATACGAAGAGAGGTCTGAACATGTCGGGGCTTGTTCGGAGGGAAAAGGAACGTCCTTGTGGCGGGGGTCGATAACCAGCTTTACACTCAGACCACCGCCGCTACCATGGGTTCGCCATGTCGACATTAGATGAAGAAGATCGCCGCGAATACTACCGTATCGAGGACACGATCGCACTGGAAATTAGGCCCCTGTCCGCTCCCGAAGCCGCAGGCCAGGAAGTGTTGCAGGATGCTTCCCCGCTGTTCAATCTGCTCAGCGAACTGCACCTGAGCGAATTCGAGTCGCAGCACCTGCTGCGCCAGATCAGTGAACGTGACCGCGCCATCGCCGCGTTCCTGAAATCCCAGAACAAACGCATTGACCTGCTCAGCCAGGTGGTCGCCCTGACCGTGCTCGGCCACATCGGCGAGCCGCAGCCAGTGATCATCTCCGAGGGCGGCATCGACTTTCAGTACCCGACCCCGATCGCCACCGGCGCCCACCTGTCGGTCAAACTGGTGCTGATGCCCCAGGCGCTTGGCCTGTTGCTGCGCGCCCGGGTGACCCATTGCGACCGCAAGGGCGACGGCTACGACATCGGCACCGAGTTCGAACACTTGACCGATGCCCAGCGCCAGTTGCTCGCCCGCTATATCTTGCAAAAGCAGGCACAGGAACGACGTCTGGCCCGCGAACAGAACGAATCAGGCATTTAATTAAGGAAGAACCGTGACCCTTATCTACGGCCACCGCGGCGCCAAGGGCGAAGCACCGGAAAACACCCTGACCAGTTTTCAGGAATGTCTCAAGCACGGCGTACGCCGTTGCGAACTGGACCTGCACCTGTCCAAGGACGGTGAGCTGATGGTCATCCACGACCCGACCCTCAAGCGCACCACCGAGCGCCGTGGCAAGGTGGTCGAGCACTCTGCTGCCGATCTGGTGACCTACGACGCCCGCAAGGGTGGCCCGGGCTGGATCAAGCCGTGTCCGATTCCGACGCTGGAAGCACTGTTCGAGCAATGTGATTTCGATCACTGGCAGCTCGAAGTCAAAAGCGCTTCGCGCACCCGCGCCGCGACCACCGTGCTGGCCATCCGTGAAATGGCGGTCAGGCACGGGCTGCTCGACAAGGTGACGATCACCTCGAGCTCAAGGGAAGTATTGAAAGCTGCGCTGGATCTGGTGCCTGACGTATCGCGCGGCCTGGTGGCCGAATACGCCTGGCTCGACCCGTTGAAGGTCGCTCAGAGTTATGGCTGCGAGATTCTCGCGTTGAACTGGACGCTGTGTACGCCGGAACGCCTGCAGAAGGCGCAGCGTCAGGGGCTGCACGTGTCGGTGTGGACCGTCAACGAGCCTGCGCTGATGCGCAGACTCGCCGACTTCGGCGTTGACAGCCTGATTACAGACTTTCCCGGTTTGGCCACTGCCACCCTTGGGAATAGCTGAAATCGGTCTCCCCGGCCGGCTCAGGCCACCGGCCGGAGCCCGTCAAAAAAGCCGGTTGAGGCCGTCGTACGCCGCTACCCGATAGGCTTCGGCCATGGTCGGGTAGTTGAACGTGGTGTTGACGAAGTACTTCAGGGTATTCAGCTCACCCGGCTGGTTCATGATCGCCTGACCGATGTGCACGATCTCCGATGCCTGATAACCGAAGCAGTGAACGCCCAGCACTTCCAGGGTTTCACGGTGGAACAGGATCTTCAGCATGCCTTGCGGCTCGCCGGCGATCTGCGCACGCGCCATGCTCTTGAAGAACGCCTTGCCCACTTCGTACGGCACTTTGGCCTGGGTCAGTTCCTGCTCGTTCTTGCCGATCGAGCTGATCTCCGGAATGGTGTAGATGCCGGTCGGCACGTCATTCACGAAGCGCCAGCTGCCATTGTCGACGATGCTGCCGGCCGCCGAGCGACCCTGGTCGTGGGCGGCACTGGCCAGGCTCGGCCAGCCGATCACGTCACCGGCACCGTAGATGTTCGGCACACAGGTGCGGTAGGCCTCATCCACTTCGATCTGGCCACGACTGTTGACCTTGACGCCGATGTTTTCCAGACCCAACTGATCGGTGTTGCCGGTCCGGCCGTTGCACCAGAGCAAGGCATCGGCCTTGATCTTCTTGCCGGACTTCAGGTGCAGGATCACGCCGTTGTCCACGCCTTCGACGCGGTCGTAGTCTTCGTTGTGGCGCACGGTGATGTTGTTGTTGCTGAAGTGGTAGCTCAACGCCTGGGAAATTTCCGAGTCGAGGAAGCTCAGCAACTGACCACGGTTGTCCACCAGCTCGACCAGAACACCCAGACCGCTGAAGATCGACGCGTATTCGCAACCGATCACGCCGGCACCGTAAACGATCAGTTTGCGCGGGGTGTGGCCGAGGCTGAGGATGGTGTCGCTATCGTAGATACGCGGGTGGTGGAAATCGATGTCCGCCGGGCGATAAGGACGCGAGCCGGTGGCGATGATGATGTGCTTGGCCACCAGCTTTTCGACCACGCCGTTGGCGCAGACCACTTCGATGGTCTGCTCGTCGGCGAAGCTGCCGGTGCCGAAGAACACGTCGACGCGGTTACGGGCATAGTAGCCGGTACGCGAAGCGACTTGTTTGGAGATGACTTTCTCGGCGCTTTTCAACACGTCCGGGAAGGAGAACCAGCGCGGCTCACCGATCGCACGGAACATCGGATTGGTGTTGAACTGCATGATCTGCCGCACCGAGTGACGCAAGGCCTTGGACGGGATGGTGCCCAGGTGGGTGCAGTTACCGCCGACCTGACGACGGCTGTCGACCATCGCCACCTTGCGCCCTGCTTTGGCGGCGTTCATTGCCGCGCCTTCTCCCGCCGGGCCGGAACCCAATACCACCACGTCGTAGTTGTAGACAGCCATGCGTACTCCTCAGAACAGGCCGCGGTGCCAGCAGCACCGGCGGCTAAATCACGCCGAACGGCGGCGCGAAGGAACAATTGGGGGCCAGTAGAAAACCCGGACACAGTCTATAGAAGCGTCAACGCCGCGCACATTAACCCTTGGTCGCGTCGTAGGCTACTTTTGCCTGCACTACAACGCCAGTTTTCGTACTGTCTTCAGTCAACTTTTGCGCCACTGAGCCGCTCGAAAGCCTGACTGGTGCGGGTGACGAAACCTGTATCGGCACGAATCACAAAGAATGCACCAATGTCGTGTTTTTCGGCATAGTCCCAGGCCCTTTCCGGCCCGAGAATCAGCAACAGTGTCGATAGTCCATCGGCCATCAACGCTGAAGGATGAATTACCGTGACCGACGCCAGATCGTGTAGGACCGGCGCCCCGGTGCGGGCATCGAAGGTGTGGGAATAGCGCCGGCCATCCTGCTGAAAATAGTTGCGGTAGTCGCCGGACGTGGAGAGGCCATAGCCATCGACGTTGATGACGCGCTCCGCCACCTGCTGATCGTCACGGGGTTCTTCCAATGCGATGCGCCATGGCGAGCCATCGAGTTTCTTGCCGGACGCCTTGAGCTCGCCCGTGGCTTCGGCGAGGTAATCATGAATGCCCATGGCATCGAGCCGCGCGGCAATGGTGTCGACCGCATACCCGGCAGCGATGCTGTTGAAATCGACCTCGACCGCCGCGTCCTTGCATAACTGGTCGCCATCGACACGCAGATGCCGGTAGCCCACCCGTTTCTGCACTTCAGCCAGCGCCGCCTCGCTCGGGACTTTTTCCTCACGCCCCTGCGGACCGAATCCCCAGAGATTGAGCAGTGGCTCCACCGTCAGGTCGTAGGAACCTTCGCTTTGTTGCGACAGCTGCTCACCAACCCTGACCAATTCGAGGATCGGCGCCGGCATGGTCTGACAACGGTCGGCGGGCAATGCGTTGAAGCGCGAAATATCGGAGTCCGCGCGGTAGGTGGACATTTGCTGGTCGACGTCGGCGAGGATCTTCTCGACTTCGACGCGGACATCCTGAGGGGCAGGCAGATTGGCGCGGCGCACGTACTTGATCGAATAAGCGCTGCCCATGGTCGGGCCGCCGAAGCTCTCCATCGAGTCGCCGGAGCCGCAGCCGGACAAAACGCCGAGAAGAATCACGAAAACCACCCATCGTCCAGTTAACAATTCTTCATCTCCGAGCAAAACCGAGCCCGCCATTATGACCACAGAGCCCGCTAGCTCCCAAACGGATGCAACGCTTTCATACAAAATCAAAAAAGTGAGTACCTGAACATGTCCTCCACCACGGGCAAAGGCAAAGCGATTTTTCGCGTTGTCAGCGGCAATTTTCTCGAAATGTTCGACTTCATGGTCTATGGCTTCTACGCCGTGGCCATCTCCAAGACCTTCTTCCCCACCGACAGCGCCTTCGCCTCCCTGATGCTCGCACTGGCGACGTTCGGCGCAGGCTTCCTGATGCGTCCATTGGGGGCGATTTTCCTCGGTGCCTACATTGACCGTCACGGCCGTCGCAAAGGCCTGATCATCACCCTCGCACTGATGGCGGCCGGTACGGTGCTGATCGCCTGCGTGCCGGGGTACGCCACCCTCGGTGTTGCCGCGCCGCTGATCGTGCTGTTCGGCCGATTGCTCCAGGGCTTCTCGGCCGGCGTGGAACTGGGCGGTGTGTCGGTGTACCTGTCAGAGATCGCCACGCCTGGCCGCAAGGGTTTCTTCGTCAGTTGGCAGTCCGCCAGCCAGCAAGCGGCGGTGGTATTCGCCGGTCTGCTCGGCGTCGGCCTCAACCACTGGCTGAGCCCGGAACAGATGGGCGACTGGGGCTGGCGTGTGCCGTTCCTGATCGGCTGCATGATCGTTCCGGTGATCTTCGTCATTCGTCGTTCCCTGGAGGAAACGCCGGAATTCCAGGCACGTAAACACCGCCCTACCCTGCAGGAAATCGTCCGCTCGATTGGTCAGAACTTCGGCATTGTCATCGCCGGTATGGCACTGGTGGTCATGACCACCGTGTCGTTTTACCTGATCACCGCCTACACCCCGACCTTCGGCAAGGCGGAACTGCACCTGTCGGACTTCGATGCGTTGCTGGTGACGGTGTGCATCGGACTGTCGAACTTCTTCTGGCTGCCGGTGATGGGCGCACTGTCTGACAAGATCGGTCGCAAACCCCTGCTGCTGGCGGCGACGATTCTGGCAATCCTGACCGCTTACCCGGCGCTGTCGTGGCTGGTGGCGAACCCGAGCTTCAGCCATCTGCTGATCGTCGAGCTGTGGCTGTCGTTCCTGTACGGCTCGTACAACGGCGCGATGGTGGTGGCGCTGACCGAAATCATGCCGGTAGAAGTTCGTACGACCGGCTTCTCGCTGGCCTACAGCCTGGCGACCGCGACCTTCGGTGGATTCACGCCAGCCGCCTGCACTTACCTGATTCATGTGCTGGACAACAAGGCGGCGCCGGGGATCTGGCTGAGCGGCGCAGCGGTGCTGGGGTTGATCGCGACATTGGTGCTGTTCCATGGCAACAAGCACGAACTGCGCACGGCACAAGCGGCTATCCCCAACTGACCTGAATCGCGCACAAACAAAAACGCCCCGACCAAAGTCGGGGCGTTTTCATTTGCAGCTAAGGCTTAGCGCGGGAAGGCTGGCGGGTTTACACCGGCCATGTCTTCCATCACGCGGATCACCTGGCAGCTGTAACCGAACTCGTTGTCGTACCAGACGTACAGAACAACGCGGTTATCCTGGGTGATGGTCGCTTCAGCGTCGACAACACCGGCGTAGCGCGAGCCAACGAAGTCGGTCGAAACCACTTCCTGGGAATTGACGAAGTCGATTTGCTTGTGCAGATCGGAGTGCAGCGCCATGTAGCGCAGGTACTCGTTCATCTCTTCACGGGTAGCGGCTTTCTCAAGGTTCAGGTTGAGAATGGCCATCGACACGTTTGGCGTCGGAACACGGATCGCGTTACCGGTCAGCTTGCCGGCCAGCTCAGGCAGGGCCTTGGCAGCAGCGGTGGCAGCACCGGTCTCGGTGATTACCATGTTCAGCGCGGCGCTACGACCACGGCGATCGCCCTTGTGGAAGTTGTCGATCAGGTTCTGGTCGTTGGTGTACGAGTGAACGGTTTCGACGTGGCCGTTGACGATGCCAAACTTGTCATTCACGGCTTTCAGCACCGGCACGATGGCGTTGGTGGTGCAGGAAGCAGCGGACACGATCTTGTCGTCAGCAGTGATTTCGCTGTGGTTGATACCGTGAACGATGTTCTTCAGCTTGCCTTTGCCAGGCGCGGTCAGAACAACGCGGTCGATACCCGGGCACTGCAAGTGCTGACCCAGGCCATCGGCATCACGCCATACACCGGTGTTGTCCACCAGCAGCGCATCTTTGATGCCGTACTGGGTGTAGTCCACTTCGGTAGGGTTTTTCGCGTAGATAACCTGAATCAGGTTGCCGTTGGCGGTGATGGTGTTGTTTTCTTCGTCGATGGTGATGGTGCCGTTGAACGAACCGTGCACCGAATCGCGACGCAGCAGGCTGGCGCGTTTGGTCAGGTCGTTTTCGGCGCCTTTGCGCACCACGATGGCACGCAGACGCAGGCCGTCGCCGCCACCGGTTTTTTCGATCAGGATGCGCGCCAGCAGACGGCCGATACGACCGAAGCCGTAAAGCACAACGTCAGTGCCTTTGCGGGCCGAAGCGTTCTGCTGGCCAACCACGTCAGCCATTTCTTCACGAACGAATTGCTCGGCGGTACGGCCGTTGCCTTCGTTGCGGAATTTGAACGCCAACTTGCCCAGGTCCACCGAAGCCGCGCCGAGCTTGAGCTCGCTCATGGCCTTCAGCAGAGGGAATGTTTCGTGGACGGAGAGTTCGCTATCGTCGGAAGAACGATGGCGAGCAAAGCGGTGAGCTTTGAGAATCGCGATGACAGACTGGTTGATCAGGCTGCGGCCATAGATCGAGCTCACCACGTTGTTATTGCGGTAGAGCTGACCGATAAGCGGAATCATCGCTTCTGCGAGTGCTTCACGGTCGATCCATTCACCAAGACACTGGTCGGGCTTCTGAGTCACGGGAACCTTCCACATGTAGGGGCAGAAAAAAGGGGCTACATTATGCCGCCGAGAAGCTCTCGTAGCAATGCGCGCTTGTCGCGCAAACGGTAACAAAATTCCGTCCAAAAAAATAACGCTCTCCGCCAGCCCAGTAAAACCGGGGCTTTCAGCGCAGTCAGTTTTTCGACGACTGTTAGACGATGTCTGTAACCCTCCGTAACACCGCCCACTTTCGGCACTACATAATCGTCAAAAAAGTGCTCGTTTTTATGGTTACCACTACATTTCGCTGAAACAGCGCAGATAGACGCAGTCTGCAACTGACAGGCGGCACCGGACGCCGCTACAATTACCGACTTTGTCGCAACGCCTGGAGCTCAACCTTCCGTGCCTGTTCTGCGTCTACCGCTTCTCCCTGCCGCGGCAGGTAAACAGCATTGGGGCAATCTGCCCGGTGCCGCCCTGAGCCTGGCCATTGCCGAGGCTGCCAGCGCTGCCAAGCGCTTCACGTTGCTACTGACCGCCGACAGCCAGAGTGCCGAACGGCTGGAGCAGGAGCTGAGCTTCTTCGCCCCGGATTTGCCCGTTCTGCATTTTCCCGACTGGGAAACCCTGCCCTACGACCTGTTCTCGCCGCACCAGGACATCATCTCCCAGCGCATCGCCAGCCTTTATAGACTGCCGGAACTGGAACATGGCGTGCTGGTGGTGCCGATCACCACGGCCCTGCATCGTCTGGCGCCGACCAAGTTCCTGCTCGGCAGCAGCCTGGTGCTGGATGTCGGGCAGAAGCTCGACGTCGAGCAAATGCGCTCGCGGCTCGAAGCCAGCGGCTATCGCTACGTCGACACGGTTTACGAACACGGCGAATTCACCGTACGCGGTGCACTGATCGACCTGTTCCCGATGGGCAGCAAACTGCCGTATCGCATCGATCTGTTCGACGACGAAATCGAAACCTTGCGCACCTTCGACCCGGAAAACCAGCGCTCCATCGACAAGGTCGATTCGGTCAAACTGCTGCCGGCCAAGGAGTTCCCGCTGCAGAAGGATGCGGTCACCCGCTTCAAGGCGCGCTTTCGCGAGCGTTTCGACGTCGACTTCCGACGCTGCCCGATCTTCCAGGATCTGAGCAGCGGCATTACGCCGGCCGGTATCGAGTACTACCTGCCGCTGTTCTTCGAAGAGACCTCGACCCTGTTCGACTACCTGCCCCAAGACACCCAGGTGTTCTCGCTGCCGGGCATCGAGCAAGCGGCGGAAAACTTCTGGAACGACGTGCGCAACCGGTATGAAGAACGCCGCGTCGATCCATCGCGTCCTTTATTGCCGCCAGCCGAACTGTTCCTGCCGGTAGAAGACTGCTTTGCCCGCCTGAAGAACTGGCCGCGAGTGGTTGCCAGTCAACAGGACGTGGAAACCGGTGCCGGCCGCGAACGCTTCCCGGCGCAGGCCTTGCCGAATCTGGCGATCGAAGCCAAGGCCACGCAACCGCTGGCCGCGCTTTCCGCCTTCCTCGACGAATTCCCGGGGCGCGTGCTGTTCACCGCCGAATCCGCCGGCCGTCGCGAAGTGCTGCTGGAATTGCTGGAACGCTTGAAGCTGCGCCCGAAAACCGTCGACAGCTGGCCGGACTTCGTCGCGAGCAAGGATCGCCTGGCGATCACCATCGCCCCGCTCGACGAAGGCCTGATGCTGGATGACCCGGCGCTGGCACTGGTCGCGGAAAGTCCGCTGTTCGGCCAACGCGTGATGCAGCGTCGCCGCCGCGAAAAACGCGCCGACGCCAACAACGACGCGGTGATCAAGAACCTCACCGAGCTGCGCGAAGGTGCGCCGGTGGTGCACATCGACCACGGTGTCGGTCGCTATCTCGGCCTGACGATTCTGGAAATCGACAATCAGGCCGCAGAATTCCTGACCCTCGAATACGCCGAGAACGCCAAGCTCTACGTGCCGGTGGCCAACCTGCATTTGATCGCCCGTTACACCGGCAGCGATGATGCACTGGCGCCGCTGCACCGCCTCGGCTCCGAGACCTGGCAGAAGGCCAAGCGCAAGGCTGCCGAGCAAGTCCGCGACGTGGCTGCCGAACTGCTCGACATCTATGCCCGTCGTGCTGCCCGCGAGGGTTACGCGTTTGCCGATCCGAAAGCCGACTACGCAACCTTCAGCGCCGGTTTCCCGTTCGAGGAAACCCCGGACCAGCAGTCCACCATCGAAGCCGTGCGCGAAGACATGCTCGCGCCGAAACCGATGGATCGACTGGTCTGCGGCGACGTCGGTTTCGGCAAGACCGAAGTGGCCATGCGCGCCGCGTTCATCGCCGTGCACGGCGGCAAGCAAGTGGCGATCCTGGTGCCGACCACCCTGCTCGCCCAGCAGCACTACAACAGCTTCCGCGACCGCTTCGCCGACTGGCCGGTGACCGTGGAAGTGATGAGCCGCTTCAAGTCGACCAAGGAAGTGAACGCTGCGGTGGCCGAGCTGGCCGAAGGCAACATCGACATCGTCATCGGCACCCACAAGCTGCTGCAGGATGATGTCAAGATCAAAAACCTCGGGCTGGTGATCATCGACGAAGAACACCGTTTCGGCGTCCGTCAAAAAGAACAGCTCAAGGCCCTGCGCAGCGAAGTCGATATCCTCACGCTGACCGCCACGCCGATTCCGCGCACGCTGAACATGGCGGTGTCGGGCATGCGCGATCTGTCGATTATCGCCACACCGCCGGCGCGACGCCTGTCGGTGCGCACCTTCGTCATGGAGCAGAACAAGAGCACGGTCAAAGAAGCCTTGCTGCGTGAGCTGCTGCGCGGCGGCCAAGTCTATTACCTGCACAACGATGTGAAGACCATCGAGAAATGCGCCGCCGAACTGGCCGAACTGGTGCCGGAAGCGCGAATCGGCATCGGCCACGGGCAGATGCGCGAACGCGAACTCGAGCAGGTGATGAGCGACTTCTACCACAAGCGCTTCAACGTGCTGATCGCCTCGACCATCATCGAGACCGGCATCGACGTGCCGAGCGCCAACACCATCATCATCGAGCGCGCCGACAAGTTCGGCCTGGCGCAGCTGCACCAGTTGCGCGGGCGTGTTGGCCGCAGTCACCACCAGGCTTACGCCTACCTGCTGACTCCGCCACGCCAGCAGATCACCGGTGATGCGGAAAAGCGCCTGGAGGCGATTGCCAATACTCAGGATCTGGGCGCGGGCTTCGTGCTCGCGACCAACGACCTGGAAATCCGTGGCGCCGGCGAACTGCTGGGCGACGGACAGAGCGGGCAGATTCAGGCGGTCGGCTTCACGCTGTACATGGAAATGCTCGAGCGCGCGGTGAAATCGATCCGCAAGGGCGAACAGCCGAACCTCGATCAACCGCTCGGCGGCGGTCCGGAAGTCAACCTGCGGGTGCCGGCGCTGATCCCGGAAGATTACCTGCCGGACGTGCATGCACGCTTGATCCTCTACAAACGCATCGCTTCGGCCACCGACGAGGAAGGCCTGAAGGATCTGCAAGTGGAGATGATCGACCGCTTCGGCCTGCTGCCGGAACCGACCAAAAATCTGGTGCGCATCACGGCGCTGAAATTGCAGGCTGAACAGCTGGGCATCAAGAAAGTCGATGGCGGCCCGCAAGGCGGACGCATCGAGTTCGCGGCGCAGACGCCGGTCGATCCGATGACCCTGATCAAACTGATCCAGAGTCAGCCAAAACGCTACAAATTCGAAGGCGCCACCATGTTCAAGTTCCAGGTGCCGATGGAGCGCCCGGAAGAGCGCTTTAATACTGTGGAGGCGCTGTTCGAGCGCCTCATCCCGAAAACTGCTTGAAGGACGCCGCATGCGCCTGTTTCGCTCTCTGACTTTGCTACTGACTCTGGTAGCACCCTCGGTGTTTGCCGACGACCTGTATCAGGTCGAAATGATTCTGGTGCGCCAGAACGCCGTGCCGGCCATCGTCAGCCGTGCCGCACCCGAAGACTGGGCCGCAGGCGCCCAACGCCTGGGTGATGACAGCAAGCGCACCACAGCGCTGAACGACGTCGCCACCAAACTCACCGCCAGCGGCGAGTACAGCGTGCTGATGCACAAAGCCTGGCAGCAGACACTGGGCGAGACGCCGGCGAAGGTCGCGGTCAGCGAAGGTCAGGAGCAGTTCGGCCAGTTCCCCATCGAGGGCACGATCGAAATGAAGCTCGGGCGCTTCACCGACGTGAACGCCGACTTCTGGGTCAACCAGATCGACGCCAACGGCATGGTCACCGCCAGCGAACGCCTGAAACAGGAAAGCCACACCAAAAACGGCCAGCTCAACTACCTGGACAACGGCCACCTGGCCCTGCTGATCAAGATCACTTCACTGACGGCGCCTGCGCCTCGGGAAGCGCCTGAAGTCGTACCGGACTGATTGAAGTCCTTATGTCCCCGCCTCTGAGTAAACCGCTGGCCTCCTCCTGGGTCAGCCGATTCAAGGAACAAAGCCTGGAGCGTGGCCGCCGCTACGCGCTGGAAAACCGGGTGCGGATCGTGCAGGTCGGCGATGCGACCATTACCGCCAGTTGCGAAGGCTCTGGCGGCAACATTTATCGCCAGACGATTCATCTGCGCGAGTCAGCCAAAGGCACACTGCTGATGGTCGACGCCACGTGCACCTGCCCGGTTCACAGCAACTGCAAACACTGTGCGGCGGTCTTGCTGCAGGTGCAGGAAACCCTCGAATACCCCGCCGCGGCCAAAGACGCCGAACTGCTGGAAAAACTCCAGGCCGTCCTCGAAAACCGCAGCCCGAAAGCCCCGCCGCAAGTACTGGTGGACAACGTGCAACCGGTGCCGCGCCTGTGGCTGGCCAGTGTCGAGTTCAGCGCATTCGAGCCGCGCAACGGCAAGATGCAGCGCTACATCCAGCATCGTGCCGCGCTGTCTTTCAGCTACCTCGACGAATACGTCAGCGGCCAGAAAAACAGCGACATCCTGATTCGCCAGGAAGCCCAGACCCTGCGGGTCAAACGCCATCCGGATGTCGAGCAAAGCTACCGCGAACAACTTCGGATTCTCGGCTTTCGCATCGCCACCCGGCAGAGCAAAGCCCTGCCGGAAAGCGCGGGCGAACTCTATGAAATGGTCAATGACAGCGCCTGGCTGACGTTTACCCTGAACGACCTGCCAAAGCTGCGCACCCAAGGCTGGGAATTGCTGGTCGATGATGAATTCGGCTTCGACCTGACAGCCGTCGATGACTGGTATGCCACGGTCGAGCAGACCCCGGAACGCGACTGGTTCGATCTTGAGCTGGGCATCATCGTCAATGGTGAACGCCTGAGCCTGCTACCGATCCTGCTCAACCTGATGCGCTCGCACACGGAAATCCTCAACCCCGAACGTCTTGCCCGGCGACGGGACGATGAGTTGATTCTGGTGAACATCCCGCAACGCAACAGCGAGCACGGCCCCTTGCAAGTCGCCCTGCCCCTGGGCCGGTTGAAACCGGTGCTGGCAACGCTGGGCGAGTTCTATCTGCAAGAGCCGGGCGAAACCACCCTGCGCCTGAGCAAGGCTGACGCCATCCGCCTCAACTCGCTGGAAGGCATCCCCCTGCTGTGGGAGGGCGGCGAGCAGATTCGCAGCTTCGCCCAACGCCTGCGCGATATCCGCGACTACAGTGCCGAGGCGCCGGAAGGGTTGAACGCGACACTGCGGCCTTATCAGCTCGAGGGCTTGAGCTGGATGCAGTCGCTGCGGCAACTTGAGGTTGGCGGAATTCTCGCGGACGACATGGGCCTGGGCAAAACCCTACAAACCCTGGCGCACATTCTCAGCGAGAAAAATGCTGGACGCCTGGATCGCCCCTGCATGGTGGTGATGCCCACCAGCCTGATCCCCAACTGGCTGGACGAAGCGGCGCACTTCACGCCTCAGCTCAAGGTCGTTGCCCTGTACGGTGCCAGCCGCAAAAAGCACTTTGAGCATCTGGCCGATTGCGACCTGATCCTCACGACCTATGCGCTGCTGCCCAAGGATGTCGAGCGCCTCGCACAGCAACCGCTGCATGTATTGGTGCTGGATGAGGCGCAATACATCAAGAACCCGAACAGCAAAGCCGCCCAGGCAGCTCGTGAACTGAACGCCCGCCAACGCCTGTGCCTCAGCGGTACGCCGCTGGAAAACCACCTGGGCGAGCTGTGGTCACTGTTTCACTTCCTGCTGCCCGGCTGGCTCGGCGACGTCAAAAGCTTCAACGCCGATTACCGCGTGCCGATCGAAAAACGCGCCAGCGAAGTCAGACTTCAGCACCTCAACGGTCGGATCAAACCGTTTCTGCTGCGCCGCACCAAGGAACAGGTTGCGACCGAGCTGCCGCCGAAAACCGAGATCATCCACTGGGTCGATCTCAACGAGGCCCAGCGCGACGTGTACGAAACCATGCGCCTGGCCATGGACAAGAAGGTTCGCGACGAGATCACCCGTAAAGGCGTGGCGCGCAGTCAGATCATCATTCTCGAAGCGCTGCTCAAGCTGCGTCAGGTCTGCTGTGACTTGCGCCTGGTCAACGACGCCACCCTGCCCGCTCGCGGCAGCACCTCAGGCAAGCTCGACAGCCTGATGGAAATGCTCGAGGAGTTGTTTGAGGAAGGACGGCGAATTCTGCTGTTCTCACAGTTCACTTCGATGCTGTCACTGATCGAGGATGAGCTGAAAAAACGCAACGTCGCCTACGCGTTGCTGACTGGACAGACTCGGGATCGACGCACGCCAGTGAAGGAATTCCAGAGCGGCAAGCGTCAGATCTTTCTCATCAGCCTGAAGGCTGGCGGCGTTGGTCTGAACCTGACGGAAGCGGACACCGTGATTCACTACGATCCGTGGTGGAACCCGGCGACCGAAAACCAGGCAACCGACCGTGCGTATCGCATTGGTCAGGAGAAGCCGGTATTCGTCTACAAGATGATTGCCCGGGGGACGGTCGAGGAGAAGATTCAGCATCTGCAGAAGGAAAAGTCTGACCTGGCGGCCGGCGTGCTGGATGGGCGCAAGGCCGGGGACTGGAAGTTGCAGAGTGATGATATCGAGGCGCTGTTTGCGCCGTTGCCGGACAAGTTTGAAAAGCGCTGAGATCCTCAGCGCCTGTTCGTTCGAGTCACTCCGGAGCCAGACTCAGCCCTTGAGTACCCGCGCCAACGTCGACTTCACCTTGCCCATGCCGTCATGCAGCGCCTGCTCGATCTCGGCCATGGTGATCACCGCCGTGGTCTTGCCCGCCGCCGGGTTCACCACCAGCGACAGACAGGCGTAATCCAGATCCAGCTCGCGAGCCAGTGCCGCTTCCGGCATGCCGGTCATGCCAACGATGTCGCAACCATCGCGCTCCAGACGCACGATCTCGGCCACGGTTTCCAGACGCGGGCCCTGGGTGCAGGCGTAAACGCCTTGATCGCTGTATTCGCAACCTTCGGCGGCCAACGCAGCAATCAGTTGCTGACGCAGTGGCTCGCTGTAGGGAAAGCTGAAGTCAATGTGTGTGACATGTTCCAGGTCATCGGCGAAATAGGTGTGCTCGCGACCGCTGGTGTAGTCCACGATCTGATGCGGCACGCAGAAATGTCCGGTGCCCATTGCAGGATGGATCCCGCCCACGGCGTTGACCGCAATGATTGCTTCGGCCCCGGCCTGCTTCAACGCCCACAGATTGGCGCGGTAGTTGACCTTGTGCGGCGGGAAGCGATGCGGGTGACCGTGGCGAGCCAGGAACAGCACTTCCTTGCCGGCGTATTCACCGATCTGGACTTCGGCCGATGGCGCACCATAAGGCGTATCCACCGCCAGCGACTGACGAATGCTCAGACCTTCCAGCTGGGTCAGGCCGGTGCCACCGATGATTGCGTAAACCGTCATAGCGAAAAATCCTTAATCGATCAGTTGAGCGTCTTTGAGCGCGCCGACAGCGGTCAGCCAGCGCGGATCCTGACGGTATTCGGTGTTGGCGAACGCCTGACCGCGCATCCGCGCGATGCGTGGCGACGGCTTGACCTTCATGCGTTGCGCGGCGCTCAGGGCCAGCTCGGCGGCAGCGCGATCGTTGCACACCAGGCCCATGTCGCAACCGGCACTGAGTGCGGCTTCGATACGGCTGGCCGCATCGCCCACCACGTGCGCACCGGCCATCGACAGGTCGTCACTGAAGATCACGCCGTCGAACTGCAACTCGCCACGCAGGATGTCCTGCAACCAGCGCCGGGAGAAACCGGCTGGCTGCGCATCGACTTGCGGATAAATCACGTGGGCCGGCATGACGGCGGCCAATTGCTTGCTCAGCTTGGCGAACGGTACCAGGTCGTTGGCGCGGATCTCTTCAAGACTGCGCTCGTCGTTGGGGATTGCGACGTGAGAGTCGGCTTCCGCCCAGCCGTGACCGGGGAAATGCTTGCCGGTAGCCGCCATGCCGGCACTGTTCATGCCTTTGATGAAAGCACCGGCGAGCAGTGCTGCACGCTCCGGATCGCCCTCGAATGAACGAGTACCAACCACGGCGCTGCGCTGGTAATCCAGGTCCAGCACGGGAGCAAAGCTCAGATCGAGGCCGACAGCCAGCACTTCAGTGGCCATGATCCAGCCGCATTGCTCGGCCAGATACTCGGCGTTCGGGTTGTCGGCAATGGCTCGCATGGCCGGCAGACGCACAAAGCCCTGACGCAGACGCTGGACGCGACCGCCTTCCTGATCCACCGCCAGCAACAGATCCGGGCGAATGGCACGGATCGCCGCGCTCAACTCACGCACCTGGCGTGGATGCTCGATATTGCGGGCAAAAATGATCAGGCCGCCCACTTCGGGCTGACGCAACAATTGGCGATCTTCGGCCGTCAGCCAGGTACCGGCGACGTCCACCATCAACGAGCCTTGCAGGCCAGCAGTCATAGAGATTCCTTGAAAACGAAAAACCCGTTGCCCACGAAACCACCACCAGGGGCATTGCCCGGCAGGTCGGTGATTTCAATGAGAAACGGGTTCAGAACGAGAGTCGGCATGGGCGGCTAGCTTAGCGGATGTCAGCTGCCGCGCCCACCCATGGACAGTTAAACCTTGGCAGGCGCCGGCGTCGATTTGCTGCGTGGTCGCAGCTGCGCGGTGGCCATCGCGGTGTCGGTGACGCCGGTTTCGGCACGCATGCCGGCCGCCAGGAACGGCACCATCAGGCGCATCACCTGCTCGATGGAGGTGTTGACGCCGAAATCGGTCTCGGCAATCGCGCGCAACGCCTTGATACCCGACATGCTGAACGCCGCAGCGCCAAGCATGAAGTGCACACGCCAGAACAGTTCGATAGGAGGAATGCGCGGGGCGGCTTCGTTGACCAACAACATGTAGCGGCGGAATACCTTGCCGTACATGTCTTCCAGATAACGGCGCAAGTGGCCCTGGCTCTGGCTGAATGCAAGACCGAGCAAGCGCATGAAGATCGACAGATCGTTGCCGCTGCGTGGCTGTACCACCAGTGCCTGCTCGACGAGGATTTCCAGCAGTTCCTCAAGCGAAGGCTTGTTCTCCGGCTTGGCCTGACGCCGCTCCAGCTCTTTGTCGAGACTGATGCAGAACGGACCGAGGAAACGCGAGAAGACCGCCTGGATCAGCGCCTTCTTCGAACCGAAGTGATAGTTCACCGCAGCGAGGTTGACCCCTGCCTTGCTGGTGATCAGACGCAATGAGGTTTCGGCGAAACCTTTTTCCGCGAACAGCTGTTCTGCAGCATCAAGAATGCGTTCAACGGTTTCCGACTGGGCCATGGCTACTCCGCCTGACAAACACTTGTTTGAAACATACGTTTCAGCCTATGCCTTGTCAAGCCTGCCAGTTCGTTTTGGGAATGGTCGGTCAGGTATTTAACCACAACAAGGACGCCACATTAATCGACGCCGTCACTGACCGTCCGGCGGCCTGCGAAAAAACGGCCATTGCCAAGACCGACTCACTGTATATAATCCCAGTCACTGTATAAAAAGACAGAGCGATCAATATGATTAAGCTGACGCCACGCCAAGCCGAGATTCTGGCCTTTATCAAACGCTGCCTCGAAGACAACGGCTACCCGCCGACCCGCGCGGAAATCGCTCAGGAACTGGGGTTCAAATCCCCCAACGCCGCCGAAGAGCACCTCAAGGCGCTCGCCCGCAAAGGCGCGATCGAGATGACCCCGGGGGCCTCTCGCGGCATTCGAATCCCAGGCTTCGAAGCCAAGGTTGACGAATCCACCCTGCCGATCATTGGCCGCGTGGCCGCCGGTGCACCGATTCTCGCCCAGCAACACATCGAAGAGTCCTGCAATATCAACCCGGCCTTCTTCCACCCTCGCGCCGACTACCTGTTGCGCGTCCACGGGATGAGCATGAAGGACATCGGTATTTTCGACGGTGACCTGCTGGCCGTTCACACGACCCGGGAAGCACGCAACGGTCAGATCGTAGTCGCCCGGATCGGCGACGAAGTGACGGTCAAACGCTTCAAGCGCGATGGCAGCAAGGTCTGGCTGATCGCCGAAAACCCTGAGTTCGCCCCTATCGAAGTCAACCTGAAAGATCAGGAACTGGTGATCGAAGGCTTGAGTGTCGGCGTCATCCGCCGCTAAAGGAGGCTTTATGCAGTTCCCACACGCACCTCAGCAAACACAACTGCCGTTGTTCGAGGCATTTCTGGCGCAACCACTGGCCCCCATCCTCAAGGATGTAGCCGAGCGCCCATGGAATGTCGAACCCGAAGCGTTCAGTGAACTGTCGCTGCGCGGCGCGGCCGGGAACTGCCTGAACCTGCTGGCACCGATTCTTCGCGAATTGAGTGATGACCAGGATGCCCGCTGGCTGACCCTGATCGCGCCACCGGCGAGCCTGACCCAAACCTGGTTGCGGGATGCCGGATTGAATCGTGAACGCATCCTGCTGTTGCACCCGCGCGGCACACAGAGCGCTCAGCAACTGGCTTGCGAAGCCCTGCGCCTGGGTCGTAGCCATACGGTGGTGACATGGTTGAACCCGCTCAACTCAGGCTCACGCCAACAACTGATCAGCGCCGCCCGCACCGGGGACGCTCAAAGCCTGAATATTCGACTGGGCTGACTGCATGCGCGCTACTTCGAGCGCGGGGCTTCTCAAGGGATAGAGAAGCCGAACCGAAGGGATAATCGACGGGCGGTGCTCAATGAAGAACCCGCGGCCCCTCTTCCTTATCAAACTCGCCTTCAACCATTCGACCGGCCATTTGCACGCCGACGCTCAGCATCGCCTTGGCAATTTCAACGTGTTGGCCCTGCAGAAATGCCTTGGCATCCTCGGAGAAATCCAGAGTTACCAGAGAACCCTCGTCCTCGGCCCTGCGCAGTTCGATTCGGCCGTCTGGTAGCTCGACAATTTCTAGAAAGGACGTTGGCATATAGGTCTGTTCTCCACGAAAGGCAGGGATTATATAGAGATCGTTCAGGATTCGCTCAGGATCTTGACCAGCAGCACGCATCTCGTCGCCGCCAGCCAGGAAGCCATCAGCACTCGTTCAAGCCTTCACGGAAACGGATAGCCAGACCCTTCAGGTTCTGCCGCCAGCTCTCCAGCTCTTCACGACTCAATTCTTCGGGCGCCTGCTCTTCATCCAGATTAACCGCCTGAATCAGCGGCTGGGTCACATCACCCTTTGGCTTGTGTGGCACACGTGGTGGCTGAAACAGCGCCGAATGCGCGGCCAGCAATTTAGCTAGCCAGGTTTCCGGATTACCCGCCAACTCCACCATCTCGGCCAACTCCGGAATGGCAATCGACTCCAGCACTTCACGCGTCAGCAGCGTTTCAGCCCGCGGCGCATTGGCCTGCGGCAGCCTGTAGAACCCGGCAATTTCGTGACATAACCCCAGCAGCGCACCATAGAGATGGAACAACGCCGATTCGCGCCCGGCCTGAATCAGCGCCAGCGAATTCATCGCCCGCCCCTCTTCGGCCCTGGCCAGCGCTTCCAGCGACAGACCCGCGAAATAGATCTTCTGATTGGTACGGGTATAGAGTTCGTGGGCCATAGCGGCACTCTCCACAACGAAATAATTGCTTCACACAGGCCGGACAGTGTCATGGATCAGCCGATCCGACCGCAAGCTTTAAACAAAAAGGCCGCATGAAAACCCGAAGGTTGTCATGCGGCCTTTTGTATTGAAGGCGCCTGATCAGCGCACCTTCAGATCAGCGTTTGCTCAAGCCTTGGCTTTTGCCGGACGCTTGTCTTCAACTGTCCACTTGCCACCGTCGAAGAACGCTTTCCAGCCAGTCGGCTTGCCGTCGACTTCGGTCTGGACGTATTGCTCCTTGGTCTTGCGGCTGTAGCGAATCACTGCTGGCAGACCATCCGGATCCTTCTGCGGCGCTTCGCACAGGAAGTGGTACTTCGGATCAATCTCATCCTTGTGCGGCAGAATCTCTATCACCAGCGGAGCACGGGTCTCGCGGTTTTTCGGGAACTGACTGGCCGCCAGGAACAGACCGGACGCACCGTCACGCAGGATATAGGTGTCGTTGACCTTCTCGCATTTCAGCTCAGGCATTTTCACCGGATCCATCTTCGGCGGCGCCGCGTCACCGCTCTTCAGCAGTTTGCGGGTGTTCTTGCAGGTCGCGTTGGTGCAACCGAAGAACTTGCCGAAACGGCCGGTCTTGAGCTGCATCTCGCTGCCGCACTTGTCGCATTCCAGGCTCGGACCTTCGTAGCCCTTGATGCGGTAGCTGCCTTCTTCGATTTCATAGCCGGCGCAATCCGGGTTGTTACCGCAGATGTGCAGCTTGCGCTTTTCGTCGAGCAGGTAAGCGTCCATCGCCGTGCTGCAGATCGGGCAGCGATGCTTGCCGCGCAGCACCAGGGATTCCGATTCGCCCTCGTCGTCCGCAGCGATTTCATCGCCCGGTACCAGGTTGACGGTGGCCTTGCAGCGCTCTTTCGGCGGCAGGCTGTAGCCCGAGCAACCGAGGAACACGCCGGTAGAGGCAGTACGAATCTGCATCGGACGGCCGCAGGTGGTGCACGGAATGTCGGTCATTACCGGCTGGTTGGCACGCATGCCGGCTTCCGGGTTTTCAGCCACTTCGAGTTTTTTCTTGAAGTCGCCGTAGAACTCGTCCAGCACATTCTTCCAGTCGCGCTCGCCCTGGGCCACGTCATCGAGGTTCTCTTCCATGCCGGCAGTGAAGCCGTAGTCCATGAGGTTCGAGAAACTCTCCGACAGACGCTCGGTGACGATGTCGCCCATCTTTTCCGAGTAGAAACGACGGTTGTGCAGGGTCACGTAGCCGCGATCCTGAATGGTCGAAATGATCGCCGCATAGGTCGAAGGACGGCCAATGCCGCGCTTTTCCATTTCCTTCACCAGGCTGGCTTCCGAGTAACGGGCCGGTGGCTTGGTGAAATGCTGGGTCGGATCAAGCTTGATCAGTTTCATCACGTCGCCCTGCGCCATGTCCGGCAGGACATCGTCATCGCCAGGCTTGGCGATTTGCGGCAGAACGCGGGTGTAGCCGTCGAACTTCAGGATACGGCCCTTGGCGCGCAGCTCGAAGTCGCCAGCAGCCACGCTGACGGTGGTCGACAGGTATTGCGCCGGCAGCATCTGGCAAGCCAGGAACTGGCGCCAGATCAGCTCGTAGAGGCGCTCAGCATCACGCTCCATACCCGCGAGCTTGCTCGGCGTGGTGTTGGCGTCGGAAGGACGGATCGCTTCGTGAGCCTCTTGTGCGCCTTCCTTGCTGCTATAGACGTTCGGCGACTCCGGCAGGTACTTCTTGCCGAATTCGGTTTCGATGTAATCGCGCGCCATCGTCACGGCATCAGCCGAGAGGTTGGTCGAGTCGGTACGCATATAAGTGATGTAGCCAGCTTCGTACAGACGCTGAGCCATCATCATGGTTTTCTTCACGCCAAAGCCCAGGCGGTTGCTCGCGGCCTGTTGCAGGGTGGAAGTGATGAACGGTGCCGACGGTTTGCTGCTGGTCGGTTTGTCTTCACGCTTGACGATGCTGTAGCTGGAGGATTTCAGCTTCTCCAGCGCAGCCATGGCCTGAGCTTCGTTGAGCGGCTTGAAAGCTTCGCCCTTCTCACGCGCCACTTCGAAACGCACGGTCGAACCTTTGGTGGTGCCGAGATCGGCATGCACTTCCCAGTATTCTTCCGGATTGAACGCGCGAATCTCGCGCTCACGCTCGACCACCAGTTTCACGGCAACCGATTGCACACGACCGGCGGACAGGCCGCGAGCGATCTTGGCCCACAGCAGCGGCGAAACCATGTAACCCACGACGCGGTCGAGGAAGCGACGGGCCTGCTGGGCATTCACTCGATCGATATCGAGCTCGCCCGGCTCCGAGAAGGCTTCCTGAATCGCTTTCTTGGTGATTTCGTTGAACACCACGCGCTTGTAGCGGCTGTCGTCACCACCGATGGCTTCGCGCAGGTGCCAGGCAATGGCTTCCCCCTCGCGATCCAAGTCGGTTGCGAGATAGATGGTGTCAGCATCCTTGGCGAGCCGGCGCAGCTCTTCGATGACTTTTTCCTTGCCCGGGAGGATCTCGTACTTGGCTTTCCAGCCATGATCGGGATCGACACCCATGCGCGAAACGAGCTGTTTACGTGCCTTTTCCTTCGGCGAGAGCACCGGCCCTTCGCCCGCGGCGGCCTTGCCGCGCTTGGCGGCAGGCTCCTTGCTGGCGCTAGCCGAACCGCTGGTGGGCAGGTCTCGGATATGGCCGATACTCGACTTCACCACGTATTGGTTGCCCAGATACTTGTTGATGGTCTTGGCCTTAGCCGGGGATTCCACAATGACCAGCGATTTGCCCATGGATCAGAAAATTCCTGAATTCTAGAAGTGAAAGGCGGTTGGCGCCTGACGCGGCACCGCTATATATAGTGGCTACAAGGTGAGGTCAAGCGCAGGGTTTTGCGCGCACTCGCCTTATGGCTTCGAAAAAAGGCTTGGTTCGGCTTGCACCAAAGCAAAGCGCGGGACCTGCTCGCCGTCAACTTCGACGGACTCCAGGAACATGCTCAAGGGACGTACCCAAAAGCCGTAATCGCCATACAGGGCTTGGTAAAAGACCACTTCTTCTTCGGTCTCGGAATGCCGCGCAACACTGAATACGCGGTACTGCGGACCTTTGTAATGTTGGTAGAGCCCAGGTTGTATCGGCACGCTTCGGCCCTCACTCAAATTTTTTCAAAATAAATACAAAAATAAATCCGCAAAAACAAAAACCGGGGCACTTGGCCCCGGCTTCCATCGACGAGACGCTTAAACGCGTTCGAAGACGGTGGAGATGCCTTGGCCGAGGCCAATGCACATGGTGGCCACCCCGAAGGTGCCGCCATTCTGCTTCATCACGTTCAGCAAGGTGCCGGAAATACGGGCACCGGAGCAACCGAACGGGTGACCCAGGGCGATCGCGCCGCCGTGCAGGTTAACCTTCTCGTTCATCTTGTCGAGCACTTTCAGGTCTTTCAGCACTGGCAGAGCCTGTGCGGCGAACGCTTCGTTGAGCTCGAAGAAGTCGATATCGTTGATACCCAGGCCGGCACGTTTCAGTGCTTTCTGAGTAGCCGGTACCGGACCATAGCCCATGATCGCCGGATCCACACCTGCCACTGCCATCGAACGAATCACGGCCAGAGGCTGAATGCCCAGGTCCTGTGCACGCTGCGCCGACATCACGATCATGCACGAAGCACCATCGGTGATCTGCGACGAAGTACCGGCAGTCACGGTGCCGCCCTTTGGATTGAACGCCGGCTTCAGAGCCGCCAGGCTTTCCAGGGTGGTTTCCGGACGAATGGTTTCGTCGTAGTCGAAGGTTTTCAGGAAACCGTTCTCGTCATAGCCCTGCATCGGGATGATTTCGTCCTTGAACTTGCCTTCCACGGTTGCCTTGTGGGCCAACTGGTGGGAACGCACGCCAAAGGCGTCCTGCTGTTCGCGAGTGATGCCGTGCATCTTGCCGAGCATTTCAGCAGTCAGGCCCATCATTCCCGAGGCTTTCGCCGCGTACAGGGACATGTGCGGGTTCGGATCGACACCGTGCATCATGCTTACGTGACCCATATGCTCGACGCCGCCAACCACGAACACGTCACCGTTTCCGGTCATGATCGCTTGCGCAGCGGTGTGCAGCGCGCTCATCGACGAGCCACACAGACGGCTGACGGTCTGGCCGGCCGAGGTGTGCGGGATCTGGGTCATCAGCGACGCCATGCGCGCGATGTTCCAGCCCTGCTCCAGGGTCTGGTTCACACAGCCCCAGATCACGTCCTCGACTTCGGCAGGATCGACCTTGGCGTTGCGTTCCAGCAGTTTGCTGATCAGGTGCGCCGACATGTCTTCAGCGCGGGTGTTGCGGTGCATGCCGCCCTTGGAGCGGCCCATCGGAGTACGACCGAAGTCGACAATCACGACGTCTCTTGGATTCAAGCTCATAAAATTTCACTCTCGCTCAAAAGTTGGGACGCTTAACCGAAGAACCGTTGGCCGGTTTTGGCCATTTCACGCAGCTTCGCGGTCGGGTGGTAGAGCGCGCCCAAATCAGCGTACTGGTCGGCCAGGGCAACGAACTCGGCAACACCGATCGAATCGATGTAACGCAGCGCACCGCCACGGAATGGAGGGAAACCAATACCGTAGACCAGACCCATGTCGGCTTCGGCAGCGGTTTCGACGATACCGTCTTCCAGGCAACGCACGGTTTCCAGGCACAGCGGGATCATCATCCAGTTGATGATGTCTTCGTCAGTGACTTCACGCTGCTCGTAGACGATCGGCTTGAGCACTTCCAGTACCGACGGGTCGGCGACTTTCTTCTGCTTGCCTTTCTTGTCGGCCTCGTAGGCATAGAAGCCCTTGCCGTTCTTCTGACCCAGACGCTTGGCTTCGTAAAGCACGTCAATGGCCGAACGACGGTCGTCCTTCATGCGATCCGGGAAACCTTCAGCCATCACGTCACGACCGTGGTGGCCGGTGTCGATGCCGACCACGTCCATCAGGTATGCCGGGCCCATCGGCCAGCCGAATTTTTCCATGATCTTGTCGATACGGACGAAGTCCACACCGGCGCTGACCAGCTTGGCGAAACCGCCGAAGTACGGGAACAGGACGCGGTTGACCAGGAAGCCCGGGCAGTCGTTGACGACGATCGGGTTCTTGCCCATTTTCTTGGCGTAGGCAACGGTGGTGGCAACAGCCAGCTCGCTGGACTTCTCGCCACGGATCACTTCCACCAGCGGCATCATGTGCACCGGGTTGAAGAAGTGCATGCCGACGAAGTTTTCCGGACGCTTGAGGGCCTTGGCCAGCAGGCTGATGGAAATGGTCGAGGTGTTGGACGCGAGGATGGTGTCCTCTTTGACCTTGTCTTCGACTTCCGCCAGAACGGCTTGCTTGACTTTCGGGTTCTCGACTACAGCTTCAACGACCAGGTCAACGTGACCGAAATCGCCGTAGGACAGCGTAGGACGAATACCGTTGAGCACTTCAGCCATTTTCGCGGCGGTCATGCGGCCTTTATCAACGCGGCCGACCAGCAGCTTGGCGGCTTCCGCCAGACCTTGCTCGATACCGTGCTCGTTGATGTCCTTCATCAGGATCGGCGTACCTTTGGAGGCCGACTGATAGGCGATACCGCCACCCATGATGCCGGCGCCCAGTACGGCAGCCTGCTTAACGTCTTTGGCGATTTCGTCGTAGGCCTTGGCCTTTTTCTTCAGTTCCTGATCGTTCAGGAACAGACCGATCAAGCTCTGCGCGGCAGAGGTCTTGGCCAGTTTCACGAAACCTGCGGCTTCGACTTCCAGCGCCTTGTCGCGACCGAAGTTCGCGGCTTTCTGGATGGTCTTGATCGCTTCGACCGGTGCCGGGTAGTTCGGGCCGGCCTGGCCAGCCACGAAACCTTTGGCGGTTTCGAAAGCCATCATTTGTTCAATGGCGTTCAGCTTGAGCTTTTCCAGCTTCGGCTGGCGCTTGGCCTTGTAGTCGAACTCGCCGGAGATGGCGCGCTTGATCAGTTCAAGGGCAGCGTCCTGCAGTTTTTCAGGAGCAACCACGGCATCGACAGCGCCGACTTTCAGCGCGTCTTCAGGACGGTTTTCCTTGCCGGCGGCAATCCACTCGATGGCGTTGTCGGCACCGATCAGGCGCGGCAGACGCACGGTACCGCCGAAGCCCGGGTAGATGCCCAGTTTGACTTCCGGCAGACCGATCTTGGCCTTGGTGGACATGACGCGGTAGTCCGCGGCCAGGCACATTTCCAGACCGCCACCCAGGGCGATGCCGTTGATCGCGGCGACGGTCGGAACGTTGAGGTCTTCGAAATCGCTGAAGATCTTGTTGGCTTCGAGATTGCCAGCAACCAGCTCGGCATCCGGCAGCTTGAAGTTGTCGACAAATTCGGTGATGTCGGCGCCGACGATGAACACGTCCTTGCCACTGCTGACGATCACGCCCTTGATCGAAGCATCTGCCTTGATGGTGTCTACGGCCTGACGCAGTTCGTTCAGGGTAAGACGGTTGAACTTGTTGACGGACTCACCCTTGAGGTCGAATTTCAATTCGACGATGCCACTTTCAAGAGCTTTAACCGTGATGGCTTTACCTTCGTAAATCATCAACTGATCTCCACGATATGGAAGCTGAACAGTACACGTCGGACGCAGGCGAATGGCTCGGCAGGACGCTTTTTCGTCAATGCTGACACCAATCCACCCGGCACACCCGCCAACGCGATAGTCGGGATTCTGTAGGAGCAGTCTGCAATACAAACGCTCAATTCATACGCCCGTTTGATTTGGGTACGCCACCTTCACGGAATTTCCGACAATTGTCAATCGCCCTAAATACGGGTTGAAATGCGACTTTGCGGTCATTTCTGTAAGACGCAGCCCGCCAACACATGCTTGCATGTGAGGGCATTCATAAGATTAATAGTTAGAAAAGTCGCCCTAATTCGCTGCAGGCCTTGTTTAACAGGCTACGCTGGCTGGACTACGAAGGAAAACAGGCGCACTTTTGCTGACCGGACCTAACCGGATCAATGCCAAAAAGAATTTCCGGCCTGCCTGGCCAACCCCGCCCGATGAATCATGTCGGGCTTTTTATTGCTCGTCTGCCGGACGTTTCGCACCGTTGCAGCACGAAAAGTCCGCGAGTCATGCCAGCGCTTTCAGCGTGGCATCGATTTCCAGCAAAACCGTCGCTTCGCCCTTCTCGCCCCAATACAGCGCGATCATCTGCTTGTCGGCTTCAACCTTGAAAACGTTGCCCGGCAATTTCTCGAAATGATTCAGCAGAAGCGGGTCCTCACAGGCTTCCTGCCACTGATTGACCCACACGCCCGGGGACTTCTGCCAGTACGTCCAGCACACCGGCTGCTTGCTGCGCCGCGGCCGATGGTATTGCGCACACGGATTGGGCGGCTCCTGAGACAGCCAGTGCGGCCATTCCTGAGGCGCCAGCTGCATGGCCAACCCGATGCGCCGGGCCTCCGTGCGCAAGGCTATCCGGCCACTCTGTGCACGGGACGGGCGCAACCACGCCAGGGGGCTCAACACCACCAGCAGGATTGACACCACCAGCCAGACCGTCATATCTCTACTCCCGAATCTTGATGAGCCCATTGCGTCACTTTGGAACCAATGCGCTTGAAACCAGCCATACTTAACAATATTGATCCCTCACGAGGAGCACCTCATGCCCTACCACCATATCCTGGTCGCCGTAGATCTGACCGAAGAGTGCGACCCTGTGATCCACCGCGCCCGAGAGCTGTCGGTGAGCAATGGCGCCAAGCTGTCGCTGGTGCATATCGTCGAACCGATGGCCATGGCCTTCGGGGGTGACGTGCCAATGGATCTGTCACAACTGCAACAACAGCAGTTCGATCAGGCCAAGGAGCGCCTCGAGCGCCTGAAGCACAAATACACCGAACTGGAAGGCTCCAACTGCCACCTGACCTATGGTCAGCCACGCCAGGAAATCCACCATTTCGCCAAGGATCAGGAATGCGACCTGATCGTGGTCGGCAGCCATGGCCGGCACGGCCTGGCGCTGCTATTGGGCTCGACCGCCAACGATGTCCTGCACGGCGCGCCTTGCGATGTGCTGGCGGTGCACCTGGTCAAACGCTGATCCCGCTCTCTTATGAAAAGCTAAAAAAGCCCGGCGCCCATCACTGGACGCCGGGCTTTTTCATGACCGGAAGCTATCAGGCGTCCAGCTCGGCCCAACGCTCCACCAACGCATCCAGCTCAGCCTGCAACTGCTCCAGCGAAGCAATGACTTTGGCCGTTTCGGCCGGCGGACGCTGGTAGAAACCGGCTTCAGCCATTTCAGCCTCGACAGCAGCGATCTGCTGCTCCTTGGCGTCGATGTCGCCCGGCAACGCTTCCAGCTCGCGCTGAAGCTTGTAGCTCAGCTTCTTCTTCGCAGCCGGGGCCGCAGCAACAGGCGCGGCGACCGGAGCCGGCTCGGCGGTGACCACCGCCGAATTCAGGTCAGCCTTGCCGGATTTGCTTTCGGTCACGCCCAACAGGCGCGGCGAACCACCCTGACGGATCCAGTCCTGATAGCCACCGACGTATTCGCGAACCTTGCCTTCACCTTCGAAGACCAGGGTGCTGGTCACCACGTTGTCGAGGAATGCCCGGTCGTGACTGACCATCAGCACAGTGCCGTTGAAGGTCAACAGCACTTCTTCGAGCAGTTCGAGGGTTTCCACGTCCAGATCGTTGGTCGGTTCGTCGAGCACCAGCAGGTTCGCTGGCTTGCTGAACAGTTTGGCAAGCAGCAGACGTGCACGCTCACCACCGGACAACGCCTTCACCGGCGTACGGGCGCGCTGCGGGCTGAACAGGAAGTCGCCGAGGTAGCTGAGCACGTGACGGCTCTGGCCGTCGATATCGATGAAGTCGCGACCTTCGGCGACGTTATCGATCACGGTCTTTTCCAGATCCAGCTGATGGCGCAACTGGTCGAAGTAGGCCACGTCGATCCGGGTGCCCTCTTCCACCTTGCCGCTGGTCGGTTGCAGACCGCTGAGCATCAGTTTCAGCAGGGTGGTCTTGCCGGTACCGTTGGCGCCGAGCAGACCGATCCGGTCGCCGCGCTGCAGCACCATGGAGAAATCGCGAATCAGGAACGGACCGCCCGGATGCGCGAAGCTCACGTTATCCAGCACCATCACCTGCTTGCCGGACTTCTCTGCGGTATCCAGCTGGATGTTGGCCTTGCCGGTACGCTCGCGACGCTCACTGCGTTCGACGCGCAGGGCTTTCAGCGCACGTACGCGGCCTTCGTTACGGGTACGACGGGCCTTGATGCCCTGGCGAATCCACACTTCTTCCTGGGCCAGACGCTTGTCGAACAGCGCGTTGGCGGTTTCTTCGGCAGCCAGTGCGGCTTCTTTGTGAACCAGGAAACTGGCGTAGTCGCCGTTCCAGTCGATCAGGCCGCCGCGATCCAGTTCAAGGATGCGGGTGGCGAGGTTTTGCAGGAAGGAACGGTCGTGCGTGATGAACAGCACGGCGCCCTGGAAATCCTTCAGTGCTTCTTCAAGCCAGGCAATTGCACCGATGTCCAGGTGGTTGGTGGGCTCGTCGAGCAGCAGCAGATCCGGCTCGGACACCAGCGCCTGCGCCAGCAGCACGCGACGACGCCAGCCGCCGGACAACTCGGCAAGGGTCTTGTCGGCCGGCAGTTGCAGGCGGCTCAGGGTGCTGTCGACCAGGGTCTGCAAGCGCCAGCCATCGCGGGCTTCGAGGTCGTGCTGGACGTGCATCAGCTTGTCCAGATCGGCGTCGGTGACGATGTTCTGGCTCAGGTGATGGTATTCGGCGAGCAAGGCACCAACGCCGTCGAGGCCTTCGGCGACCACGTCGAACACTGTCCGCTCGTCGGCCACCGGCAATTCCTGCGGCAATTCACCGATTTTCAGACCGGGGGCACGCCACACCGAGCCGTCATCAGGCTTCTGGTCGCCCTTGACCAGTTTCATCATGCTGGACTTGCCAGTGCCGTTGCGGCCGATGATGCACACCCGCTCACCACGGGCGATCTGCCAGGACACCTTGTCCAACAACGGCATCGCGCCGAATGCAAGGGACACATCGCTGAATTTGAGCAGGGTCATGAGCTTCTCCAAAAACCGGGCGCGCATTCTACCTGAATCGGGACCCGAGCAGGCCGGCAATTTCGCCGCTGACGCACTCTGCACAACAATTGTTGCGAACTTGTGCCGCAAGGCCCGCAAAGCTTTCGCCGGCTGCTGGCAAAAGGCTAAGCTACAGACAATTCAGTGCCGCTACTGTCGGCACTTGTCATGATTTCTCTGCCCGGATGTCTCATGCGCAGTCGCCTTTTCAGTGTTTTGTCCTGTTTGCTACTCACCGCCGCTGCTGCCCAATCCGCCCAGGCGGTGGACCTGTCCACCCAGCGCCAGTATTACGATGAGGCCAAACGCGCCCTGGCCAAGGGCGACACCGGCCCGTACTTCCGTTACAGCCAGGCCCTCGCCGATTATCCGCTGGAGCCATACCTGGCCTACGACGAGCTGACCGCCCGGCTGAAGACCGCCAGCAACGCGGAAATCGAAAAATTCCTCGCCGAACACGGTGACCTGCCCCAGGCCAACTGGATGAAGCTGCGCTGGTTGCGCTGGCTGGCCGACCGTGGCGAATGGGCGACCTTCGTCAAGTATTACGACCCGAAACTCAACTTCACCGAGCTGGACTGCCTGAACGCGCAGTACCAGATCAGCAGTGGCCGCAAGGCCGAGGGTTATGCCAACGCCGACAAGCTTTGGCTGACCGGCAAATCCCAACCGGCGGCGTGTGATGCGCTGTTCGGGATCTGGGCCGCCGACGGTCAGTTGACCGAGCAAAAACGCTGGGAACGCACCAAGCTCGCCGCTCAGACACGCAACTATCCGCTGGCCAACAGCCTGGTCAACGGCCTGACCACCCTCGCCCCACGCGGGCGTCTGCTGGTGGATGTCGCGCAGAAACCGGAACTGCTCAACCAGCCATCGCGCTTCACCCCGGCCGACGAGCCGATGTCGGACATCGTCAGCCTCGGCCTGCGCCGTCTGGCGCGTCAGGATCCGGACAAGGCCATGGACCTGCTCGACGGCTACGCCAGCAGCATGCATTTCTCCCGGGATGAAAAAGTCGCGATCGCCCGGGAAATCGGCCTGACCCTCGCCCGTCGTTTCGACAGCCGTGCGCTGGACGTGATGACCAAATATGACCCGGAACTGCGCGACAACACTGTTTCCGAATGGCGCCTGCGCCTGTTGCTGCGTCTGGCGCGCTGGGACGACGCCTATCAGTTGACCCGCCGCCTGCCGCAGGATCTGGCCACCACCAACCGCTGGCGTTACTGGCAGGCCCGCAGCCTGGAACTGGCGCAACCGCAGAACCCGGAAGCGCAGACGCTGTACAAGAGCCTCGCACGGGAACGGGATTTCTACGGTTTCCTTGCCGCCGATCGCTCGCAGCTGCCTTATTCGCTGGTCAACAAACCGCTGGTACTCAGCCAGGCCACCATCAACAAGGTGCGCAACACGCCCGGCGTACGTCGCGCGCTGGAATTCCACGCCCGCGGGCAGATCGTCGACGGGCGTCGCGAGTGGTACCACGTCAGCCGTCACTTCAACCGCGATGAAATGGTCGCCCAGGCCAAACTGGCCTACGACCTGAAGTGGTACTTCCCGGCGATCCGCACCATCAGCCAGGCGCAATACTGGGACGACCTGGACATCCGCTTCCCGATGGCCCACCGAGACACCCTGGTGCGTGAAGCCAAGGTGCGCGGCCTGCATTCGAGCTGGGTGTTCGCCATCACCCGTCAGGAAAGCGCCTTCATGGACGACGCCCGCTCCGGTGTCGGCGCCAGCGGCCTGATGCAACTGATGCCCGGTACCGCCAAGGAAACCGCGCGCAAGTTCAGCATCCCTCTGGCCTCGCCACAGCAAGTGCTTGATCCGGACAAGAACATCCAGCTCGGCGCCGCCTATCTGAGCCAGGTGCACAGCCAGTTCAACGGCAACCGCGTGCTCGCCTCCGCCGCCTACAACGCCGGCCCCGGCCGCGTACGCCAGTGGCTGCGTGGCGCCGATCACCTGAGCTTCGACGTGTGGGTAGAAAGCATCCCGTTCGACGAAACCCGTCAGTACGTGCAGAACGTGCTGTCCTACTCGGTGATCTACGGCCAGAAACTCAACTCGCCGCAACCGCTGGTGGACTGGCATGAGCGGTACTTTGACGATCAGTGATCGTGCAAAGATCGACGTAAACAAAAATGCCCGCATCGAGAGATGCGGGCATTTTTTATGGCGCTCGACTGGGTCGGCTACATGGTCGGTTACTTAGTCGGTTACTTGGTCGGTCGAAGCCAGATGCCCATCACTGAACTGCAACGCTGCCAACCGCGCATACAGCGGATTACTGGCGATCAGCTCCTGATGCGTACCAATCGCCACAAGCCTGCCCTGGTCCATCACGGCAATCCGGTCGGCGTTTTTCACCGTGGCCAGGCGGTGGGCGATCACCAGGGTGGTGCGGTTTTGCATCAGGCTCGGCAGGGCTTGCTGGATCAGGTGTTCGCTCTGGGCATCGAGGGCGCTGGTGGCTTCGTCCAGCAGCAGGATCGGCGCGTCGACCAGCAGCGCCCGGGCGATAGCCAGGCGCTGGCGTTGGCCGCCTGACAGACCGAGACCGCCGTCGCCCAGATGGGTCTGGTAGCCGTCGGGCATTTGTTCGATGAAGTCGTGGGCGTGGGCGATTTTTGCCGCCTCCTGCACTTGTTCCAGGGTGGCGGTCGGGCAACCGTAGCGAATGTTTTCTTCGACGCTGCCGAAGAACAGCGCCGGGGTCTGCGAAACCAGTGCGAAACAGCGGCGCAAATCCAAAGGATCAAGGCTCGTCAGTGGCACGCCATCAATCAGAATCCGGCCCTCGCGCGGATCGTAGAAGCGCAGCAGCAAGTCATACACCGTGGACTTGCCCGCGCCGGACGGCCCGACCAGCGCGAGGGTTTCGCCCGCGTTGACCGTCAGACTCAAGCCGTCAACGGCAAAGCTTTCCGGACGCGAAGGGTAGGAAAAGCGCACGTCCTGCAACGCCAGTTCGCCTTTAACCCGCTCCGACAAGGTCACCAGTCCGGCTTTCGGCGGTTGGATAATGTTCTCCGAACGCAACAATTCGGCAATACGCTCGGCAGCGCCCGCTGCCCGCTGCAATTCGCCGATCACTTCGCTCAACGTACCAAACGCACTGCCGACGATCAGGCTGTAGAACACGAACGCCGCCAGCTCACCGGCTGAAATTCGCCCGGCAATCACGTCCATGCCGCCGACCCACAACATCACCGCGACGGCACCGAGCACCAGCACGATCACCAGCGTAATCAGCCAGGCCCGCTGGAAAATCCGTTTGCGCGCCGTTTCGAACGCTTGCTCGACGGTGCTGGCGAAACGTTGTTCGTCCTGCACCTGATGGTTGTAGGCCTGCACCGTTTTGATCTGGCCGAGGGTTTCCGAGACATAGCTGCCAATGTCGGCGATCCGGTCCTGACTCAGCCGCGAAAGATTACGCACGCGGCGCCCGAATATCAGGATCGGCGCAATCACCAATGGCAGCGCGATCACCACGATGCTGGTGAGTTTGGGGTTGGTGATGAACAGCAGCACCACACCGCCAATGACCATCAGCAAATTACGCAGGAACAGCGACAGCGACGAGCCGATCACCGATTGCAGCAATGTCGTGTCAGCGGTCAGGCGTGACTGGATTTCCGAACTGCGGTTGTCCTCGTAGAACCCGGGATGCAGGTACACCAGATGGTTGAACACCTGCCGGCGAATGTCAGCCACCACCCGTTCACCGATCCATGACACCAGATAAAACCGGGCAAAGGTGCCGACCGCGAGCCCCAACACCAGCAGCATGAACAGACCAATGGACTGGTTGAGCAGGTGCGGCGACTGAGTCATGAAGCCTTGGTCGACCAGCAGTTTGATGCCCTGCCCCATCGACAACGTAATGCCGGCCGTGACGATCAGCGCGAGCAGTGCGCCGAAGGCCTGCCAGCGATAAGGCTGAAGAAAATGACTGGTCAGGCGCAGGGCCCGGCGGTGGCGCGAGGAAAGCATCGGGATCATTCAGGTTCACGTCGTGTGCTGATTAATGGGGCCAGCCTGGACACTCAATGGGGTGGAACTCTGCAAATCACAATGAGTCAGGTTAATTATGACCGGCCAGACTACCCCCTAGATGCTATCGGTCTAATGCCCGGGTTGAGACGAACGGTCATTTCTGCTTGAGTGGAGATACCGTTCCGGAAAGATCGAAGGGAGTTGTCACAGCCTGGTCACCTGACGGTTTTATTGTGCATACACAACCTGATGAGGAGACAGGCCATGTCCTTGCAACACAGCAGCGATGACAAGATTCAAGTGATCCGCACCAAGCCCGGCCAACCTCTGGGTTGCTCGATTATCGATAAGGATGGGCGCGAAGTGCCAATCACTGAAGACATGATCCAGAACGCCTGCCGCGAACTGGAGAAGCGATTGGTCAAGCCTGCCGAACAAAAGTGATATCGCCACCGTCTTCCTGACCCGGCCCCTGGAGGCCGGGTTTTTTCTGCCCGCGATTTAAACGGCCACAGCGCCCAGCGCCGTCACGATCTGCTGCAACGCCGGGGAATGCCCCTCGATCCGCACTTTCAGCCCTTCGATCTCGCGGCGCACCGGATACTGTTTGCGCAACACATCAAACGCGGCACGTTGCTCACCGACGCTACCCAACAGGGTGCGGCGGAAATCCGCATCGTCCCGGCGCGGGTCGTACACACCACGGCACAACATCGCCAGCGCCCAGGCCGGATCGCTGTCGGCATGCAGGGAAACTTCCGACAACCACGGTGCCGGCAACAGATCGCTGAGCTGAATGCTGGCCGGCTGCCCGATGAAATCGCAGTAAGCCTGATAGATCTGCGCCGTGCCGCGTTGCTTGCCATCGAGGCTGTAACCGGCGATATGTGGGGTCGCCAGCACGCAGAGTTCGGCCAACGCGACATCGACTTCCGGCTCTGCTTCCCAGACATCGAGCACCGCCTGCAGGTCTTCACGCTCCAGCAGCACTTCGCGCAACGCGGCGTTATCCACCACCGGGCCACGGGCGGCGTTGATCAGCCAGGCGCCCGGCTTGAGTTGCTGCAAACGTTGCTCGTCGAACAGGTGCCAGGTCGCGCCTTCACCGCTGCGGGTCAGCGGGGTGTGCAGGCTGATCACGTCGCACTGCGCAATGATCTGCTCCAGGCTGACATAGTCACCGCCCTCGGCTGCCTGACGCGGCGGATCGCAGACTTTCACGTTCCAGCCCAGCCCTTTGAGCACCTTGATCAAGCGACCGCCCACTTCACCGGCGCCGATCACGCCATAAGTGCGCTCACTCAAATCGACGCCTTCGATTTCGGCCAGGGTCATCAGGCTGCCGAGCACGTAATCCACCACGCCCCGGGCATTGCAGCCGGGCGCACTGGACCAGGTAATGCCGGCCTCATTGAAGTATTCGAGATCCAGATGATCGGTGCCGATGGTGCAGGTGCCGACAAACCGCACCTTGCTGCCTTCGAGCAACGCACGATTGACGTTAGTTACCGAGCGCACCAGCAGCACGTCGGCCTGTTCGACCGTGGCCCGGTCAATGGAACGGCCCGGCACCCGGCGGATCTCGCCGAAACCGGCAAAAAAGGCATCGAGCAGCGGGATATTTTCGTCGGCAACAATCAGCATGGCAGGGCTCCTTGGGCGGATCGGCAGTGTAGGCGCTGACACTGCGATGAGCCAGCAGGCTGTGATTCTTGATAAGGCGGGACGATTACAAATCCGCAACAGAGGATTTTCCTGACCATAACGTCAGCGGCGTAGAATGCCCGGCCTTGCGCATCAACCCCTGTGGACGCTTTGCCTGTGAATTCCGTAACTGAACGCCCTGACGCCGTTTCCCTCAACCGCCCTGCCCGGGTTCGCCTGGAGCTGAAGAATCTGCTCGGCCTGGCCCTGCCGATCATGATCGCGCAACTGGCGACCACCGCCATGGGCTTCGTCGATGCGGTGATGGCCGGGCGCGTCGGGCCAAAGGATCTGGCGGCCGTGGCGCTGGGCAACTCGATCTGGGTGCCGGTGTTTCTGCTGATGACCGGCACCCTGCTGGCCACCACGCCGAAAGTCGCCCAGCGCTTCGGCGCCGGCACCCACAGCGAGATCGGCCCGATCGTGCGTCAGGCCTTGTGGCTGGCACTGGTGGTCGGACTGATGGCGACCGGCATGCTGTTCAGCGCCGAACCGATCCTGCACCTGATGAAAGTCGATCCGGAACTGATCGGCCCGTGCATGCAGTACCTGCACGGCATCGCCAGCGGTCTGCCAGCAGTGGCCTTCTACCATGTGCTGCGCTGCACCAGTGATGGCCTCGGCCGCACGCGGCCGGCGATGGTGTTGGGCCTGTGTGGGCTGGCGCTGAACATTCCGTTGAACTACGTGTTCATTTACGGTCACTTCGGCGTTCCGGCCATGGGCGGCGTCGGTTGCGGCTGGGCCACAGCGATCGTGATGTGGGTGATGGCGCTGGGCCTGGCCGGTTACGAGCGCTGGGCGCCAGCCTACAAGTCGAGCGAACTGTTCAGCCGTTTCGACTGGCCGCAATGGGCGGTGATCAAGCGCTTGCTGGCCATCGGTCTGCCGATCGGCGTCGCGGTGTTTGCCGAGTCGAGCATCTTCGCAGTGATCGCGCTGCTGATCGGCAGCCTCGGCGCCACGGTGGTGGCCGGGCACCAGATCGCGCTGAACGTCAGCTCGCTGGTGTTCATGATTCCGTATTCACTGGGCATGGCGGTGACCGTGCGGGTCGGTCAGGCACTGGGCCGTGAAGAACCCCGTGAAGCGCGTTTCGCGGCGGGTGTCGGCATGGGCACTGCGCTGGCCTACGCCTGCCTGTCGGCGAGCATGATGCTGCTGATGCGCGAGCACATTGCGGCGATCTACACCTCCGATCCGATGGTGATTCACATCGCCGCGATGCTGATCGTGTACTCCGCGCTGTTCCAGTTCTCCGACGCGATTCAGGTCACCGCCGCTGGCGCCCTGCGCGGTTATCAGGACACGCGGGTAACAATGATCCTCACGCTGTTCGCCTACTGGGGCATCGGCCTGCCGGTGGGTTACGCCCTCGGCCTGACCGACTGGCTCGGCGAGCCTCGCGGCCCGAGCGGCTTGTGGGAAGGCCTGATCGTCGGCCTGAGCTGTGCGGCGCTGATGCTGTCGATCCGCCTGACGCGCAGTGCGCGCAAACGCATTCGCATCAGCCGCTCGATGGGCTGATCGGCGATAAAAAAAGACCTGCACATGCAGGTCTTTTTTTTGCCTTTCGATCAACCGGACTTCTTGCGGATCCAGTACAGATAGGTCCCGGCTTCTTCGTGCTGGCCCACCAGTTCATGGTCGAGAAACACGCAGAACTTGGGGATGTCGCGGCGGGTCGACGGGTCGGTGGCGATCACCTTGAGCAAGCCGCCGGGCACCAGGTCACGAATGTGCTGATGCAGCATCATCACCGGCTCCGGGCAGTTGAGGCCGGTGGCGTCAAGGGTGCCGTCGACCGGCGTATTGATCATTTCACTCATGATTCACTCCTGAAACTGGCCGGCATTGTCGCCCAATGCCGGGTGTTCGGTCACCTGTCGCGCGCTCAGCGGGCTTTGGCTTTCTTCACGTCATGGCGACGCAAATGGCAGGTCACTTCCTCGCGGTCGTGGTATAGCTGCTTGCAGCCGATATCGACCTTGATCCCGCGGGCCTTGAAACCATCGGCGATACGCTCGAGCAGACGCTTCACTTCGGCGTAACGCTGCTTCATCGGCAACTTGAGGTTGACCACCGCTTCCCGGCAATGACCCTCGCCGATCCACTCTTCGAGCATCGCGGCGTTGCGCGCCGGCTTCTCGACGATGTCGCAGACCATCCAGTCCACCGGTTGCTTTGGTTTGAAGGTGAAACCGTCGGCCATCAAGTGCTGCACCAGGCCGGTGTCCATCAGGCTTTCGGCCATCGGGCCGTTGTCGATGGCCGTCACCAGCATGCCGCGATTGACCAGTTGCCAGGTCCAGCCGCCCGGCGCAGCGCCGAGGTCGACACCGGTCATGTCGCTGTGCAGGCGATCTTCCCACTGATCGCGGGGAATGAAGTGATGCCAGGCCTCTTCCAGCTTCAGGGTCGAACGGCTCGGCGCCTCGCGCGGAAATTTCAGACGCGGAATGCCCATCGGCCACATCGCCGAGTTACCGGCATCGGCCAGACCGAGGAACACCTCACGACCGCTCTTGAAGGTCAGCAGCAGGCGTGGCTTGCTGGCGTCGTCCACCAGTTTGCCGGCGCCGGTCAGCGCCTTGCGTAGCGGGCCTTCGAACTTCTTGCAGAAGTTCGACAGTTCCTTGCCGTCGTTGGTGTCGACGACCTCCAACCACAAGCTGCCGCACACCGGGAATTCGGCCATGTGTGCGAGGATCACGCTGATGCGGTCGGTTTCCGGCAGATCGATGAAAAGTCCACGCGCCCACTGGCGCGGGAAGATCAGCGCGGCGAAACGCTGGCCACGCATCAGGCGCTCGGCGCCGTCTTCTTCGGTGCAGACGAACTCGGCGCAAGCGGTCGCCGGTTTGGCCTTGGCGTAACCGGCCACGTTCAGTTGGGCGGCGAGGTCGGAAATCTCCGAGCAGACTTCGCCTTCGAAGCCTGGCCGGCAATGCATGAATAGGGTGTTCATTCTTACTCCTGGGCAGAGGGCGATCATTCATCCCCTGCGCGATGCCCAGACCTGCGTTGAAGCAAAGCCTGTCACGAAAACCGGCGCATGATAGCCCATGTCGGAACCTTGGACTTGCCCATAGAGTCCAGTTATTAGCCAGCTACTGAAAACAGGGCTACGTTGATAGCTCTGCCCGTCCCCTCAGTCCGTAGCCGTGCGGACTCAAACAGGCTGTTTGAAAACGTAGCGAGCGAAGGCAAGACAAGGCAAAAACAGGCTTGGAAGCGGAGTCTACGAGTTGTAAATGAGCATTCCGAGCCTGTTTTTAACGCAGGATTGCCGAGCGCAGTAGTTTTCAAACAGCCTGAAAGGAGTGATCGTAATGCCGTCCCTTGATAGCCTGAACACCCTTAAAACCTTGAAAGTCGATGACAAGACTTACCACTACTTCAGCCTGCCGGATGCTGCCAAAAGCCTGGGCAATATCGACAAGCTGCCCATGTCGTTGAAAGTCCTGCTGGAAAACCTGCTGCGCTGGGAAGATGAAAAAACCGTCACCGGCGCCGACCTCAAGGCGATTGCCGCGTGGCTCAAGGAGCGCCGCTCCGACCGGGAAATCCAGTACCGCCCTGCCCGGGTGCTGATGCAGGACTTTACCGGCGTACCGGCCGTGGTCGATCTGGCCGCGATGCGCGCCGCCATGGCCAAGGCTGGCGGCGATCCGCAGCGGATCAATCCGCTGTCGCCGGTGGATCTGGTGATCGACCACTCGGTGATGGTCGATAAATTCGGCAGCGCCAGCGCTTTCGAACAGAACGTCGACATCGAAATGCAGCGCAACGGCGAACGCTACGCCTTCCTGCGCTGGGGCCAGAGCGCCTTCGACAACTTCAGCGTGGTGCCGCCGGGCACCGGGATCTGCCACCAGGTCAACCTCGAATACCTCGGACGCACGGTGTGGACCAAGGACGAAGACGGCCGCACCTATGCCTTCCCCGACACACTGGTCGGCACCGACTCCCACACCACCATGATCAACGGCCTCGGCGTACTTGGCTGGGGCGTCGGCGGAATCGAGGCGGAAGCCGCGATGCTCGGGCAACCGGTGTCGATGCTGATTCCCGAAGTCATCGGCTTCAAACTCACCGGCAAGCTCAAGGAAGGCATCACCGCCACTGACCTGGTGCTGACCGTGACCCAGATGTTGCGCAAGAAAGGCGTGGTCGGCAAATTCGTCGAGTTCTATGGCGACGGCCTCGCCGACCTGCCGCTGGCCGACCGCGCGACCATCGCCAACATGGCCCCGGAATACGGTGCGACCTGCGGTTTCTTCCCGGTCGATGACGTAACCCTCGAATACCTGCGCCTCTCCGGCCGCCCGACTGAAGTGGTGAAACTGGTCGAGGCCTACACCAAGGCTCAGGGCCTGTGGCGTCTGCCCGGTCAGGAACCGGTGTTCACCGACAGCCTGGCGCTGGACATGGGCAGCGTCGAAGCCAGCCTCGCCGGGCCGAAACGCCCACAGGACCGGGTGTCCCTGCCGAATGTCGGCCAGGCCTTCAGTGACTTCCTCGACCTGCAATTCAAACCCACCAGCAAGGAAGAAGGACGTCTGGAAAGCGAGGGCGGCGGCGGTGTCGCCGTGGGCAATGCCGATCTTGTCGGTGAAACGGATTACGAGTACGACGGCCACACTTATCGCCTGAAAAACGGCGCGGTGGTGATTGCCGCGATCACCTCCTGTACCAACACCTCCAACCCGAGCGTGATGATGGCCGCCGGCCTGCTGGCGAAAAAAGCCGTGGAGAAAGGTCTGACGCGCAAGCCGTGGGTGAAGAGTTCATTGGCACCGGGTTCGAAAGTAGTCACCGATTACTACAAAGCCGCCGGGCTTACGCAGTACCTCGATCAACTCGGTTTTTCATTGGTGGGCTACGGCTGCACCACCTGCATCGGCAACTCCGGACCACTGCCGGAGCCGATCGAAAAAGCCATCCAGAAAGCCGACCTGACCGTCGCTTCGGTGCTGTCCGGCAACCGCAACTTCGAAGGCCGGGTGCATCCGCTGGTGAAAACCAACTGGCTGGCGTCACCGCCGCTGGTGGTTGCCTACGCCCTGGCCGGCAGTGTGCGCACCGATATCAGCAGCGAACCGCTGGGCAACGACCAACAGGGCAATCCGGTTTACCTGCGTGATATCTGGCCAAGCAGCAAGGAAATCGCCGACGCGGTGAATCAGGTCAACACGGCGATGTTCCACAAGGAGTACGCCGAGGTGTTTGCCGGTGACGAACAGTGGCAAGCCATCGAAGTGCCGCAAGCCGCGACCTACGTCTGGCAGGCAGATTCGACTTACATCCAGCATCCGCCGTTCTTCGATGACATCGCCGGGCCATTGCCGGTGATCGCCGATGTGAAAGGCGCGCGAGTGCTGGCGCTGTTAGGCGATTCGGTGACCACTGACCACATCTCCCCCGCCGGCAACATCAAGGCCGACAGCCCGGCCGGGCGTTACCTGCGCGAGCAAGGCGTCGAGCCACGGGACTTCAACTCCTACGGTTCGCGCCGCGGCAACCACGAAGTGATGATGCGCGGCACTTTCGCCAACATCCGCATCCGCAACGAAATGCTCGGCGGCGAAGAAGGTGGCAACACGATCTACATTCCGACCGGAGAAAAACTGGCGATCTACGATGCAGCCATGCGTTATCAAGCTTCGGGAACACCACTGGTGGTGATTGCCGGGCAAGAATACGGCACCGGCTCCAGCCGCGACTGGGCCGCCAAGGGCACCAACCTGCTTGGGGTGAAAGCAGTGATCGCCGAAAGCTTCGAGCGAATCCACCGTTCCAACCTGGTAGGCATGGGCGTGCTGCCGTTGCAGTTCAAGCTGGATCAAAACCGCAAGAGCCTGAACCTCACCGGCAAGGAAACCCTGGAGATTCAGGGTCTGACCGGAGTCGAGCTGACGCCAAGGATGAACCTGACCCTGGTGATCACCCGAGAAGACGGGCGTCAGGAGAAAATCGAAGTGCTGTGCCGCATCGACACCCTTAACGAGGTGGAGTACTTCAAGTCCGGCGGGATCCTGCATTACGTGTTGCGGCAGTTGATCGCTTCGTAAAACCTGCAGATGCAGAAACACCGCCAATCGGCGGTGTTTCTGTTTGGGCACGGTACTTTTCCATAGGCGAAAAAAAACCCGCCGAAGCGGGTTTTTCCCAAGACCATTATCGACTCCCTGTCGGCAGCGATCCTTGCTAATGGTCGATCATCCGTGATCCTGAAACACTCCCTGTGCTTCAGTTGATGAGGCTAGATTACGCTCTGGATCCAATCGGCAATAGTCGACAAAGCTACCAGCGCGTGTAAGACATTCGCCATAGCCCCCCTTCCGAAAACCCTTAGCCGTGTCAGGCATCGAGCGCGCAAGCCGCCAGATACGCGACTTCCAGCTGTCCGGCGGCGGCGTTTTGTTCGTCATCCTCCATGAACCACGCGGCAGACAGTCCGGCAAACGCCAGCACCCATTGCAAGAGACGCCGGCGATCCAGCCCTGCCGTTTCGCAGATCACAACGACTTGCCGTTGAAAGCGTTCAGGATCAGCGGCCGTCGGCAATTCCGGGTTGCAGATCAGGTTGGCGTAGTCGTAGCCGCGCTCGCCCCGCACCCGTTTCGGATCGATGGCCAGCCAGCCGCGCGAGCCAAAATCGAGGACGTTGTCGTGGTGCATGTCACCGTGCAGCACAACAATGTCCCGGGGTTCGGCGAGCAAGGTTTCAGCCATTTGCTGGCAAACAGAATATTGGCCGCCGTATCGGGCGGCGGACACTTGCAGCGAGGCAAACCACGGTGCCAGCTCTACTAACGCAGGCGGCTCCGTGGATCGCGGCGCATGCAACCGCGCCAAGGCCCGGCACATGATGCGGGTCGCCTCGTCATCTTCGCCATTGAGCGCCATATTCATCAACGAACGTTGACCCGTGGCCCGCTCCAGAAGCAGTCCTTCCTCGTGATGAGCGAGCACCCGAGCGGCGCCGTCGCCGTCCCACCAGGTCATCAGCAGGTTGCCGTACTTTTCCTCATCGTCCACCGCGACTTTCAGCATCGCCGGTACGTCGCCCTGACGCACCGGCAACAGCTTGCTGCCCGGCGTGATGATCGGAACACCGTCGGGCACCAGCGCCCAACGCTTCAACCACGGGTCAAACCATTCGCTGTCAGCCACCTTCACGCTCGCGTGCCCTGTCGGTCTCGGCCAGAAAGTGTTCGAGTCGGCTCAATTGCTCCTCCCAGCCACGGCTGTCCATGTAGTACGCCTCTTTTTGGCGGACGTCGGGAATGTGCGCAAAACCTGACTCGGAGACCTTCAGCAGCGTGCCGTTCTCGTAGTCCTGCAGCTCGAATTTGACCAGTGTGGTCGGTTCTTGGGAGTAATCGATTTTCGGGTTCACCGCGTACGGGTGCCAACGGAAGGAAAACAACTGCTGGGGCTCGACCCGCTCCACCAGCACGTTCCAGAGCACATGTTCATAACCGGGGTACGTGACCTGCCCCTGCGTCCACTCGCCCGCGATAAACCGCCGCCCTTCCAGAGCCACGCCAAACCACTGGCCAAACGCCTCGGCATCGACCAGCGCACGCCAGACATGGGAGCGTGGCGACCTGAGCATGATTTTACGTTCAAAGCTGTTGGGTACTGGTTTCATACGTCACCTCCTGTTTTGAACAGTAGGCTTGTATGACCACATGTCCAATGCGAAGTTGTATCAATCCAGTGCAACGGTCGGGTCTGATTGAAATATCCGGCAGTATTTTGGGGCGCCGGTTCGTCAGAATGCGCACGGATCAGCGCTGCCAAACTGATAACGTTCCCAGCGAACTGAACGACACAAGGACGTCATCATGCAGCCCTCCCTCCCCGAACGTTACCGTGGCGCCCTGCTCGGCCTGGCCTGCGGCGATGCCGTGGGTACCACCGTCGAATTCCAGCCTCGGGGCAGCTTCCAGCCCCTGACCGACATGGTCGGTGGCGGGCCGTTCCACTTGAAACCGGGCCAATGGACCGACGACACCTCGATGGCGCTGTGTCTGGCAGAAAGCCTGCTGAACAAAAACGCATTTGATGCCGCTGACCAGATGGGCCGCTATCTGAACTGGTGGAAATGGGGTTATCTGAGTTCGACCGGCGAATGTTTCGATATCGGCATGACCGTGAGTCAGGCGCTGGATCACTATCAGCACACCGGAGAGCCGTTTGCCGGCTCCACTGATCCCTACAGTGCTGGCAATGGCTCGTTGATGCGTCTGGTGCCCGTTGTACTGTTTTATTTCCCCGATGCCCGGCAAATCAGGCGATTCGCCGCCGACAGTTCACGTACCACCCACGCGGCGCCCGAGGCCGTCGAATCCTGCCAGTTGTTTGCCGAGCTGCTCGGCAAAGCCCTGGAAGGCGCATCGAAAGCGGAACTGCGCAGCCTGCCGCTAAGAACCTTCAGCCAGCCCAAGGTGGCGGCGATTGCCCGGGGCGACTACCTGAACAAGTCTGACAGGGAGATTCGCGGCAGTGGCTACTGCGTCGAATCCCTGGAAGCAGCGTTATGGTGCTTCCAGCACACCGACAGTTTTGCCGCAGCCGTCCTGCACGCGGCCAACCTGGGCGATGACGCAGACACTACGGCCGCCATCGTCGGCCAGTTGGCTGGCGCCCATTACGGCGTGCAGGGGATCCCGTTCGGGTGGCTGGAAAAACTACATGACGGAGAGGAAATTGCCGCGACAGCGGAGCGCTTGCTCAACGCATCGAGACAGCACAAATCCTGATGGCGCCACGAAGTCGCTAAACTGCTCGGCACCTTCATTCATCAAAGCGAGATGACTCATGTCCCCACGCCTGCTTCTGGCCCTGACACCCTTTTTTTTCACTTCCGTCGCCCACGCGGCCGTGGACTGCGCCAATGCCAGCGATCAGGCGACGATGAATCAGTGCGCCGGGCAAGAGAGCAAAGCGGCGGATAAAGAGTTGAACACGGTGTATCAGCAGATCACCGCACGGCTGAAAGAAGAACCTGCCAGCAAGAAACTGCTGGTCAGTGCTCAGCGGGCGTGGATTGGGTTTCGCGATGCCGAATGCGAATTTTCGGCGTCGGGCGTAAAGGGCGGAAGTATGTACCCGATGATCTACAGCGTATGCATCACGCGTGTGACCAAGGGTCGAACCGAGGCTCTCAAGCAGTATTTGAAGTGTGAGGAAGGGGATGTGGGCTGCCCGGTGCCAGGGGCCTGATATTCAAAACCTGAGCTGCTCGCGACTGCGGCAGCTCAGGCAATACAAAATTACCGAACAAAAATCTGCGCCGTGGTAATCGCCATATCCCCACCCGGCAATTTGATGCTGCCGGTCTGTTTCATGGTCTCGGCATCAAAGATCGCCACGTCGTTGAACGTCCCGGCCAGGTAGATTTTGCTGCCATCCTTGTTGAACGAAATGCAGTAGTAGGAATGGTCCAGCGTGGCCGCCTGAATCAGTTTCTTCTGCTTGATGTCGTACTTCGCCAGACGATTGAGCACGCCGAACATCAGGTTCGGATCCTTCGGTGAGCGCATGCCGCTGAAGTAGATTTCGGTCAGCGGGCCGAAGTCGGTGGTTTCGGTCTTGCCGGTCTTCAGGTCGATGCTGAACAGTCCGTACAGATACTCGGCAGTGGCCGGGTCCTGCTTCTTGTCCTTGAATTTGGCGGCGGTGTACAGCAGCGAGAAATCGTGGCGGTAAGTCTGCTGGTTCCACACGTAGAGCACGTCCGGCGCGCTGTAATTCGGGCGTTTCCAGTGGCGGCTGGGGATCAGCACGTCGAACTTTCCGCTCTTCACATCGACCTTGTACACATCGGCGCCCGCCACATACAACGTGCCGTCATCGCCGCTCTGCATGATCGTCAACTGCCGTGGCGCCGGGAAGCTGCGCACCGGTTTGGCGTTCATTCCGGCATCGGTGGCGTAAACGTCCAGACGCGGCTGCTTGACCTCGTAGTGGTCGTTGAGCATCAACGTCGGGTTGGCGATGGTGTACAGCTCCTTGCCGTCATGGCTGACGGTGAAGGCGAACATCGACCGCGCTTTCTCCCCCGGTTGCTGGGTGATGCTGGCGTGGAACACCTGCTTGCAGCTGTCCAGTTCGACACCGTAAACATCGGCGTAATGGTTGTTCAGCACATACGCGGTCTTGCGATCCGGCGACAGCTGCACGGTCCCGGGGCCAAAGGCGTCGGGCATCTTGCAGGTCTTGTACAAGGTGTCGGTCGCCAGGTCGATGACATGCAGGTTGTTCGGGTAATTGGTGGTCAACATGTACTCGTGACCGTCCTGCAGCGCGGTGTTTTCATCGGCCAGAACCGGGAGCGAACAGGCGCTCAGGACCGCGAGTGCGGCAAGGCCGCAGGCTTTGTTGAGGCTAGGCATGCTGGAATCCTTCTTCTTAGGGATCACTTGTCTTTCGGGAAGACAGTGCCGAGGTTGCGCCAGTTGTCGTTGGACGCCTGGGCATCCTTGTTCCAGTCCGGGTAGGTGCTCATCATGTCCGGCACCTGGGCCGGCCACCAGCACGGGTCGGAGCAGCCATACAGGTCGGCCTCCATCGGCTGGCACAGCGACGACACCCCGCCGAACGCATCGATTTCCCAACCCGGGTCGGTGGTCGAGGCACAGCCGGCGACGGAGCTCATCGCCACCACTTCTTCGATGCGGTTTTCATCCGCGGCCTGATCCAGCTTCAACGCTTTGTTATTGATTGCCTTGAGATGTTTCATATCAGTGAGCCTTGCGCGGAGTGATGTAGCTGCTGATGAACGCAGGGTTATTGGCCATGATCCGGGTGTAGACCTCGATGCCGAAGTCGACCCAGTCACGCATCAGTTCGCAGTAGTGATAAGTCGGGTGGGCCGGGTCGCCGTAGCGGGCGTAGCTTTCGTGGTAGCAGCCGCCGGAGCACAGGTTGCGGATCTGGCAGTCGTGGCAACCGGTGTTGGTGCGGTCCAGACGTTGGGACAGGAAGTCATTCAACTCGACCTGTTTCACACCGCTGTGGACATTGCCGAAGGTCGGCAGCGACGAGCCGGTGAAGCGATGGCACAGGTTCAACTCACCCTTGTGATCGACCGCCAGCATCTTCAACCCGGCACCGCACGGCAGGGCCTTTTTGTGGCCTTCGTGGATGTCGGTGATCAACTGATGCAGGTTGGAGAAACCGATGTTGCGGTGCTCCAGCGCGGCTTCCAGATAACGCCGACCCAGGCGCTTCATGCTGGCGAACACTTCGATCAGCTCGTCGGTGGAAAGGTTGAAGCTACTGATATCGCCGGACGTCACCGGGGCAAACCCGACTTCGGCAAACCCCAGTTCGTTGAACAGGTGATCCCAGATGGTTTCGACGTCGGTGACGCCAGTGGTCAGGGTCACCCGCGCACCGACCGGGCGGCTGTTGTAGCGTGACAGCAGCATCTCTGCCTTGCGCCGCACCACGTCATAAGTGCCCTGCCCGCCCACCGTGATGCGGTTGCGGTCGTGCACGGTTTTCGGTCCGTCGATGCTCACTGACAGCCCGAAGCGGTGAGCATTCAGGTAGTCCACGGTTTCTTCGGTGAGCAGCGTGGCATTGGTGGTCATCACGAATTCGACGAACTTGCCGGCCTCGGCAAACCGCTTCTCGCAGTAATCGACCATGTACTCGATCAGCTTGCGATTGCTCAGCGGCTCGCCGCCGAAAAACACCACGGTGAAGCGTTCTTCGTCGGGGGATTCACGCAGTAGCATTTCCACTGACGCGATGGCGGTTTCGACGTCCATCTTCTTGCCGGCGGACGGCTTGTCGAGGTCTTCCTTGTAGCAGTAGGTGCAGCTCAGGTTGCAGCCGGTGTTGACGTTGAGCACCACCGTGTTGATCGCGGTGCGCTCGACGCGTTTGACCGCGATGTCCGGGGTCAGCGGCGAGCCGTCGCTGACCAGCTCCAGCGAGATCAGCTCGCGCAGGGTCTCGTTGATTTCCTCGCCGTTGAACCGCGCGCCGAGGCGCTGGATCAAGTCTTCCGAGGAACAGCCGGGCCCGCGCAACGCATCGATGATGGTGCCGGTCAGTTCATCGCTGGCGAACAGCGAACTGCTGGGGATGTGGAACAGCATGCGGTCGGCGTCGACGTGCACTTCGTGCAGATTACGTTCGACCAGATTCAAGATAGCGCCCATTGCAAACCTCCTGTGCAAGCCCCGCCTGGCGGGACTTGCGGTCATTCCGAAAAGTGTCTGAATCGCTGCGATCAGTTCAACTCAAGGAATAGGTGGATTGTTCCAGCGTTGCACGGTGACGATCAGATGGCCTTCGCCGGTCAGGGATTTCCCTGCGTCGTCGACGGCGGCGATCACCTTGAGGTTACCGGCATTGTTGGTGGACATCTTGCGTGCCGGATTCGGCCCGGCATCGCCCGGGGTGAACACGCCTGCGTCGGCCTGCATGGTGCCGGCGAACTTGACGTCTTCATCCTCTTTGGCGCGCTCGTCGAAGGCTTCGACCTTCCATTGCGCCGGGAACACGCCGATGCGATACGGCTTGCCGTCGGCGCCCTTGCCCCAGGCTTCGGCATCGAAGCGACCCTGGACTTTCGGCGTCGAACCGCCGCCCTCGCCGATCCGTGCCACCGAGAATTCCGGCACCACTTTGACCGAGGCAATCGTGCTGTACACCGACAGGCTCGGGCCTTTCAGGTTGCCGACGCTGACCGCGCGCAGGCCCGGCTGGGCATTGGCCGCGGCTTTGACTTTGACTTTGATCCGGTCGGCGTTCTGCTCGACCACTTCAATCACTTCCACGCCTTTGCCGAAGTCCGGTTTGCCGCTCAGACCGCTACCGACCAGCGTCACTTCGGTTTCGCTGCCGGCCTTCACATAACCCGGCTGCACCGCCAGCAAGCGCTGGGAACCCTGTTTGGCGGCAACGAAGTCGAGGCCGCGCTCATCGTGCTCGGCCTCGAACATCCGGCCTTGCATGGCGTTGCCCTGTGCGGCGAACACCTGACGCATGGTCACGCCATCGACGGTCACGTTGCCGCGCCATTCGTAGCCGCTGTAGAGGATCGCGTTGCCGTCACCGTTGAATGGGCTGCCATCGGCGTACTGACCTTTGACGGCAACCTTGAAGGTGTCGCTGCCATCGGCCGTGACGGTCATGGTGCCGGCCAGTTCACCCTTGCCCGGCAAGTGGCCGCTGAAGCTCCAATCGCCGACCAGCGCCTCGGCCTTCGGTCTGGTTTTGGTCCAGGCCTGCCACGCCGGGTTGTCCAGCGGATAACGCTTGGCCAGCAGCGGGACCATTTCCTTGCGGGCGATATCGAACCAGTCGCGATCGCGAGCCAGCGCCTGATACTCCAGCGACGGCCACTGGCCGAGGTGGAAATTCACCAGGCGTTCCCATTCCTGGGCCGGACGCCGTTGCAGGGCGATCCGCGCACCCGAGTGACAGCGGCCGCACATCTGCGCGGTTTTCTCGTCGAACTGCTCGACGGTGTTCAGCCGTCGTTCCAGCGCGTAACGCACGCCATCGGTTTCGCTCGGCGCCAGGCCCTGAGTGTCGGCCAGGTATTTGACCAGCGTACGACGGTCTTCATCGCTGATCTGCAAACCGTGCATGGTCTGCATGCGGGCAATGCTCATCAGCCAGCCTTCCGGGGTCTTGCGCTGGTGGCTGATGCGGCTCAACTGGTCGCCGGCTTCAGGGGTGTGACAGCCCTGGCAGGTTTCCTTGAGGATGGTCTGGGCGTCGCGGGCTGCCAGGCTGTGGGGTGAATGCAGGGCCACGCAAGCGGCCACGGCCAGCAGACTGGCGCTCATGCCTGATCGGAGTTTTCTCTTCATCAACGTCGAACCTCGCACGGTGCTTTCTTATTGTTGTGGCTTATCGTTTTTATGGTTTCTGCCGTTCGCGGCGATGCACGAACGGAGGCAAGCGAAACGTCTGAGGTGAGCAATACACGGAGCGTGCCAGCTTGCCGATAAGCTGTTCAATCAAGCAGTTACGCGTTCATCAAGGTGTCGCGCCAATCTTTGCGTGGCCTCCCGGCGTCCAATTTCGCGACAGCTGTTGCAGTCTGAGACAAGCACAGTTGCAGCGCCCAAAGCCGGGCGGCCGACGACTGACCGTCCGATATCAAAGTGCCTGCTACGCTTGCTGTTCGCACACTCCGTGCGTCACGCCTCAAACCACCGAAAACCTGAGGAATGGAATCATGGGATCACATGGACAGGGTCAAGGCTGCACCCATTGCGGCTGCGAAAACCCAGTATGGAATACGCTTAGACACACCGTCGACCTTAAAGCCTTCGCAGGCAAGGTCGCCGGCCTGCTACCGGAACCCGGCAGCGAATCGTTGATCTTCACCGGCGGCACCATCTACCCCCTGAAAAACGGCAACATGGATGAGCAGGTCGAAGCGCTGGGCATCCATGGCGGCGATGTGGTTGCCACGGGCACCCTCGCCCATGTGCAGGAGCGCATGAAGGCCAAGGGCATCAAATACACAACGCGTTCGCTGGGCGATAAAACGCTGCTGCCGGGTCTGATCGAACCACACATGCACATCGTGCAGTCCTGCGTCATGGATGGATGGGTGAATCTGGGGCCGATCGACGAAGAGACTCAGCAGCTGAACAAGCGTTATGACTGGGACACACTGAAAGAAAAAATCTACGAAAATCTGCCGAAGGACAATACGAGCTGGCTCTTGGGACGGATGGTCGATCCGGCGCTCATGCCGTTCAAAGTAGTGCCTGACGGCAAGAACCAGCTCACCCGTTTCTATTGCAAAAGTGACTTCGATCCGCAGGCCGACAACACTGGCAACCTCGACAGCATTCTCAAAGAAACCCCGTTGCTGATGATCAGCGCCTCGATGCACACCGTTTACCTGAATACACCTGCGTGCAAAGCCGTGTACTTCCACAACAACGCGGCCAGCCAGAAGCTGCGAGACAAATACAAGAGTTTCGACACGTTCCTTGAAGAGACCCAGGGCAACTTGCAGGAAGAGGCCGGCATCACACCAGCCCTGCTCTCGATACCGCTGGCTCAGGCGCTGGACGTGGTGAACATCTTCAAGTACATGAAAGACTACTTCGAGACCGCCTCCAAACGAGGCATCACCTTGTTGTATGACGCCATGGTCGACCCGGTATCCAAGGTGATTCTGGAAGCCTACGGCCTGACCCATCCGCGCAATGTTCGCGTCGGTTATGCGGCGGCCTGCAATGGTGTGGACTTCAGCAAAATCGAACCCTACAAACCGGTGACCAAGGAAGCGGCCCGGCTGTTTTATCAAGGCTCGGTAAAACTGATATCCGATGGCTCGAACCAGGGGCTGACGGGTTATCAGATCGACGATTACTGCTGCGAGGCCACATCGCCGAAAGGCAACTTCAACTTCTGTGACCCAAGCCCGGCCCCCCAGGACCCGACAACGCTCCCGACGGCTTATCAGACCACCCTGAACAATGCCATCGGCACTGGCTGGCCATTGATGATTCACGCAAACGGTGACCGCGCCATCGAATTCACCTTGCAGGCCTACAAAAATGCGTTGAACGGCCAGAGCGGCCTGGAAAAACGCCATCGCATCGAACACTGCTCGATGCTGAACGACAAGACCCTCGACCAGATGAAGGACTTGGGCATCTCTCCCAGCTTCCTGATCGGTCACGTCGGCTATTGGGGGTATGCGTTCGAACAGGCGATCTTCGAGAAAAAGGCCAGCAAGATGCTCGACCTGTGCCAGGACGCCCTGGACAGAGGCTTGCGCATCTCGTTGCACAGCGATTGCACCGTCACCCCGCTGGGGCCGTTGCGCTCAATGGAACAGGCCGTGACCCGCAAAATGGAAGGTGTACGCAATGAGGACGGCACCTTTGTCAAAGAGGCAGCCCGACAACCGGTGCTCAACGAAGGCCAGTGCCTGACCCGTCAGCAAGCGCTGAAAGCCATCACCTATGACGCTGCGTGGCAGTGCCATGCGGATGCCTTTACCGGTTCGTTGCAGGATGGGCATTTCGCCGATTTTGTGATTCTCGAGAATAACCCCCTCGACGAACAATACCCGGCCAGCGACATCCGCAAAATCGTCGTCTGCGAAACCTGGAAAGGTGGGCACAAGGTCTACGACAACCCTGACGTCTGACCGATGATCGCTCGACCCTGCGGTAAACAGGCCGCAGGGTCGAGTTCAATTACCGAGCAGCCGTCTCCGGGACAGGCTTGTCAACCCGCTGTCCCGTTTCGATATCGCGGACCTCGAAATCCCACCGACCGTATCCGGTCTTGCCATCAAGCCCATAGGTACGGCCCGCTGCAAGTTCCACGGTTCTTTCCACCGTCCCGGTATAGCTTTGCTGGGAAAGTTCTCTGCGTACCTCGATGCGATGGATGCCCGGGCCGATGAAGTATTGGGACTGCCGGCTCAACCAGAACCAGGTGCCTTCACCATCGACTCTGACGATCGTTAACGCCGGGTTGATCTGATTGATCGTGGCGATATCCGAAACAGGCTTGCCTTCTGCACTTTCATGGGTGAAGTGGATGCATCCCGACAGCGTCAATCCCGCCAGCAAAAGCGCCGCAGAACGTAAAATGTTGCCAACTCGCATCAATGCCCCCACAGGCCTCTCAATAAAGCGGCATTAAATACGCTATCCCTTGATGAAATTCCACTTTGCCATCATTGATTGAAGGCCCGATGCTGCTGTCAGTCAGCGCCTCAAACCACTGGAAATCAGTATCTTGAGTCTCAGCCGCTGTCGCGAAATGCGACAACCTGAACTCCACAAAGCCCCCTCTTCCCCCTCCATCTCCTTGCACGGCGGGCCTGCGCAGCACGTTCGAGTATCTGGCACAGCCATTGCCAAGACCTGTTCAACGACAACGAACAACAAGAGGTCTTCACCATGCCCCTGCCCTATCTGCTTCCTGCCACCTCGGCTTTCATCCAGCGCCCGCCGCGCATGCTGATCGGTGGCGACTGGGTCGAAGCCACCGACGGCCAGACCATGCCGCTGCACAACCCGGCCACTGGCGAAGTGTTGTGCGTGGTGCCTCGCGCCACCCCGGAAGATGTCGACCGCGCGGTGCTCGCCGCGCGGCAAGCCTTCGATGATTCGGCCTGGAGTCGCACCCGCCCGCGTGAACGGCAGAACCTGTTGTGGAAACTTGCCGACCTCATGCAGCGCGACGCCGAACAGCTGGCGCAACTGGAATGCCTGAACAACGGCAAGAGCGCGGCGGTGGCGCAGGTGATGGACGTGCAACTGGCCATCGACTTCCTGCGTTACATGGCCGGCTGGGCGACCAAGATCGAGGGTTCCAGCGTCGAGGTGTCGCTGCCGCTGATGCCCGGCGATCAGTTCCACAGTTTCATTCGCCGCGAAGCGGTGGGCGTGGTCGGCGCCATCGTCGCCTGGAATTTTCCGCTGCTGCTGGCCTGCTGGAAACTCGGCCCCGCGCTGGCCACCGGTTGCACCGTGGTGCTCAAACCGGCCGACGAAACCCCGCTGACCGCGCTGAAACTGGCAGAGCTGGTGCTGGAGGCGGGTTACCCGGAAGGCGTGTTCAACGTGGTCACCGGCACCGGCATCACGGCCGGTTCCGCCCTGACTCACAACCCTTTGGTCGACAAACTGACCTTCACCGGCTCCACCGCCGTCGGCAAGCAAATCGGCAAGATCGCCATGGACTCGATGACCCGCGTCACCCTGGAACTGGGAGGCAAATCGCCGACCATCGTCATGGCCGACGCCGACCTGAAAACCGCTGCGGCGGGTGCGGCCAGTGCGATTTTCTTCAACCAGGGCCAGGTCTGCTGCGCAGGCTCCAGGCTGTATGTGCAGCGCAAGCATTTCGACAATGTGGTGGCCGACATCAGCGACATCGCCAATGCCATGAAACTCGGCAACGGCCTCGACCCGAGCGTGGAGATGGGCCCGCTGATTTCTGCGCGCCAGCAGGAACGGGTCTATCGCTACATCGAAATGGGCCGGGAAAGCGGCGCGACCATCGCCTGCGGCGGCGAGCAATTCGGGCCGGGGTTCTTCGTCAAACCGACGGTGATTGTCGATGTCGATCAGCAGCATTCGCTGGTGCAGGAAGAAATCTTCGGGCCGGTGCTGGTGGCGATTCCGTTCGATGACGAGGCCGATGCGCTGCGCATGGCCAATGACAGCCCTTACGGGTTGGGCGCGAGCATCTGGTCGAACGACCTGGCGGCGGTGCACCGGATGATTCCACGGATCAAATCGGGGTCGGTGTGGGTCAACTGCCACAGCGCGCTGGATCCGGCGCTGCCGTTTGGCGGCTACAAGATGTCCGGGGTCGGACGCGAGATGGGGTATGCGGCGATCGAGCATTACACCGAGTTGAAGTCGGTGTTGATCAAGTTGTAATGACTGCGCTCACGGCTCAGGGCTTGAACCCCTGAGCCAACAGCCACCCGCGAACGGCTCGTCCCTGCTCAAGCGTCAACCCCGCCAATACCTGATCCGCCGGTTCATCGCGCAACCGCCGCACCAGCGGCGCCAGCTCTACACCTTGCACATGCCAGATCCCCAGCGGCTGATCCGCCGCGATCACCACCTCGGCCTCATCGACAAAACCGTCACGCAGCACCGGCATCCGTTCGATCCGCAGCGCTGCAAAATCCGCCGCCGCATGAGCCGCTTCAGCGTCCGGCCATTGCCGCCGCGCCTGCCAGAACGGCCGATCGAGCCAACGTTGTTCATCGGCATAAAAGTCCCGCCCAACCCGTGCGAAACGCAGGAACAACTGCTCGACCCGTTGCCGGTGAAAACGCTGCGCCAACGCCACCCGTTCGGGTTTGCGCAACAGCGTGTTGATCACCACCGGCGCCTGCAACGCCGAGGACAGCGACTGAAAAATCCCGTTGCCGGACAGCGGGTCCACCGCCATCGCTGCATCGCCGACGCGAATCCAGTTTTCACCGCAAACCTGTGGCGCGAGAATCGCCGTGCTGCTGCGAGCGTGCAGTTGCAACTCCGACTCCACGCCACCAGCAAAGAACGCTTGGGCAAAATCCGAGGCCTGACGCCGCGCGCGGCAGTGATCGAGTAACTGCGCCTTGCCCGGCAACCCGGCGCTGGCTACGTCCACGGTCCATTGCCAATAACACTGGCCGTCGTCCCGCCGGGCCATCCACGCCCAGCCGTCTTCAAGACTTTCCACGGCGCTGGCCGTCACACCCGACGCACCTTGCCAGCGATTGAGCAGGCTGACCGTCTCCGGCCCGCGCAGACCTTTGCCGGACGCCGGCGCCTGTCGCCCCCGGGCCTCCACCAGGAAGTCCGCCGCCAGCCTCTGCCCGCCATCGAGTTCGACCCGGTGACCTTCCGCCGAAGACTGAACAATCAGGATTCGCCCTTCAATCACCTCGACCCCGGCTACCCGCAGATCTTCACGCAAGCCGCGATCAAAGGTAGGTCGATCCAGCAGACACTCGATATTCTGTGCATGTTGCTGGCCGTTCCATGAAACCTGTCGCTGGGACGGCAACGTGGCATTCGCCAAAGAATGATTCAACCCGGCACCGCGCAACGCCTCCAGCACCCGTTGCGACACGCCTTCGAGCGCCGCAAACCGCCGCCATTCGCTGACCAGCGTCACGGCGTAACCCAGCCGCCGCAGCCCCAACGCCACCGCCGCGCCAGCCGGCCCGGCACCGAGAATCAGGATCGCAGTCATGGGCCGAAACGCCGTTCAGGGCCGCGATAACGAGCGTGCTGTTTTAGCCAATCGATCACTTCAGCGTTGCTCGCCTGCGGATGCTCCAGCAGATAGCCGGCGATGTGACCGCTCAACGCTGCACAGCCCAGGCTTGCCCCGGACTGCCCCGGATAGGTGCCATGCACACACGCGGCAAAATCCGCCTGCGCACTGTCGAGCCATGACCATTGTTCATCGGTGCAACGGGCATCGCCGGTCACCCGCAGCACTTGCGGATAACTCGCCGGAAACACCGCTGCGCCCTGCGCCGGACTCGACGCACACAACAGAACACCACGGGCCACCGCCGCTGCGCAGGCCTCGCGCAACAGGCTGCGATCCTGACGCAAACCCAGGCTCAGATTGATCAGTCGTACGTCCTGCGCGACCAGCCAATCGATGGCCGCAGAAATCTGCAAGGCACTGGTGACGCCGCGCTGATCGAACACCTGGGCCACACACATCTGCGCGGCGGGTGCGCGGCGGCTGATCGCCTCGATCACCGCACTGCCATGGCCAAGCGGATCGTCGCGCAGATCCGATTCCGCCAGTCCGTCCTCCAGCAACGAGAAACGCCGCCCGGCAATCACCTGCACCCGTTGCGCCGCCGAGTGTCCGCTGTCGACCACACCGATACGCAATTCAGGCTTCATGCAGCACCGTTTTCGAAATGAGCACACCGTCGAGCAACTCGAAACGCAGATCGGCATCGGCCAGGGTCGACGGACGATGGCTGATGAGGATCCGTGTGCGCCCGGCAAACAGTCGGTCGATGGCTTCGATCACCTCGCGCTCGGTCGCTTCGTCGACGGCCGAAGTGGCTTCGTCGAGCACCAGAATCAACGGATCCTGCAACAGCGCCCGGGCAATCGCGATGCGCTGTTTCTGCCCACCGGACAATTGCTGACCGCGCTCGCCCAATGGGCTGTCGAGGCCTTCGGGCAACGATGCGATCAGGCTGTCGAGTTGCGCCAACCGTGCAACCTCGGCGATGGCTTCGCGGCTGGCATCCGGCACCGCGTAAGCCAGGTTGTCGGCGAGGCTGCCGCGAAACAGCACGATGTCCTGACTGACCACGGCGATACGTCGGCGCAGCTCGAACAGTTCAAGTTCACGCAGATCCACCTCACCGAGCAGCACTCGCCCGGACTGCGGATCGTGATGCCGTTGCAGCAGGTCGATCAGCGTTGATTTGCCGACGCCGGATCCGCCGCTCAAGGCGACTTTCAAACCGTAGGGAATCGTCGCCTCGATGCCGCTCAACGTGCTCGGACGACCCGGATGGCTGAAGTGCACCGCGTCAAAACGCAACTCACCCGAAGTTGGAAACGGCTTCGGCATGGCTGGAGAAAACACCGTGGGCTCTTCGCCGCGCAACTCCATGACCCGCCCCAGACTGACGGTCATGCGCTGGATCGCCACGTACAACCCCAACAGGCTCTGCACCGGCCCGACCGCCATCCCCAGATAAGTGGAAAACGCGATCAGCGCACCGAGTTGCCAAGTGCCCTGCACCACCCAATAACCGCCGATCAAAAACGCGCAGGCACGGGACAGCGACGTCAACGTGCCGGGCACAGCCTGGGTAAAAAACTCGGTGACTTGCAGGCGCAGCAACTGGTTCATGTAGCCCTGCCCGAGGCTTTCCAGACGCCGTGCTTCACGCTGCTGGCCGGCGGACTGGATGAACTTCATCACCGGCAAGGTCTCGACCATGAACGACGACATGTCCGCCGAACGCTCGCGCAATTGCCGCACATCGCGCTCGACCTTGCGCCGCATCCAGCGCAGCCACAGCACATCCAGCGGGATCAGCACCAGCGCCAGCAGCGAGAGTTTCCACGACAGCGTGAACAACATCGCGATCGCGACCACCAGGCCAATCACACTCGATACCGCCGAGAACAAAGAGTCCACGGCAAAGCGCTGAATCTCTGCCACATCGCCGTCGAGCCGCGACATCAGATCGCCGATCCGCCGCTGCCCGTAGAAACTCGGCGACAGTTTTTGCAGATGCCGATAAAGGTCATCGCGCAGGGCAAACAGGATCCGCCCCGATAGCCGCGTGTGCAGATAGCGGTTGATCCCCGACAACGCCGTGCCGAGCAACCCGGCGATGATCATCAGCACCGCAATCAGCACCAGCATCGGGAAATTGCGCGCCAGCAAGCCATCGTCGATCAACAACTTGACCAACCACGGCTGCACCAGCACCAACAGCGACGCGCATACCGACAGACCGAGCAGGCCGGCAATCGCCAACCGCTGCGGCCGCACGAAACCGTACAACCAGCGCAGCGCCGCTTGCAGCGCGGCGGGGTTCTGGCTGTCGATCAGCCGCACGAACAGGCGCTGCATCACGAGCGCAACTGTTTGAGTTTGCGGTACAGGGTCGCGCGGCTGATGCCGAGGGCGTCGGCGGCGGCCGAGACATTGCCCTGATGGGTGTCGAGGGACTGGCGGATCATCTCCAGTTCGTTTTCGCGAATGCTGCCGGTCTGGGGTTTCTCGGTGGCGCAGAGTTCGTCGAGCATGCTGTCGGGCAGGTGATCGAGGGTCAGCACGGTATCACCGGGTTCGCGCATCGCCAGCGCGGTACGCAGCACCATTTCCAGTTGGCGAATGTTGCCCGGCCAGTGATACGCGCCGAGCAGGCGATTGAGGTCGTCGTGCAGTACAGCATTCGGCGCATCGAGTTTGCTCAGCAGACGATCGACCAGCGCACTGAAGTCCTCGCGCTCGCGCAAAGCCGGGAGCATCACACTGATGCCATTGACCCGGTAGAACAGATCCTCGCGAAATTGCTTGTCCTCGACCTGACGCTTGAGGTCGCGGTGGGTGGCGCAGATGAGTGCGACGTCGATGTCCTGTTCTTCGCCAGCCCCCAGCGGCGCGACCTTGCGATCCTGCAAAACTCGCAGCAAACGCGCCTGCAAGGCCAGCGGCATGTCGCCGATTTCATCGAGGAACAACGTTCCGCCGTGGGCCTGTTGCAGGCGTCCGATCATGCCGCCACGGCGCGATCCGGTGAACGCGCCTTCGCGGTAGCCGAACAGTTCCGACTCGATCAGGCCTTCGGGTATCGCCGCGCAGTTCACGGCCACAAAGGGTTTGTCGCTACGGCTGCCGGCCAGGTGCAGGGCACGGGCGATCACCTCTTTACCGGTGCCGGTTTCGCCGAGCAACAGCACCGGCAGCTCATTGGCCAGGCCCTGTCGCGCCATGCGCAAGGCACGGGCATAACGGGCGTTGTTGCCGGCCAGCGCTTCCAGGTCCGGTGGCGCCTTGGCGGTTTTTGCCACGCTGCGCGGCGGGCCGCCGAGGTTGACCGAGCGCGCCGGGGCCCGCAGGGTCTTGTAGAAAAATTCGCCCTTGGCGGTCTGCACACTGCCGACGCCGCCCTGTTGCAGGCGGGTCAGCAATTGCACGCCATCGACCCCGAGAAACTCTTCGCAGCGCTTGCCAACCAATGCCGAACGCTCGGCCCGCAGCAACTGACAGGCCTGGGCACTGACCGCCAGAATCTGCCCGCCGAGACTGACTGCCAACAGGCCTTGCCACGGCGATTCCAGATACTGCCGGCGACTGTGGAAGGCGAGGACAATCTGATCGGGAAAACTGTTGTTGAACACCCGGCTCTCGATCTGGCTGACCGCCATGCTCAGCAGCGCGGTGCTGTCATGGACGCGGCCGAGAGGGCCTTCGCGGGTCAGGTCGAGGACGCCGAGAATTTCGCCCTGAGGGCAATGGATCGGCACCGAGGTGCAGGAAAAATCCGTGAGGCGATCGAGGTAATGTTCGCCGCAATCGATCAGCGTCGGCCGCGCTTCCACCAGTGCCGTACCGAGGGCGTTGGTGCCACGAGCGGCTTCGCTCCAGCAGGCGCCGAGGGTGATGTCTTGCAAACCGCTGCCCTTGAGCCGGTCGGCACGTCCCTCCACCGCAAGGATGGTGGCGTCGGAATTGGCGAGAATGATCAGACCTTCCTTGCCCTGACGCTCGGCCAGGTAATCGATGGCCGGTATCGCCGCATCGATCAGCAGGCGATTGCTCGCCAGCAAGACATCGAGACTCGCGCTCGATTCCAGCGCCAGCTCATGCTTGCCATTGAAATGCACGCCGTGGCTCAGGCTGCGCCGCCACGAAGCATCGATCTCCGCACGCAACACGCCATCCGGGACCTGCCCTTCGAGATGGAGTTTTTCCCGGGCCAGCCGGGCTTCGTGGTGAGACTTGGGATCGGTTGTTTTTATTAGAGTCATCAAGCGCTCCGGAGCGGTCCGCTTTGCGCTTTTTTACTTCAGCGCCCTGACGCCAATGTTTACGTTAACGTCAGGGCGATGGCAAGCACCACAGGGCACTTCATCAGGTGGATCGTCTCAGCGCTACCACACCTCGCCATTCACGAAAAACGCCCGGGCGTTGTCTTCGAGACTTTCCAGGTGATAGCCGCCTTCCTGCACGATCAGGCATGGCAGGCCCAGGCTGCGGATCCGCTCACCCAATGCCGCAAAGCCTTCCCGGGTCACGGCGACTTTGCTTTGCGGGTCCAGCTCATAGATATCGAAGCCCAGCGACAGCACCAGCACCTCGGCGCCGAACTCGCGCACCGCCGCCAACGCAACTTCCAGTTGCCCGAGGAAGTCCGCCTCGCTTGAACCATGCGCCATCGGCAGATTGAGATTGAAGCCCTCCCCCGCACCGCTGCCGCGCTCGTCGGCAAACCCGGCAACACCCGGATAGAAATTGGTCGGATCACCATGCACCGAGACGTAGAGCACGTCATCACGGTCGTAGAAAATCTCCTGAATGCCCTGGCCGTGGTGCATGTCGGTGTCGAGCACCGCGACTTTGCCGAATTTGTCGCGCAGCACCTGAGCCGCCACCGCCGCGTTGTTCACGTAGCAGAAACCACCCGCCGCTTCGGCCCGGGCATGGTGCCCCGGTGGACGGCACAAAGCGTAGGCCGCCGGCTCACCATCGATCAACGCCTGAGCCCCGGCCACCGCGCTTTGCGCCGACCAATAAGCCGAGCGCCAGGTCTGTTCGCCGACCGGGCAACTGCCATCCGCCAGATAGCGCGCAGCCTGGGCGAGGATGCCGCGCAAAGCGTTGGGCTCGCGGACGAAGATGTTCGACATCACCTCGTCGCCCCAGTCTTCCGGGATTTCTTTCCAGCGTGCGTGCGCTTCCTGAAGAAAGGTCAGATACGGCGCGCCATGCACCGCCAGCATCGGTGCGAGGCCGGCATCGACAGGCTGCTCGACACTGAAGCCCAAATTAAGGGCGGCCTGCACCAGACGTTGCGCACGTTCCGGGACTTCCTGCGGCGTGCGCATCTGCCCGCGCGAGTAATAGCTGCGTGGATGATGGAGCAATTGTTCGGGGTGGAAAAAACTGCGCATGGCTCAGACTCCCTGTTCGATTCGACCGGCGCGGGCCAGCACGGCGTTCAGCAATACGTCGGTGCCCTGTTTCACGTCTTCGGGCAGCACGTCTTCGGCTTCGTTATGGCTCAAGCCACCGACGCACGGGATGAACACCATCGCCGTCGGGCAGTAGCGCGCCAGGTGAATCGCGTCATGCCCGGCGCCGCTGACAATCGACTGCTGAGCGTAGCCCAGCGCATCCACCGCCTCCTGCACGGCCGCCACACATTCGGCGTCGAACGGCGTGGCCGGGCTGATCCAGTGCGGGGTAATCGTCAGGTTCAGGCCACGACCGTCGGCGATCGCCTGCAAGCGGGCGCGGACTTGTTGCTCCATGGCGGCGATGGCGTCGTCGCGGTGATGACGCAGATCGACGGTGAAATTCACCAGCCCCGGAATGGTGTTGCGCGAGGATTTGTTGATGTTCAACTCACCGACGGTGGTCAGGCCTTCGGGGGCAAAATCTGCGGCCAGACCTTCAATCGCCTGAATCATCCGCGCCACGCCGTACAACGCGTCTTTGCGCAGCGGCATCGGCGTGGTGCCGGCGTGAGCGGCCATACCTTCGACACGCACGTCGAGCCAGCGGATCGCCTGACCGCCCGTGACCACGCCGATGCTCTTGGCGTTGTCTTCAAGGATCGGGCCTTGCTCGATATGCGCTTCAAAATAGGCATCCACCGCACCGCCGAACGGACGATCACCGGCGTAACCGGTACGCTGCAACGCCTCGGCAACACTGACGCCATCGACATCACGCACCGCCAGCGCGGCATTCAGATCCATGATCCCGGTGAACACCGCCGAGCCGAACATGGCCGGCGTAAAGCGTGCACCCTCTTCGTTGGTCCACACCGCCACTTCCAGCGGTTTGCGGGTCCGGATATTCAGATCGTTGAGGCAACGCACCACTTCCAATCCTGCAAGCACGCCGTAGACGCCGTCGAAACGCCCGCCCTCGGGTTGGGTGTCGAGGTGGCTGCCCATCATCACCGGCGCAGCATCCGGATCGGTGCCAGCGCGGCGAGCGAACAGGTTGCCGATGGCGTCCACGCTCAAGGTCATGCCGGCTTCCCGGCACCAGTGGGCGAACAGTTCGCGACCGGCCTTGTCTTCATCGCTCAATGCCAGACGGCAGCTGCCGCCTCGGGCAGTCGCACCGATTTCGGCCATGGCCATCAGGCTCGCCCACAGGCGTTCGCCATTGATTTTCAACATGAGGTTCTCCTGAAATTCCGGGTTAGGCGCGGGCCATTTCCGCGCGATGGGCGTTGGCGTGACGACGCGCGAGAGACAGCACGCAGATCAGCGAGATGCCAGCAATCAGGCTGTAGAACACCGCCATCGGCCACCATTGCCCGGTGAATTTGTGCGCCAGCAGCGTGCCGATCAGCGGCGTCAGCCCACCGGCCACCGCGCCGCAAATCTGATAGGCCAACGAGATCGCGGTGTAGCGCACGCGGGTCTCGAACATGCCGCTGACGTAACCGGCGATCACCGCGTAGAACGAGGCCATGCACACCACCGCCAGCGCGATGCCGAGGATGATCAGCGGCGCCTGGGCCGAGCTGACCAGCACGAACATCGGGTATGGCGAAGCCATCGCCAGCAGCGACACCAGGCACAGGAATCGCGTGGCGCCGATCTTCTCCGCCGTCCATGCGGCCAGCGGCTGAATGCAGAACTGGATGAGCGCAACGAAGAACAGGCATTCGAGAATTAGCGAACGCGGCAGCGCCAGTTGCTGAGTGGTGTAGGCGATCATGAAGGTGTTGGTGAAATACACCCCGGCGATGCCCAGCGTGTTGGCGCCGATGCACAGCAACAGTGGGCGCCATGCGGTTCGCAGGACTTCCATCACCGGCGCCTGCTCTTTCTTGATCTGTTTGCTGGCCTGCTCGCGGCTGGCGAGGAATTCCGGCGACTCGTTCACGCCCAGGCGAATCGCCAGACCGACCAGCAGCAACAACGCACTGGCGAGGAACGGCAGACGCCAGCCCCAGCTCATCAAGTCGTCTTCCGGCAAACGGGTCACGGCACTGAAGGCCAGCAGCGACAGGATCAAACCTGCCGGGCTGCCCAGTTGCGCAAACGACGCGAAGAAATTGCGTCGGCCCTTCGGCGCATGCTCGCCGGCCATCAGCACCGCCCCACCCCACTCGCCACCGACGGCGATGCCCTGGACGATGCGCAGCAGAATCAGCAGCACTGGTGCGGTTGCGCCGATCTGCGCATAAGTCGGCAACAGGCCGATGCACACCGTGACCACGCCCATCATCAACAGCGTGATGATCAGGGATTTCTTGCGGCCGATGCGATCGCCGATATGACCGAAGATGATCCCGCCCAACGGCCGGGCAAAGAAGCCCACGGCGAAGGTGCCGAACGCAGCCATGGTGCTGAACAGTGGATCGTCGGAAGGAAAGAACAGCGCGCCGAACACCAGTGCGGCGGCGGTGGCGTAAATGTAAAAGTCGTACCACTCGATCATGGTGCCGATGAAGGCTGCGGCCGCCGCACGGCGCGGCTGGTTCGAAGCGTGAGGCTTCATGGGTCGGGCTCCTTTGATTGTTTTTCTGGCAGGAGGGAAACGGTCGATCCGAGGCACTCTGACGGCGCCTGTCGTGGGGTGATTTATCGTCCCGGGGCTATGATTAGTCAATTTTCTATTTATTATTCCGACTATTACCAATCCTTATGATCGAGAGCCGCCATGGCCGAACGCGATGTGCAACGCCTGCTCAACGACCGCCTCGACTGGAACCTGCTGCGCACCTTCCGGGTGATCGGCCAGGAGCTGAGCATCAGCCGCGCCGCCGCGCGCCTGCACCTGACCCAACCGGCGGTGAGCCAGGCGCTCAAGCGTCTTGAGGAACAACTGGGTCGCCAGTTGATCGCCCGACGCGGCCCGCGATTTGCCCTTACCGAAGTCGGCGAGCAAATCTTCGAACTGGCGGGCGAGATCTACGGGCAGATGTCCCAGGTCAGCAGCCTGCTGGAGCAACCGGCCGACGAAGTGATCGGCAAGGTGCGACTGCTGATCATCAGCCGGATCTTTTCCGAGCGCTTCGATGACTTCCTCGCTGACTTCCATCAGCAGTATCCACGGGTCGATCTGGAGGTTGATGTGATGCGCAGTTCGGACATCGTCAGCGCTCTTCAGGAGAAAACCGCGACCCTCGGCCTGAGCCTCAATCGCCGCCCGCAACCGCGTCTGGAACAGCGCCTGTTCCTGCGTCAGCGCTATGCATTTTTCTGTGGCAAGCACCACACGCTGTTCGGTCGACAGGACATTGGCGAAGGCGATTTGCAGCGGGAGAATTTCGTCAGTTTTACCAGTGACCAGATTGGCGGAATGCTCTCGCCACTGACGATTTTTCGTGATCAACAGGGCTTCAGCGGACGCATCGTCGCGTCATCGCCGAGCCTGGAAGAAGTGCGGCGACTGGTGATCGCCGGGTTCGGTATCGGTTGTTTGCCGGAGCACGTGGTGGCGGCGGACGTCGAGGCCGGATTGCTCTGGCGCCTGCCGCCTCACGAGGGGATCGCCGATGTCGACATTCATCTGTTGTGGAACCGTGAACAGCGCATGAGCCGCGCCGAAACGCTGTTCATCGAGCGCTTGCAGGCCTGCCTGGCGGATCAATAACCGAGCAGTCGATCCGCGCTGTTGAGCAATGGCTCACTGGCATTCAATCGACGGAAGTTCTCGGCAATCTGCTCCGCGATGCAATCGTGGGAGGCCGCCGAAGCCATGTGCGGGGTGATGGTCACGCCCGGGGTTGTCCACAGCGGATGATCGGCGGGCAGCGGTTCCTGCTCGAAGACATCGAGCAGCGCACCGCGCAGTTTTCCACGGGCCAGGGCCTGTTGCAGATCTTCGATGTTCAGATGCCCACCGCGCCCGACGTTGACCAGCGCCGCGCCGTTGGCCAGTCGTTCGAAGGTCTGGCGATTGAGGATGCCGCGTGTCTCGTGAGTCAGCGGCAACAGGTTGATCAGCAACTCCACGCCGTCGAGAAACGCGTTGAAGGCATCGGTGCCGGCAAAGTTCTGCACGCCCGGCAAATCCTTGCTGCTGCGCGCCCAGCCACGTACGTCGTAACCAGCGGCGGCCAGGTCTTGGGCAATCGCGCTGCCGAGTGAACCGAGCCCCATCACACCGATCCTGAATTGACTGGCCGGGCGTTGCAGCGGTCGCTCCCAATGCTGTTGGCGCTGTTGCTCAAGCACCTGATCGAAGCCGCGATGATAGTGAATCACCGCCCAGCGCACGTACTCGGTCATGCCTTGGCGATGGCCGGGATCGACCACCCGGCACACCGGCAAATCGGGGCACGACGGATCGTGCTCCAAATGATCGATGCCGGCGGCAACCGAGTGAATCACTTGCAGATTGGGCAACGCGGCAAGGCTGCCCGGCAGCGGAAACCAGCACGCCGCGATCTGCGCATTCGCCGCTTGGGGATCGTCGGCCAGCACCGCCGAGAGCTGCGGCGCGCGGCGGGCAAAGGCTTCCTGCAATTGTTTGAGCAACAGCGTGTCGCGTGACATCAGTGCAACGGTGTTCATGACAGATAGGACTCGCGCTGGGATTCGATGAGGGTCAAGGCAGCCTCCCAGGCCAGGTCGATGATGTTGTCCTGCTCGTCGCGGTCAAACTGCTCGGCGGTGTGGGCGCAGACTTCCGGCGACGGGTAATGCAGCTCACAACCGCCGGCCAGCGCTTGCACTTGCGCCTGGCAGGCACGCTCCAGAAAGTGGATTTCCTGAAACGCCTGGGCCACGCCGGAGCCACCAACCAGCAAGCCGTGATTGCGCAGGATCATCGCCCGGTGCGGGCCGAGATCGGCGATCAAGCGCTCGCGCTCATCCAGCGACAACGCGATGCCTTCGTAGGTGTGATACGCCAGTTTTCCGTAGAACTTCAGCGCGTGCTGACTGATCGGCAGCAGACCTTGCTTCTGCGCGGCGACGGCCATACCCGCAGCGGTGTGGGTGTGAATCACGCAGTTCAGATCCGGCCGCGCCATGTGGATCGCCGAGTGGATCACGAACCCGGCAGCGTTGACCCGATGCCCGGCGTATTCAGGGTCGACAATGCGCCCGTCCTGATCGATGCGCACCAGATCGGAGGCACGCATGCGGTCGAAGATCACCCCGTAGCGGTTGATCAGGAAATGATGCTCCGGCCCCGGAATCCGCAGGGTGATGTGGGTGTCGATCAGGTCGGTCATGCGAAAGTGCGCGATCAAGCGGTACAGCGCGGCGAGCTCGCAGCGGGCTTGCCATTCGATCGGGTCAATGTGGGCGGGTTTACTCACGAATACACCTCTTTGCTTGTGTGAAGGACGACCGGCTTGGCCCGCAGGCGTGCGAGGCCACAGACACCGATCAGCGACAGGGCGGACAGCAGCGTGAAAAACACCGCCAACGGCAGCCATTGCCCGGAAAACTTGCTGGCGAGCAGCGTGCCGATCAGCGGCGTGGTGCCGCCGGCCAAGGCGCAGCTCAACTGGTAGGCGATGGAAATGCCCGAGTAGCGCAGGTGCACCGGGAAGGCCTGGGTCATGTACCCGGCAATCACCGCGTACAGCGCCGACAGGATCACCACCGCGACCGCGATGCCAAGGGTCATCAGCAGAATGTTCTGGGTGCCGACCAACAGGAACATCGGGTACGGCGTGATCATGCACAGCAACGCCACCAGCATCAGGAACCGCCCTTCGCCGATGCGCTCGGCGAGCAGCGCCGACAGCGGTTGCGAGAGCAATTGAATGACCGTCACCAGAAACAGGCAGTCGAGAATGGTCGACCGCGGGATGCCCTGATATTGGGTGACGTAGGTGATCATGAAGGTGTTGGTGAAGAAGAATCCGGCCGAACCGATGGTCACGGCGGCAGCGGCGAACAGGATCTGCCGCCAGCATTGGCGAATCACATCCTTCACGGGGTATTGGGCGGTTTCGTTATTGTCCCTGGCCTTGGCGAACTCCGGCGATTCATGCACACCGGAACGGATCATCAAGCCGACCATCATCAGCACACCGCTGGCGAGAAACGGCAGACGCCAGCCCCAGGCGAGGAAGTCTTCCGGCGACAGCGATGTCACCAGACGGAAGGCGATCAACGCCAACAAAAGACCCGCCGGGCTGCCAAGTTGCGCGAACGAGGCATAGAAGGTCTTGCGTTTGGCCGGTGCGTGTTCGCTGGCCATCAATACCGCCCCGCCCCACTCGCCACCGACGGAGATGCCCTGGATCAGGCGCAATACGATCAACCCGATGGGCGCCCAGATGCCGACGCTGGCATAACTCGGCAGCAGACCGATGCCCGCGGTGGCCAGGCCCATCAGCGCCATGGTCACCAGCAGCATTTTCTTGCGACCGAGGCGATCGCCCAAATGGCCGAACACCATGCCGGCCATCGGGCGGGCGATGAAGCCGACGGCGAAACTGCCGAACGCGGCGAGCGTGCTGGTCACCGGGTCGCTGCTGGGAAAGAACACTTGCCCGAGCACCAGTGCGGCGGCGGTGGCGTAGATGTAGAAATCATAGAATTCGATGGTCGTGCCAATGAAGGCAGCGGCCGCGGCGCGACGCGGCTGAGCGGTGGTGTGCATGCAAGAACCCTGTGTATTTATAGTTTTGGGCAGGTGTCGAGGCGGCTGACGGTCGCGCTCTGTGGCGCTTGTGGGCTTTATCGCTTCCGTGACAGGATTAGTCAATTTTCAAAAACTTAACTTTACTATTAGCGTGGCTACTGCATGACTTCTTCCTCGAATCCTTGGATCGGCCGGCGTTTTCTCAATGACCGGCTGGACTGGAACCTGCTGCGCACGTATCTGGTGATCGGTCAGGAAGGCAGCATGAGCCGCGCCGCTGCGCGATTGCACATCACTCAGTCGGCGGTCAGCCAGGCGTTGAAACGTCTCGAAGAACAACTGGATTGTGTGTTGATTGCGCGCAGCGGACGACGCTTTGATCTGACGGAAACCGGGGAAGAAGTCCTGCGGATTGCGGCGGATATCTACGGCGATATTTCCCGTTTGGGCACCGTGGTCGAGAATCGTCATGACGACGTTGTCGGCAAGATCCGCATCCTCACCGTCAGTGGTGTGCAGGCTCGGCATTACGACGAGTTTCTTGCGGATTTCCACGAAACTCACCCGAAAATCGAGCTGGAAGTCGAGGTGATGGGCAGCTCGAACATCATCAGTTCACTGCTGCAAAAGACTGCTACGGTCGGCGTCGGGTTGTGTCGCCTGCCTCAGCCACGGCTGGAGCAGCGGGTACTGTTTCGTGAGCGCTACGCGTACTTTTGCGGGCAACGGCATCGACTGTTCGGGCAGCAGAATCTGACGCTGGAGCAGTTGGCAGCCGAGAACTTTGTCAGCTTCACCAGCGATCAGCTTGGCGGTAATCTGTCGCCGTTGACGCTGTTTCGCGACCAGCAGGGGTTTACCGGCAAGATCGTCGCTTCTTCCACCAGTTTCGAAGAGATTTACCGCCTGATCTGTGCAGGCTTCGGGATTGGTTGTTTGCCGATTCACCTGGTTCGACGGGATGTCGAACAGGGCTTGCTGTGGCGCTTGCCGCCGGAGGATGGGGTAGTGGATTTCGATATCCAGCTGCTGTGGAATCGCGAACAGAAGATGACTCAGGCTGAAACGGTGTTCCTCGACAGCTTCCAGCACATGCTCAGCCTGCGTGAGCCTGTGCTGTGAAGCTGGATCGAGTTACACGTGTGGATCGCCCGGTGCCTTGGTCGGCGCCGCGTATTGCGGCTTGAGGTGACCGTCCTGGTCGAGTAGCCAGGCGTCCATGATCTGCCGCACCACGGGACCTGCGACTCGGCCACCGGCCTCGCCGTTTTCGATCATCACCGAGATGGCGATCTTCGGATGTTCGGCCGGGGCAAAACCGACGAACAAGGCGTTGTCACGATGGCGCTCGAGGGTTTTCTCGCGGTTGTAACGCTCGCCCTGCTTGATCGCCACCACCTGCGCGGTACCACTCTTGCCGGCGATGCGGTACTGAGCGCCGGCCGCCGCTGCCCGGGCGATACCCCGAGCATCATGCATCACCATCTGCATGCCGTGGTTGACCTGCTCCCAGTCGCGGGGGTCCTTGAGCAGGATGTTCGGCATCGGGTGCTCGTCCACCGGCGGTACACCGTCGACAGTCTTGGCCAGGTGCGGACGATTCCATACCCCCTTGTTGGCGATCAGTGCCGTGGCCTGAGCCAGTTGCAGCGGCGTGACCTGCATGTAGCCCTGGCCGATGCCGAGGATCACCGTCTCACCGGGGAACCAGGCCTGACGTCGGGTGGCGCGCTTCCAGGCCTGGGAAGGCATCAGGCCGGGAGACTCTTCGAACATGTCCAGCGAGACTTTCTCGCCGAGGCCGAACATTGCCATGTAGTCGTGCAGGCGATCGATGCCGAGCTTGTGCGCCAGGTCGTAGAAGTAGGTGTCGTTGGAACGCATGATCGCCGCATCCATGTCCACCCAGCCGTCGCCACTGTGGTTCCAGTTGCGGTACTTGTGGTCGAAGTCCGGCAGTTGGTAGTAGCCAGGGTCGAAGACGCGGGTCTGAGGCGTGACCACGCCGGCGTCGAGTCCGGCAATCGCCACTTCAGGCTTGATCGTCGAACCGGGCGCGTACAGACCACGCAGTACGCGGTTGAACAGCGGCCGGTCGATGGAGTCACGCAGCGCCGAGTATTCCTTGGAGCTGATACCGGTCACGAACAGGTTGGGGTCGAAGCTCGGGTTACTGACCATGGCCAGCACTTCGCCGGTCGATGGATCCAGTGCAACCACCGAACCACGACGATCACCCAATGCGGCTTCGGCGGCTTCCTGAAGCTTGATGTCGAGGCTCAGGACAATGTTTTTGCCAGGAATCGGATCGGTGTGTTTCAGGACCCGCAATACGCGGCCCTGAGCGTTGGTCTCCACTTCCTCGTATCCGACGTGACCGTGCAGTTGCGGTTCGTAGAAACGTTCGATGCCGGTCTTGCCGATGGACTGCGTGCCACGGTATTCGACCGAGTCGAGGGTCTTGGATTCTTTTTCGTTGATGCGTCCGACGTAGCCGATCGAGTGTGCGAAGTGCGCCCCGAGCGGGTAGTTACGGACGAACTGCGGTTCGACATCCAGGCCCGGCAGGCGGAACTCGTTGACTGCGAGTACGGCGATCTGTTCTTCGGTCAACTCATAGAACAGCGTTACTGGTGTAAACGGGTGACGCGACTGCTTCATCGCCTTGTCGAACACCGTGCGATCTTCGGCTGGCAGGTGCAGGAGGCTGATGACTTCGTCCAGCTCCTGATTCACATCGGTAGCACGTTCGCGGGTGATGATCAGGTTGTAACTGGGACGGTTGTCGGCCAGCAGCACGCCATTGCGGTCGTAAATCAACCCGCGAGTTGGCGGGATTGGCAGGACGTGGACGCGGTTGTTTTCGGAGATGGTCGAGTGGTAGTCGAATTCAACCACTTGCAGGATGTACAGGCGCACCACCAGGGCACAGCTGATCGCGAAGACGAACAAGGCACAGGCGACCAGCCGTTTGTTGACCAGACGCGTCTCTTTTTCGTGATCCTTGATGGGGATTGGTTCAGGCATTTCTGCAGCAACTCGTTGACAAAAAATGAGCGCCGATCCTTGGGCGTGACATCAGTCCGTTAAAAAACGAGCTGCACCATACCAAAAACCGAGCGGTCATTTCAGAAGGATTTCCCCAATGGTTGCCATCGCGACGGTCGGAAGCCCTTTGAGCACTTTCCTGCGGGCAAAACAAAACCCCAACTGCTTTCGCAATTGGGGTTTCGGAATTTAATCTTGACGATGACCTACTCTCACATGGGGAAACCCCACACTACCATCGGCGATGCATCGTTTCACTTCTGAGTTCGGGATGGGATCAGGTGGTTCCAACGCTCTATGGTCGTCAAGAAATTCGGGTACTGAGTCGTGGCCAGACGGCCTCGCTTCAGCAAATTGGGTATGGGATAGTTTTCGGTGTTTTGTGCTGCCTTTTTAGGTGCAGTCGAACTTTCGGTTCGTTTCGTCTTCACACACCGCAATCTGGTTGCTCTGGTTTAGAGAGCCGACGCAAATTGCTTGGGTGTTATATGGTCAAGCCTCACGGGCAATTAGTATTGGTTAGCTCAACGCCTCACAGCGCTTACACACCCAACCTATCAACGTCGTAGTCTTCGACGGCCCTTCAGGGAACTCAAGGTTCCAGTGAGATCTCATCTTGAGGCAAGTTTCCCGCTTAGATGCTTTCAGCGGTTATCTTTTCCGAACATAGCTACCCGGCAATGCCACTGGCGTGACAACCGGAACACCAGAGGTTCGTCCACTCCGGTCCTCTCGTACTAGGAGCAGCCCCTCTCAAATCTCAAACGTCCACGGCAGATAGGGACCGAACTGTCTCACGACGTTCTAAACCCAGCTCGCGTACCACTTTAAATGGCGAACAGCCATACCCTTGGGACCGGCTTCAGCCCCAGGATGTGATGAGCCGACATCGAGGTGCCAAACACCGCCGTCGATATGAACTCTTGGGCGGTATCAGCCTGTTATCCCCGGAGTACCTTTTATCCGTTGAGCGATGGCCCTTCCATACAGAACCACCGGATCACTAAGACCTACTTTCGTACCTGCTCGACGTGTCTGTCTCGCAGTCAAGCGCGCTTTTGCCTTTATACTCTACGACCGATTTCCGACCGGTCTGAGCGCACCTTCGTACTCCTCCGTTACTCTTTAGGAGGAGACCGCCCCAGTCAAACTACCCACCATACACTGTCCTCGATCCGGATAACGGACCTGAGTTAGAACCTCAAAGTTGCCAGGGTGGTATTTCAAGGATGGCTCCACGCAAACTGGCGTTCACGCTTCAAAGCCTCCCACCTATCCTACACAAGCAAATTCAAAGTCCAGTGCAAAGCTATAGTAAAGGTTCACGGGGTCTTTCCGTCTAGCCGCGGATACACTGCATCTTCACAGCGATTTCAATTTCACTGAGTCTCGGGTGGAGACAGCGCCGCCATCGTTACGCCATTCGTGCAGGTCGGAACTTACCCGACAAGGAATTTCGCTACCTTAGGACCGTTATAGTTACGGCCGCCGTTTACCGGGGCTTCGATCAAGAGCTTCGCGTTAGCTAACCCCATCAATTAACCTTCCGGCACCGGGCAGGCGTCACACCCTATACGTCCACTTTCGTGTTTGCAGAGTGCTGTGTTTTTAATAAACAGTCGCAGCGGCCTGGTATCTTCGACCGGCATGGGCTTACGGAGCAAGTCCTTCACCCTCACCGGCGCACCTTCTCCCGAAGTTACGGTGCCATTTTGCCTAGTTCCTTCACCCGAGTTCTCTCAAGCGCCTTGGTATTCTCTACCCAACCACCTGTGTCGGTTTGGGGTACGGTTCCTGGTTACCTGAAGCTTAGAAGCTTTTCTTGGAAGCATGGCATCAACCACTTCGTCGCCTAATGGCAACTCGTCATCAGCTCTCGGCCTTAGAATCCCGGATTTACCTAAGATTCCAGCCTACCACCTTAAACTTGGACAACCAACGCCAAGCTGGCCTAGCCTTCTCCGTCCCTCCATCGCAATAACCAGAAGTACAGGAATATTAACCTGTTTTCCATCGACTACGCTTTTCAGCCTCGCCTTAGGGACCGACTAACCCTGCGTCGATTAACGTTGCGCAGGAAACCTTGGTCTTTCGGCGTGGGTGTTTTTCACACCCATTGTCGTTACTCATGTCAGCATTCGCACTTCTGATACCTCCAGCAAGCTTCTCAACTCACCTTCACAGGCTTACAGAACGCTCCTCTACCGCATCACTTACGTGATACCCGTAGCTTCGGTGTATGGTTTGAGCCCCGTTACATCTTCCGCGCAGGCCGACTCGACTAGTGAGCTATTACGCTTTCTTTAAAGGGTGGCTGCTTCTAAGCCAACCTCCTAGCTGTCTAAGCCTTCCCACATCGTTTCCCACTTAACCATAACTTTGGGACCTTAGCTGACGGTCTGGGTTGTTTCCCTTTTCACGACGGACGTTAGCACCCGCCGTGTGTCTCCCATGCTCGGCACTTGTAGGTATTCGGAGTTTGCATCGGTTTGGTAAGTCGGGATGACCCCCTAGCCGAAACAGTGCTCTACCCCCTACAGTGATACATGAGGCGCTACCTAAATAGCTTTCGAGGAGAACCAGCTATCTCCGAGCTTGATTAGCCTTTCACTCCGATCCACAGGTCATCCGCTAACTTTTCAACGGTAGTCGGTTCGGTCCTCCAGTCAGTGTTACCTAACCTTCAACCTGCCCATGGATAGATCGCCCGGTTTCGGGTCTATTCCCAGCGACTAGACGCCCTATTAAGACTCGCTTTCGCTACGCCTCCCCTATTCGGTTAAGCTCGCCACTGAAAATAAGTCGCTGACCCATTATACAAAAGGTACGCAGTCACAGAACAAAGTCTGCTCCCACTGCTTGTACGCATACGGTTTCAGGATCTATTTCACTCCCCTCTCCGGGGTTCTTTTCGCCTTTCCCTCACGGTACTAGTTCACTATCGGTCAGTCAGTAGTATTTAGCCTTGGAGGATGGTCCCCCCATATTCAGACAAAGTTTCTCGTGCTCCGTCCTACTCGATTTCATGACTAAGAGATTTTCGCGTACAGGGCTATCACCCACTATGGCCGCACTTTCCAGAGCGTTCCGCTAATCTCAAAGCCACTTAAGGGCTAGTCCCCGTTCGCTCGCCACTACTAAGGGAATCTCGGTTGATTTCTTTTCCTCAGGGTACTTAGATGTTTCAGTTCCCCTGGTTCGCCTCTTGCACCTATGTATTCAGTACAAGATAACCATCTTATGATGGCTGGGTTCCCCCATTCAGACATCTCCGGATCAAAGTCTGTTTGCCGACTCCCCGAAGCTTTTCGCAGGCTACCACGTCTTTCATCGCCTCTGACTGCCAAGGCATCCACCGTATGCGCTTCTTCACTTGACCATATAACCCCAAGCAATCTGGTTATACTGTGAAGACGACATTCGCCGAAAATTCGAATTTCTCAACTAAGAGAACTCACAAATTTTACCTTAGCCTGATCCGTTACCAGTGAAAGTAACGTTCAGTCTATCTTTCTATCACATACCCAAATTTTTAAAGAACGAACTAGTCAAAGACTAGAAATCAACATTCACCATCCACTCGATGGAATGCTCATTTCTAAGCTCTTACTTCAGAAGCAGTAGTGGTGGAGCCAAGCGGGATCGAACCGCTGACCTCCTGCGTGCAAGGCAGGCGCTCTCCCAGCTGAGCTATGGCCCCGTATTTCTACAGGCGTTTCCCACACAAAATTGGTGGGTCTGGGCAGATTCGAACTGCCGACCTCACCCTTATCAGGGGTGCGCTCTAACCAACTGAGCTACAGACCCAATTTCGGGCTGCTTCTTTCGTCTTCTTCAATGAATCAAGCAATTCGTGTGGGAACTTATGGAGCAGCTGATGTCGTCGATTAAGGAGGTGATCCAGCCGCAGGTTCCCCTACGGCTACCTTGTTACGACTTCACCCCAGTCATGAATCACACCGTGGTAACCGTCCTCCCGAAGGTTAGACTAGCTACTTCTGGTGCAACCCACTCCCATGGTGTGACGGGCGGTGTGTACAAGGCCCGGGAACGTATTCACCGCGACATTCTGATTCGCGATTACTAGCGATTCCGACTTCACGCAGTCGAGTTGCAGACTGCGATCCGGACTACGATCGGTTTTATGGGATTAGCTCCACCTCGCGGCTTGGCAACCCTTTGTACCGACCATTGTAGCACGTGTGTAGCCCAGGCCGTAAGGGCCATGATGACTTGACGTCATCCCCACCTTCCTCCGGTTTGTCACCGGCAGTCTCCTTAGAGTGCCCACCATTACGTGCTGGTAACTAAGGACAAGGGTTGCGCTCGTTACGGGACTTAACCCAACATCTCACGACACGAGCTGACGACAGCCATGCAGCACCTGTCTCAATGTTCCCGAAGGCACCAATCCATCTCTGGAAAGTTCATTGGATGTCAAGGCCTGGTAAGGTTCTTCGCGTTGCTTCGAATTAAACCACATGCTCCACCGCTTGTGCGGGCCCCCGTCAATTCATTTGAGTTTTAACCTTGCGGCCGTACTCCCCAGGCGGTCAACTTAATGCGTTAGCTGCGCCACTAAGAGCTCAAGGCTCCCAACGGCTAGTTGACATCGTTTACGGCGTGGACTACCAGGGTATCTAATCCTGTTTGCTCCCCACGCTTTCGCACCTCAGTGTCAGTATCAGTCCAGGTGGTCGCCTTCGCCACTGGTGTTCCTTCCTATATCTACGCATTTCACCGCTACACAGGAAATTCCACCACCCTCTACCATACTCTAGCTCGCCAGTTTTGGATGCAGTTCCCAGGTTGAGCCCGGGGATTTCACATCCAACTTAACGAACCACCTACGCGCGCTTTACGCCCAGTAATTCCGATTAACGCTTGCACCCTCTGTATTACCGCGGCTGCTGGCACAGAGTTAGCCGGTGCTTATTCTGTCGGTAACGTCAAAATTGCAGAGTATTAATCTACAACCCTTCCTCCCAACTTAAAGTGCTTTACAATCCGAAGACCTTCTTCACACACGCGGCATGGCTGGATCAGGCTTTCGCCCATTGTCCAATATTCCCCACTGCTGCCTCCCGTAGGAGTCTGGACCGTGTCTCAGTTCCAGTGTGACTGATCATCCTCTCAGACCAGTTACGGATCGTCGCCTTGGTGAGCCATTACCTCACCAACTAGCTAATCCGACCTAGGCTCATCTGATAGCGCAAGGCCCGAAGGTCCCCTGCTTTCTCCCGTAGGACGTATGCGGTATTAGCGTTCCTTTCGAAACGTTGTCCCCCACTACCAGGCAGATTCCTAGGCATTACTCACCCGTCCGCCGCTGAATCCGGGAGCAAGCTCCTTTCATCCGCTCGACTTGCATGTGTTAGGCCTGCCGCCAGCGTTCAATCTGAGCCATGATCAAACTCTTCAGTTCAAACATCTTTGGGTTTTGAGAAAACCCTAAACTTGGCTCAGCAATCGTTGGTTACATCTTTGATTTCTCGCGGAGTAACTTGTGATGCTGATAATCTTTCTGACTATCAGTCTGACTCCACAAGCACCCACACGAATTGCTTGATTCAGTTGTTAAAGAGCGGTTGGTTAAGATCTTTCGTCTCAACCGAGGCGCGCATTCTACAGCAGCCTCATTTGCTGTCAAGTGATTATTTTCAGAAGTTTTTGAAGAATTCTTCAACAACTTCAACCACTTGCGCTTCCGATCTCTCGTTAGCGGGAGGCGAATTCTACAGCGTTACACGCTGCTGTCAACACCTCTTTTTCTCCGCTTTCGATCGAGAAGATCGAAACGTCAAAAGAGCCAAACATCACCACTCTTTCAACTCCTTCCAGGCTTCGATGATCTGAAGCAAGCCGCTGTCGAAAACTGCGTAACTCATTGAGTTCCAAGGAGTTTTCCGTTTCGACTGCGCCGGAAGTGGGGCGAATTATAGGCCTCCAGAATCTGCCGTCAACCCCTAATTTGATTTTTCTATCAGTCGACTCAAAAAGCCCGCTTATATATAGACGCAACACCAGCGAATGCGCAGTATATTGCCCATCACTCAGTTAGTGCCTTCTACTGCCTTTACTATCGGACGATGCCGCGCAATGAACGACCAACCCCGCAGTCTTGTATCCATCCTGTTTCCGGTTGGCCTGATATTGATCGCCATGGCATCGATCCAGTCTGGCGCTTCTCTGGCCAAAAGCATGTTCCCCATCGTGGGCGCCCAAGGCACAACGACGCTACGCCTGATGTTCGCCAGCGTGATCATGCTGCTATTGCTGAGACCCTGGAGGGCAAAGCTGACGGCCAAATCGCTGCGCACCGTGATCGTGTACGGGATGGCGTTGGGCGGCATGAACTTCCTCTTCTATATGTCCTTGCGCACCGTGCCGCTCGGCATTGCGGTGGCGCTGGAGTTCACCGGGCCGCTGGCCGTCGCCATCTACGCTTCCCGTCGTGCAATCGACTTCCTATGGATTGCCCTCGCTGCCGTCGGATTGCTGCTATTGATACCAACAGGTGCAGCGACAGCGGGTCTAGACCTTACCGGTGTGGCCTATGCGCTTGGTGCTGGTGTTTGCTGGGCGCTTTACATTCTCTTCGGCCAGAAAGCGGGCGCTGACAACGGTGTGACGACTGCAGCTCTGGGAGTGATGATCGCAGCCCTGTTCGTTGCGCCCATCGGGATCGTCCACGCCGGCGCCGCATTGCTGACGCCGTCATTGATCCCGATAGCCATTGGTGTCGCGATTCTTTCCACAGCCCTGCCCTATACCCTGGAAATGGTCGCCCTCACCCGCATGCCCGCTCGTACTTTCGGTACGCTGATGAGCATTGAGCCGGCATTTGGTGCGCTATCGGGGCTGCTGTTCCTGCAGGAATATCTCTCCTTGTCACAATGGATGGCCATCCTGTGCATTATTCTGGCTTCCGTCGGTGCAACGATGACCATGGGCAGCCATGCCAAGCCCGTGATTGCGGCGGATTGAAAGCGGTTGTAACGAAGGTCTGGCATTTGCCGCTCATTTAGGCCATGTTTAGCTTCGCAACTCAGTGCCAGATATGGACTTTTTCGGATAGGGACATCGAAACGCGTCAAGCGAGAGCGAATGCAGGCAGACCCGAGCGCCAGACTCGAGGCCGCCATAAGGACGGTAATGAAACGAATTTTGATACTGATCGCCGTACTCGCCATTTCGGGATGCGCGGCGACCTCCAAGGCTCAGGTAAAGCACGGCAAAAAAGGGCTGCACATCAACTGTTCAGGGCTCTCCTCCTCCTGGGACAAGTGCTACACCAGTGCCGCCAACTCCTGCGCGCCGAAGGGTTATAAAGTCATCGCCAAGTCCGGGGATGCGGTGGAAGAGCCGGGTGATTATCCCTTCGGTCTCAACCCCGCCGGCTATACCAGCCGAAGCATGATCGTCATCTGCAAATAAACCGCCGCCGCTATTGTGCTCGCTGAACGGCGAGCTGGCGGCCGATCTCTTCGTGACTGGACTCCAGCACCCGTTGCTGGATCTGTGGGGACGCCAACATCCGCGCCACCACCAACGCCCCGACACATTGCGACAGAATGGCCCAGGCCAGGCTGTCGCTCTCCAGAATCTGCGCCCAACTTTCCTGAAGCCGACAAATCCACAGTTCGGCCTGTTCCCGCACGACGACATCCGACCGAGCGATCTCAGCGCCCAGCGCAGGTAACGCGCACCCCAGCTCAGGTTGCTCGACATGAGCCATGTTCAGATACAGTTTGAGGCATCGCTCCAACCTTTCACGATCCTGCTCACCCCGCCCGCCCAACCGCTCCAGGCTCTGACACAACTCGCGCTCGACGATAGCCGCGAACAAGGCGTCCTTGGACGAGAAATGACTGTAGAACGCCGCGCCACTCAGGCCGATCGTCTTCATCAGGCCATCGACACCCATCGTTGAAAATCCGCTTTTTTTCGCAGACAGCGAGCTGCTTTGCAGCAGCTTTTCTTTGGTTTCAAGCTTGTGACCGGCGGAGTACCGCATGCATTCATCCTCGCAATTGACTGCCTTGACGCTGAGCAAATCCTAGCATAACGTTCGTTCACTTAACGATCGTTTACTAAAGGGATCCACCCATGAATAACAAGAAGGTCGTATTGGTTGTCGGTGCAGGTGATGCCACAGGCGGCGCCATCGCCAGGCGGTTCGCCAAGGAAGGTTTCATCGCTTGCGTCACACGGCGCAGCGCCGACAAATTGCAGCCGTTGGTGGAAGCCATCCAGGCAGACGGTGGCGAAGCTCACGGTTTTGCCTGCGACGCGCGCAAGGAAGAAGACGTCATTGCGCTGATCGAAGATATCGAAACCCGTCTCGGGCCAATCGAAGCGTTCGTTTTCAACATCGGCGCCAACGTGCCTTGCAGCATTCTCGAAGAAACGGCGCGCAAGTATTTCAAGATATGGGAAATGGCCTGCTTCTCAGGGTTTCTCAATGCCCGGGAAGTGGCCAAGCGCATGGTGACCCGCCAGCGTGGCACCATTCTGTTCACCGGCGCTACCGCCGGGCTGCGCGGCGCCTCCGGTTTCGCCGCATTCGCCGGGGCCAAGCACGGCATCCGCGCACTGGCGCAAAGCATGGCCAGGGAACTCGGCCCGATGAACATTCACGTTGCCCACATCGTGGTCGACGGCGCCATCGACACCGACTTCATCCGCAGCAACTTCCCCGACAAATACGCAACCAAGGATCAGGACGGTATTCTCAATCCCGAGCATATCGCCGAGAACTATTGGTACCTGCACAGCCAGCCAAGGGACGCCTGGACCTTCGAGCTGGATCTGCGCCCCTGGAACGAACGCTGGTAATCCCTTCCAATAACAACAACGAGTGCAGCGACCATGAGCAAAACCGTGGAGTTCTACTTCGACCTCGGCAGCCCCGCCACCTATCTGGCCTACACCCAACTGCCAGGAATCTGCGCCGAGACCGGCAGCCAGCTGATCTATATCCCGATGTTGCTGGGCGGCGTGTTCAAAGCCACCGGCAACGCTTCACCGGCGATGATCCCGGCCAAGGGCCGCTACATGTTTCAGGATCTGGACCGCTACGCCAAACGCTACGGCGTGCCCCTTAAATTCAATCCGCACTTCCCGATCAATACCCTGATGTTGATGCGCGCTGTCACAGGTATTCAATTGCGTCATCCAGAACGCTTCCTGGCGTTCATCGACTGCCTGTTCAAAGCGCTGTGGGTCGAGGGTCGCAGCCTCAATGAACCGGCAACGGTCGCAGCCGTGCTGACCGAACATGGCTTCAATCCTGAGCAGGTACTGGCACTGACCAATGATGAAGCGGTCAAGGCCGCCCTCAAGGACAACACCGAGACGGCCGTGAAGCGTGGCGTCTTCGGCGCGCCGAGCATGTTCATCGGCAACCAGTTGTTCTTCGGTCAGGATCGGCTCGACTTCGTTGAAGAAGCCCTGCGTTAGATCTCTACTACAAGACGTCCCCGGGCTGCTTTCGATGAAAGCAGCTCATGGGCCTCGCCAGCTGACTCAAGCGTGAACCGACGCGCATCGAGCAGTGGCTTCACCTCTCCAGCTTCGATCAACAAGGCAACCTGGTGCAGGATCTCGCCATGGTGCTCGCCACCCTTTCCAGTCAGCAGCGGCAACAAGGTAAACACGCCAGAGTAGGTCGCCCCCCGGAAGGACAGCGGCGCCAGACTATGCTGCCCCCAGCCCAGGCAACTCAAGACATGGCCGTGATAGATCCGCGCAGCCTTGAAGGACGCATCCAGCGTTTCACCGCCAACCGTGTCATAAACGATATCGAACCCCTCCCCCGCCGTGTATTGGCTGACATAGTCCTCGACCGACATTTCACGGTAATCAATGAACGTCGCGCCATAACCCTCAATAATTCCGCGCTTCCCCGCAGACCCCGTCGCAAAAACCTCGGCACCGAACGCGCGGGCAATTTGCACCGCCACATGCCCAACGCCACCCGCACCGCCGTGAATCAATACTTTTTGCCCGGCACTCACCCGAGCCCGATCCACCAGGCCTTCCCAGGCAGTAATCAGTACCAGCGGCAAACCCGCCGCCTCGCGCATACTCAGGTTGGCCGGTTTACGCGCCAGAAGCCGCGCATCAACCACCGCAAATTCGGCCAGCGAACCCTGCACGCCGCCAATGCCGGTTGCCAACGCATAAACCTCATCGCCCGGCACCCAGCCCTGCACGCCCTCACCTACCGCTTCGATCACCCCCGCCAGATCCAGCCCCAGCACCGCCGGCAACGACTGTCGGGCATGAGCGGCCTGCCCCGCACGGATTTTCAGGTCCAGCGGATTCACACCGCTGGCCTTGATCCGCACCAACACCTGCCCGACCCCGACCACGGGGCGTTCAAGAGAAACCAAGCGTAGCGGACCGTTAGCGGTGTCCACCATCAGCGCGCGCATGTGCAGTGAGTCAGTCATTTCGGTCATTCCTGTGGGAGAAAGTGAAGCCATGTTCTCCCAACCTACTCATGCCGATAAGAAGCCGAATTACTATAGTGATCATGCCAATCCGGCATGAATGAGGCGCTCCGTGGACAAGCTCAACGCAATGGCAATCTTCGTCCGGGTGGTCGAGCGCGGCAGTTTTACCGCCGTGGCCCGGGAGCTGCAGACCACCCAACCCACCATCAGCAAAGTTCTGCGCGCCCTTGAAACCCAGCTGGGCGGCAAGCTGATTGCCCGCAGCACGCGAAAGTTGTCGCTGACCGATGAGGGTCAGCGGTACTACAACGAATGCCGAAATATCCTCGCAGCCGTGGATGCAGCCGAACACAGCTTCCAATCCGGCAGGGAAACGGTTGCCGGATCGTTGCGAATTGGCTCCTCAGTGAGTTTCGGTCGGCTACAGATCGCCTCGCGCCTGCCCGGCTTTCTTGAGCGCTACCCGCAAGTGCAGATTGACCTGCATCTGAACGACCAGAACCTGGATCTGGTCAGCGAAGGCCTGGACGTCAGCCTGCGCATCGGCGAGTTGAACGACAGCGGCATGATCGCCCGTCGAATCGGCACCACCCATCGCGTCACCGTCGCGGCACCTGCTTATCTGCAACGCCATGAACATCCGCAATCGCCGCGGGATCTTGTGCAGCACAACTGTCTGCAATTCAACCTGCTCGAATCGCAGAATCTGTGGACTTACGAAAAGGACGGACAACGCTACGAGGTGCGCATCAAAGGCAATGCACAGAGCAACAACTCCGAGGCGATCCGCGAAATGGTCTTGGGAGGGTTGGGGATTTCGCTGTCGCCGATCTGGCTGTTCAGCGAGGATTTGAAGGCCGGTCGAGTGGTCGCCCTGTTGCAGGACTACCAGACCCGAACGCTGCCGATACACGCCGTGTCCCCGGCGAACCGTCGCCAGTCCGCCAGGGTCAACGCGTTTGTCGAGTACATGACTCAGGCGCTGGCAGCAGCGCCCGAGCTTCAACCCCTTAAATAGCGGCAGTACGTGTGTTCAACCACGCCAGCGCCTCACCGCTGAGCAACGGGCTCAAACGCTCGCGCACTTCGGCGTGATAGGCGTTGAACCACTGCTTCTCTTCCTGCGTCAGCAACGACGGTTCCAGGCAACGGGTATCGATCGGGCACAGGGTCAGGGTTTCGAACTTGAGGAACTCGCCGAACTCGCTGCTTCCAGCCAGAACGTTCATCGCCAGGTTCTCGATGCGCACACCCCAGCGGCCCGGACGGTAGGTGCCCGGCTCGATGGAGGTGATCATTCCAGGTTGCATGGCGGTTTGCGGCGCTGGCGCAGCCTGATAGGCGATCACCTGCGGACCTTCATGCACATTGAGGAAATAACCCACGCCGTGACCGGTGCCATGGCCGTAATCGACGTTTTCGGCCCAGATCGGCGCACGGGCAATCGCATCCAGCAGCGGCGACAGAATGCCTTTCGGGAAATGCGCACGGGACAAGGCGATCACGCCCTTCAACACTCGGGTGCAATCGCGTTTCTGTTCTGCGCTCGGCGTGCCGACCGCCACCATACGAGTGATGTCAGTGGTACCGCCCAGGTATTGGCCGCCGGAATCGATCAGCAGCAAGCCGTCGCCCTCGATCACCGCGTGCTCTTCCGGGGTGGCGTGGTAATGCGGCATCGCGCCGTTGGCGTTGTACGCAGCGATGGTGTTGAAACTCAGCGACACATAATCCGGACGACGCTCACGGGCCGCCGTGAGTTTCTCGTCAATGGTCAGCTCGGTAATGCGCTCGCGACCCCAGGCCGACTCCAGCCAGGTGAAGAACTCGCACAGCGCCGCGCCGTCCTGTTCCATCGCCTGACGGATGTGCTCGGCATCCGCCGGGCTTTTTTGTGACTTGGCGAGGGTGGTCGGGTTCAGGCCTTCGACCAGTTTCACGCCACTGTCGAGGTTGCCCAGCAGGCCGCTGGTCACCCGTGCCGGGTCCACCAGCAGGCTCGCGCCGTTCGGGATCGCACGCAAGGCGTCAGCAATTTCGCTGTAGTCGCGCAGGGTCACGCCATCCTTTTCCAGTACGGCACGCAGATCAGCGTCGACCTTGCTCAACGCCACAAACAGCGTGGCTTGTTGCTGACCGATCAAGGCAAAAGAAACGAACACCGGGTTGAACGACACATCGCCGCCGCGCAGGTTGAACAGCCAGGCGATGTCGTCGAGGGTGGCGATGAAGTGCCAATCGGCGCCGCGTTCCTGCAGGGTTTCACGCAGTTGGGCGAGTTTCTCGCCACGGCTGACGGTCGCCTGCGGCGGCAAGTGTTGATAGATCGGCGCGTTCGGCAGGCCCGGACGGTCGCTCCAGACTTCGTTCAACAGGTCGAGGTCGGTCCGCAGGCTGGCGCCACGCGCTTCAAGCTTGCTGCCCAGGGTCCGCGCCGACGCCACGGCCATTACCGCACCATCGACCGCGACCACGCCACCTTCCGGCGTCTGCTCGGCCAGCCAGTCCAGCGGGCTCGGCTGGCCCGGTTGCAACTTGACCAGCTCGATGCCGCTGCCCTTGAGCTCCTTGGTCGCCTGTTCCCAGTAACGACTGTCGGCCCAGACCCCGGCGAAATCAGTGGTGACAATCAATGTCCCCACTGAGCCATGGAAACCCGACAACCACTGCCGCCCCTGCCAGTAACCCGGCAGGTATTCCGACAGGTGCGGGTCGGCGGACGGCACCAACAGTGCGTGGATGCCTTCGCGACGCATCAGTTCGCGGGTGTGCGCCAGGCGCTGGGGAACCGTTCCTTCGGTCAAAGTCTGGGTACTCATCGTGTCTCCTGCCAATCACTTCATCGTTATTGTTCGGTGCCGTTCGAAGTCGGCTCGTTAAAGCCCTGTCGCCCAGAATGCCGGAGCACTGGCGCAGGCGGTCTTGATCAGATCTACAGCCTTGTCGATGTCCTCGGCGGTGGTGAAACGACCGAGGCTCAGACGAATGGTACGGCCGGCCAAATGCGCATCGTGCCCCAATGCCAGCAGCACGTGGGACGGTGTGTTGCTGGCGGAGTTGCAGGCCGAAGTCGCAGAGAACGCGATCGAATGGCTCAGCGCCGCCGGGTTGAACTCGCCTTCGCTGAAGGTCAGGCTCAGGGTATGCGGGATACGTTGGCTGGCGCTGCCGTTGAGGCGTACGCCGGGCAGGCTCAACAGTTGTTCGAGCAGGCGCTCGCGCAGCGCGACGATGGTTTTCTTCTCGTCATCGAAAGCTTCGGCGGCCAAGGCAAAGGCCGAGCCCATCGCGGCGATCTGGTGAGTCGCCAGCGTACCGGAACGCAATCCGCCCTCGTGGCCGCCACCGTGAATCTGCGCCTGCAAGCGCTGTTGCGCACGCGGGCCGACGTACAGCGCGCCGATGCCTTTGGGGCCGTAGAGCTTGTGTGCCGAGAACGACATCAGGTCCACCGGCCATTGCGCCAGATCGATCGCGACCTTGCCGGCGCCCTGGGCCGCATCGACGTGCAACAACGCCCCGCGTCCACGCACCACTTCGCCGATGGCCGGGATGTCGTTGACGGTGCCGAGTTCGTTGTTGACCAGCATCAACGACACCAGAAAGGTGTCGTCGCGCATCGCTTCGCTGACCGCTTGCGCAGTAATCAGGCCGTCGGCGTCCGGCACCAGATAGGTCACGGCGACACCGGCGTCCTGCAATTGCCGGGCAGTGTCGAGGATGGCCTTGTGTTCGATCTGACTGGTGATGATGTGGCCGCCGGACACGCCACGGGCCTGGGCCACGCCTTTGAGAGCAAGGTTGTTGGATTCGGTGGCGCCGGAGGTCCAGACGATCTGTTGCGCCTGGGCGCCGACCAGTTCGGCGACTTGCTGACGGGCGTTCTCGACGGTTTTTCGAGCCTGTTGGCCGAAGGCGTGGGAACTGGAGGCCGGGTTGCCGAAGTTACCGTTGAAACCCAGACACTCGATCATCACCTGGATGACCCGCTCATCCACCGGGGTGGTGGCGGCGTAATCGAAATACAGCGGACGTGTGTTCATAAAAAGACTCGCAGAGCGTGTTCCGGGATCAGGAAGCTCGTGTCTACAAACGGCACGGCGCAGCCTTGTGAGCTGCGCCCGGGTTCGAGAGCGTCATCAATACCTGATCGGATGCCGTTAAAGAAGTAGGGCTTCATTAAAAGTGCGTAGGAACGCTCCTGAACACGACTTTAACAGGCATCGGGCCGGCGGTTGTAGCACTGCGTCAGCTAAAGCTTTCAAGGAGTAACGGATACAGCGAAATCACCAGCAGCGCCGCCATGCCCCAGTTGAACACCCGCAACCAGCGGCGATCCTTCAGTACGTTACGCAGCAGAGTCCCGCACGCCGCCCAGACACCGACGCTCGGCAGGTTGATGATGGCGAACACCGCCGCAATCACGATCACGTTGGTGAAATAACCCTGCATCGGCGTGTAGGTGCTGATGGCGCCAATGGCCATGATCCAGGCCTTGGGATTGACCCACTGGAAGGCTGCCGCGCCGAGGTAGCTGATCGGTTTTGCCTCGCCCGACTCACTTTCGCCGACCGGGCCGGAGTGAGCGATTTTCCACGCCAGGTACAGCAAGTACGCCGCGCCGACGTAACGCAGAACCGTATAGAGAAGAGGATAAGTCTGAAACACCGCGCCCAGCCCGAAACCCACCGCCACCACCAGCAAAAAAAAGCCGCAGGTAATGCCGAGCATATGGGGAATAGTGCGGTTAAAGCCGAAATTCACGCCCGATGCCAGCAACATGGTGTTGTTCGGCCCCGGCGTGATCGAGGTGACAAGGGCAAACAGGGCAAAGCCCAGCAGCAGGTCGAGCGAGAGAGTCATGGCAGGGAGTCCGTCAGGGTCATTCAGGTGTTGACCCTATCCCACGGCGCCGCGCAAACCCACGGACAGTTGGGTAAAACTTCGATCAGTACAGTTGCGAATCAGCTAGGACGACCGTGCAGCTGTACGGTCCGCTCCGCGCTCATTTCACTCTTGTTATCAAACCCGAAAGTCTTCTGTGGCTGGCCGAGCAGTTGGGCTTTCTTCGCGTGGTATTCCTCGAACGACAAGCCGCTGCGGTTCAGGGTTTCCAGCGCCAGCTCGCGGGTTTCTTCCGCCGTGTAAGGACGCAATTCCGGGGAAACGTGGCTCGCGCAACCGGCGAGAACAGAGACAGCGAGCATCAGGGAAACAGTCAGTAAACGATTCATGGGAGCGTCCTGGCGAGCAGTGTGGGTCGATGGAGAAAGGCTACGCCCGGGCACGCTCCGGCAGAAATCAACGCTCTCAATAGTGGCTATCAGAATTCGGGCAGGTCAGTCCCGAATATTCACAAACGATCTATCAATATCAATTATCAGTCTTTTACGGAATAACAGTCAGCCTTTATAAATCCTTCATCGCGTTCGGCACTGTTGCTCCAGCAACTGTTTCCCAGGCAACAGCGGTTCAACAAACCGGCCTGAAAGTCACATGAGCGCAGCCACCGACAACGCTCAAAGCCCCGGAATACGGGCCTCACAGGAATTGGTACAGCGCTTGCTCTGCTCCGGTGACTACTCACTGCTCGTCGAGCAACTGTTGAAAAAGGAACTGACCATGTCGCGTCCACTGAAAGTCGTCGCCCTGTCCGGCGGAACCTGGCGTCCATCCCGCACCCTGGTGCTGACCCAGGCCCTGCTGACCGAATTGTCCGGGCACCTGCCGGTCGAGAGTCACTTGATCGAACTCGGTGACATCGCCCGCCCGCTCGGCGCCGCGCTGTCCCGTCAGGAACTACCGGCCGAGATCGAAGCCGAGCTGCAAGCCATCGAACAGGCTGATCTGTTGATCGTCGCCGCGCCGGTGTATCGCGGCTCCTATCCGGGGCTGCTCAAGCACTTGTTCGACCTGATTGATCTCAATGCGCTGATCGACACCCCTGTGCTGCTCGCCGCCACCGGTGGCAGCGAACGTCATGCGCTGGTCCTCGATCATCAGTTGCGCCCGCTGTTCAGTTTCTTCCAGGCCGTGACCTTGCCGATCGGCGTGTACGCCACCGAGGCCGATTTCGCCGACTACCAGATCACCAGCGAGCAACTAAAAGCGCGCATCCGTCTGGCCGCCGAACGCGCCGCGCCGCTGTTTGCCACTCATTTCAAACCGTTGCTGAAAATCGCTTAAGGAGCTGTTCATGGATGTTTTCTGGTTCCTGCCGACCCACGGCGACGGTCACTATCTGGGCACCACCCAAGGCGCGCGCCCGGTCACCCTCAATTACCTGAAACAAGTGGCGCAAGCCGCCGACAGCCTCGGCTACCACGGCGTGCTGATTCCCACCGGGCGTTCCTGCGAAGATTCGTGGGTGATCGCTTCAGCGCTGGTGCCGCTGACCGAACGCCTGCGTTATCTGGTGGCGATCCGTCCGGGGATCATTTCACCGACGGTCTCGGCGCGCATGGCCGCGACGCTGGATCGACTGTCCAACGGTCGCTTGCTGATCAACGTCGTGACCGGCGGTGACCCCGACGAAAACCGTGGCGACGGTAGTTTCCTCAGCCACAGCGAACGCTACGAAGTCACCGACGAGTTCCTCAAGATCTGGCGTCGCGTGTTGCAAGGCGAGGCGGTGGATTTCGAAGGCAAACACCTGAAGGTGCAGAACGCCAAAGCCTTGTATCCACCGGTGCAGAAACCCTATCCGCCGCTGTACTTCGGAGGTTCCTCCGACGCGGCCCACGATCTGGCCGCCGAGCAGGTCGACGTGTACCTGACCTGGGGCGAACCACCGGCCGCCGTCGCCGAGAAACTCGCCGATGTACGTGAGCGCGCAGCCCGTCACGGACGCAAGGTGAAGTTCGGCATCCGCCTGCATGTGATCGTGCGCGAGACCGCCGAAGAAGCCTGGAAAGCCGCCGACAAACTGATCGAACACATCAGCGATGAAACCATCGAGGCCGCGCAGAAATCCTTTTCGCGTTTCGACTCCGAAGGCCAGCGGCGCATGGCCGCTCTGCACGACGGGCGCCGCGACAACCTGGAAATCGCCCCCAACCTGTGGGCCGGCGTCGGCCTGGTGCGCGGCGGGGCCGGCACCGCGCTGGTCGGCGATCCACAACAAGTGGCGGCGCGAATCAAGGAATACGCAGACCTGGGCATCGAGAGTTTCATCTTCTCCGGCTACCCGCATCTCGAAGAGGCCTACCGCTTTGCCGAGTTGGTGTTCCCGCTGTTGCCCGAGCCGTATGCGAGCCTGGCCGGACGCGGCGTGACCAACCTCACCGGGCCGTTCGGCGAAATGATCGCCAACGATGTACTGCCCGCCAAAGCCAACGCCTGAGGAAGACCGAGTGACCGCCAAACCGCAAAGCACCCTGCTCTCCCCCTTGCAGACCGCCCGCCAACTGGCCGCCGAATTCGCCCTGACCGCCGTCGAACGCGACGAACGCGGCGGTACGCCGAAAGCCGAACGCGACGCCCTGCGCGACAGCGGTCTGCTGGCCCTGAGCATTCCCACCCGATACGGCGGCCTCGGTGCGCGCTGGAGCGAAACCCTGGAAGTCGTGCGCGAATTCGCCAAGGTCGACAGCTCGATCGCCCACGTCTTCGGTTTTCATCATTTGATGCTGGCCACCGTGCGCCTGTTTTCCCGCCCGGAACAATGGCAACCGTGGTTCGAACAGACCGCGCGGCAGAACTGGTTCTGGGGCAACGCGCTCAATCCGCTGGACACCCGCACCGTGGTCAAGGACCTGGGCGGCTGGCGCGAGTTTTCCGGCAAGAAGAGCTTCTGCTCCGGCGCCAGCGATTCACAAATGCTGATCGCCTCGGCGGTGGACGAAAGCAACGGCGGCAAACTGCTGATCGCGGCAATTCCCAGCGGGCGCAGCGGCATCACCTTGCACAACGACTGGAACAACATCGGCCAGCGCCAGACCGACAGCGGCAGCGCCACGTTCGAACGGGTACGGGTCGAGGAATCGGAACTGCTGCTGGATCCGGGCCCGTTGAGTACCCCGTTCGCCTGTTTGCGCCCATTGATTGCACAACTGACGTTCACGCATATGTTTCTCGGTATCGCCGAAGGGGCCTTTGAAGAAGCGCGGCAATACACCCTCAGCGAAACCCGCGTCTGGCACAAATCCTCGGTGCGCGAGGTGCGTGAAGACCCGTATGTGCTGGCCCATTACGGCGATTTCTGGGTCGCCCTCGAAGGCATCCGTCTGCTGGTGGAACGCGCCGCCACGTTGCTCGACGAGGCGTGGGCCAAAGGCCCGAACCTCAGCGCCGAAGAACGCGGTCACCTGGCCACGGCGATTGCCACGGCCAAGGTCGCCGCCAGTCGTCAGGGCCTGGAGATTTGCAGCCGGCTGTTCGAAGTCACCGGCGCCCGTTCAACCCACGCGTCGCTGCGCCTGGACCGCCACTGGCGCAACCTGCGCACGCAAACCCTGCACGACCCGCTGGATTACAAACTCCACGAGCTGGGCGACTGGGCGCTGAACCAGTCCCTGCCGGTGCCGACGTTCTATTCCTGATTTCCTTTCGTGGAGCGAGACCCATGCAACTGCTGACCCTACCGCCCTCACCCGCCCTGGCCACTTCGATTCGCGCCACCGCCCAGGTCTTCGAAGACCCGAAGTCCCAGGCCTTGCTCGCGCATCTGCAACAAGTCGCGCCGAGCGAAGCCAGTGTGCTGATCATCGGCGAAACCGGCACCGGCAAGGAGTTGGTGGCGCGGCACATCCACAACCTGAGCAACCGGCGCAACCGACCATTCATTGCGGTGAACTGCGGGGCGTTCTCCGAATCACTGGTGGAAGCCGAACTGTTCGGCCACGAAAAAGGCGCCTTCACCGGCGCCCTCAGCGCCAAGGCCGGGTGGTTCGAAGAGGCGGATGGCGGCACCTTGTTCCTCGATGAGATCGGCGATTTGCCGATGGCGATCCAGGTCAAATTGCTGCGGGTATTGCAGGAGCGTGAAGTGGTGCGACTGGGTTCGCGCAAGAGCATTCCCATCGATGTACGGGTGCTGGCGGCGACCAACGTGCAACTGGAGAAAGCCATCAACGCCGGGCATTTCCGCGAGGATCTGTATTACCGGCTGAACGTGGTCAATCTGGAGCTGAGCCCGTTGCGCGACCGACCCGGCGACATCCTGCCGCTGACCCGGCACTTTATCGAAGCTTACAGTCAGCGTCTGGGTTACGGACGCATCACCATCAGCCCCGGCGCCGAGCACAAACTGCGCGGCTACAGTTGGCCGGGCAACATTCGCGAGCTGGAAAACGTCATCCATCACACGCTGCTGATCTGCCGTAACGGCGTGATTGAACGCGATGATCTGCGCCTGTCGAACCTGCGTATCGATCGCCCGGACGACCAGCATTCCAATGTCGACGACTCACCGGAAGCGCTACTCGAACGCGCTTTCCAGAAGCTCTTCGAACAACAGGCCGGCGCGCTGCATGAAAAGGTCGAGGACGCGTTGCTGCGTTCGGCCTATCGCTTCTGCCACTACAACCAGGTGCACACCGCCGCGCTGCTCGGCCTGAGCCGTAACGTGACCCGCACGCGGCTGATCAAGATTGGCGAACTGGCAGTCAACAAGCGACGACCCACGGAAAACCTGCAAGGCGAACGCTTGATCCAGTTGTCGATCTAGCCCACCAATTGGCAGTGCAAGCCATCGTCATGACTGCGGGCGATGCTGCTCAGCACCTGGAATGAACCGAAGGTCACGGTGCGCGCCTGATGGGTGCGGATCAACTGCCAGAAGTCCTGCTCACCGGTTTCGAAACTCTGGAACGCCGCCTCCCCCGCCTCGCGGGATTGCCATTGCAGGAACCCCAACACACGCCGGCCATCGTCACTGGCCTGAACGCTGGCGCTGACGAATCCGGCATAACGCTGGGCCAGACGCTCGGTCTGCACGGTCAGCGCCGAGACCAGCGCCGGTTGTTGGCCGGGTTCGATTTCAAATTCGATCAATTGGGTGAAGCTGCGGTTTTTCGCTGGTGCTTGCATGACATCCCCACTCTGTCAGGTGAATCTTGCGGTTCGAAGGCCTGCAGGGTAAAACCTCGAGTTAACTAGAGGTCAAGGGACAATTTTCAAATGATCACTGCGGAAAATGTGCACAGGCAACTCACCGTCGGCGAAGTCGCGGCCCGCAGTGGCGTGGCCGTCACTGCCCTGCATTTCTATGAATCCAAAGGTTTGATCAAAAGCCAGCGCAATGCCGGCAACCAGCGGCGTTACCCACGGGAAGTGTTGCGGCGGGTGGCGTTGATCAAGGTGGCGCAACGGCTGGGCATTCCACTGGCGGAAATCGGCGAGGCGCTGAAACAGTTGCCGGACAACCGCGCACCGACGGCGGCGGACTGGAAAGTGTTGTCGGAACAGTGGCGGCGGGAGCTGGATGAGCGAATCAATCAGTTGATGCTGCTTCGGGACCGACTGACCGGCTGCATCGGTTGCGGATGCCTGTCGATGGAGGCGTGTCCGCTGCGCAATCAGGGGGATGTGCTGGGCGAACAGGGACCAGGAGCGCACTTTCTCGATATCCCCACCTGAGGGCTCCCTTTTCGTGGGAACCCTCAGATCACTCCATCAGAAGCCCGGCGCAATCTGCCCTTTGTAGCGGGTCAGAATGAACTGACGCACTTCATCGGAATTCAACGCCTTGGCCAGTTTCTGCAGGCCCGGATCGTTGATGTTGTCGGGACGTGCGACCAGAAACTCGATGTACAGGCTTTTGCCCTTCTCGACGATCAGCGCGCTGTTGGTGTCGATCCCGGCTTCCAGCGCGTAGTTGGCGAACACGAAGGCCAGGTCCACCTGACTCACGGAACGGGCCAGCAACGCACCTTCCAGTTCACGGATTTTCAGGTGTTTGGGGTTTTCGACGATGTCGCGCTGGGTGGCCAGGGTGTTGCTCGGATCCTTGAGTTTGATCAGCCCCGCCTCGTGCAACAACACCAGGGCGCGGCCAGTGTTTACCGGGTCGTTGGGGATGGACACGCTGGCGCCGTCCTTCAGCTCCGAAATGTTCTTGATCTTGGTCGAGTAGGCGCCGAACGGTTCGATGTGCACGCCGACGACCGGCACCAGATTGGTATGGCGGGTCTTGTTGAAATCATCGAGAAACGGCCGGTACTGATAGTAGTTGGCGTCGAGGTTTTTCAGCGCCAGTTGCTGGTTGGGCTGGATGAAGTCGGTGAAGACCTTGATGTCCAGGTCCACGCCTTCTTTGGCCAGGGTCGGTTTGACGAACTCGAGGATTTCCGCGTGCGGCACCGGGGTGGCACCGACGATCAGTTTTTCGTTGGCGTGAGCGCCGAACGACAGAACGGCAGCCAGAACGGCCAGGGTCTTTTTCATGGTGTGCTCCAAGGCAGATTTGAGTGGCCGTCGTGGGGTGAACGTGGGGCCTTTATGGGTTGAAATTGTTTTGTCAGCGTCGGCTGTAGTGCGCCACCAGTCGGTCGCCGGTCATTTGCAGGGCTTGCACCAGAATCAGCAGCAACACCACGGTGACCACCATCACGTCGGTCTGAAAGCGCTGATAGCCGTAGCGGATCGCCAGATCGCCGAGCCCGCCGCCACCGATCACGCCGGCCATCGCCGTGTAATCCACCAGCACGATGGCGGTGACCGTCACCGCCGCCAACAACCCGCCCCGGGCTTCCGGCAACAGCGTGTGGCGAATGATCTGCCAAGTGTTGGCGCCCATGGCCTGGGTCGCCTCGACCACGCCGCGATCGACTTCGCGCAACGCGGTTTCCACCAGTCGCGCAAAGAACGGTGTGCAGCCGACCACCAATGGCGGAATGGTGCCCGGCACGCCCAGCGAAGTGCCCACCAGCAGCGTGGTCAGCGGAATCAGCACGATCAGCAAAATGATGAACGGCAACGAACGCAGCATGTTCACGATCACTGACAGCACCCGATACACGCCGACCGTTTCATGCAACTGGCGCTTGCCGGTGAGAAACAGCAGCAGCCCCAGCGGCAAACCCAGCAACACCGTGAACAGCAGCGCCGCGCCGAGCATGCTCAGGGTGTCGAGACAGGCTTGGGCAATGTCGGCCCAGTAAAGGTGTTTGAACCACTCGGCCATGATCAGGACCAGTCGTGGCGCGGAGGTTTGATGCCATTGAGCAACCAGTTGCCGACCACGTGGTATTTCCAGCGCACCGGGTCATGCAGGGTGTGGACCCGGGCGTTGCGCCAGTGACGGTCGAAGTTGTGCTTCTTCAGGGTCGAGCGGGTGCCACCGAGTTCGAACAACTTGTTGCTGGCCTCGATGGCGATTTCGGTGGTCAGCACTTTGGCCTTGGCCACGGCCAGGGACGCCAGCGCGACGTTGTCTTCATCGGGGGCCGGGCGCGCGGCGTCGAGCGCCCAACCGGCGCGTTCGAGCAGGGCTTCGGCGGCTTCCAGACGGATTTCCAGTGCGCCGATCTGAATGATCGTCAGCGGATCTTCGCTGGCCTTGTCCACCCCCGCGTCGATCCATGGCCGGGCAAACTGACGAACGAAGTCAACGGTGTCGCGCAGCGCCGCCCGGGCGATGCCGGCGTCGATGGCAGCGGTGGTCAACTGGGCGAACGGCCCGGCCAGGGTCGGGTTTTCGTAGGAGCGATAAGTCGGGAACAGATTGAACGGCGCCACCTGCAGATCTTCTGCCAGCACCGTACCGCTGGACGTGGTGCGCTGGCCGATGCTGTCCCAGTCGTCAACGATCACCAGCCCTTTCGTGCCGCGCTCGACAAAGGCCAACTGGCCCTTCTGTTCTTCATCCAGCGCCAGCACCGCCAGCCAGTGGGCGTAGAGCGAACCGGTGCAGTAACCCTTGCGGCCGTTGATCACGAATCCGTCGCCATAACGGCGGATGGTCGCCTGAATGTCCTGCACGTTCTTGCCGCCGGTTTCCGACAGCGCGTTGGCGAAACGGTGACCTTGCAGCGCCAACTCAAAGAAATGCGCCTGCTGCGCCGGCGTGCCTTGCAGGCGGATGTCTTCGAGCAGGCAGTAATGGTTTTGCGGGATCTGTCCGAGGGACGGATCGGCGGCGGAAATGATCGCGATCACCTGGGCCAGCACCGCGTAGGACACCTGGGCGCCGCCGTACTCCTTCGGCACGCTGATGCCCCACAGACCACTGTTGGAATACAGGTCGACGATCTCGGCAGGCACTTCACGGCTGCGGTCGCGCTCGGCGGCGTGCTCCTGCAAAACGGCGGCGACCTGTTCGGCCACGCGCAAGGCTTCGGCGGCGTCGGCGATACGGTGGGCGGCCGGCGGGTTGATCGGATAAACGGCAGATTCAGACATGGATGACTCTCGGTATCGGTGTTGTACCGGGTCATTGCAGCTTCTGTGCCTGACTGACAGGCCTTGTTTTTCGGGGCTTTCAGCGGACTTTCGCAGGATAGAACGATGAAAACCCGCGCATTCTGTTGCTTCACTGTCGATGGCTGAACACTGCTCGTCGGGTACTCGGTCAGGCCGGCGACACACGCCTATAGTTGAGCGACCGGTAACCCCGGCGAAGGCACACCTTCAACCCCCATAAAATCAGGGCGACAAAAACAAGGAGTACGCCATGAGCGTTCAACCTATTCCCGAGGGGTATCACAGCATTACCCCGTATCTCGGCATCCATAAGGCCGCCGAGGCCATCGATTTCTATAAAAAGGCGTTCGGTGCCACCGAAGTCATGCGCCTGGCCATGCCCGACGGCGGTATCGGCCACGCCGAACTGCGCATCGGAGACAGCGCAATCATGCTCGGCTCGCCGTGCGATCAAGGTCCGTTGAGCAATCCGGACAAAGCCGTGTCCGTCGGCTTGCATCTGTACGTGACCGATGTCGACAAGTCGTTCCAGCGCGCACTGGACGCCGGGGCGACGACCGTGTCCGAGGTCAAGGATCAGTTCTACGGCGACCGCAGCGGTACATTGAAAGATCCGTACGGGCATCTGTGGTTTCTGGCAACGCGCAAGGAGGACCTGACCCAGGAGCAGATCGAGCAGCGGGCGAAAGAGCTGTTCCAGCAGGGTTAGCAACAACGAATGTCCATTCCCGCGCAACGCGCGGGGATGGGCGAACACGATTCATGAACCGTCGAACCACGCTTCACGCCTTGTCATGAACGCCCGGCGATTTCAGGATGCAGTCAACTAGCCTGAATAAAGGATCACCCCGATGTTTGCCGGATTCGTCAAAGACCAGCGCCACGTCAACGGCGTGGACATCACTTACCGCCTCGGAGGCAGCGGACCGGGCCTGCTGTTGTTGCACGGGCACCCGCAGACCCACGTCATCTGGCACAAGGTCGCCGAGCAACTGGCGGAGCACTTCACCGTGGTTGCCGCCGACCTGCGCGGTTACGGCGACAGCGGCCGACCGCCGGCCGATGAGCGGCACACCAGCTATTCCAAACGCGAAATGGCCCGCGACGGCGTGGAACTGATGCAAGCGCTGGGCTTTAAGCAGTTCTCGATCCTCGCCCACGACCGTGGGGCCCGAGTCGCCCATCGCCTGGCCCTCGATCATTCCGCCGCCGTGCAACGCATGGTGTTGCTGGACATTGCGCCGACCCTGGCGATGTACAGCCAGACCAACGAAGCCTTCGCCCGGGCCTACTGGCACTGGTTTTTCCTGATCCGCCCGGCGCCGCTGCCGGAAACCCTGATCGAAGCTGATCCCGAAGCCTATCTGCGCAGCGTCATGGGCAGCCGCAGTGCCGGGCTCAAGCCGTTCACTGACGAAGCGTTCGCTGAATACCTGCGTTGCCTGAGCCTGCCCGGCAGCGCCCGTGGGATCTGCGAGGACTACCGGGCCAGTGCCGACATCGATCTGGAACATGACCGCGCCGACCTCGAGGCCGGCCATCATCTGAGCTTGCCACTGCTGGTGCTGTGGGGCGCCGAAGGCACGGTCGGTCGTTGCTTCGACCCGCTCAGGGAATGGCAACAGGTGGCCGCCGACGTACGCGGCAAGCCTCTGCCCGCTGGTCATTACCTCGCTGAAGAAGTGCCGGAACTGTTGCTCGCCGAAGCACTGACGTTCCTGCGCTGAGCCATCCTTTCCTCCCGCTCACCACAACGCCGACCGGCGTCGTGGTGAGATTGCGGTCGCGAAACATTTACTTTCACATCCTTCATCGGGATTTGCTTCGGTCATCCGTCTTATAAAGATGCGGGCCAGTCGCGTAGGCAAAAGCCACGACCGGCCCATCAGGGACTCCCGCGCTGCGAAGCCCGTAGTGGCCGAGTCCTCTCACCGAATCAAGACCCGTCATCATGTCGAAGAAATCCCGCTCGAAACTGTGGTTCCTGGTACACAGCTGGCTGGCGTTGCCGATCTGGTTTTTTGTCCTGATTGTCTGCGTCACCGGCACCCTGGCGGTGGTCAGCCAGGAAATCGTCTGGCTGGTGAACCCGCAAATGCGCGCCACCCAACCCTCGGATGACGCCCCGCTGCTGGGCTACGACCAGGTCATCGCCGCGATCAAGACTGCCGAACCGCAGTTGCTGGTCGAACGCATCAGTCGCCCCGACGAATCGCATTTCGCGCTGGAGGTGAACGTCAGTCAGCCTGACGGGCGCTCGGTGACGGTCTACGTCAACCCTTATACCGGTGTGATTCAGGGCACCGCACCAGACTTCAATTTCCGTGCCTTCACCCGCGCCTTGCATGGCTGGTGGCTGGTGCCGTTCACCAACGGTTACAGCTGGGGCTGGTATCTGGTGTCGTTTCTGGCACTGCCGATGCTGGCTTCGCTGGTAACCGGGCTGGTGGTCTACAAACGTTTCTGGAAGGGCTTTTTCAGCCCGACCCTGCGCCTGCGTCACGGTGCGCGGATTTTCTGGGGCGATTTCCACCGCCTCAGTGGCATCTGGTCGATCTGGTTCATCGCGGTGATCTCCGTCACCGCCGTGTGGTTCCTGATCGAAGCCATTCTTTCCGACAACCATATTTCCATCTCCAGCGAGCCAATCATCGCGGCCATGTCCCGTGAAGGCGTGCCGTTGTCCGCCGATGGTTCGCCACCACCACGGGTCAGCCTGGACCACGCCATCGAAATCGCCCAGCAACGGATTCCCGGGTTCGAAGCCAGCACCATCAATCTGCCCGGCAACGCCTACAGCCACCTCGATATCCGTGGACGCGGCTGGTATCCGCTGATGTTCCAGTCAGCCACGCTCAATCCCTACAGCGGTGAAGTGGCCGCCTCGCGCCTGCTCTCCGATCGGACCTCCCTGGAGTTCGTCACTGAATCCATGCGTCCGCTGCACACCGGCGACTTCGGCGGACTGTGGATCAAGCTGATCTGGTTCTTCTTCGGGCTGGTGCTGAGCATGATGGTCCTCAGCGGGCTGTTGATCTGGACCAAGCGCACCGCGCTGGCCACCGCCAACGCCCTCAAGCGCGAAAACAAGAAACAGCGCGTTCAGGCACAACCGGCCCTGCACCGTGAACCGTCGGAGGCCAACCTGTGAGCAAGTCCACCCCCATGGCTCAGCCCTCACGGCTGAGCGTGATCTGGCATAAATGGCGCTTCCACATCAACGTGCTGCTGTTGCTGATTCCGCTGGGATTCATGCCCAGGTACTTCGCCGATCAGGCGTTGTTTCGCGGTGACAGCGGGCTGGGTGAGCGCGAGATCGGCGAAGTCCAGGTGGGTCCGTGGAGCCTGCGTCTGGCCGAGTTTCGCAACGAAGCGCCGCTTCCCGATGGCGCAGCCGGCTATCTGAAGGGTTTTAGCGCCGCGCTGTGCGAGGCCTGTGTCGAACAGGTCAAGGCCACCTACCTGCGCATCGGCAAGCCACGCAGCCTGCGCGCTGCCGGTTCGATCTTCTTCGGCACGCCATACAGCATGGGCACGCAAATGCCCGTCCCGGACAAAACCAAAGCCGACGCCGAACTGTGGATCACCATGGAAGGCTGGGACGGCAGCATGCACCAAGCCTCGATTCCGCTGAGCCAGGCCTCCCCCGCCACCATTGCCTGGCTGAACAAACAAGGAGCCAAACCATGAGCCGCCCCTCCCGTCTGAGCATGAGCACCGCATTGCTGGTGCTGTGTGCCGGTTTCAGCGCCAGTGCCCTGGCCCACAACCCGATGTGCGAGTGCAAGGCCATCGATGCCGAGCAGATCAAATGCACCGGCGGTTTCTCCGACGGCAGCGGCGCGCCGGGGGTGACCCTCGATGTGATCGGCTACGACGAAACCATCCTGGTGCCGGGCAAGCTCGGCGCCGATTCAACCCTGACCTTCAAGAAACCCGGCGCCGAGTTCTACGTGCTGTTCGACGCCGGCCCCGGCCACGTCGTCGAAATCGACCAAGCGGATATCGAAGCCCCATGACCACGCCGACCACTCAAATCGTACGTCCCGCCGGCGCCGGCCATGAAACCCTCAACGTGCTGCTGATGTGCCTGCTGATCCTCGCGGTCGCCGGCTCCGTGGTGGCGTGGCGCGGGGTGTCCCACGAACCCGAACCGGTTTCCAGCCATCAGCTCGACGCCCGCCGCGACCTCGGCGCCAGCGAGCAAGGCATCTACGCCGACCTGCGAGTAACCCTCGACGAGATCCACCTGTTGCGTGAAGAACAGCAAGCGCTGCCGACCCCGCAGAATCTGGCGGATGAAGGTTTCGCGCCGTTCGCCCAGGACGCCAGCTCCGTGAGCCGTGGCGGCCATGCCTGGCAATTGCTGGCCGACACCGCCTACTTCGGCCACAGCCAGGCACCGGCCGTGGCCGGCTCGTTTCTGATGCGCCTGAACGACGCTGCACCGGACATCTGGCTCAACCGCGCCGCCGATCTGCAAGCGCCGACAGACCTGTCCGACGCAGCACTGACCGCTGCCGGATGGAAACAGATCGTCGCGCAATTCGATGCCGGGGTGACCCGCGAACATCGTCATTGAACCCTCGCCTTCATTCGAGAGAAGACCGCTTGCCCATGCCTAGTTCATCTCAACGCCGTCCTTTCCTGCGCCTGCTGCTGATCGGCCTGTGCGCCTGCCTGCTGAGCCCGCTGGCCAGCGCCGATCCGGCCAAACGTCTGCGCATCGGCATCACCCTGCACCCTTATTACAGCTATGTGGCGAACATCGTCGGCGACAAGGCCGACGTCGTGCCGCTGATTCCCGCCGGCTTCAACCCGCACGCCTACGAACCCCGTGCCGAAGACATCAAGCGCATCAGCGGGCTGGACGTGATCGTGCTCAACGGCGTCGGCCATGACGACTTCGCCGACCGCATGATCGCCGCCAGCGAAACACCGAACATCAAGACCATCGAAGCCAACGAGAACGTGCCGCTGCTGGCCGCCACCGGGGTCGCGGCGCGCGGTGCCGGCAAAGTGGTGAACCCGCACACCTTCCTGTCGATCAGTGCCTCGATTGCTCAGGTCAACAACATCGCCCGGGAACTCGGCAAGCTCGACCCGGATAACGCCAAAACCTACACGCAGAACGCCCGCGCCTACGGCAAACGCCTGCGGCAGATGCGCGCCGATGCCTTGGCCAAACTGACCCAGGCGCCGAACGCCGAACTGCGGGTCGCCACGGTGCACGCCGCTTACGACTACCTGCTGCGCGAGTTCGGCCTGGAGGTGACGGCGGTGGTCGAGCCGGCCCATGGCATCGAACCAAGCCCGAGCCAGTTGAAGAAAACCATCGATCAACTGCGGGAACTGGACGTGAAAGTGATCTTCTCCGAGATGGATTTCCCGTCCACTTACGTTGAAACCATTCAGCGCGAATCCGGTGTGAAGCTTTACCCGCTGTCGCACATTTCCTACGGCGAATACACCGCCGACAAGTACGAAAAGGAAATGACCGGCAACCTCAACACCGTGGTTCGGGCGATTCAGGAGTCCGGCGCATGACGGCTCAGGAAAACCTATCAATCATCAGCAGTGGCCCGACTCTGGATTTTTCGGAAGTCAGCCTGACGCTGGGTCGCACGACGATTCTGGATAAGGTGACCTTCCAGGTGCAGCCCGGCAGCGTGCACGCACTGGTGGGCCCCAACGGCGGCGGCAAGAGTTCGCTGATCAAGACCCTGCTCGGGCAGATGCCGCATCAGGGCCGGCTCAGCCTGCAATGGCCCGGCGAGCCCGGCACCATCGGCTACGTACCGCAGGCGCTGGAGTTCGATCGGGGCCTGCCAATGACCGTCGATGATTTCATGGCTGCCATGTGTCAGCGTCGACCGGCGTTTCTCGGCCTGAGCAAACGCTACGCCGGCGCCATCGGTGAGGCGCTGGAGCGGGTCGGCATGCAGGACAAACGCAAGCGCCGGATGGGCGCGCTGTCCGGCGGTGAGCGCCAGCGGGTGCTGCTTGCCCAGGGCCTGATCCCCGCCCCGCAATTGCTGGTGCTCGATGAACCGATGTCGGCCCTCGACGAAGCCGGGATCCAGGTGTTCGAACGCCTGCTCGGCGACTGGCGCGCGGCAGGCATCACCGTGCTGTGGATCGAACACGATCTGGAAGCCGTCGGGCGCCTGGCCAATCGCGTCACCGGCCTCAACCGCCGAGTGCTGTTCGACGCCACGCCGCAACAGGCCCTGACCCCGGAACGTCTGCTGACCCTGTTCTCGACCCATCCACGGAGCGCTGCCTGATGAGTTACGAAGCCTTTCGTTTGATGGTGCAGGGCTGGGCCACCTCCGGTTACCTGCCGGAAGCCCTGGCCTACGGTTTTGTGGTCAACGCACTGCTCGCCGGCCTGTTGATCGGCCCGGTGCTCGGCGGCCTCGGCACACTGGTGGTGGTCAAGCGCTTCGCGTTTTTCTCCGAGGCAGTCGGCCACGCGGCACTGACCGGCGTGGCCATCGGCATCCTGCTCGGCGAGCCCTACACCGGGCCGTACGGCAGCCTGTTCGGCTACTGCCTGTTGTTCGGCATTCTGCTCAACTACCTGCGCAACCGTACCGGCCTGGCCCCGGACACGCTGATCGGCGTGTTCCTGTCGGTGTCCCTGGCGCTGGGTGCCAGCCTGCTGCTGATCCTGGCGGGCAAGATCAACGTGCACATTCTGGAAAACGTGCTGTTCGGCTCGGTGCTGACGGTCAACGGCAATGATCTGGCGGTGCTGGCCATCGTCGGTTCGCTGGTGATGGCCCTGACCTTGCCGCTGTACAACCGCATCATGCTCGCCAGTTTCAACCCACAACTGGCAGCGGTGCGCGGTGTTGCCGTGAAGACTCTGGATTACCTGTTCGTGATTCTGGTGACCCTGATCACCGTCGCGGCGGTAAAAGTCATTGGCGCGATTCTGGTCGGCGCGCTGCTGGTGATTCCGGCAGCGGCGGCTCGTTTGCTCAGCCAGTCGCTCAAGGGCTTTTTCTGGTGCTCGGTGCTGATCGCCACGGTCAGTACGCTGTGCGGGATTCTCGCGCCCATCGTGTTCGACCTGCCGATTCCGTCCGGCGCCGCGATCATCTTGGTCGCCGGTATCGGCTTCGCCCTCGCCGCCATTGCCCGGGGCGTCGTCCCCAGTCTGAAAGGGAACCTTGGATAAATGTCTTTCTCACTGCGACAACTGACCCTGGCCATCGCCTTGTGCAGCGTGACCACGACCACCGTATTCGCCGCCGAAAGCGCCAAACCGCTGCGGGTGCTGGCCTCGTTGCCAATCACCTACGGTCTGGGTGAAGTGCTGCTCAAGGGCACCGACATCAGCCTCGAACGCGCAGCGCCGGCGAATCTGCCGGGCAGCCGCCAGACCGCGTACTTCACCGGACGCGGTGCTCCAGAGCTGAGCAAACTGGCCACCGGCGCCGATGCGGTGATCGGCGTGCGCTCGCTGTGGGCCGATGATCCGCTGTACCCGATTGCCCGACGCAGCAACATCCGCATCGTCGAAGTCGATGCCGCCCGCCCGGTGGACGGCGCCCTGCCCGGCATCGCCGTGCAACCGGGGCTGAACGTCGATGGCCTGAACAGCCAGCCGTGGCTGGCCAGCAACAACATGGGGCGCATGGCCGACGTGATGGCGGCGGACCTGGTGCGCCTGGCACCGAAGGACAAACCGAAGATCGAAGCCAACCTGGCCGCACTGAAACAGCGCCTGCTGAAACTCAGCGCCGACAGCGAAGCGCGCCTGGCCAGTGCCGACAATCTGAGCGTGATGAGCCTGAGCGATCACTTCGGCTATCTGATCGGCAGTCTGAATCTGGAGTTGATCGGACAGGACCCGCGACCGGACGCCGAATGGACACCGGAAGATCTGAAGAAATTGACCGCCACGCTCAAGGACAACGACGTGGCGGTGGTGCTGCACCATCGGCAACCGTCGGACGCGGTGAAAGCAGCGATTGCCGAGTCGGGCAGCCGTCTGCTGGTTCTGAGCACCGATGCGGCGGATCCAGTGGCTGAACTGGAAGGGAATGTGGATGCGCTGCTCAAAGGTTTGAGCGGCGCGTAATACCGAACCTCCGGACATAAAAAAACCCGCTGACTGTTTCCAGTCCAGCGGGTTTCTTTTTGGCCGGTGACTTACTGTGCAGCCGTTTGCGCTTCCATCTTCTGGCGCAGGCTCAGCGGACGCATGTCGGTCCAGGTTTCTTCGATGTAGGCCAGGCATTCCTTTTTCAGGCCGCTCTTGCCCACGGTGCGCCAGCCTTCCGGAATGGCCTTGTAATCCGGCCAGATCGAGTACTGCTCTTCGTGGTTGACCACGACCTGAAAGAGGATGTCCTCGCGGTCGAATACTGACGTCATGCTGTGTCTCCATCGTTGTAGGGGTGGGCTGCACGGTGGGTGCAGCCGGGTATGTAGAAGGAACGTTCGGCGCGGCGAAAAATTTACAGGGCAGCGGTCGCGGCGCTCAGTGCACGGCCGAAGATCTCGGCGACGCGGTCGATTTCAGCGGCGGTGATCACCAGCGGCGGCAGGAACCGCACCACCGCGCCATGGCGCCCGCCCAATTCCAGAATCAGGCCACGCTTGAGGCATTCGCGCTGTACCAGCGGCGCCAGACGGGCGAAAGCCGGTGGATGGCCCAGCGCATCCGGCGCACCGTTCGGATCGACCAGCTCGACGCCGAGCATCAGGCCACGACCACGAATGTCGCCCAGTTGCGGGAAGTCACGCTGCAGGATGCGCAGGTGCTCGCTCAGGCGTTCGCCCATGGCGGCGGCGTGTTCGCAGACCTTGTGCTCGACCAGGTAACGCATCACCGCGGAACCGGCGGCCATCGCCATCTGATTGCCACGGAACGTACCGGCGTGGGCGCCCGGCTGCCAGGTGTCGAGCCAGTCGCGGTAAACCACCACCGCCAGCGGCAGGCTGCCGCCGATGGCTTTGGACAGCACGACCACGTCCGGGGTGATGCCGGCGTGCTCGAAGGCGAACATCTTGCCGGTGCGGGCGAAACCGCTCTGGATCTCGTCGACGATCAGTGCAACACCCGCCTTTTCGGTGATACGACGCAGACCGCGCAGCCACTCGATGTCCGCCGGAATCACACCGCCCTCGCCCTGCACCGCCTCGACGATCACCGCCGCCGGCAATTGCACCCCGGCCTCCGGGTCGTTGAGCAGGTTTTCCAGGTAACTCAGGTTGGCCTTCACGCCCGCCGCGCCACCGAGGCCGAACGGGCAACGGTAGTCGTACGGGAACGGCATGAACTGCACGCCATTGCTGAGCAACGCACCCAGCGGTTTTTTCGGCCCCAGGCTGCCCATCAGGCTCAACGCGCCCTGGCTCATGCCGTGGTAACCGCCGGAGAACGACAGCACAGTGCTGCGGCCAGTGGCGGTGCGCACCAGTTTCAGCGCGGCTTCCACTGCGTCGGTGCCGGTCGGGCCGCAGAACTGGATTTTCGCTTCCTTGGCCAATGCTGGAGGCAGCAACCCGAACAGGTCCTGAACGAATTGATCCTTCACCGGCGTGGTCAGGTCGAGGGTGTGCAGCGGCAGCTCATCGGCCAGCACCTGCTGGATGGCTTCGATTACCACCGGGTGGTTGTGCCCCAGCGCCAGGGTGCCGGCACCGGCCAGGCAATCGATGAACGTGCGGCCTTCAACGTCTTCGACATACAGGCCCTTGGCACGCTTCAGCGCCAGGGGAATGCGCCGCGGGTAGCTGCGGGCATTGGACTCTTGCTGGCTCTGGCGGGCCAGCAGCGGCGATTCATTGAACTGATACAGCGTTTCCGCCGGCGCGGAGGCGATCCGGGCCGACGACTCTTCGATAAGGCTGGTGGCGACTGACATCTCTCGACCCCTCAATTCGCTATGGATAGTGACCAAAACTGCACACCGCACAGGTGCGCGTTCCGGTCGCGGGGCGCACATGCAGGTTTTCCTGTTCTGGAAACGCACCAGCCCCTCAAGGATTTACACCCTTGAGCGAGTTGTCATGCCGACAGCGGCAGCGACTTGTGCATCGGCAGGCTGCGCATGCCGTGGCGAATGAGCGGCGGCGCCGATTCGCGATACCCCAGACGCCGATAAAAGGCTTCACCGGTGCGGGTGCTGGTGAGCACGGAACGGGGGCTGCCGCGAGTCAGCAGCCAGCCTTCAAGGTCAGTCATCAGGGCCCGGCCGACGCCCCGGCGAAACCATTCCGGCTGCACATGACAAAGGGTGACATCGCCGTCGGCCAGCGCCATACCGACGCCCACCGGTCGGCCCTGCATCAGGGCGATGTTCAGATAGCGCTGTGGATCGGTGAGCCAGGCACTGATGTGTTCCGGCGATTGCTGGCGGATCCAGGCATCGACAAGGTGGGGGTCGTTACGATGGTCGAGCGCACAACCGACGCGGATCGAACGCTCGATGATGCGGCTGATGATGCCGGCATCAGCCGGGGTGGCCGGGCAAATGTAGATGGATGCATCCATGGCGCTGTTTCCCTCAATCCATTGAGTCAAAGGCTGGGGCGACAATAGCGTCGTGGCCGGCCGATGACCAATGGAGAGAGGTTACATTTGATGTGCCGGGCTCAGGCCGGTTGCAGCGGCATGGTCAGCTCGACCCGCAAGCCATCCGGGCGACTGTCGAAATGCAGGGTGCAGGCACAGCGCTGGACGATTGCCTGGACAATCGCCAGCCCGAGCCCGCAGCCGGTGCTCTGGCCGTTGCGCCAGAAGCGTTGGGTCAGGTGTTGCAGATCGTCCGGTGCAATCCCCGGCCCATGATCGCGCACCACGAAGCGCACGCGGTTGCCGGTGGTTTCCAGGCTCAGCTCCACGGCGCCTTCCGTCGGGGTATGGCGCAGGGCGTTATCGAGCAGATTGCGCAAGGCCGCGATCGACAACACTGCCGGCATTTGCAGAGGCGCGCCGGACAACTTTTCGGGCAGATGCAGTTTGATCCGTTGACGCTCGCCGCTGGCAGAGTCCTGAATCGCCAGTTTCGCCACTTGCTCGGCGCTGCACTGCACGCCGTCGTCGAACGACAGACTGCCCTCGACCCGGGCCAGCAACAGCAATTGCTCGAGGGTGCGATGCAAGCGATCGGCGCCCTCCTCGGCCCGGGCCAAAGACTGGTCGCGGGCACTGCCTTCGGTCATGCGCGCCACTTGCAGGTGAGTCTTGATCGCCGTCAGCGGGCTGCGCAGTTCATGGGCGGCGTCACCGGTCAGGCGACGTTCGCGCTCGATGGTCTTGCCGATGCGCTGGAACAGTTGGTTCTGAGTTTCAAGCAGCGGTTTCAGTTCGCTGGGGAATGATTGCAACTGCAACGGTTCGAGCGAGTCGGCATTGCGCCGCATCAGGGCTTCGCGCAAGCGATTGAGCGGCGCCAGCCCCTGACCGATCCCCAGCCACAGCAGGCACAGGCAGCCAAGCAGCGCCACACCCACCGGCACCGAAGCCGCCAGCAGGATCGACATGTTCAAGGCTTCACGCTCGATCACCCGGTCAGCGGTAGTGATGCGCACATCGCCCCGGGCCAGGGTGAACGTGCGCCACGGTGCGCCGTCGATCATCTGGTCATGGAAGCCCATTTTCTGGGCTTCCAGTGCCTGTTCCGGATTGTTGTGGCTGCGGGCGAGGATTTCGCCGCGCAACGAGCTGACCTGACAGGCCATGCCGCCGGGAATATTCAGTTGTTCGGCGCTGAAGTGAGTGCCCTCGCCTTTGCTCGGTATCGCCGGCAATTGCTCCAGCAACCCGGCGACCATCCGCGCCGAAGCCACCAGCCGCTGGTCGAGGGAAAACATCATCTGGTTGCGCAGGTCGCTGAGCATCCAGGCCGCCGCCAAGGCCCAGATCAGCGCGAATGCGGCGCCGAGGGTCAGGCTCAGGCGCAGGCGCAGACTCATCACTTGTCAGGTTCTCCACCATCGGCCGGGCCCAGGCGATAACCGAGGCCTCGCACGGTTTCAACGATGCCTTTACCCAGTTTGCTGCGCAGGTGGTGGATGTGCACGTTGAGCGCGTTGCTTTCCAGTTCATCGTTGAAACCGTAGACGCTGTCCTTCAATTGCTCGGTGGACAGCACCCGGCCACGGTTGTGCAGCAAGGCTTGCAGCAGGGATTGTTCGCGACGGGACAGGTCCACCGAACGGCCCGCCAGAGTGGTTTCGCGGCTGCTCGGGTCGTAAGTCAGCGCGCCGTGCTCGATCAGGTTGACGCTGCGCCCGGCCACGCGGCGCAGCAGGGTTTGCAGACGAGCGAACAGTTCGCGCAAATCGAACGGCTTGAGCAGGTAATCGTCGGCGCCGGACTGCAAACCGTCGACCCGGTCGGTGACCGAATCCCGCGCAGTGAGGATCAGCACCGGAATCTCCAGGCCCTGCTGGCGCAGCTGTTGCAGCAGCTTGAGACCATCTTCGTCCGGCAAACCGAGGTCGAGCACCATCACGTCGAATTCGGCAACCTTGAGGATCGCCCGCGCCTTGGAGGCGGTGTTGACGTGTTCGACCGTCAAGCCCTGGGCCGTCAGCCCAGCGACGATGCCACTGGCGATCAACTCATCGTCTTCACAAACCAGTACGTGCATGGTGAGTCCCGTAGAAAAATGCCGATTAGGCGGTTGGCCGATTAAGCTGACATTATGCCCCGAACGCCACAGCGACAAGGGTGCCGCGGTTAATCATCGGTTAATCGCCGCCGCCCATTGTGCTCATCACTTGCACAGGGACAAGGCTCCTCCATGCGTCATATTTTTTTATTGTTTGCACTGTTGATTTCGGGTCTGGCCCAGGCAGGGAACGATCCCTTTGCGACAAAACCGGAATTTCTCCCGGTCGACAAGGCCTTCGTGCTGACGTCCGAACGTCTGGATTCCGGCGAAACCCAACTGTTCTGGCAAATCGCCGACGGTTACTACCTGTATCAGAAACGCCTGAAATTCGACGGACTGGCGGCGGAAAACGCCCCAGCGCTGCCCGAAGGCGAATCCCACAGTGACGAGTATTTCGGCGAGCAACCGGTCTATCGCCAGGGCCTCGAACTGAAAATTCCTGCAGCAGCCAAAGGCCAGATCAAGGTCAGTTATCAGGGCTGCGCCGATGCCGGCCTGTGCTATCCACCACAGACTCGCGTGATCGACCTCGGTGGCAAAGCGGCCGCTGCGGCGACGGATGAGGCACAGGATCAAGCGCTGGCCAGCGGCCTGCAACAGCACTCGCTGGGCTGGAGCCTGCTGGTGTTCTTCGGTCTCGGCCTGTTGCTGGCCTTTGCGCCGTGCTCGTTGCCGATGTTGCCGATTCTGGCCGGTATGGTGGTTGGCAGCGGTGCCACGCCACGTCGTGGTTTTGCGCTGGCCAGCAGCTATGTGGTTTGCATGGCGCTGGTGTACGCGGCAATGGGCGTCATCGCGTCCCTGTTGGGCGCGAACCTTCAGGCGTGGCTGCAAAACCCATGGCTGCTGGGCACTTTCGCAATCGTATTTGTGATCCTCGCGCTGCCGATGTTCGGTTTCTTTGAACTGCAATTGCCGGTCGCCCTGCGTGATCGACTGGAGCACGCCTCGCGCAGTCGCAGCGGCGGCAGCCTGGTCGGCGCGGGTGTGTTGGGCGCGTTGTCCGGTCTGCTGGTCGGGCCGTGCATGACCGCGCCGCTGGCCGGTGCCCTGCTCTACATCGCGCAAAGCGGCAATGCGCTGCACGGTGGCTTGATCCTGTTTGCCCTCGGCATCGGTATCGGCATCCCGCTGTTGGTGCTGGTGACGGTCGGTAATCGTTTCCTGCCGAAACCCGGCGCCTGGATGAACCTGCTCAAAGGCATATTCGGTTTCCTGTTCCTCGGCACGGCGGTGCTGATGCTGCGTCCGGTGCTGGACTCGTCGCTGTGGCTTGCGCTGTGCGGCGCGCTGCTGCTGATCGCGGCCTACAGCGCCTGGAAACAGTCCGAAGGCTTCGGCCGTGTCGCCCAGTTGTTCGGTGCCAGCTCGCTGTTGCTGGGTCTGTGGGGCAGTTTGCTGGTCGTGGGTGCAGCGGGCGGCAGCGATGATCCGTTCCAGCCGTTGCAGGTCTACAGCGCCGGACGCACCGGCACGGTTGCACCCAACGGTCACGAAGCATTCATTACGATCAAGGACCCAGCCGCCCTGCAGCGCGAACTCGACACCGCCAAGGCTCAGGGCCAATGGGTGCTGCTCGATTACTACGCCGACTGGTGCACGTCGTGCAAAGTCATGGAGAAAAAGGTATTTGGCCAGGCGCGGGTAATGCAGGCCCTGAGCGAAGTGCGTTTGCTGCGCCTCGACGTCACTGATGACAATGCCGGCAGCCGCGAACTGCTCGGCCGCTACAAAGTGCCAGGGCCACCGAGTTTTGTGTGGATCGGTACCGACGGTGAAGAGCGCCGCAGCCAGCGCATCACCGGCGAGGTCGATGCCGACACCTTCCTGCAACACTGGACCACCACCCGAGACGCCCTTTAATGCTGACTTTCACCCTCGGCACCTTTGCCATTGCGCTTAACCACCTGTTGCTGATCAGCGCCCTGGCGCTGGCGACCTTCGTCGGCTGGCGGGTGGCCAAGCGCGGTGGCGATAACCCCGAGTCGGCGCTGTTCAGCCTGTTCCTGCTCGGGATGCTCGCGGCGCGCGTCGCGTTTGTTGCCGTGTACTGGGGACATTACCGCAACGATCCGTGGCAGATCATCGACCTGCGCGACGGTGGTTTTCTCGCTTGGCCGGGGGTGATCGTATTGCTGCTGGCAGCGCTGTATCGCGGCTGGCGGCGGCCGGGTTTGCGTCGACCGTTGGGGTTCGGCGTGGTCAGTGGCGTGGCATTCTGGTTGCTGGCCACCCTGTCGCTGAGCCTCTACGAGCAAGGCACACGTCTGCCGGACATCACCCTGCGCAACGCCGCCGGGGAAACCGTGAAACTCGCCGACTATCAGGGCGGCCCGCTGGTGATCAACCTGTGGGCCACCTGGTGCCCGCCATGCCGCCGCGAAATGCCGGTACTGGAAAACGCCCAGCAGCAACGCCCGGACCTGACGTTCCTGTTCGTCAATCAGGCCGAAAGCATGCAAAGCGTCGCGACCTTCCTCGAAACCCAGGGCCTGAGCCTGAACAACGTGCTGTTCGATCGCAGCGGTCATCTGGGCCAGGCCGTGGGTTCCATGGCATTGCCGACTACGCTGTTCTACAGCCCTGACGGTCAATTGCTGGCCAGTCATCTGGGCGAGTTGTCGAACGCCAGTCTGGCTCGAGCCCTGGAAAACTTCGACATCCCCAATCCGAATACGAACGCCGCACCGGCCACCTCTGCAAGGAAACTGCCATGCCCCGCCTCCGCCACCTGCTGACGCTGACTCTGGGCGCTGCCCTGCTGCACTTGCCGTCGGTGCAGGCCGCTGAAGAATTGCCTGACGCGATCAAGAAGATCGAAGCCAAGGGCGCAAAAATCGTCGGCCAGTTCGACGCGCCCGACGGCCTGCGTGGCTACGCCGCGCAATACCAGAACCGCGGCATGGCGCTGTACCTGACGCCGGACGGCAAGCACGTGTTGTTGGGCAACCTGTACGACGCCGACGGCAACGACCTGAGCAGCGCACCGCTGCAAAAACTTGTCTACGCGCCAATGGCCAAGGAAGTCTGGGCCAAGTTCGAGGCCAGCAACTGGATTCAGGACGGCAACAAGGATGCACCGCGCACGGTGTACCTGTTCAGCGACCCGAACTGCCCGTACTGCAACATGTTCTGGGAACAGGCCCGCCCATGGGTCAAGGCCGGCAAGGTGCAGTTGCGCCACATCATGGTCGGCATCATCCGCGAAGACAGCCCGGCCAAATCCGCCGCGCTGCTGGCCGCCAAAGACCCAGCCAAAGCCCTTGAAGATCACGAAAAGGCCGGCACAGCCAGCACGCTCAAGGCCTTGAAGAACATTCCGGCCGCCGTGCAGACCAAACTCGCAGCGAACATGCAGTTGATGGAGGACCTGGAATTACAGGCCACCCCAGCGATCTTCTACATGGACGACAAGGGTGAGCTGCAACAACAGCAAGGCGCGCCGACGCCGGACAAGCTGGCGAAGATTCTCGGGCCGAAATAAGCAGGACCAAAAGATCGCCGCGCGTCGCAGCGCCTACAGGAAACACACCCCCCTGTAAAAGCTGCGACACGCGGCGATCTTGTTAATGGCGCTCCGCCAGGAAGCTGAACAACACCTCCGTCACAAACTCCGGATTCTCCAGATTGGAGATATGCCCGGCCTCGGGCACCAGCACACTCGGGCAGCCGATCAGCTCGGCCATTTCCTTGGCTTCCGACGGTGGACGGGGTTTGTCCTGATCGCCGCAGACCACCAGTGTGGTCGCCGCATTCAGCTCGCCCAGACGCGGCAACAGGTCATCACGGCCAAACGTGATGCGCCCCATCGGCACGATGCTTTGACGCAGGCGATCAGCGGAATAACCGGCGAGTTTTGCGCGGAAATCCTGATACAGCGCAGACTGCGGATCGATGCCCGGACGGAAGAAGATCGGCACCACGATATCGAGCAACTGCTCGGAGATCTCACCGCTTTCTTCAATCTGCTTGAACAGGGAAAAGTAATACTGACGGGTCGGTTCCGGTTCGACGCCGACGTAGGTGTCCATCAGTACCAGACCGTTGAGCCGCTGCGGTGCCGACAGAGCGAGGCGCACGCCCCACATGCCGCCGACCGACAACCCGACCAGTGTCACCCGGTCAATCTCCAGATGATCGAGCAACGCCAGCGCCTGACGTGCGATGTCATCCAGAGACGTGGTGCCTTCAGGCAAACGCCCCGATTCACCATGGCCCCACAGATCCAGCGCAATCACCCGATAGTGAGGCGACAACGCAGCGATCTGCGGTGCCCACATGGCCTGATCCCACAGGTAACTGCCGGCCAGCAACACCGCCGGGCCTGTGCCTTGATCAATGTAATGAAGTGCTTGTCCGTCCACCGTGAAGAAAGGCATCGACTACCCCCGCGACAAAAAAAGAGAACCGGCAGCCTGAGCTGCCGGTTCTCGATCGTCAACCTTGGAAATGTACGTGAATGTACCGGTTGAAATGTGTTGAACGCACAGGCGCTGAAGACTACAAACCTTCCAGCGCCGCCATCAGATCATTCAACCGATCCACCTTCTCTTCGGTAATGTCACTGGCCGCCAGCCCTTCGATGTACTCGGCCAGTTCCTCCACCGTGCTGCACTCGAACATCGCTCGCAGCGGCACATCCCGTTGCAGGGTTTTCTGCACTCGCGAGGCGATTTGTGTGGCGAGCAGCGAGTGGCCGCCGAGTTCGAAGAAGTTGTCGCGGACCCCGACCTTCTCGACCTTCAGCACCTCGGCCCAGATATCGGCCAGGGTCTGCTCCAGTTCGCTGCGCGGTGCCAGGTAATCCTGACTCTGCAACTGGCCGATCTCCAGCGCCGGCAAGGCCTTGCGGTCGAGTTTGCCGTTGGCATTGAGCGGCAACCGGTCGAGCCACAACCAGTGCAGCGGCACCATGTATTCCGGCAGTTCGGCGCGCAGGCGCTGCTTGATCCGCTCCAGCCGTTCGCTCTGACTCAGTGCGGAATCTGCGGCCACCAGGTAGCCGACCAGATGCTTGCCGTTGATGCCTTCCTGCACGCCGACCGCCCCGTCACGGACTTCCGGTTGCTCGTGCAGACGCGCCTCGATTTCACCCAGCTCGATCCGGTAACCGCGAATCTTCACCTGATGGTCGACCCGGCCGACGTATTCCAGCACCCCGTCGCTGCGACGGCGCGCCAGGTCACCGGTGCGATACAGACGCTCGCCCGGCGCACCGAACGGATTCGGCACGAACACCGGCGCGGTGCGCAGCGGATCGCTGACATAACCACGACCGACACCGGTGCCGGCCACGCACAACTCGCCCACCGCACCCAGCGGCACCAGATCCAGCGCGCCATCGAGCAGGTACAGCAAGTTGTTGTCGGTCGGCGTACCGATCGGCAGGTAACTGCCGCGAGTCGACGCCAGATCGACACGGAAGAACGCCACATCGTCTGAGCACTCCGCCGGGCCATAGGCGTTGACCAGACCGATGTCCGGATAACGCAGCAGCCATTGGTGCGCCAGTTCCGGCGGCATCGCTTCACCGGTCGGCAACATCCAGCGCAGCCCGTCGAGGCTCAGGCGATCCGAAGCGAGCATGCCCTGGATCAACGACGGCACGCTTTCCAGCACGGTGATGCCCTGCTGTTGCACATGCACCAGCAAGCCTTGCGGATCATGGGCGATGGTGTTCGGCACGATGTCCACCCGCGCACCGAACAGCGGCGCGGCGAGGAACTGCCAGACCGAAATGTCGAAGCTTTGCGAAGCGGTCTGGGCAATCACATCGGCGTCGCTCAGATTCAGGTACGGCACCTTGCTCAACTGGTTGTTGAGCATGCCGCGCTGCTCGACCATCACGCCCTTCGGCAAACCGGTGGAGCCCGAGGTGTAGATCACGTAGGCCAGGTTGTCCGGGCCGCTGAAGATGCCCGGATTCGCCGACGACACCGCGCCCGCCTGAACCTCTTCCCACACCAACAGGCGTGGACGGTTGGCGCAGCTGAATTCATCCAGCAAGGTCGTCGCCTGTTCACGGCAAGCCTCGGTGCACACCAGCACCGGCGTGCGACTGAGCTCGATGATGCGTTGCAGACGCTGGCTCGGCAGGCCCGGATCCAGCGGCAGGTAACCGGCACCGGCCTTGAAGCTGCCGATGATCATGCCCAGCAGATCCAGATTGCGCTCGCCCAGCAGCGCCACCGGTTGATCCATCTGCACCCCGGCCGCAACCAGTGCATGGCCGAGACGGTTGGCGTTGTGGTTCAGTTGCTCGTAGCTCAACTGCTGATCGAGGCAACTGGCGGCAATGCGTTGCGGATGTTGCGCGACCTGTGCTTCGAACAGTTCGACGTAGCTCTGCTCCAGCGGATAGTCGTGCTCACTCTGGTTGCAGCCGTGGAGCAGGAAGTCCTGTTCATCAAAGCCCAGCAGCGGCAGGTCAGCCATGTCGCCATGGAAGCCGTCGACCAGCGCCAGCAGCAGACGCTTGAACTCGCCGAGCATGCGCTCGATGGTCGACTCGTCGAAGTAACGCTGGTCGTAAGACAGGTGCAGACCGAGGTCGTCGCCCGGGTAGCACACCGCCGTCAACGGGAAGTTGGTGTGGGTACGGCCCGAGTCCGACGTCGCGTTGAGGCTCTGCGCCCGATCCAGCACCGAGACTTCCACCGGGGCGTTTTCGAACACGAACAGGCTGTCGAACAGCGGCTGGCCTTTCGGCAGCTCGCTTTGCTCCTGGATGTTCACCAGCGGCAGGTATTCGTACTCGCGCAGTTGCATGTTGCTGTCGAGCAGACCGCTCAGCCACTGACGCACACTGGCCCGCTGATCGTCCGCCGGGATCTGCACCCGCAGCGCGATGCTGTTGATGAACAGGCCGACGGTGCGTTGCATCTCCGGCATCTCCACCGGACGCCCGGCCACGGTCACGCCGAACAGCACGTCGCGATCACCGCTCATGCGTCGCAGCACCAGTGCCCACGCCGCTTGGGCGAAGGTGTTGATGGTCAGTTGATGGGCCTGGGCCAACTCGCGCAGACGGGCGCCATCCTCGACATTGAGGCGGGTGTAGCGGTCGCCGACGATCATGCCGCCGCTTTCGCCAGCGTGTTCACGCAGGAACGGACGGTCGCTCGGGATCGGCGTGGTGCGCTCGAACCCTTGCAGGTTCTGCTGCCACCACTGACGCGCCTCGGCCAGGCTCTGGCGTTGCAGCCAGCCGATGTAATCGCGGTAGCGCGGCGGCACCGCCAATTGCGCTTCGCGACCTTCGCCCAGAGCGGTGTAGATCTCGAAGAAATCGTTCATCAGCAGCGAGCGGCACCAGGCATCGATCAGGATGTGGTGGTTACTCATCATGAACCAGTAGCGCGCCGCGCCAACCTTGATCAGACGCAGGTGGAACGGTGCCTGATTGAGCAGATCGAACCCGGCTTCGCGCTCGGCCTTGAGCAGCGCTTGCAGCTTCGGCTCCTGCTCGGCGTCAGCGATGGCGCTCCAGTCCAGGTACTCGATCGGCGTGTGACCCGGTGTGTGGATCACTTGCAGCATGTCTTCGCCGACGTTCCAGCAGAACGACGCACGCAGCGCTTCATGACGGGCGATCACCGCTTGCCACGACTGGGCGAAACGCTCGGGGTCGAGTTCGCTGTTGATGCGATAGCGATCCTGCATGTAGTACAGACCGGTGCCCGGCTCCAGCAAGGTGTGTAGCAGCATGCCTTCCTGCATCGGGGTCAGCGGGTACACATCTTCAATGTGCGCCGCCGGCACCGGCAGTGCGTCGAGTTGCGCCTGGGTCAGTTTCGCCAGCGGGAAGTCCGATGGCGTCAAACCACCGGCCTCGTCCTGCAGGCAATGTTCGATCAGGCTCTGCAACTCACCGACGTAGGCATCGGCCAAGTCGTTGATGGTCTGGGCGTCGTAACGTTCGGCGCTGAAGGTCCAGCGCAGCAGCAGTTCCCCGCCGTACACCTGACTGTCGACGCTCAACTCGTTCGGCAACGGTGCGTGCGGATCGTGGGCGGCACCGACCGATTCATCCAGCGGACGGAACAGCGCATCGCTGCCGAAACTCTGGTCGAACTGGCCGAGGTAGTTGAAGGTGATCGGTGCGTTCGGCAACGCTGCCATGCTCTGACGGCTGACGTCATCGGCCAGATAACGCAGCACACCATAACCGAGGCCTTTGTGCGGAACGGCGCGCAGTTGTTCCTTGATCGCCTTGATCGAAGCGCCCTGCCCGGCGGCTTCTTCGATGTTGTGCGGGGTCAGGCGCAGCGGATAAGCGCTGGTGAACCAGCCGACGGTGCGGGTCAGGTCGATCTCGTCGAACAGGGTTTCGCGGCCGTGGCCTTCCAGTTGAATCAGCGCTGACGGCTGACCGCTCCAGCGGCACAGCACGCGGGCCAGCGCAGTCAGCAACAAGTCGTTGACCTGCGTGCGATAGGCGCTCGGTGCCTGCTGCAGCAGTTGTTTGGTTTTTTCTGCATCCAGACGCACGCTGACGGTTTGCGCATGGCGATTCTCGCGGCCACCCTCAGGGCGTTCGCACGGCAAATCGGCATTCGGGCCAGCCAGTTGCGCCTGCCACCAGCTCAGTTCTTCACGCAGGGATTCACTGCCGGCGTAGGCCTGCAAGCGTGCCGCCCAGTCCTTGAAGGCGCTGGTTTTCGCCGGCAGTTTCACCGACTGATCGGCGTCGAGCTGGCGATACACGGTTTGCAGATCGTCGAGCAGTACGCGCCACGACACACCGTCGACCACCAGGTGATGAATCGCGATGAACAGTCGTTGCTGACCCTCCGGCCCGTCAATCAACAAGGCGCGCACCAGCGGACCCTGCTCCAGATCGAGGCTGCGCTGGGCATCGGCGAACAGTGCGGCGCACTTGTCCATCGATGGCACGCGAACCTGCCACAGCACGGCGGCATCGGTGACCGGTTGATGGGTCGCTTGCCATACGCCGTTGGCCTCGGTGAAGCGCAGGCGCAAGGCGTCATGCTGCTCGATCACGGCCAGCAACGCCTGTTCCAGACGATGCGGTTCCAGCGTCGCCGTCGGCTCCAGCAACAACGCCTGGTTCCAGTGCTGACGCTCGGGAATCTCGGTGTCGAAGAACCAGTGCTGGATCGGCGTCAGACGCGATTCGCCGGAGACCAGACCTTGTTCGGCGGTCACGGTTTTACTGCGACTGGCGACAGCGGCCAGCGTCTGCACAGTCTGGTGCTGGAACAGATCGCGAGGGCTGAAGTGAATGCCCTGCTGCCGCGCACGGCTGACCACCTGAATCGACAGGATCGAGTCGCCGCCCAGTTCGAAGAAGTTGTCGTTGAGGCCGACCTGCTCGACGTTGAGCACTTCGCACCAGATCTGCGCGAGGGTCTGCTCCAGCTCGTTGCTTGGCGCCACGTAATCCTGACGATTGAGCTCCGGATCCGGCGCCGGCAAGGCGCGGCGGTCGAGCTTGCCGTTGGCGGTCAGCGGCATGCTGGCCAACAGAATCAAATGCGTCGGCACCATGTAGTCCGGCAATTGCGTCTTCAGATGCGTCTTGAGGGCTTCGCGCAGTTCTGCTTGCTCGGCTTCGCTTCGCGAAGCGACCTCGGTCACGAGATAGCCGACCAGTTGCTTGCCGCTCGGCGCATCCAGCGCCAGCACCACCGCTTCGCGGATTGAAGCGTGATCGAGCAGGCGGGTTTCGATCTCGCCCAGTTCGATCCGGAAACCACGGATCTTCACCTGATGGTCGATCCGCCCGAGGTATTCCACCAGACCATCGGCGCGCTGGCGCACCAGGTCGCCGGTGCGGTACATGCGCCCGCCATTGGCGGCAAACGGGTCGGCGACAAAACGCTCGGCGCTGATGCCCGCACGGTCGTGATAACCCTGGGCCAGGCCGGCGCCGCCGACGAACAACTCACCGGTCGCGCCTTGCGGCACCAGTGCCAGATCGGCGTCGAGTATGTAGGCCACACGATCACCGATCACGCTGCCGATCGGCACGCTGCCGGCGCCCTCTTCCAATACTTCCGGCGCCAGACTGGCCAACGGCATGACCACGGTTTCGGTCGGGCCGTAGGCGTTGAAGAACAGGCTCGGCTTGAACGCCGCGCGAATCCGTTGCAGGTGTTCACCGGTCAGCGCTTCGCCGCCGGTGATGATCATGCGCACCGGCAGGATGTCGTTTTGCGTCGCGAGGAACTGCGCCAACTGGCTGCCGTAGCTCGGGGTGAAGCCGAGGATATTGATCCGATGTTCGCGAATCAGGCCGCAGATTTCTTCCGCGTCCCACTGTCCTTGCGCACGCAGTACCACCTGCGCACCGCTGAGCAGCGGCACCAGCAGACGCTCGGTGGCGGCGTCGAAGTTGATCGAATAGAAGTGCAGTTCACAATCGTCCGCACGCATGCCAAAACGCTCAATCACCGCCTGGCAGTGCATGGCGATTTCACCGTGGGACACCACCACGCCTTTCGGCTTGCCGGTGGAGCCCGAGGTGTAAATCAGGTACGCCTGATGCTGCGGCAGGCTGATAAATGGCAGCTCGGTGGCCGGGTAATCGGCCAGCGCTGCGCTGTCGTCTTCCAGGCACCAGCGCGCCACGTTCGACGGCAGCTCGCCGAGGGCTTTGAACATCGCCCGGTCGCTGAGCAGCAGGCCGACGCGGCTGTCTTCGATCATGTAATGCAGGCGGTCGAGTGGGTATTCCGGGTCCAGCGGCACGTAGGCACCGCCGGCCTTGAGGATCGCCAACAGGCCGACGACCATTTCCAGCGAACGCTCCAGCGCCAGACCGACCCGCACTTGCGGGCCGACACCGCGCTCGCGCAGGGCCCAGGCCAGACGATTGGCGCGGGCGTCGAGTTCGGCGTAGCTCAGGGTCTGCCCGGCAAAAGTCAGGGCCGGCGCATCTTTGCGCGCCAGTGCCTGCTCGGCGAACAGGTGATGAATGCATTGATCGAGACGACGCTCGCCCGGTTCGACGCCAAGGCTGTCGAGCAATTGTTGTTGCTCAGGCGCATCGAGCAATGGCAATTCGCTGAGGCGCTGTTGAGGGTCGGCGATCAGCGCTTCCAGCAGGTTGCGCCAATGTCTGGCCATGCGCGCGATGGTTGGTTCATCGAACAAGTCGGTGCTGTAAGTCAGGCAGCAACCGAGGCGATGGTCGAGGTCGGTGACTTCCAGGTTGAGGTCGAACTTGGTCGCCCGCGCATCGTTGGCCAGGTATTCGACAGTCATCCCGGCGAGCATGCGGCTCTGCTGGAATTCCCAGCGCTGCACGTTGCACATCACCTGGAACAGCGGGTTGTACGCCGCGCTGCGCGGTGGCTGCAAAGCTTCAACAAGATGATCGAACGGCAGGTCCTGATGGGACTGGCCTTCGATCACGGTGTGACGCACCTGCTCGAACAATTCGCCGACCGACATCTGGCCGTCGAGCTGGCAACGCAGCACCTGGGTATTGAGGAATGCACCGATCAGCCCTTCGCTTTCCGGACGGATACGGTTGGCCACGGGCGCGCCGATGCGCAGATCGGTCTGGCCGCTGTAGCGATAGAGCAACGTTGCAAGTGCTGCGGTCATGGTCATGAACAGGGTCAGACCGTTCTGCGCGTTGAACGCCCGAACGCGAGCGGCAAGGTCATCGCTGAGGTCGAAACGGAACAGTTCACCCTGGTGACTTTGCACCGGTGGACGCGGACGGTCGCCCGGCAATTCCAGCAGTGGGTGTTCGCGACCCAGTTGTGCGGTCCAGTAGTCGAGCTGACGCTGACGCTCGCCGGACTCCAGCCAGTTGCGTTGCCACACGCTGTAGTCGAGGTACTGTACCGGCAGCGGCTCCAGCGGCGAGTCGCGGTCATCGACGAACGCTTCGTACAGCGCGCTGAATTCCCGGGCGAAGATGTCCATCGCCCAGCCTTCGGTGACAATGTGGTGCAGGGTCAGGACGAAGTAATGCTCGTGCTCGGCAGTCTTGACCAGACAGGCGCGCAGCAGCGGGCCGGTCTCCAGATCGAACGGCAAATGCGCTTCATCGTCGGCCAGTTGCTGGACTTTCTGCTCGCGCACATCAGCGGCGAATTTCGAGAAATCCTTCCAGTCCATGCGCACGCCGGTCTCGGCATGCACCTGCTGACGGGCCACACCATCGACACTCGGGAACGTGGTGCGCAGGGTTTCGTGGCGCAGGATCAGCGCTTGCAACGCTGCTTCGAAACGCCCGACATCCAGAACGCCACGCAGGCGCGCCATGCCGCCGACGTTGTACGCCGGGCTGTCCGGTTCCATCTGCCAGAGGAACCACATGCGCTGCTGGGAATAGGACAACGGCACCGGTTTGCTGCGATCAACCTTGTCGATCGGCGGCTGTTTGTTGGTGCGGCCGCTGGCCTGGATCTGGCGGATCTGTTCGGCGAAATCACCCAGTTCGCTGTGTTCAAACAAGGCACGCAGCGGCAATTCGACGTCGCAGGCCTGACGGGTGCGGGAAATGATTTGCGTGGCCAGCAGCGAGTGACCGCCGAGGGCGAAGAAGTCGTCACGCAGGCCGACCTGTTTCAGGCCCAGCACTTCGCGCCAGATCGCGGCGATCTGTTGTTCCAGCTCGGTGACCGGTTCGACGTGTTCGCGCACCTGCCATTGCGGCTCGGGCAAGGCGCGGCGGTCGAGTTTGCCGCTCGGGCTCAGGGGCATTGCGTCCAGACGCATCAGTTGCGCCGGGACCATGTATTCCGGCAGCTCGGCAGCCAGTGCGGTTTTCAGGCGAGCGATCTGCGCGTCCTGATCTTCATTGGCATCGGTGGCGGTGAAGTAGCCGATCAATTGCGGGCCGGCGACGGTTTCACGCACCAGCACGGCGGCCTGGGCCACGCCTTCCTGAGCGAGCAGACGGGCTTCGATTTCTTCCGGCTCGACGCGGAAGCCGCGCAGTTTGACCTGCTGATCGAGGCGGCCGAGGTATTCGATCACGCCATCGTTGGTCCAGCGCGCGCGGTCACCGGTGCGGTACAGACGCGCACCCTGCTCACCCAGCGGATCGACCACGAAACGTTCGGCGGTCAGCGCCGGGCGGCCGAGATAACCACGGGCCAGGCCGATGCCGCTGATGCACAGCTCACCCGGCACACCGGCCGGCACTGGGTTGAGATCGCTGTCGAGCACACGGCAAACCACGTTGCCCAGCGGACGGCCAATCGGCGAACGCTCGCCATCGGCCACCGTGCAATGCCAGTGGGTGACGTTGATCGCGGTTTCAGTCGGGCCATAACGGTTGTGCAGTTGCACCGTCGGCAGTTGCGCCAGCACGCGGTTGCGCAGCTCCGCCGGCAGTGCTTCACCGCCAGAGAACACCCGGCGCAGGCTGGTGCACTCGGCGCTCAACGGTTCATCGATGAACAGCGAAAGCAGCGGCGGCACGAAGTGCAGCGTGGTCACGCCGTACTGCTGAACCAACTGCGCGATGCGATGCGGATCGCGGTGTTCACCGGGGCCGGCGATCAGCAGGCGCGCGCCGGTGATCAACGGCCAGAAGCATTCCCACACCGACACGTCGAAACTGATCGGCGCCTTTTGCATCAGCACGTCGGTGTCGTTCAGGCGATAGGTGTTCTGCATCCATTGCAGACGTTCGGCCAGCGCCGCGTGAGTGTTGCCCACGCCTTTCGGCTGGCCGGTGGAGCCGGAGGTGTAAATCACGTAGGCGAGGTTGTCGCCGTGCAGGTGCAGACCCGGTGCCTGGCTCGGCCAGTTTTCCAGGTGCAGGGTGTCCATGGCGATCACGCTGACGCCTTCGCTGGCCGGCAAGCGGTCGAGCAATGCAGTCTGGGTCAGCAGCAGTTCGACGCCGCTGTCGCTGAGCATGTAGGCCAGACGATCGGCCGGGTAATCCGGGTCCAACGGCACGTAGGCGCCGCCGGCCTTGATGATCGCCAGCAGACCGATCAGCAGTTGCGGCGAACGCTCGGCGGCGATGGCCACGCACACGTCCGGGCCGACGCCTTTGTCGCGCAGGTAATGGGCGAGACGGTTGGCCTGGGCGTGCAGTTCGGCGAAGTCGAGGCTGCCGCCGTCCCATATCAGGGCGGTGCGATCAGGGGTCTGACGGGCCTGTTCATTCAGCAGTTCCGGCAGCCATTGCTGAGCCGGCGTGCATGGGGCGACGCTCCACGCGTTTTGCTGAGTGTGTTCGTCGGCGGTCAGCAGTGGCAGGTCACCAATTGCCTGATCCGGGCGCTCGCAGACAGCGCGCAGCAGGTTGCTGAAATGCTCGGCGAGACGCTCGATGGTCGCGGCGTCGAACAGCTCATCGGCATAGTCGAAGGACAGCGTCAGACGACCATTTCGGTCTTCTTCACTGTGCAGTTGCAGGTCGAACTTGGCCTCGCGACTGTGCCACGGCAGTTCCTCGGCGAGCACGCCCGGCAGACGCTTGAGCGCACTCAGGTCGCGTTGCTGGTGGTTGAACATGACCTGGAACAGACCTTGTTCGCGAGCCTGCGGGAAGGCTTCGAGCAGTTGTTCGAACGGCAGGTCCTGATTCGCCTGAGCACCGAGCGCAGCCTGACGGGTTTGCGCCAGCAGTTCGGTGAACGGCAGACGCGAATCGACGTCAGCACGCAGTACCTGAGTGTTGATGAAGAAGCCGATCAGGCCCTGGGTTTCCAGACGCGGACGGTTGGCGTTGGGCACACCGATACGAATGTCGCGCTGGCCGCTGTAACGATGCAACAGGCTTTGGAAAGCCGAGAGCAGCAACATGAAAGGCGTGGATTGATAGGCCTGGGCGGTTTGGCGAATGGCGTCGCTGAGGCTGATTCCCAGACGAACGCTGTGGCGTGTGGCGCTGTGAATTTGTTTGGCAGAACGTGGATGGTCGGTCGCCAGTTCCAGCGTCGGATGCTCATTACCCAACTGCGCTTTCCAGTACGCCAGTTGTCGCTCGCCCTCGCCTTGCGCCAGCCACTGGCGCTGCCAACTGCCATAGTCGGCGTATTGGGTGGGCAGCGGCGCGAGTTCGGCGCGCTGGCCTTGGGAAGCAGCGGCGTACAGGCGCGAGAACTCGTCGATCAATACGTTCAGCGACCAGCCGTCAGCGATGATGTGGTGCATCGTCACCAGCAGTTGGTGATCTTCGTCGTCGAGGCGAACCAGGGTCACCCACAGCAGCGGGCCTTTCTCCAGGTCGAACTGGGTGCGGGCTTCGTCCTCACGGATTTGTTGTGCACGTGCTTCACGTTCGCTGGCCGGCAGATCGCTGATGTCGATCAGTTGCAGGTTGAACTCGCCCGCCGCTTCGACCTGTTGCAGGGCCACGCCATCGCGCTCGAAGAAACGCGTGCGCAGGGATTCGTGGCGTTCGATCAGTTGCTGGAAACTGGCGCGCAATGCGTCTTCGTCCAGTTCGCCGCGCAGGCGCAGGGCGCCGGGAATGTTGTAGGCGCTGCTGTGCGGATCGAGTTGCCAGGTGATCCACAGACGGTTTTGCGCCAGCGATTGCGGCAGTGCTTCGTTGCGCGACAGTGCGGTGATTTCGCCCTGGGCGCTGCCGCCGTCCTGTTGCTGTTGCGCCACGGCAGCGGCGAACGCAGACAGGGTCGGGGCTTCGAACAGCAGGCGCAGGTTTAGCTCCAGGCCCAGCTCTTCACGGACCTTGGCGATCACCTGAGTTGCGGCGATCGAGTTGCCGCCGAGCAGGAAGAAGTGATCGTCGGCGTTGACTTGCTTGACGTTGAGTTGCTCGGCCCAGACCTTGCCGATCAGGGCTTCCAGCTCAGAGGCGGACGCGGTCGATTCGCTGGTTTCAGCGGTGGCCGACGGGAACACCGCGTAGCTGTCGAGGCTGCCGTCAGCCAGACGATTGCGGCAGGCCGAACGTTGCAGCTTGCCGCTGGAGGTCTTCGGCAACGCACCCGGATTGAGCAGCACCACCACGCTCGGTGCTTCCTGATAAGTCTCGGCCACCGCCTGACGGATGGCTTTGATCAGCGCTTCGGGCGGCAGGATTTTCTGCACGCTGCGGCTGATTTCCGCCGCGATGCCGATGCCTTCTTCGCCATTCTGATTGACCGCGAACGCGGCGACGCGGCCCTTGCGCACCACCTCCACTTCGCTCTCGACCGTCTTCTCGATGTCCTGCGGGTAGAGGTTGTGGCCGCGTACGATCAGCATGTCCTTCAGGCGACCGGTGATGAACAGTTCGCCGTCGCGAATGAAGCCCAGGTCACCGGTGCGCAGCCAGGTCTGGCCGGCGTGCTGGACGAAAGTCTTGGCGCTGGCCTCGGGGTTGCGCCAGTAGCCGTGGGCGATGCTCGGGCCGGTGGCCCAGACTTCACCGACGGCGTTGTCGGCCAACTCTGCCAGCGTGGTCGGCTCGACGATCAGCACCGCATGATCGGGCTGGCTGATGCCGCAACTCATGATCGGGCTGCCCTCGCCCACTTCGGCACGGTTCTGTGCCAGGGCTTGATCGTCGACGCGCAGGGCCGGAATGCCCGTGCCGCGAGGTGTGCCGGCGACGAACAGGGTCGCTTCCGCCAGACCGTAGGACGCCATGAAACTGCTTTCGCTGAAACCACACGCAGTGAACTTCTCGGCGAAACGCTCAAGGGTGTCGAGACGGATCGGTTCGGAGCCGGAATAGGCGACGCGCCAGCGGCTCAGGTCGAGACGCTCCAGCGCCGATTCGCTGACCCGCTCGCTGCACAGTCGATAGGCAAAGTCAGGGCCGCCGCTGATGGTGCCGCCGTATTGGCTGATCGCTTCGAGCCAGCGCAACGGCCGGCCGAGGAAGTACGCCGGCGACATCAGGATGCACGGCACGCCGCTGAAGATCGGCTGCAGCAGACCGCCGATCAGGCCCATGTCGTGGTACAGCGGCAGCCAGCTGACGATCACGTCGTCCGGGTTCACGTCGATGCCGAAGCCGTGACGGATCAACAGTTCGTTGGCCACCAGGTTGCCGTGGCTGACCTGTACACCTTTGGGCAGCGCGGTGGAGCCGGAGGTGTATTGCAGGAAGGCGATGTGGTCTTGCGGCAAGGTCGGTTCGACCCAACGCTCGGCCAGCGAGGCGTCGAGGGTGTCGACGCACAACAGCGGCGGCGCACCTTCGATTTGCTGCAAGGCGTCGCGCAGGTCGGCGCTGGCCAGCAGCAGACGCGGTTCGGCGTCGGCAATGATCGACAGCAGGCGTTCCTGATGGTGACGCTTGGCCGATTCCGGCGGATAAGCCGGCACCGCGATCACGCCCGCGTACAGGCAACCGAAAAACGCCGCGACGTAATCCGGGCCGCTCGGGAACAGCAGCACCGCGCGATCACCGAATCCGGCCTCGGCCTGCAACGCTGCCGCGATGGTGCGCGCACGCTGATCGAGTTCGCGGTAACTGAGCACCACAGCCTGCTCCTCGGTTTCAGCGAGAAAACGCAAGGCCAGCCGATCCGGCGTCAGAGCCGCGCGGCGCTGGAGGGCTTGGACCAGGGTGCTGGGGAGTTCGAACGCGTCGGTCATGAGGTTTCCTGCCTGAATTCGGCTTGCTGGTGGAATCGGGTTGGCTGCGGCATGCCCGTGCAAGGCATGCGGGACACGGTCTTCGCCGACCGTGCAAGGCATTGGAATGCGGTATGGCCGGGGCTGTGTACCCGGAACCATTCACCAATGAGAACGGATGACGTCTTGAAATAATTAGTCGGCAGGCTGGATCGCCAATGGGGCTGGGCGCTTGGACGAGTGCGGCGGCGTGTCGCAGTTCACGGATCGCACCGTTATGGATCATTAGTTCTCTTTCTCAATTGACAATCATTATCATTCAACATAATTTGTCGCTCGATGTGTAGGACGGCCCCGTCCCCCAGGCGTCCCACTAACCTATTGGCAGCAAGGTGATTTCCATGACGGAACAAGTATCCACAAGCAGGTGCGATTCACCGCTACTTCAGGCATTCGTCGACAATCGACTGATTCTGGTCAAGATTGCAGCCCGCATTACCGGCTGCCGTTCACGCGCCGAAGATGTGGTGCAGGATGCGTTCTTCCGACTGCAATCGGCGCCGCCGATCACGTCGTCGATCAAGGCCCAGCTGAGTTATCTGTTCCAGATCGTGCGCAATCTGGCCATCGATCACTACCGCAAACAGGCGCTGGAGCAGAAGTACGCCGGCCCCGAGGAGGAAGGGTTGAACGTGGTCATTCAGGGCGCCTCGCCGGAAACCTCACACATCAACTTCTCGACCCTGGAACACATTGCCGATGCGCTGACCGAGCTGCCGGTCCGCACCCGCTACGCCTTCGAGATGTACCGTCTGCATGGCGTGCCGCAAAAGGACATTGCCAAGGAACTCGGCGTTTCGCCGACCCTGGTCAACTTCATGATTCGTGATGCGCTGGTGCACTGCCGCAAGGTGTCGGGCAGTCGTGCAGATGCCGTGACTGCGAACCGTCGCTGACAGCACACCGCCAAAAAAAAGATCGCAGCCTTCGCTGAAGGGCTGCGATCTTTTTTTGTTTCAGCGAGGCGTCACGCCAGTTTGCAGCGATCAAAAAACCGCTCACGCCCCAGGATCATCAACGCCGCGCGCTTGTGCGGGAAGTCGAACTCCTTTTCACAGTGGAAGCACTGGTTGTGCATGTGGCCGATCATCTTCGCGTTGTCGGCTCGCGGCTCGGCGACGACGTGCTGCGTACGCGGATCATCCAGAAACAGGTAGTGCACCAGCGCCGACAGCCAGCTCGCCACCTTGTGCGGGCCGCGATGATCTTCTTCGCCGACCAGCATGTGAATCCCGCGATCGTAGTTATCGGCATCGTAGAACGGCGCAATGCGATCTTCCTTGGCCCAGTAGGCTTCGAAATAAGCGAACGGCTGGTCGTCGAAACAGCCAATCAGCGTCAGAGTGTGCGGATCGGCGTCGAGCTTGCTCAGGTACTCGCGATGCTGTTCGATACTGCCCTCTTCCTGCCAGAAACTGGCGACTCGCGGGCTGTTCTGCCAACGGTTGAAACGCGCAAGATCCTGCTCGATTTCTACCGTTCGCAGGGAAATCCACGCACCGAGACGTGCATCGAAACGCCGATAAACCTCACCGCGCGGTTTCACCGGTCGCAACGGATGGCGCTTGCCGTTGCTGATGACCATCTGCTGCGGATAACTGCCGGTCAGCGAAGCCCCCAGCCACGGTTGCGGCAGTTGCCAGAACAGCGTGCGCTCGCAGCGATATTCGCCCGCCACTTCAGTGCTCACCAGCAAACCACTGAGCAAGGCTTCGGTCGGCGGCTGATCCAGTTGCCAGATCAGTTGCTGACGCGCCGGATCCCGGGCAAACAGCCAATAGCAGGCCGCCCACAGCGCCTGGCCTGCTGGCAATGCATAGCGTTCATCGATCTGGATCGGCCCCTGGCCTTCACGATCGAGGCGCAGGCGAATCAGCGGTTGCCCGTCCAGGCTGAGGCTCAGACGGCTTTCAGTGGTATCGGCTATCAGTTGACTGCCCGAAGGCAAGGCCAGGGCAGTCAGGTCATTCAGATTGGACATGGGTCGGGCTCACGATAATCGTCGACAGTTCAACGATGGGACGTGAGCCGGGGCGGGAAATTTAGGCCGGACGCGAAAAACCGCCCGTCATGGGTGAGGCACTGGCACCACGGCAATCTTGTACGGATCGAAGATCTTCAGCATCTGCCCGCTGTCGCGCAGCCCTTGCAGCAACTTGCCGAACGCCTCGCCGGTAATCGGCGCTTTCGGGCTGAGAATGGCGTAATGGTGATAGATCTGGTCGATGCGTTGCGACACCAGCAATTCGTCACGCACCTTGTCGTTGCGCAGCAGGTAATCGAACAGATACGAGCGAGTGACCAGGGCAATGTCCGCCCGACCGCGCAGCACCATCAACAGGTTGCTGTCGTGGGAATAGGTCAGCGTGGCGTTGTAGGTTTCCGCGAGGTATTTGGGGTCGGCATTGAAGTTGGCGAACTCGTAGTGATAGCCGCTGTAGAGCGCCAAGCGTTTGCCCTTGAGATCAGCGAAGTAATTCTGCTGGCGACCGGGTTCGTTTTCCGCGACGAAAATCTCCGCGTCCTCCAGTCCCATGTCGACCGTGGTATGGGGAATGTCTTTCCAGCCCCAGTCCGGGTTCTCGAAGATCGCCATGTCCGTGCGGCCCTCCTTGAAATCGCCGAACCGCCGCGGAATCGAGGTGGGGACAAGCTCGAAACGGTAGTCGCTCTGCGAGCTGTTCAATGCAGCGACCAGCTCCGGCAGCAGCCCGGTGTCGGCACCGTTTTCCGGGCGAATGGTGTAAGGCGGGAAATGCGCCGCACCCACCCGAACCACTTGCACCGCCTCAGCAGGCAAAACCCAGGATGCAGCCAGCGCTGCGAGCATCAGCCCGGCGGCCGTCCGATTTGACGAAGACTTCAAAACACCCCACTCCCCGAAAAAGTACCGTTCCATGCATTCAAGCTAGGCGGTTTCGCCCAGTTAGCCAGTTTCCCGGGCCGATAGAAAGTAATCAGCGTTCTTCGAGCACCAGGATCAGCGCTTCTTCGGCCAGTTGATCGAGGCTCAAACTGCCGCCGGCGCGGAACCAGGTGGTGGTCCAGGACAATGCGCCCGTGAGAAAACGTCGGGTAATGAACACATCGCCGCGGATGAACCCCGCTTCCTTGGCCTCGCCCAGCACTTGCAGCCAGATGTCCTCGTAGATGTCACGCAGCGCCAGCACCTTGGCCTGACCGTCTTCGGACAGCGAGCGCCACTCATACACCAGCACCGCCATCGCTTCGCCGCTGCCGCCCATGATCGACTGCAATTCGCAGCGGATCAGCGCCAGCACCCGCTCGCGCACATCGGCCGCTTCGGCCAGGGCTGCACGCATCAGCGCCGTGTTGTAGCGGATGGTTTCTTCCATCACCGCGCGCAGGATTTCGTCCTTGCTCTTGAAGTGATGAAAGATGCTGCCCGACTGAATGCCCACAGCGCCGGCCAGGTCGCGCACGGTGGTGCGTTCGTAGCCTTTGTTGCGAAACAGGTGGGCCGCCACTTGCAGCAGTTTGCCGCGAGCGCTGTCTGGGTCGGTCAACCGGCCTTCGTCGACCAGTTCGCGCATGACCTTCAGGGCTTTTTGCTCGTCCACCCGTTCTCTCCTACAGTCGTTCAGTCGTCTGCCGCCCTGAAACCGCAGGGTTGCGCGGGCAATTTAAGCCGCCGGCCGCGACCAAGCAAGCGCTTGGGCAGAAGATAACCTAGCCTGTTTACAAACCAAGCGCTTGCTTGGTAGCCTCGATGCACTTCTGTCACAGGTTGCTGAGTCGGAGATGAAAATGCCCACCACCGTCCGCATCGGATGCGCCAGCGCATTCTGGGGAGATACCTCGACCGCCGCCGCGCAGCTCGTGGCCGCGGGACAGCTGAATTATCTGGTGTTCGACTACCTGGCCGAAATCACCATGTCGATCATGGCCGGCGTCCGCATGAAGGACCCGCAGGCAGGGTTTGCCGGCGATTTCATCGAAGTCCTGGCGCCCCTGCTGCCGCAACTGGCCGAACAGAAGATTCGCGTCATCAGCAATGCCGGCGGAGTCAATCCACAGGCCTGTGCCGCCGCCCTGCAAGCGGCCTGCGACAAGGCCGGCGTGGCGCTGAAAATCGCCGTGCTGTCGGGCGATGACCTGCAACCACACTTCAAACAGCTCGCCACCCAGGGCATCACGGAAATGTTCAGCGGCGCCCCGCTGCCGCCGATGTGCGTTTCGACCAACGCCTACCTCGGCGCACCGGGCATCGTCGAAGCCCTGCGCCTGGGCGCCGACATCGTCATCACCGGCCGCGTGGTCGACAGCGCAGTGGTCAGCGCCGCACTGGTGCATGAATTCGGCTGGTCGTGGCACGACTACGACAAACTCGCGCAAGCAGCCTTGGCCGGGCACATCATCGAATGTGGCGCACAGTGCACCGGCGGCAACTTCACCGATTGGCGCGACGTACCCGATTACGAACACATCGGTTTTCCGATCGTCGAGGTCAGCACCGACGGCCAGTTCATCGTCAGCAAACCAGAAGGCTCCGGCGGACTGGTCACGCCGCTGACCGTCGGCGAACAGATGCTTTACGAAATCGGCGATCCACAGGCCTATCTGTTGCCCGATGTGGTCTGCGACTTCAGTCAGGTCAAGCTTCAGCAGCAAGGCAAAAACGCAGTTCGCGTCCACGGCGCCAGAGGCTTGCCGCCCAGCGACAAATACAAGGTCAGTGCGACGTACCCGGACGGTTTCCGCTGCACCGCCAGTTGCCTGATCGCCGGCATCGATGCGGTGGAAAAAGCCCGACGCGTCAGCCAGGCGATCATCGACAAGACTTCTGAAATGCTCGAGCAACGCGGCTGGGGCCCCTACAGCGAAACCCATATCGAACTGCTCGGCAGCGAAGCCACCTACGGCCCTCACGGCCAGCGTCGGGACAGCCGCGAAGTGGTGATCAAACTCGCCGTGCGCCACCCGAACAAACAGGCCTTGATCCTGTTTTCCCGGGAAATCGCCCAGGCCGCCACCGGCATGGCGCCGGGGCTGACCGGCATCGTCGGCGGGCGGCCGACGGTGTATCCGCTGATCCGACTGTTCTCGTTCCTGATCGACAAAAGCGCCTGCAGCTTGCTGATCGACATTGCCGGCGAGCACCACCCGTTTGTCCTGCCCGCCTCGGCCACCCTCGACAGCGAGGATTTGCCCCTGCCCCACGAAACGCCCAAACCCCATGGCCGCGCCGACGCCAGCGTGCCGCTGGTGAAACTGGCGGTGGCGCGCTCCGGCGACAAGGGCAATCACAGCAACATCGGCGTCATGCCACGTCGCCCGGAGTACCTGCCGTGGATCGCCGAAGCGCTGACCCCGGCCGTGGTCGTCGACTGGATGAGCCATGTCCTCGACCCGATTCACGGCCGGGTCGAACGCTGGTATCTGCCGGGTACTCACAGCCTGAATTTCCTGCTGGAAAACGCCCTCGGCGGCGGTGGCGTGGCGAGCCTGCGCATCGACCCGCAGGGCAAAGCCTTCGCCCAACAATTGCTGGAAATCCAGATCCCGGTGCCACAGAGCATCGCCGAGCAGTTCGACTAGAGGATTGTCCATGGCATACGAATCGATTTTCAGGGCTGATCTGTTCAGCGGCCAGACCGTGATCGTCACTGGCGGCGGCAGCGGCATCGGGCGTTGCACCGCCCATGAACTGGCCGCGCTCGGGGCCACCGTGGTGCTGGTCGGACGCAAACCGGAAAAGCTGCAAACCGTTGCTGCCGAAATCGCCGAGGACGGTGGCCGGGCGCACTGGAGGGCTTGCGACATTCGTGACGAAGAAGCCGTGAAGACGCTGGTCGGCGAATTGATCCGCGAACACGGGCCGATCCACGGACTGGTCAACAATGCCGGCGGCCAGTACCCGTCGCCCTTGGCCTCGATCAATCAGAAAGGCTTCGAAACCGTGCTGCGCACCAATCTGGTCGGCGGTTTCCTGATGGCTCGGGAAGTGTTCAATCAATCGATGAGCAAACACGGCGGCAGCATCGTCAACATGCTCGCCGACATGTGGGGCGGCATGCCCGGCATGGGCCACTCCGGCGCTGCCCGTTCGGGTATGGACAACTTCACCAAGACCGCGGCATTCGAATGGGGTTATGCCGGCGTTCGGGTTAACGCAGTGGCGCCGGGCTGGATCGCCTCCAGCGGCATGGACACTTACGAAGGCGCGTTCAAGGCGGTGATCCCGACCTTGCGCGAACATGTACCGCTCAAACGCATCGGCACCGAATCGGAGGTCAGCGCCGCGATTGTATTTCTGCTGAGCCCGGCGGCGTCGTTCATCAGCGGAAGCACGTTGCGCATCGATGGCGCGGCCAGCCTGGGCAGTCGCGCATGGCCGTTGCACAAGGCGACCCACAGCGAATCCTTCAACGGCTTCCACCGGGCCTATATGCCGGACGTCTTGAAGGACAAGGAGTAAGCCATGCCGCAGATCCAGTCCCAGCTTGACCCGCACAGCGAAGCCTTTGCGCGCAACCGCACCGCCATGCTCGCGGCCATCGAGCAAGTCCAGCAGCTCGAACAGAACCTGCTGAACAAGGCCGCCGAAGCCAAACCGAAATTCGACAAGCGCGGACAACTGCTGCCCCGCGAACGCCTGAACCTGCTGCTCGACCCGGGAGCCCCCTTCCTCGAACTGGCGAGCCTGGCCGGCTACAAACTGCACGACGACAAGGACGGCAGCTCGGCCGGTGGCGGCTTGATTGCGGGCATTGGCTACGTTTCCGGCGTGCGGGCGCTGGTGGTGGCGAACAACAGCGCGATCAAGGGCGGGACGATTTCCCCGTCGGGTCTGAAAAAATCCCTGCGCCTGCAACAGATCGCCCAGGAAAACAAACTGCCGGTGATCACCCTCGCCGAAAGCGGTGGCGCCAACCTCAATTATGCGGCGGAGATTTTCGTCGAAGGCGCGCGCAGTTTTGCCAATCAGGCGCGGATGTCGGCCATGGGGCTGCCGCAGATCACCGTGGTGCACGGCTCGGCCACGGCCGGAGGTGCGTATCAGCCGGGGCTGTCGGATTACGTGGTGGTGGTGCGCGGCAAGGCCAAGCTGTTTCTCGCCGGTCCCCCTTTGCTCAAGGCGGCGACCGGCGAAGTGGCCACCGACGAAGAACTGGGCGGCGCAGAGATGCACGCGCAAGTCGCCGGAACCGCCGAATATTTGGCCGAGAACGATGCCGACGGCGTGCGTCAGGTGCGGGAAATCATCAGCCTGTTGAACTGGAACGAGCAGCTTCCGTGGCTGCCCGAACCGCAATTCAAAGAGCCGTTGTATCCCATCGACGAACTGCTGGGCCTGATCCCGGACGATCCGAAAAAGCCCTACGACGTGCGTGAAATCATTGCGCGGATCGCCGATGAATCGCGTTTCATGGAGTTCAAGGGCGAGTTCGATCAGCAGACCGTTTGCGGCCACCTGAAAATTCAGGGCCGCGCCTGTGGCTTCATCGGCAACAACGGCCCGATCACACCCAATGGCGCGAGCAAGGCGGCGCAGTTCATTCAGCTGTGCGACCAGAGTCAGACACCCCTGCTGTTTTTCCACAACACCACCGGGTTCATGGTCGGCACCGAATCGGAACAGCACGGCGTGATCAAGCACGGCTCGAAACTGATCCAGGCCGTGGCCAATGCACGGGTGCCGAAACTGACCATCGTGGTCGGCGGCTCCTATGGCGCGGGCAACTATGCGATGTGCGGGCGCGGGCTCGATCCGCGCTTCATCTTCGCCTGGCCCAACAGCCGCACTGCGGTGATGGGTGGCGCCCAGGCCGGCAAGGTGCTGCGGATCGTCACCGAAGCCAAGCAGTTGAAAGACGGTCTGGTGCCCGACCCGAAGATGCTCGACATGCTGGAACAGGTCACCGCGCAGAAACTCGACAGCCAGTCCACCGCCCTCTACGGCAGCGCCAACCTGTGGGACGACGGGCTGATCGATCCACGCGACACCCGCACCCTGCTCGGTTACCTGCTGGACATCTGCCACGAAGCCGACATCCGCACGCTGGCCCCCAACAGCTTCGGCGTCAGCCGGTTCTGATTGCCACGGACTCAAGGAGAACAATAAAAATGATCTTCACCCCGGAACACGAAGCCCTGCGCCGCACCGTCCGCCAATTCGTCGAGCACGAGATCAACCCGCACGTCGATGAATGGGAAAAGGCCGGGCGCTTTCCGATCCACGAGATTTTCCGCAAGGCCGGCGACCTCGGCCTGTTGGGGATTTCCAAGCCGGAAAAATTCGGCGGCATGGGCCTGGATTACAGCTATTCGATCGTCGCCGCCGAAGAGTTCGGCACCATCCATTGCGGCGGCATTCCGATGTCGATCGGCGTGCAAACCGACATGTGCACCCCGGCCCTCGCCCGCTTCGGCTCCGATGAATTGCGCGACGAATTCCTGCGCCCGGCCATTACCGGCGAGCAAGTCGGCTGCATCGGCGTCTCGGAAGTCGGCGCCGGCTCCGATGTCGCCGGGCTCAAGACCACCGCGCGCAAGGACGGCGACGACTACGTGATCAACGGCAGCAAGATGTGGATCACCAACTCGCCGAGCGCCGACTTCATCTGCCTGCTGGCCAACACTTCGGACGACAAACCGCACGTCAACAAGTCGCTGATCATGGTGCCGATGAACACGCCGGGCATCAGCCTCAGTTCGCATCTGGACAAGCTCGGCATGCGCAGCTCGGAAACCGCCCAGGTGTTTTTCGACAACGTGCGCGTGCCCCAGCGCAATCGCATCGGCCATGAAGGCGCCGGGTTCATGATGCAGATGCTGCAGTTCCAGGAGGAACGCCTGTTCGGTGCGGCCAACATGATCAAGGGCCTGGAATACTGCGTCGACAGCACCATCGAGTATTGCAAGGAGCGCAAGACCTTCGGCAATGCGCTGATCGACAATCAGGTGATCCACTTCCGTCTCGCCGAATTGCAGACCGAAATCGAATGCCTGCGGGCACTGGTCTATCAAGCCACCGAGCAATATGTGAAGGGCCAGGACGTCACCCGACTGGCCTCGATGGCCAAGCTCAAGGCCGGGCGTCTCGGTCGCGAAGTCAGCGACAGCTGCCTGCAATATTGGGGCGGCATGGGCTTCATGTGGGACAACCCGGTGGCCCGCGCCTACCGCGACGTGCGGCTGGTGTCGATTGGCGGCGGCGCCGACGAAATCATGCTGGGGATCATCTGCAAACTGATGGGCATCCTGCCGGGGAAAAAGAAATGAGCACCCTGCCCGATTGCCAGACGCTGTTGCTGGAGCCGCATAACGGCGTGCTGCACATCACCCTCAATCGCCCGGAAAGCCGCAACGCCATGAGCCTGCAAATGGTCGCCGAACTGCGCGCAGTGCTGGCCGCCGTGCGCGATGACCGCAGCGTTCGCGCGCTGGTGCTCAGCGGCGCCGGCGGGCATTTCTGTGCCGGTGGCGACATCAAGGACATGGCCAACGCCCGCGCTCAGGGCAGCGATGCCTATCGCGAGTTGAACCGCACTTTCGGGTCGTTGCTGGAAGAAGCGCAGCACACGCCGCAAGTGCTGATCACCGTGTTGCAGGGCGCGGTGCTCGGGGGCGGTTTCGGACTGGCGTGCGTAAGCGATATCGCGATGGCCGATCATCAGGCGCAATTCGGTCTGCCGGAAACCAGCCTCGGCCTGTTGCCGGCGCAGATCGCACCGTTTGTGGTGCAGCGCATCGGCCTCACTGAAGCCCGCCGCCTGGCCCTGACCGCCGCGCGTTTTGACGGCCATCAGGCGCGGCGCCTGGGGCTGGTGCATTTTGTCGAGCAGGATCCCCAGGCACTGGCCGAACGGCTGGATGAAGTGCTGCAACATGTCCTGTGCTGCGCCCCCGAAGCGAATGCGGCTACCAAGAAATTACTGCTGGCCAGCACCGGCCAACCGTCGAGCGAATTGCTGGATGAAGCGGCGCAGTGGTTCAGCGAAGCCGTGACCGGTGCCGAAGGTATCGAAGGCACGATGGCGTTTGTGCAAAAACGCAAACCCGGATGGAGCACCTGACCTTGTGGGAGCGAGCTCGCGATAAGGCCCTCCAATCCACCGCCAACATTCAGGAAAAACCACCATGCCCGCCCTCCACAAAATCCTGATCGCCAACCGCGGTGAAATCGCCTGCCGCATCCAGCGCACTGCCCAGGCCCTCGGCTATCGCACCGTCGCGGTGTTCAGCGACGCCGACGCCGATGCGCTGCATGTCCAAATGGCGGACGAGGCCGTGAACATCGGCCCGGCGCCAGTGCAACAGTCCTACCTGAACATCCCGGCCATCCTCGACGCCGCCCGGCGCAGCGGTGCCGACGCGATCCATCCCGGTTATGGCTTCCTTTCGGAAAACGCAGGGTTCGCCCGAGCCTGCGAACAGGCCGGCCTGACCTTCATTGGTCCCAGCGTCGAAGCCATCGAACTGATGGGCAGCAAACGCCAGTCGAAAATTGCCATGCTCGCTGCCGGGGTGCCGTGCATCGCCGGCTATCAAGGCGCCGAGCAGGACGACGCGACCCTTACGCGCGAAGCCGAACGCATCGGTTATCCGCTGATGATCAAGGCCAGCGCCGGCGGTGGCGGACGCGGCATGCGCCTGGTGCATCACGCCGAGGAGCTGGCGGCGCAATTACGCACCGCCCGCTCCGAAGCCTTGAACGGTTTCGGCAGCGACGAACTGATCCTCGAACAGGCGTTGATCGAACCGCGCCACGTCGAAGTGCAGTTGTTCGGCGATCACCACGGCAACCTGATCTACCTCGGCGAGCGCGATTGTTCGATCCAGCGTCGCCATCAGAAAGTCATCGAAGAAGCACCGTGCCCGGTAATGACCGAAGAACTGCGTCAGGCGATGGGCGAAGCGGCGCTCAAGGCCGGACGTGCGGTGAACTATGTGGGCGCCGGCACCGTGGAGTTTCTCCTCGACGCCCGAGGCCAGTTCTACTTTCTGGAAATGAACACCCGGCTGCAGGTCGAGCATCCGGTAACCGAGTTGATCACGGGGCTGGACCTGGTGGCGTGGCAACTTTTGGTTGCCGAGGGCCAGCCGCTGCCGCTGACGCAAGCACAAGTCAAACTCGATGGCCACGCCATGGAGGTGCGCCTCTACGCCGAGGATCCGGCCCAGGGATTTCTGCCGCAGACCGACCGTGTCGAAGCCTGGGAACCGGCACTGAATCGGGGTGCGCGGATTGATCATGGGCTGATCGAAGGTCAGTCGATCTCACCGTTCTACGACCCGATGCTCGGCAAACTGATCGCCCACGGCGCGACCCGCGAAGAGGCCCGGCGCAAACTGTTGTGCGCGGTGCAGGACAGCGTGTTGCTCGGCGTGCAGAGCAATCAGCGACTGCTCGCCAGTCTGTTGCAGCATCCGCAGTTCATCAGCGGCGAATTCAGCACCGGGTTTATCCCGCAACACTTCGCCGACCATCCATGCCTGCACCCGCATACACCGAGTGCGGAAGAACTCGCAGTCGCGGCGTTGCTGTTTTATCAATCCTGCGCCGGGGCGCATCGTTCACCCTTGGCCGGTTGGCGCAACAATGCCGGGGCACCATTGCACTATCGGCTGGGTCTCGACGACCAGGCGTGGAGCGTGCAGTTGCTCGCCGCCCCGGACGGCATCGTTCGGGTTCAGGTGGCTGAACGTGCCTTCGAACTGAAGCTCATCGAATACAACGAACGCTCGATAACCCTCGAAATCGAAGGCCTGCGCCGGCGCCACGCCTATCGGCTGCACGACGACCAGCTCTGGCTGTTCACCCATCCCGGCAGCCTGCGTCTGGTGGATCGAACTCATGCCGTGATCGACAGTCAGACCAGCGTCAGCACCGGCACCTTGAAAGCCCCGATGGATGGCGCAATCATCGACGTGCTTGTCAGCGAAGGCAGTCCGGTCAGCAAAGGCCAACTGCTGGTGGTGTTGGAAGCGATGAAAATGGAGCACCCGCTCAAGGCCGGCATCGATGGCGTGCTCAAGCGGGTGCAGGTCAAGGTCGGCGATCAGGTCAAAAATCGTCAGGTTCTGTTGCAGGTCGAGTAGTCGCCGCGCGCATCCGCAAGGTTTGACTACGCTCTGAATAATCAGGACGCGGAAATCAGGAACCCTGCGATGCCCCATTGGCTGGTCATTGATCTGGAAGCCACCACCGATGAAGGTGGCTGGCCGGTTACGGAAATGGAGATCATCGAGATTGGCGCCACCCTGGTGGACCGTGCCGGTCGCGAGCAGGATCACTTTCAACGCTTCGTCAAACCGATGCGTCGGCCACTGCTGACGCCGTTCTGTCGTGAGCTCACGCATATCACTCAGGCCAACATCGACGCGGCGCAACCGCTGACCGACGTCTGGCCGGCGTTCGAGCGCTGGCTCGGTCAGCACCAGACACGCCTTGAAGGCTGGGCCAGCTGGGGCGATTACGACCGCAAGCAATTGCTTCAGGAATGGCAGCGCCTGCAACTCGACAGCGCCCTTAGCCGCGTGCCGCACATGAACCTCAAACAACGCTTTGCCAAGGCCCGACGCCTCGAACGGCCTCTGGGACTCAATGGCGCCCTGCAACTGGCGGGCATGCAGTTCACCGGTCAGCAGCATCGAGCACTGGAAGATGCGCGTAATACCGCCCGATTATTACCGCTGGTGCTGCCGCTCTAGCGCAGGTGACGGCGCCCTGAGCCTTGTGCATACTGGCCGACCTTTTTGACCCTTTTAAGCCCTTTTCGAGAGGAATCGCCCATGTTTAAAGTCAACGAGTACTTCGACGGCACCGTCAAGTCGATCGCCTTTGGCACAGCTGAAGGTCCTGCGACCATCGGCGTCATGGCCCCGGGCGAATACGAATTCGGCACCAGCCAGCGTGAAATCATGCACGTGGTGTCCGGCGCACTGACCGTCAAACTGCCGGACAGCAGTGACTGGGAAACCTTCGCTGCAGGCAGCCAGTTCAACGTGCCAGCCAACAGCAAGTTCCAGCTGAAAGTGGCCGTCGACACCGCTTACCTGTGCGAATACCGCGGCTGAAACCACGGTTTCCTGCGGCAATAAAAAATGCCCGTGTCCTTGGACACGGGCATTTTTCGTTTCTGGGCAGATTACTCGAGGATTTCCACCGGCATGCCGACTTCGAGTCGACCGTTGCTGTCATTGACCAGGTTCTGACCGAACATCGCACCGTCGGCCTGGGCGCGGGTCTTCTGCAGAGTCGCCAGCGGTTCGCGGTCTGTGCTGCGCTCACCGGTTTTCGGGTCGATGGTGGTGAGAATGCACCGCGAGCAGGACTTGACCACGCGAAACTCGACATCACCGATGCGGATGCGCTTCCAGCCATCCTCGGCATACGCCTCGCTGCCTTCGATCACCAGATTCGGCCGGAACCGCAGCATTTCCAGCGGACGCCCGACTTCCTGCGACAGATGTTGCAGCGACGCCTCGCCAATCAGCAGCAGCGGGAAACCGTCGGCGAACGCCACCTGGTCGTCATCGTTGCCGTACCCGGCCGCAGTCGTACGGGCGCGATCCAGCGGCACTTGCACCAATCGCGTCGGTTTGCCGATGAATTCGCTGACCCAGCGGGCCGCTTCTTCGCCGGCATCCGGCACGCGCAGGGTGTCGCGCCAGATGGTCACGCCGCGCAGTTCGGCTTCGTTGCCGGGCAACGCGATATCAATCGCCGAATGCCCCGGCGCATCGAGGGTCAGGCCACCGTCGGCATTCCACAGCGCCGACAACTGGCTCATCTTCGCTTCGGCACGTTGAGTCAGGAAACGCCCGCTGGCCTCGTCCACCAGCATCCAGCGTCGATCGCCCTCAAGCCCCAGTTTGTCCAGGCCGATCCCTTGCAGAACCTCGCCCTTGCCGGATTTCAACGGGTAACGATAAAGCGCGCTCAGACGCAGCATGGCCAGCTCCCTGATGGGTGAAAAACGCCACCCTATACGAGCTGGGTCGCCGAATCAAAGGCCAGAGATTGAGGAAGCGAACTTGCTCGCTTCCACTGCAACCGCTTAGTGATCAGGCCGGTACTTCGTCGAGCATCAGGCGCTGGCGCACCACGTCGACCAGTTTGTCCGGCTGGAACTTGGAGAGGAAGTTGTCGCAGCCGACCTTCTTCACCATCGAGTCGTTGAAGCTGCCGGACAGCGAGGTGTGCAGCACCACGTACAGGCCACGCAGACGCGGGTCGTTGCGGATTTCGGTGGTCAGGCGATAGCCGTCCATTTCCGGCATTTCCGCGTCGGTGAAGATCATCAGCAACTTGTCGGTCATGTTGACCCCAGTGTCGGCCCAGGCCTTGAGCATGTTCAGGGCCTTCAGACCGTCGCTGGCGATGTGCATCTTCACGCCCAACTGGCCGAGGGTGTCGCGCAACTGCGACAGTGCAACATTGGAGTCGTCCACCAGCAGCACTTCGCGGCCACGGGCGCGCTCCAGGACCGGATCGTCGAGTTTGTCGCGGGAGACCTTGGCGTTGTACGGCACGATTTCGGCGAGGACTTTCTCGACGTCGATGATTTCCACCAATTGATCGTCGACCTTGCTGATGGCGGTCAGGTAATGCTGGCGGCCGGCGCTGGTCGGCGGTGGCAGGATGGCTTCCCAGTTCATGTTGACGATGCGATCCACACCACCGACGAGGAAGGCCTGCACCGAGCGGTTGTATTCAGTGACGATGATCGTGCTGTTGGGGCCCGGCACCAGCGGACGCATGCCGATCGCCTGGGACAGGTCGATTACCGGCAGGGTCTGGCCGCGCAGGTTGACCACACCGCAGACAAACGGGTGACGCTGAGGCATCAGGGTCAGCTTCGGCAGTTGCAGGACTTCCTGAACCTTGAACACGTTGATCGCGAACAATTGGCGCCCGGCCAGCCGGAACATGAGAATTTCCAGGCGATTCTCACCCACCAGTTGCGTGCGTTGGTCTACCGTATCGAGAATGCCGGCCATCAATGACTCCTGGGCTTGTTCTGGTGAATTCACTAAAGGGGGTTATCGGCTGATTCCGGCCAATCTTGATCCCCATACAAATCACCTACAAAATGCCATGAGAAGGCATTGATGTCACATTAACATCATGCTTTACTGGCCCCGTGATTTCATCTGCTACATTCTCTGCGGCGCGACCTCGGTTTGCACGGTAGGTTCCCGTGTCTAAGGGATTCCCCTAGTAACAATCAGGCCCAACCTGATGTTCGCAATATCCAATAGCCATTAATGTGACGCCATTCTCATTGCATGAACGGAGTCAGGCTTTTGTGTGCGATCGCAGGTCAGTGGAACCCCATCCTCTCGAAACCCCCGGCACAAGCCTCCTCGGCACTGCAGGGCGCGATCTCACGACGGTTCATGATCGTCGACACACACGACATTCGCTCATCAGACATGACGTTGTGGAGATAAGCATGCCGAACGACCGTAAAGAGTGGGCGCAGCGCTTCCCCGAATTTCTTGTCGAGGCTGAAACGCTCCTGGCCAAGTCCGAAGAGTGCCTGAGTCATTTGCAACTGATCAGCAATGACAAGGACGCCATCGACTGCATGCTCAGCACCCTGCTCAAACTGGCGAACAAGGCCGATGCCCTTGCATTGGTGGCCGTGTCCGAGTTCTGTCTGCACCTGCATGGCCTGCTCACTCAGACGCAGGATCATGTCGACCTGCATGCCCAGGCGCTCGACGCCCTGAAAGATTGCTTCACCTTGATGGCCTGGCAACTTGAACTGGTCGACCAGAGCACCGGCCAGTTGAGCCTGGACGAAAGCGAGCAGACGTCCCTCATCGAAGCGTTCGCCTTCCAGGTGGGTCAGAGCCAGTTTCAACCGCCGCTCAGTGCCAAACCCTTGTCTCTCGTGTCTTATTCGGAGCGGCAAGCGTAATCGAGTGCACGCCGGGCCCATTGCAGCCCGTTAGTTCGAGCCATCGAATGTCGCAATTGAATAACTCATGCCTGCCAGCGACATCCTCAAATAAATAATTACGCGTCAACATGCAGACTGCCCAGCGCTGAAGTCAGGGTTTACCTGTGTATGAAAAATGAAAACTTCAGGTTTCATCGATAATTATCGATTCCAATAATTCAACTTTTTCCATTATGGAACTCGCGTCCAACATGGTGTATTTCCTGACTCTTTGGACATATAGGGCGAACGCGACCAACGGTATGTTAAGTGGTATTATGCCGCGCGTTAGTTGCTTTCACTTAATGGCACAGTGACTTCAATGATCGGTCTGCTCCGAAGTTGACAGTCAATTATCGATCACTGAACCGTATTGAAACCAACAACCTGAACCACAGATTTTCAGACAGAGACCGCCAGCCACTCTGACCGGTCTGCCCGCAGCGAACATCCATTGGCTCCATCCGCTATGTACGCCAGCCTCAAGTCAATCGCCACATGGCCACCCTCCCGAGAAAACGCGCGCAGGTTCACGCTCACGCTTTGCATTGGCGCGGCAGTGGGCAGTCTGCTGACTTATGGTTTGTCCGCGCCGCTGTCGTTTGGCCTGCTGCTGATCAATCTGGCAGCCGCCGCTTGCGTCTTTACCCAGCATCGCCTGTCGCGCAAATCGATCAAGTTCCAGCCTCAGGAACTGGCCGACCGATTACTCGAAGTCCAGGAAAACGAACGTCACCGTCTCAGTCGTGAACTGCACGATGATATTGGTCAGTTGCTGACCGCCGCCAAACTGCAAAGCGAATGGCTCAAGCGACGGCTGCCGGACGACTTGCAGGAACAGTGTTCGGCACTCTGCGACACCCTTGAGGAAACCCTCAACAAAGTTCGCGATGTTTCGGCCATTCTCAATCCACGGCAACTGACCAGCCTGGGGCTGGAAGCCAGTTTGCGCGCACATCTGCTCAAGACACTGACCAACACCTCGGTGCACTGGAGCCTGGACTGTCAGCAGCGTTTGAACGGCATCCCCGAGGAAATGGCAGTCGCCGCCTTCCGCATCACCCAGGAAGCCGTGACCAACATCCTGCGTCATGCGCAGGCCAAGAACCTGCTGATCCGCGTGCAACGTCTTCCCCAAGGCTTGACCCTGCTGATCAGCGATGACGGTCTGGGCTTTGCCCCGGCCGCCAATCCGGGTCGTGAAGGACAACGAGGCATGGCCGGGATGGCCGAACGGATCGAGCAACTGGGCGGCACCCTGAGCGTGACGAGCGAACCGGGCAAAGGCACTCAAATCGAAGCACTATTCCCCTGGGCGCCCCGTGCACTCGAGCGGGCCAGTACGAATAAGGTTATGCGTTGACTTGTAACTTACTTCTGGTGGATGACCACTCGCTGATCAGAGCCGGCGTGCGCGCTCTGGTGCTGGATATTCCCGGTTATGCGGTAATCGGCGAGGCCAATGACGGCTCGCAGTTGCTTGAGATGGTCGAGCAACTGAACCCCGATATCGTCTTGCTGGATATCTCCATGAAAGAAACCGGCGGCCTCGAAGCGTTGCAACGGCTCCGACGGGTTCGTCCGCACAGCAAAGTGCTGATCCTCTCGATGCACACCGATCCTGCACTGATCATGCAGGCACTGGAATCCGGCGCTCACGGTTACTTGCTCAAGGACACCACGGCGACCGAGCTCGAACACGCGCTGGAAGCCCTGCGCAACAACGAGCGCTACCTGAGCCCGGCCATCGCCCACACGGTGATCAATCAGGCACTGACCCGCAATCAGAAGCTGCAACCGGAAGTCGCCGACTCACATAACCTGACAGCGCGCCAGCTGGAAATCCTGCGCCTGATCGTGCGCGGCAAGTCCACCCGCGAGATCGCCAATGGTCTGGGCCTGAGCATCAAGACCGTGGAAACCCACCGCTCGCAGATCATGAAACGCCTGCAGATCTACGATGTGGCCGGGCTGGTGCTGTTTGCCGTGCGGGAACAGATCATCAGTCTGGACGACTGAAGCACCGCGCCCTGCCCAACAGCGGCGAGTTCTCCGGCAAATGCACACGCAATGCCGCCGGACGCGCCGCAAAGCGCAAACTGTCTCCCTCCAGGGGCTCGCCATCAAGATTGATGCAGAGCCCTTCGGCCACCTTGATTTCGACCCACGGCAAACGCGTGCGCACAAACATGTTGTCGATGCCGAACCCGTCGCTGAGCAGGGTTTTCAGCGTGCCAACCAGCTCCTGAGGTGCCGGCAGGATACTGATATCCAGCAGGCCGTCATCGGCCAGTGCCTCTGGGCACAATACATGCCCTCCACCCGCCTGGCGGCCATTGCCGATACCCAGCGCGAGCAGCTCACCGCGCCAATGGAAATCCGGCCCCTGCAATTCGCCATAGGCGGCGTGCAACTCACTGAATCGCGACAGGCCCGTAAACAGATAGGCCGCGCCCCCCAGCACCTTTTTCAGATCTTCCGAGGTATTGGCGGTGACCTGACTGCCAAAGCCGCCCGTGGCCATGTTCAGGAATATCTGCCCGCCCACCTCCCCCAGATCAATGTCACAGGCAGGCGCATCAAGCAACTCGAGTGCCTCATCCGGTTCCAGAGGAACACCGGCCGCGCGGGAAAAGTCGTTGGCGGTTCCCAGTGGCAACAACACCAGACCGGCCTTGCCCGGGTGAGCCGCCAGGGCCTCGGCGATATCACGCAAGGTACCATCGCCACCGCCAGCAATGATTTGCCCGAATCCGGCAGCCAGCGCTTCTTCGACCAGACGCTGGGCATCGCCGGCTTCCCAGGTCAGGCGCACAGCCAATTCCCAGCCCTGTCCGCGTTTGCGTTCAACAGCGGCGCGAACCGCTTCGTTGAGTGCCTGCTTGCCATGCAGAATCAACAATGCCCTGCGTTCACTCATTTTGGTCACTCCCGGAATTGAATCGGTTCGGGACATCTTGACCCTCACGGCACGCAAAAGAGCCGCCGCAATCCCAAGTATTTCCAGCGCCCCCCTTTCACGCGTCCTACAAGGCGGTATTTTTTCGTACGGAATGTAAGGAATCGGCTCAATTGACCCGTCCTGGCCATTGGTACACCGTGTGTCGGTGGCAACAATCTTCAACCCGATAACACAAGGATGTGCAGGTAATGAGTCAATACATCATCAGGACTTTCGATCATTCGAGTAGCCGTTTCTGCCGGCAGAAACTCATGGCAGCAGGCGGGAATTTCCATGCACAGCCATGAAGCAAGAATGCCATTGGGCCCGGTTGCTCCCCTCTCCGACAGTCGTGCCAGTCAAAGGGCCGAATTCAACAGCTGTGCCAAAAACACTGGAGAAACCGTTATGGAACCTCGTGTCACCGAGCTGGAAACCCACCTCAAATACATCCGCCGTGACATGGACGAAGTAAGAGGAGACGTCAAAGCCATCAAGCACCGTCTCGCCTACTCCGCAGGTGCCACAGCGGTGGTTCTTGGATTGTTGGGCTGGGTTGCCAATAGTCGCTTCGATCAGCTCGTTGCACTGATCAGCCGCTGACGGACTGAAATGCAGGCCCACACGAGCCTGCATTTCAATGATCAGCCGAGAAGTTCACTCAGGGGAATGAAAGGCACCATATCTCCCTGGGTCAGGGTGCGCCCCTCCTGCACCTCCACCAATCCATCAGCCCAGGCGGCGCTACGCAGAACGCCCGAGCTCTGGTTTCGGTAGATCGTTGCCTGTCCCTGTTCCAGGCGCCCCCGCAGGAATTCACGCCGATTGCCGGCCTGGGGCCAGACGAATCCAGCCGGGACTGGAAACTTGAGTGGCTCGACATCCTGCACACCCTGACGACGCAGCAGATAGGGCTTGGTCAACAAGGCAAACGTCACCAGGGTCGACGCCGGGTTGCCGGGCAGGCCGATGACCGGAACACCACGGAAATGACCAACAGTCAAAGGCTTCCCGGGCTTGATCGCCAGCTTCCACAGTGTCAGCTCACCCTCTTCCCTCAGCGCAACACCGAGAAAATCCGCTTCACCAACCGATACGCCACCGGTCGACAGTATCAGGTCGGCCTCTTTGAGCTCTCCAAGACGTGCGCGGGTGGTGGGCAAGTCATCCGGAAGAATCCCGGCATCCAGCACTTCACAGCCCAAACGCTGCAGCCAGCTGCACAGCACCACCCGGTTGCTGTTGTAAATCTGTCCCGGGCCCAGTGCCGTTCCCGGTTCGACCAACTCATCGCCGGTGGACAGCACTGCCACGCGGATCTTGCGGACCACGTCAAGACCGGCGCAGCCCAAAGACGCGGCCAGCCCTTGCTCGATCGGACCGAGCCGGGTTCCCGCGGACAGGATCAACTCGCCCACGGTGGTTTCCTGCCCCTGCGGGCGGATGTTCTGTCCGGACACCATGGTCTCGATGAACCGCACTCGTTCGTCGGCCTCGATCACCGCGTTTTCCTGCATCTCGACGCAATCGGCGCCCGGCGGAACGGGTGCGCCCGTAAAGATACGGGCGCAAGTGCCCGGTTCCAGCGGTTCAGGCGCCTGACCGGCAAAAATCTTCTGGCTGACCGGCATTGGCTCACCGGCCCAGTCAGCCAGGTTCAAGGCATAACCGTCCATGGCACTGTTGGGCCATGGCGGCAGATCCAGTGTCGAAACCAGATCCTGCGCCAACACGCGCCCCTCGACCTGCGCCAGTGGCAGATATTCGGATTCGACAATCCGCGAGGCGTCAGCCATTTCCAGCAGACGCGCCAGGGCCACCTCAACCGGCATCAGGCTGCCGGTCTTGCCAGGCTTACCCGCGGGATTCACAGGGAGCCGCCTGTTTCAGATGAGGGACGAAATTGCATGGACGGTGCCGCGAATCCAGTTGTTCAGCCAGGATGCCATCCCAACCGGTACGTACCGCGTTGGTCGAACCCGGCAGACAGCAGACCAGCGTACCGTTGGCCAACCCTGCCAGGGCACGGGACTGCACAGTGGAGGTGCCGATGTCGGCAACCGAGATCTGGCGGAACAGCTCACCAAAACCATCGACTTGCTTGTCCAGCAGGCACCCAACGGCTTCGGGTGTACTGTCGCGCCCGGTGAAGCCAGTGCCCCCGGTGATCAGCACCACTTGCACGACGTCTTCGGCAATCCAGTGGGCGACTTGCGCACGGATTTTGTACAGGTCATCTTTGAGCAATACCCGCTCCGCCAGGTTGTGACCGGCTGCGGTCAAACGGTCGACGAAGACCTGGCCGGAGGTATCGGTTTCCAGAGTGCGGGTGTCGCTGACCGTCAGTACCGCGATATTGAGCGGTGCGAAAGGTACATCAGCCTTGGCTTTCATAGGCTCATCCAGTTGTAGGAGAAACAGCCCGGTGTTATATCACAGCGCCTCATTTTTTCGCCGAACCTGCGGAGAGTTGCCATGACTTCCAATACCCGATTGCCGCCCTGTTCCGTCCTGTTGCTGGCCGGTGGACGAGGCCAGCGCATGGGCGGTCAGGACAAGGGGCTGATCGAATGGCACGGGGAACCACTGATCGCTCATTTGCAGCGCAAGGTTCGTCCGCTGACCGACGACCTGATCATTTCCTGCAACCGCAATCGCGAACGCTATGCACCCTTTGCCGATCAATTGGTCTCGGATGACGAGGAAGATTTTCCCGGACCATTGGCCGGTATTCGTGCAGGTTTGCGAGCCGCCCGCCATACGCATCTGCTGGTGTTGCCATGCGACGTACCGCGAATCGACCTTCCCTTGTTGCAGAGCATGCGCGAGGCCGCCAGCCTGCACCCTGAAAATCCTCTGATGCTGCGTCACGACGAGCACTGGGAACCGCTGCTTTGCGTGATTCCCGTGGTGCTTCTGCCCGCATTCGAAGAGGCCTGGCACGAGGGAGAGCGCAGCCCAGGCCGGCTCATGCGCAGCCTTGGCGCCCAGGCCCTGATTTGCCCGGACAACGACCCACGGCTGGCCAATCTCAATACCCCGGAACTGTTAAGCTCTCATAACACTGTGTCAGACTGACCGCGTTCAAGGAACTCTCACGCCTTGTATACGTCTACAAGCTCAGTAACCAAAAGAATTCCCTTCGGAGACAAACACATGACTCAACGGACTCTCGCCACTTTCATGCTCGCACTGGGCCTGGCCACCCTCGCCGGTTGCGCTTCGCCAACTGTGATCACCTTGAATGACGGTCGCGAAATCCAGGCCGTCGACTCGCCTAAATACGACAAGGATTCGGGCTTCTACGAATTCGAACAACTGGACGGCAAGCAGACTCGCATCAACAAAGATCAGGTTCGCACCGTTAAAGAGCTGTAAGCGACGCCAGATACAAAAAAGCCCGCATGATGCGGGCTTTTTCGTGGGCGGTAGAAAGTGGATTGCGCTATGGATCACCAGTCCAGCGTGATCCGGCTTTCAAATTCACGCGCCTGACCCGTGACCGGATCGATGAACCGCAAACCCTGCGCCAGAAGCTTGAGCGGTTTGGCGTAATCATCCTCAACGTCCTTCAGCACCTCGGGATAGAACGGATCGTTGCAGATGCTGGCGCCCAGCGACGTCATATGCACCCGCAACTGGTGTTTCTTGCCTGTCACCGGATACAGGCCGTAGCGCCAGAGGTCACCGTTCTTTTCCCGCACTTCCACTGCCGTTTCGGTGTTGCTGACACCTGGGCCTTCCTGCATACGGAAAAACGGCTCGCCATCGACCATGCGGCTCTTGTGCACCAATGGAAAATCCAGCCCCGGCAATGCAGCAGCGATGGCTTCGTAGCGTTTTTCGATTTGCCGTGTCGGGAACAATGACTGATACGCCGAGCGTGTCTGCGGATTGGCCGAAAAAATCACCAACCCGGCGGTGTGCCGGTCAATCCGGTGCAGCGGCACCAGGTGCGGATTGTCCAGTCGGCGAATCAACCGGCGCAGCAGCGTTTGCTCCACGTACTCCCCCGCTGGCGTCACCGGCAGGAAGTGGGGTTTGTCTGCGACGACCAGATGTTCGTCCGCGTAGAGAATCGACTCGACCACCGGAATCGGCTTTTCATCCGGCACTTCGCGAAAGTAATGGATGCGCAGGCCTTCCTTGTACGGCAAGTCCAGCGCAATCGGCTGGCCTTCACCATCCAGCACCCGGCCTCGGGCAATCCGGTCCAGCCATTGATCGCGTCCGATGGCACTGAAGTGATCACACAGACAATCGAACACTGTCCGCCAGTCGCCGGGAGGCAGATAAAGCGTGCTGGCCTGATTCTGTGCGGCGGAAAATGTAGATGTGCTGGACATACGGAGAACTCGAACCCTTAAAGCAGAGCGGCATTATCCAACACAGAGAGCAGCAGACCTAGCGCAGAATCAGGTGGGAATCGATTTGAGGGCCGCCGCCTCAGTGAATTCCTTCAGCCAGCGCAATACATCGACGGCCTCCCAGCGGCCCGGATCGTACAAGGCGTACAACAAGCCCTGATAACCCACCACATCCAGTTGCTTGTGATATCCGGCGCGCTGGAACAACGCCTCGATCTCGGCAAAACAGGTATTGAAATGCAGCTTGTTGAACGGCGTCTTGCCTTCCGTGACCAGACCGTCCAGGCGCAATTCGTGGACGGCTTCGCGCACCACGTCAACCGACATCCGGTTCACGCTGCTTTTCAACTGTTCGACATTGACCACGGTTCATCCCTCTGACGTCCTGGCTGCCCTGCCTGATGCCCCAAAAGGACACAGCACGACGAGCCCACTCAATTACTGTATGAACATACAGTAACCGAATAAACCCGAGAGTGCCAAGGATCGATGACCGTCGCGATGAATGGCCAGGTCGGAACAACGTCGAGGGAAAAGGCTAACGCAGGAATGCCACAACCTGATCGGCGCTGAACGGCCACCCCAGCTCCGCCCCGGTATCGACCCGGCGCAGCACAGGAATCCGCAGGCTGTAGGCCTCGAACCAGGACTCATCGTCAGCAATGTCCACCAGTTCCACCAGCAGGCCATGCTCGACAAACGGCATCAGCTCGGCTTCAGCGACTTCACACAGATGGCACCCCAGGGTGCCGAACAACTGGCATTCAGGAAGCATGCGCGTTCAATCCCAAAATTTGATTGGCCATTTTAGGCCTCACCTGTGAACCCGTCGACCCATCAGAGGCTTCAAGCCCTCGAGCAGGTTTATCCTCGCAAAACCCTGACTCAAATCAGCCCGCACAAATGCGTTTTCCAGCATGCTCCGGTGTTTTTTGCCTCTACGCTTGAAGAGCCTGACCCTGCCGCCGGAGTGTTTTGTGTTTGCCAACCTGTTGATCATTCTTGCCTCGTCCCTGGTGATGATTGCCCTGTTCCGCCGCCTGCGCCTGCCGCCAGTGCTGGGCTACCTGTGCGTCGGACTGATGGTCGGACCGAAGGCGTTCGACTGGATCAACGAGAGTGAACACCTGCCGGACCTTGCCGAGCTGGGTGTGGTGTTTCTGCTGTTTTCGCTGGGGCTGGAATTCTCCCTGTCGAAAATGATTGCCCTGCGCCAGGTGGTTTTCCGTCTGGGCAGCCAGCAGGTGCTGATCAGCACAGCGTTGCTGGGAGGTGTGCTGATGCTGCTGGGCATGCCCCTCACCCCGGCGCTGTTGCTCGGCGCGGGGCTTTCGCTTTCATCCACGGCGATCGTCACCAAGGAACTGGGCAGCCTCGGCGAAATCTTCAGCAGCCACGGCCAGAACGCCGTGGGTGTCCTGTTGTTTCAGGATGTGGTGGCCGTGTTGTTGCTGACGCTGGTACCCGTTTTCGCCGGTAGCAGCGATCAGGCCTGGTATTGGGCATTGCCGCTGACACTGCTCAAGACGGTTGTGCTGTTCATCGGCTTGCTGCTGGCCAGTCGCTGGCTGTTGCCACGTCTGTTTCAGGAGGTGGCGGCCTCGCGTTCGGCCGAGCTGTTCGTGCTGCTGGCGCTGGTGATCGTGTTGCTCACGGCGTGGCTGACTCACCTGCTCGGCCTGTCCCCTGCCCTCGGCGCCTTCCTGGCCGGCATGCTGCTGGGGGAAAGTCATTATCGGCATCAGATCGAAGCCGATATCCGGCCGTTCCGCGACATCCTGCTCGGCCTGTTCTTCGTCAGCATCGGCATGCTGATCGACCTGCAATTGTTTGCCAGCCACAGCCTGCTGATACTCGCCATGACCCTGGGTTTGCTGGTGATCAAGGGTTCAGTGGTGGCGCTGCTGGTGAAATGGCGCGGCAACGACAATGAAACCGCGTGGCGCAGCGGCCTGGCACTGGCTCAGGGCGGCGAGTTCTGTTTTGCCCTGATGGCGCAGATGCAGCAGAACCGGTTGATGCCGGCCGAGCTCGGCGCGCTGCTCCTCGCTGCTACATTCTGCTCGATGCTGCTGACGCCGCTGATGTTGCGTGCAGCACCGCGCATCGCTGCCGCCCTGCATCGCAAACCCAATCAGGAAGCACAGATCGAGCACATCAGCGCCCTCAATGCCGGCCTCGATCAGCATGTGGTGATCTGCGGTTACGGTCGTGTCGGTCAGTCGATCGGACGCTTCATGCGCAATGCCGGGCAACCTTACATCGCCCTGGATAACGATCCGGTCCGTATTCAGGAGGCCGCCACCGTCGAACGCGACGTGCATTACGGCGACTCTGCACGCGGCGACCTGCTGACCGCCGTCGGCTTGCTGCGCGCCAGGCTGCTGGTGATTGCCGTGGATAAAAGCGATGTGGCGTTGCGGGTGCTCAAGGAAGCCCGGCGACTCAACTCGAAGGTGCCGATTCTGGTGCGCACCCGCGATGACAGCCAGTGGGCCGAACTGAAAGCCGCCGGCGCCAGCGAAGTGGTGCCGGAGCTGTTGGAATCAAGCCTGATGCTCGCGTCCCATGCCTTGATTCTGCTCGGTCTGCCGGCACACCAGGTGCAAGAGAAAGTCGATCGGGTGCGCATCGACCGCTATCGCCTGCTGCATGGCTTCTACCCGGGTGCCGAAGATGAAGAGACTTAGTCCTGACTTACCGCGCCAATCTTGTGCAGCGACAGATCAGCGCCGTAATACTCCTGTTCCTGACTCAGGCGCAGACCATGCAGCGCCTTGATCGAACCATAGACGGCGAAGCCACCGATCAGCGCTACCAGCACGCCCAACGCCGTGCCGATCAACTGGCTGATCAGGCTGACGCCACCGAGCCCGCCCAACGCGGTCGAGCCGAAGATCCCGCAGGCAATGCCACCCCACACGCCACACAAGCCGTGCAGCGGCCAGACACCCAGCACGTCGTCGATCCGCCATTTGACCTGCGCCGCCGTGAAGCACCAGACAAACAGGGCACCGGCAATCGCACCGGTCACCAGCGCGCCCACCGGATGCATCAGGTCGGAGCCGGCACACACCGCCACCAGACCGGCCAACGGACCGTTGTGCAGAAAGCCCGGGTCATTGCGCCCGACGATCAACGCCGCCACGGTACCGCCCACCATCGCCATCAACGAATTGACCGCCACCAGACCACTGACACCCTGCAAGGTTTGCGCGCTCATCACGTTGAAGCCGAACCAGCCGACGATCAGGATCCACGAGCCCAGCGCCAGAAACGGAATGCTCGACGGTGCGAACGCCACCAGCCGGCCATCGCGATAGCGGCCATTACGCGGGCCGAGCAACAGCACCGCCGCCAGCGCCAGCCAGCCGCCCATGGCGTGAACCACCACGGAGCCGGCGAAGTCATGAAAGGATGCACCGAACCGCGCCGCCAGCCAGGCTTGCAGACCGAAGTTGCCGTTCCAGATCATGCCCTCGAAAAACGGATAGATGAACGCCACGATCAGCGCCGTCGCGCACAATTGCGGAACGAACCGTGCCCGCTCGGCTATACCCCCGGAAATGATCGCCGGAATCGCTGCCGCAAAGGTCAGCAGGAAGAAAAACTTCACCAGCCCGTAACCATGATCGGCGCTGAGCACCGCCGCCGGTTGCAGGAACGTCACCCCGTACGAAATCCAATAGCCTATAAAGAAATAGGCCAGCGTCGACACCGCGAAGTCGCTGAGGATCTTCGACAAGGCGTTGACCTGATTCTTCTGGCGAACCGTTCCGACCTCCAGAAAGGCGAAACCGGCGTGCATGGCCAACACCATGACCGCACCGATCAGAATGAACAACGTGTTGGAACTATGAACGAGCGTATCCACAGCGCTTTGCAGATTTTCCATGAAGAGGCAGACCCAAGGCTGAAAAAGGCACCAAAGCGGTTCATGCAGACATTTCATGCACCAAGTTGCGACTGCGCAGTCACCGATCCACTGGTCCGGCGAACCGCTTTGGCGCACAAGGTCGATGTCCTGATATGAACCCGTGTCATCCGGGCTATGATTTCCCGGCTTCGCGCCCGGCAACAGCGCACTGCTGTCCGGTGACGCACCACGACACAGCAAAAGATGTACCAGTCATTTGTACTGAACCTTCACGCAAGGCTCATACTCGAAAGTTTCAGAAGCCGTTTCAGACAGCCACTTACGGAGATTCCCCATGGCCAGCACCAAGGCAAAGACTGCTCAAGAAATCCTGATGAACGACTTCCAGACCCTGGTCAGCGACACCGAACGGTTGCTGGAACACACCGCCACGCTGGCCGGTGATCAGGCGGATGAGTTGCGCGAACAGATCCACGAAAGTCTGCTGCGCGCACGGGAAACCCTGAAACTGACCGAAGACACCCTGCGCGAGCGCGGTCAGGCAGCGGTCACCGCCACCGAAGATTATGTCTCGGCCAACCCGTGGCAATCGGTGGGAATCGCGGCGGGCGTGGGCTTTCTGATTGGCCTGCTGGCCACGCGGCGCTGATCATGTCGATCGGTGAATCCGGCCCGACTTCGGGCACCACTTCCTCCACGCGGCGCCTGGGCGCAGCCGTCCTTGGTCTGTTGCACAGTCATGTCGAACTGTTCGGCATCGAACTGCAGGAGCAGAAGGCACGCACCGTCAGCCTGTTGCTGTTTGCAGGCCTGGCGCTGGTGTTTGCATTGCTGTTGCTGGTTGGCCTGTCGACCCTCGTCCTGATCGTGTTCTGGGACACGTATCGTCTCGCCGCGATCATCGGCCTGTGCGTGTTCTACACCCTGGCGGCGATCTTCTGCGCGCTGCGTCTCAAGGCCGCGATCTTCGATGAATCCTCGCCCTTCCACGGCACCCTGGAAGAACTGGCCAACGACCGGGAGCGCCTGCTGCCATGAGCCTGCCTGAACTTCCACAAAACAGCTCGCGCCAGGAAATGCGCAAGGCCCTGATCCGTCTGCGCATGGAAATGCATCGTCAGGAAATCCGTCACGAAGCCGGCCAGGTCCTGCAACCCTTGCAACGCATGCGCGGCATGACGCAAAACCTGCAGGACGGTTTCGGCATCAAGCACGCGCCGTTGTGGGGCGTGGCGGCCGTGACGCTGCTGGGTTTCCTCACCGGCAAAGGTGCCAAGAGTGGAGGCGTCGGCGGTCTGAGTCGGTTGATCCGTCTCGGCACCAGCCTTGCTCCGCTGATCAAACTGGTCATGCAGAACACCAGCAAGCGCTGAGCTGCACATCTGGCTGCATTCTTGCAGTGCTGGCGGGATTGAATCTCTTCATCCGGAGATTCAATCCCGCTCGTCTATCCGGCCGGCAGGATCCCACCCGAACAACAACGACCAAGGAGGCCCCGTGATCGACGGGCAACCGCTCGCCTGCTTTCAGCCTTTCATCGATACCGCCACCGGACGCATCGCAGGCGTCGAAGCGCTGGGCCGTCTGCGCCAGGCGCAAGGGCAACTGACATCGGTCGGGCCGTTGTTCGCCGATCCACGAACGCCAGCCACCGCGTTGCGCCGCCTCGACCGGCAGGTTCGCGACAATGCGCTGAGCCGATTGCACGAAGCGCCACCGGACTGGTTTCTCAGCCTGAACATGTCGCCGCGCTGGATCAGCCGTCTGCGCGCCGATCAGGCGCTGCCGAGCCTCAAACAACTCGCCCGGCATGGCGTCGACCCGCAGCGGATTGTCTTCGAGATCACCGAGCTCGGCGGTAACAGTCAGCGTCTGTCTGAAGTGGTCGCGCGCTATCGCGATGCCGGAGCACGAATCGCCATCGACGACTTCGGCGCTGGTTACTCACAACTTGATCGTGTGCTCGCATTGCAACCGGACATCCTCAAGCTCGACATGCGCCTGTTCCAGGCCGCTGCGCTCGGCGGGCCCAGCAGCGATGTGGTCAAGGCGCTGGCACAGATGGCCGAAAAAACCGGCTGCTGGATCATCGCTGAAGGCGTGGAGACCGAAGCGCAGCTGAATTTCGCGCTGGAGTGCGGCTCGCGTTACGTGCAGGGTTTTCTGTTCGCCCGGGCGCAGGAGGCTTTCTTTGCGACGGATGCGTTCGTCCAGCGCTTCGCTGAACTGCGCCAGGCCTATGTGAAGCAGAAGCTCACTGAGCGCGGCAAGTTGATGTCGATGCGCCAACAGCTCGGCGAGCTGATGACGATCCTGCAGACCTGGGCTCAGGCTCGCGCGCCGCTCAGCGCCTTGCCGCAACTCGATGCCTTTCCGTGGTTGCTGCGGTTTTATCAGTGCGACCGCCAGGGCACGCAACTGACCCCGAATCTGGAATGGCGCCAAAGCGGCTGGGTCGCCGACAACCGCTACCTGGGCCACAACTGGTCGTGGCGCCCCTACTTCTACCACCTGCTGGCCGAAGGCTGGGAAGAACGGCGGCTGACGCTTTCCAACACCTACCGCGATGCCACCAGCAACCAGTATTGCCTGACCGCCGGGCAATTCTTCGACAATGGCGAACGCCTGCTGTTGATCGACATTGACGCTGCCGGACTGTAGTTGCGCTTGCAGACACTCGCTCGAACCGGGAAGCTAGGGCACCAGTCACCCGACGGAGAGAATCAGCCTTGGATTGGCAAACCCTGCTCAACCGCGAACGTCTCGGCAAGCCGCTGCACAGTCCGCAGGAACTCGGCCGCAGCCCGTTCCACAAAGACCATGACCGCATCATTTTCTCTGGCGCCTTCCGCCGCCTCGGCCGCAAGACCCAAGTGCACCCTGTGTCGAGCAACGACCACATCCACACGCGTCTGACCCATTCGCTGGAAGTCAGTTGCGTCGGTCGTTCGCTGGGCATGCGCGTCGGTGAAACCCTGCGCCGCGATCTGCCCGAGTGGTGCGAGCCGAGCGATCTGGGCATGGTCGTTCAGTCCGCCTGCCTGGCCCACGACATCGGTAACCCGCCGTTTGGCCATTCCGGCGAAGACGCCATTCGTCACTGGTTCCAGCAGGCTGCCGGGCGCGGCTGGCTGGATGCGATGAGTGACGCCGAGCGCGGTGATTTCCTGAATTTCGAGGGCAATGCCCAAGGCTTCCGGGTCCTCACGCAACTGGAATATCACCAGTTCGACGGCGGCACCCGGTTGACCTATGCGACCCTCGGCACCTATCTGAAGTACCCGTGGACCGCGCGTCACGCCGACTCCCTCGGCTACAAGAAACACAAGTTCGGTTGTTATCAGAGCGAGTTGCCACTGCTGGAACAGATCGCCCACAAACTGGGCCTGCCGCAACTCGAAGAGCAGCGCTGGGCACGTCATCCGCTGGTGTATCTGATGGAGGCCGCAGATGACATCTGCTATGCGCTGATCGATCTGGAAGATGGCCTGGAGATGGAGCTGCTGGACTACGCCGAGGTCGAGTCGCTGCTGCTGGGCCTGGTCGGCGACGATCTGCCGGAAACCTATCGCCTGCTGGGCCCTCAGGATTCGCGCCGGCGCAAACTGGCGATCCTGCGGGGCAAGGCCATCGAGCACCTGACCAACGCCGCCGCCCGGGCCTTCGTCGAGCAACAGGACGCACTGCTGGCGGGTACGCTGCACGGGGACCTCGTGGAGCACATGCATGGCCCGGCCAAACGTTGCGTCTTGAACGCCAAGGACATCGCCCGCCGAAAGATCTTCCAGGACAAGCGCAAGACGCTGCACGAGATTGGTGCCTACACGACACTGGAAATTCTGCTCAACGCGTTCTGCGGCGCGGCCCTGGAACAGCACAACGGCCGTACGCCGTCGTTCAAGAGCCGCAGAATCCTCGACTTGCTGGGCAACAATGCACCGGATCCGCACGGCCCGTTGCACGCATCGTTCCTGCGCATGATCGACTTCATCGCGGGCATGACTGACAGTTACGCCAGCGACATGGCCCAGGAAATGACAGGCCGCTCCAGCCAATGATGCCTCGTGCTCCGACCGGTCAGGCGCTGATCGGTCGGGCGCACGCATCACACAAGACAGAATTCAGGACAGGGTCTGTTGCAGGTTCCGATTTTTCTTTATATGCATCGCCCAAATATCGAAAAGAATCACTGAAACAAAAAAACCGAAGCCCCTTAATATCCGATAAATATTAAACAGCCAGACCTTTCAATAACGCACGGCGCTCCATTGACGAGACTCAATTAACGCCCCACTCCCTCTACCTACGCCAAAACTAGTTCACGCGTAGTCTCATTCTTCTTTATATGTAGGAATAATCCTAGATTGCCACTGAGGCACTGTCGGTTCATGCGACCGCTCATCCATCTGAGCTAAGGTGCGCCCTTTATTCGCGCTCGCATGGGACTTTATTATGAACTCCGTTTTTATCGTCGATGATCATCCGGTTATCCGTCTTGCCGTTCGAATGCTATTGGAACATGAAGGCTACAAAGTCGTCGGTGAAACCGATAACGGGGTCGATGCCATGCAAATGGTCCGCGAATGCGCGCCTGACCTGATCATCCTCGACATCAGTATTCCGAAGCTTGATGGCCTGGAAGTCCTTGCCCGCTTCAATGCCATGAGTTCGCCGTTCAAGACACTGGTACTGACCGCACAGTGCCCGACACTGTTCGGCATTCGTTGCATGCAATCCGGCGCGTCGGGTTATGTCTGCAAACAGGAAGACCTCAGTGAACTGGTCAGTGCCATCAAGGCTGTTCTATCCGGTTACAACTACTTTCCCAGTCAGGCACTGAACCCGGTTCGCAGCGATGATGTGCGTTACACGGAACTGGAACTATTCAAAGCCGTCAACGACCGGGAATTAATGGTATTGCAACTATTTGCCCAAGGTCGCACAAACAAGGAAATTGCCAAAGGCATGTTCCTCAGCAACAAGACCGTCAGCACTTATAAAAAACGCCTGATGCAGAAACTCAAAGCCAAGTCCCTTGTAGAACTTATCGAAATGGCCAAACGTAACGCACTCGTGTGAGAGCCAACATGCCCAGTCGCTTGAAAACCTGCCTGATTGTATTGAGTGCATGCCTTGGTTTAAGTGCTCATGCAACAGCCACGCCCGTCACGTCACAAGACCTGGCCCTGCTCAGTCGTTCGTCCGACAAGTTGCTGCCGGTCCTGCTTGAACATTCGCAACGGGACTGGTTGCACAATCGCAATGAGTTGATTCTGGGCACGTCCGCTCCCGACTATCCGCCTTTTGACATGACCGCCAGCGGCCGCGACTACGAAGGTTTCACGGCCGATTATGCCGGGCTCATTGGCCAGACAACCCGTCTGCCGGTCAAGGTCAAGCGCTTTGCCACACGGGACGCCGCGATACGGGCATTGATCGATGGCAGCATCGACATGCTCGGTACGTCCAACGGGCTGGAGGCGGAAAACGCCGACATCGTGCTGTCCAGCCCTTACGCCATCGATCAACCGGTACTGGTCACCCGCGTCGGTGAAACCCGCTCACTGACCGATGGCCTGGCCGGCCTGCGGCTGAGCATGCTGTATCACTATCTGCCGCTGGACGAGGTCAAGGCCCTGTATCCCAAGGCCCTCATCACGTCCTATCCGTCGTACCAGAACGCAATCAACGCGGTCGCTTTCGATCAGGCGGACGTGTTTCTCGGCGACACCATTTCCACGCACTACATGATCAGCAAGGGTTATCTGAACAACATCCGCATGGCCAATTTCGGCAAGCACGAGGCCCACGGTTTCAGCTTTGCCGTTCGCCGCGACAATCCTCAACTGCTGGGCATCATCGATAGCGTGCTCAAGGCTGTCCCGGGCAGCGAGCGGGAAAACATCGCCAAACGCTGGAGTGCCGGCAGCGATACCTTGCTGACCGATCAGAAACTGCAACTGACCCATCGCGAAGAACAATGGCTGAAAAAACACCCGGTGGTGAGCGTGGTCGTCAACGAGGCCTTTGCGCCCCTGAGCTTCTTTGATACCGATGGCAACTTTCGCGGCATCAGCGCCGACCTGCTCGAACTCATCCGCCTGCGCACCGGCCTGCGCTTCGAAATCCGCCGCAGCCGCAGCGATGCCGAGATGATCAAGCAGATCGAAAACCATCAGGCCGACCTGATCGCCGCCCTGCTGCCAACCGCCCTGCGCGAGGAAACCCTCAAGTTCAGCCGCCCCTACCTTGAAAACTCCTACGTCCTGCTGACTCGAAAGGCTGCCGACAGTCCGACGCACCTGGGCCAGCTCAAGCGCAAGCGTCTGGCCATCGCCCAGGGCAACCCGATGATCGAGTACCTGCGCCGCGAGTTTCCTTACATCCAGTTGATCGAAACCCCGGACACCTTCAGTGCGGTGGCACTGCTCGACGAAGGTCAGGTCGAGGGCGCGGTGAACTCGCTGGTGATCGCCAACTATTTCATCGCCTCACACATCTTCGAGCAGCCCTTGCAGATCACCACCACCATCGGCACACGGCAGGCAGCCTTTTCCCTGGCAACCGCCCGGGACAACACGGAGCTGGGCTCGATCATCGACAAGACGCTGATGAGCATAACGCCCGAAGAACTGGGCATCATCAACGGTCGCTGGCGGGGCTACTCCAGCCTGTCGCAAGGCACCTGGCATCAGTATCGACGCTTGTTCTATCAGGTGATCGGGGGCGCCAGCCTGCTCTTGCTGCTGTCGATGCTCTGGAATGCCTACATGCGCCGCCAGATCAAACAGCGCCAATCGGCCGAACGCGCCTTGAACGATCAACTGGAGTTCATGCGTTCACTGGTCAATGGCACGCCCCACCCGATCTATGTGCGAGATCGACAGGGCCTGCTGCAAAGCTGCAACGACAGTTACCTCGAAGCCTTCAATGCCCGGCGTGAGGACGTCATCGGCAAGAGTGTGATGGAAGGTGCCCTGAACAATGCCTTCGAAGCCCGCGCCTATCAGGCCGACTATCAACGGGTGGTGACCGAGGGCAGGCCGCTGGTGCTCGACCGGCCGTTGCATATCGGCAACCGGCGCCTGACGATTTATCACTGGATCCTGCCTTACCGCGACTCCGGCGGCGATGTCCAGGGGATCATCGGCGGCTGGATCGACATCAGTGAACGTCACGAGCTGCTCGACGAACTTCGTGCTGCCAAGGAGCGCGCAGATGATGCCAACCGGGCCAAGAGCACTTTCCTGGCGACCATGAGCCACGAAATCCGCACGCCGATGAACGCGGTCATCGGCATGCTCGAACTGACACTCAAGCGCATGGACAAAGTGCATCCGGACCGCTCCAGCATCGAAACCGCCTACAGTTCGGCCAAGGATCTGCTGGGGCTGATCGGCGACATTCTGGATATCGCCCGGATCGAGTCCGGGCGCCTGAGCCTGAGCCCCGAGCGGGTCAACCTTATCGAAACCATCACCTCGGTCGTCAGGATCTTCGAAGGCCTGGCCCGGCAGAAACGGCTGACGCTGGTAATGGACGTCTCCCCTCCCGAACTCAACGTCGACGTACATCTGGATCCCTTGCGCTTCAAACAGGTGCTGTCGAACCTGATCAGCAATGCCATCAAGTTCACCGAAAAAGGCCAGATCCGGATCACGCTGCACCTGATGGCCAGCGATGTTCCTGATTGCTCGCAGGTACAACTGACGGTTCAGGACAGCGGCATCGGCATCTCTGCCGAGGATCAGCGGCGGCTGTTCGAACCTTTCGCCCAGGCCTGCCAAGGCAGGGATCGGGCAATCAGTGGCGCAGGGCTGGGACTGGTCATCAGCCGCAGCCTGTGCGAGATGATGGGAGGTCAGTTGCAATTGAGTAGCCAGCCCGGGATCGGTACACAGGTAAGTGTGTCGCTGCCGCTGGCTATCCTGCCCGCGGAAGTGACAGGCCGAAAACACGAACCGCAGATCCAGACCGCCCTTGTCCCGCTGAACGTTCTGGTGGTCGACGATCATCCGGCCAATCGCCTGCTGATGTGTCAGCAACTCGAGTTCCTGGGGCACCACTTCAGCATCGCCGAAGAAGGCCAGAGCGCACTGGATCAATGGAAAAACGGCGCATTCGATCTGGTCATCGCCGATTGCAACATGCCCGTCATGAATGGCTATGAACTGACCCGCGCGATCCGGCGCCACGAACGACTCACGCAGCGCCCCACCTGCACCGTGCTGGGGTTTACCGCCAATGCCCAACCGGAAGAGGTGCTTCGCTGCAAGCAGGCCGGCATGAACGAGTGCCTGTTCAAACCGCTGAGCCTGAGTGTCTTGAGCCAATGGGTCGACAGTGTCCGGCCAGCGCTCATTTCGCCTGCGTTCAATCTGCAAGGGTTGCACGCCCTGACAGGAGGAAACCCCGCTCAGACCCGCCGACTGCTGACCGAACTGCTCAACAGCAGTCGGCTTGACCGTCAGGATCTGCTGGCGTTGTCCCCGGGGCGGGATCACCAGGCTCTGGCCGAGATGGCGCACAAGATCAAAGGCGCCGCGCGCATTGCCCAGGCGTCACGCCTGATCGACAGTTGCGACGCTCTGGAACAGGCCTGCCTGCAAGCGTTGCCGGTGGACGAGATCAAACGCCGCTGCAAGGCGAGCAGCTTCGCCATCCTTGAACTGGAGAAGGCACTGGAGCAACAACTGACGCTGACCGACCAGAGCAGAATGACCGGGCCTTAACTATGCTTGGGCGCTGAGCAGTGTGTTTACCAACACGGAGAGTCCGCAATGCCCAGCCCACTGCGCCCGGATCAACGCCGGTTTCCTTTGCACGTGCACATCAGCGTCATGTTCACCTTTCTGCTGTTGCTCACCGGGGTCGTGCTGGGGCTGTTCAACTACCGGCAGACCACGCAGATCATTCTGTCGAGCAGCGAAAAACTGTTCGAACGCATCGAACAGGATGTACGTGTCGACCTGCAATCGACCTACGCGCCAATCCGGCACCTGCTGAGCCTGCTCGCGGACAACCCCGGGACTCAGGCCTCAACGCTTGAACAACGCCTGACGCTGCTCAAGCCGTTCAGCCAGTCACTGGCGGACAACCCGGACCTGGCCTCGTTGTATCTGGGTTACGACAACGGCGATTTCTTCATGGTGCGCCCGTTGCGCACCGCGTCACTGAGAACCTTGCTGAAAGCTCCGGATGCAGCGGCGTATCAGGTCTGGAGCATCGAACATGACGCCGATGGCGGCGTCAGATCGCAATCGCTGTTTTTCGATCAGGTGTTGTCAGCGGTGGCTCGTCACGACAATCCGGACGATGCCTACGACCCGCGCAGCCGCACCTGGTACACCCGCGCGCAGCAACAGAACGAACAAATCACCACCGAACCCTATGTGTTTTTTTCCACCCACAATGTCGGCACCACCCTCGCCCGACGCAGCAGCGTGCACGCGGTGATCGCTGCCGACCTGACCCTCGACGCACTGTCGGCGACCCTGACCAAACATGTGGTGACGCCGGCGACAGAAATCGTCCTCTTCGATGCCGAAGGCAACGCCGTGGCCTATCCCGACAGCAGCCGGCTGATCGTCGATGACCGCACCGCGCGCCTGGCCAAGGCGGCTGACCTGAGCCCGAGCCTGCATGCCCTGCTGTCGGCCGATCATCAGGGCAAACGCCTGAAAGCTGACGGACGACGCTGGATCGTCGCCCGCAGCAGCCTGCAGGAAGGCGGCCCGAAAGGTTTGCAGATGGCCTTGCTGGTGCCGGAGGACGAGTTACTGGTCGATGCCTATCGCATGCGCTGGCAAGGTGCGCTGATCACCCTTGCCACCCTGTTGTTGTGCCTGCCGCTGGGCTGGCTGATCTCGCGGATTCTGGTCAAGCCGCTGCATGCACTGGTCAAGGAAGCCGATGCCATCCGCAGTTTCGATTTCAACTTTCCCGTGACCCGTCGCTCGCCGGTGCTGGAGGTCGATCAGTTGAGCCTGTCGATGGCGCGGATGAAGGACACCCTGGCCAGCTTCTTTCGCATCACCGACAGCCTGACCGCCGAAACCCGGTTCGCCCCGCTGCTGCAACGGGTGTTGTTCGAAACGGTGCAGATTGCCCAGGCCCAGGCCGGCCTGATCTACCTGCGCGAAAGTGATGGCAACCGCATGGAACCTTACGGGCTGGTGGTCGACGGCACTTCCCGGCCGCTGGCAGCGTTCGATATTCAAGGCCACAACCTTGATACCGCGCAGGGTCCCGAATGGTTCGAGCAACTGGCGCATGCCAACAACGTGGTCAGCAACCTCGGCTTCGAACAGGCCGCCGACCTGCAAAAGGTCCTGCTGGCCATGGACACGCCGCGCGTCCACCTGATCGGGATCCGCCTGCACAACCAGCACAACGAAACAATCGGCCTGCTGGTGTTGCTGATCAATGACAGCGGCACCCCGGCCGACCTGGAGAAGCTGCGACCCGACCGCATCGCGTTCCTGCAAGCGGTGTCCGGTGCGGCGGCGGTGAGTATCGAGAGCCAACGTCTGCAAGCCCGGCAGAAACAACTGCTGGATGCGTTCATTCAACTGCTCGCCGGCGCCATCGATGCCAAGAGCCCTTATACCGGCGGGCATTGCCAACGCGTGCCGGAACTGACCCTGATGCTCGCCCACGCCGCCGCGGCCAGCGAGGCCCCCGCCTTCAGCGACTACCAGCCCAGTGAGGACGAATGGGAAGCCTTGCACATCGCCGCGTGGCTGCACGACTGCGGCAAAGTCACGACGCCGGAATACGTCGTCGACAAAGCCACCAAACTGGAAACCCTGAACGATCGCATCCATGAAGTCCGCACCCGGTTCGAAGTGCTCAAGCGCGACGCGTGGATCAGCTACTGGCAAGCCCTGGCGTCGGGTGGCGACGAACGACAACTGGCCAGCCTGCGCGACGCGACGCTGACAGCGCTGGATGATGACTTCAGTTTTGTCGCCCGCTGCAATCTGGGCAGTGAGGCCATGGCCGACGCCGACCTTCAGCGTCTTGAGGGCATTGCGCAGCGCACCTGGACACGTACGCTGGATGATCGCCTGGGCGTGTCCTGGGAGGAAAACCGGCGCCAGGCACGCACATCGGCGCCCACCCTTCCGGTCAGCGAAAGGTTACTGGCGGACAAGCCCGAGCATCTGCTCGAACGTGCCGACAGCGAACTGATTCCGGAAGACAACCCATGGGGGTTCAAACTCGACGTCCCGCGCTACAAATACAACCGTGGCGAGCTGTACAACCTGAGCATTCCTCGTGGCACGCTGACCCGAGAGGAGCGTTACATCATCAACCACCACATGGTGCAGACGATCCTGATGCTCAGTCATCTGCCCTTCCCCGGGCATCTGAACAACGTGGCGGAGATTGCCGGCGGCCATCACGAAAAAATGGACGGCACCGGTTATCCGAAACGTTTGAAACGCGAGGAGATGAGCCTGCCGGCACGGATGATGGCGATTGCCGACATCTTCGAAGCGCTGACCGCCGCCGACCGCCCGTACAAAAAGGCCAAGACCCTCAGCGAAGCGCTGGGAATCATGGCCACCATGTGCCGCGAGGCACATATCGATGCCGAGCTGTTCGGCCTGTTCATCCGCGAAGGCCTGTATCTGCAATACGCCAGCCGTTTCCTCGACCCGCAACAGATCGATGCTGTCGACCCTGCCGGCGTGCTGCGCAAGGCCGGTCTTGCGGCGTGATCAGCAGTCGGTCAGGCGTAGGAAGATCGCCGCCAGTCGTTCGATACCAGCCTGATCGTCTGCGCCGAAACGCGAAAGCTTCGGGCTGTCGAGGTCGAGTACGCCAATCAGCCGACCATCCTTGACCAACGGCACCACCAGTTCGCTGTTCGACGCGCTGTCACAGGCGATGTGGCCGGGGAACGCGTGAACGTCTTCGACCCGTTGTGTCTGCAGACTGGCCGCCGCCGCGCCACACACACCGCGACCGAACGGAATGCGTACGCAAGCGATCTGGCCCTGGAACGGGCCGAGCACCAGCTCTTCATTGCGATTGAGGTAGAAACCGGCCCAGTTCAGATCATCGAGCTGGTTGAACAGGAACGCCGAAAACTGCGCGGCGTTGGCGATGAAATCGCGCTCGTCCGCCAGCAGCGACTCCAATTGCGCGGCCAACATGCCATAGCCTTCGAGGCCCTGGCCGCTCTGTTGCAAATCAATCATGCCTTGTGCTCCAGCAATTTCAGTCCCACCCAGTAACGGGCGAATTGGTACGCGCAACGTCCGTTGCGGTTGCCACGGCCGGTCGCCCAGCGCACGGCGAGAATGTCCAGTTGTTCGTCGCGCTGCCAGCTCAGGCCGGCCTTGGCGGCCAACTGGCCGATCCAGTGTTCGACGACGTTGAGGAAATGTTCCTGGGTGAACGGATAGAACGACAGCCACAGACCGAAGCGATCCGACAGGGCGATCTTGTCTTCCACCGCTTCGCTCGGGTGCAGTTCGCCATCGACGCGCTTCCAGTTTTCGTTGTCGCTTTCCTTTTCCGGCACCAGATGGCGACGGTTGGAGGTGGCGTACAGCAACACATTGTCCGGCGCCTGCTCCAGCGAGCCATCCAGCACGCTTTTCAGCACCCGGTAATCACCTTCGCCGGACTCGAACGACAGGTCATCGCAAAACAGCACGAAACGTTGCGGCAGTTTGCCGATCTGCTCCACCACCCGTGGCAGGTCGGCCAGGTGATCGCGTTCGATCTCGATCAGACGCAGACCAGCCTTGGCGTGCTCGGCCAGCAGCGCCCGTACCAGCGAGGATTTACCGGTACCGCGCGAACCCCAGAGCAACGCATGGTTGGCCGGCATGCCGTCGAGGAACTGCTGGGTATTTCGGCCCAGTTGCTCCAGTTGCCGATCGACACCGATCAAGTCCGACAGACGCATGTCGAGGCTGACTTCCAGCGGCAGCAGATAGCCGCTGCGACCGTCACGCTGCCAGCGTGCGGCCAGGCAAGTGCCCCAGTCGATGACCGGGCGTGGTGCAGGCAGCAGCGGTTCGATCCGCGCCAGAACCGACTCGGCGCGCTCAAGAAAAGCATTCAATCGGGAATCCACGTCTTCTCCTCGGGCTGGTTCACAGTAATGATGGCGATACAGCGACGACCGATAGCGTTCGACACCCGCCCCGGCCCTTGTTACAAGGCGATTCGGGAACCACGGTATCCATACATGATCGACTATGCTTGAGCAGCGAAGGGAAACGGAAGTGGTTCAACACCCCATGGATATCAAATTCACCCACCGGCTGTCATACAAACAGGCCCGGCTTACCGTGCTGGTCGGGTTCATTCTGGGCACGCTGCTCAGCCTGCTGCAAATCGGCATCGATTATGCCAGTGAAGACGCCTCCATCAACCGTGAAATCCTGTCTTTGCTGGAAATCAGCCATAACCCGGCCTCGCGTATCGCCTATAACATCGATGCCGAGCTGGCCCAGGAACTCACGCTGGGCCTGCTGCGCTCGCCGGCCATCATTTCCGCACAACTGACCGACAACAATCAGACGGTTCTGGCCAGCGTGAAGCGCCCGGAGCTGCAAAACGGCTATCGGTTGATCAGCGACTTTCTGTTCGGCGCCAAACGCGAGTTCGAAGATCGGCTCTATCTCGACCATTTGCCCAACGAATCCCTCGGCACCCTGAGCCTGGAAGTCGACACCTATGCCTTCGGCAGCCGCTTCCTGCGTCGAGCCGAAGTCACGCTGCTCAACGGTTTTGCCCGCAGCCTGATCCTGACCGGCATCCTGCTGGCGCTGTTCTACGTGATGCTGACCAAGCCCCTGGTGCGGGTGATCCGTGAACTCAGCGGGCGCGATCCGCGCAGTGCCGAACCGACCACGCTTGAATGTCCGAGTGGACACGCCAACGATGAGATCGGCGTGCTGGTGAAGGTCGCCAACCAGCAGTTCGAGAACATCGCCACGGAAATCCAGCAACGGCGCACCGCGGAAAACCGCCTCACCGACTACCTCGCTCAACTCGAAGACATCGTGTCGGCACGCACCGCCGAACTGAAAGCCATCAACGCCCGCCTCAGCCAGTCCAACGAGGAACTGGAGGTCGCCCGCAGCACCGCACTGGACATGGCAGAGGCCCGCTCGGCGTTCCTTGCCAACATGAGCCACGAGATCCGCACCCCGCTCAACGGCCTGCTGGGCATGATCGCGCTGTCCCTCGACGGCCCGCTCAATGGCGAACAGCAGCAACAACTGTCCATTGCCCACGACTCGGGCAAAGTGCTGGTGGAGTTGCTCAACGATATTCTCGACCTGTCGAAATTCGATGCCGGGCAACTGGAACTCGAACACATCCCGTTCGACCTCGGCTCGTTGATCGAAGACACCGCCAACCTGCTGTCGCAGAACGCCGCGCCAAGCGTGGAGCTGACGTGCCTGATCGATCCGCACTTTCCGGCGCTGGTGCTCGGAGACCCGACACGGGTCAGGCAGATCGTCAGCAACCTGCTGTCCAACGCCCTGAAATTCACCCGTTTTGGTCGGGTCGATGTGCGTTTGTCGACCTGGAAGGATGGCGTGCGCATCGAGGTCTGCGATACCGGCATCGGTATCGCCCAGGAAGCCCAGGTGAAGATTTTCCAGCCCTTCACCCAGGCCGGGGCCGGTATCACCCGCCAGTACGGCGGCACCGGGCTGGGCCTGGCCTTGACCTACAACCTGTGCGAGGCCATGCAGGGGCGCCTGACGATCAGTTCCGAAGTCGGTTTCGGCAGTCAGTTCTGTGCCGAACTGCCGTTGCCCTGCCACACCCGCGCGGTCATCCCGGCCCCGTTGCATGGCAGCGTGCTCGCCATCACCACTGCGGCCAGCGGCCTGTCAGAGCTGCTGGGCAGTCTGTTGCCGGTCTGGGGTCTGTCGTACGAACAGCGCACGATTGAAGCGTCACTCCTCGGCCCGTCACCGGACATCATCATCACCGATTGCCCCGAATGCCTGTTTGGCCTGCGCCCGACCATGACCGCACCGATTCTGCTGGTGACGGCCTACGGCAGTTTCATGCCGGGCGAAGAAGCTGCGGCCCTTGCCCCGCTACAGCAGCAGGCGCGTCCCCTGGCACGCAACGCGCTGTATCAGAATCTGCGCAGAACCCTGCAACCGGACATCACCACCATCGACCGTGCGCGTCTTGAAAGCGTGCCATCTCAGCGTCGCGGGCGGGTGTTGCTGGTGGAGGACAACCCGGTCAACCAACTGGTGGCCAAGGGCATGCTCGGCAAACTTGGTTGCGAGGTAGTGGTGGCGGCCCATGGCGCAGAAGCGCTGGATCAGCTGGAACACCATGAGTTCGATCTGGTGCTGATGGACTGCAACATGCCGGTGATGGACGGTTACGAAGCAAGCCGGCAGATCCGTCAGAGCGGTCGCTGGCCACACTTGCCGATCGTGGCGTTGACGGCCAACGCCATGTCCGAGGAACGGGAGCGCTGCCGGGCGGCGGGCATGAGTGACTACCTGGCCAAACCGTTCCGTCGCGAAGAACTGGCAGCGCTGCTGGATCAGTGGATACCGACTACGACAGCGCTTTGATTTGCCCCAGCAGATGATCGAGCCCGGTACGCAGTTCGTTGAGACGATCCAGGTCCACGCCACTGTCGCACAGCAACCGGTCCTTCAAAGGCCCGACCTGCTCGCGCAGCGCCTGGCCCTGAAGCGTGAGGCTCAGGTGAACCTCACGCTCGTCCCGCGCCGAACGTTGGCGCTGCACCAGTTGCAGTTGCTCCAGACGCTTGAGCAGCGGCGTCAGCGTCCCGGAATCCAGCGCCAGACGCTCGCCCAGTGCCTTGACGGTCGGTTGTTCCGGCGCCGCGCCCTGCCATTCCCACAGCACCAGCATCGCCAGGTATTGCGGGTAGGTCAGGCCGAGCTGATCGAGCATCGGCTTGTAGGCACGAATCACGGCCCGGGACGCGGCGTACAGCTTGAAGCACAACTGACTGTCGAGCTTCAGCGCATCGGCTGACAGATCGTTCATTTGAGCAGGGCTTCGATCTCGCGGCTCAGGTCCTGCGGCTTGGTGGCCGGGGCGAAGCGCTTGACCAACTGGCCGTCCTTGCCGATCAGGAATTTGGTGAAGTTCCACTTGATGCCCTGGGAACCCAGTACACCCGGCGCGCGCTTCTTCAACTGCACGAACAGCGGATGCGCACCGTTGCCGTTGACTTCGATCTTCTTGAACAGCGGGAAGCTGACGCCGTAATTGAGCTCGCAGAACTCGCTGATCGCACCCTCGTTGCCGGGTTCCTGCTTGCCGAACTGGTTGCACGGAAAGCCCAGCACCACCAGCCCCTGATCCTTGTAGGTCTGCCACAGCTCTTCAAGGCCCTTGTATTGCGGGGTGAAGCCGCACTTGCTGGCAGTGTTGACCACCAGCACCGCTTTGCCGGCGAAATCGGCCAGGGTCTTTTGCTCACCCTTGATGGTGGTGCACGGGATGGTCAGCAGGTTATCGCTCATGGTGCGCACTCTGGAAAGTTGAGAAGCTGTAAAAATAGCGAGCAATTGAATTGTGTGCAATTTAATTATCCGAAAGGCGATCCAGGGATCGCCCGCATCGGTTATTCGCGCGGCACCAGGTCCAGGCACACCGAGTTGATGCAGTAACGCAGACCGGTCGGCGGAGGGCCGTCGGGGAACACGTGACCCAGATGCGCATCGCATCGGGCGCATTTCACTTCGGTGCGGATCATGCCGTGGCTGGTGTCACGGATTTCGGTCATCGCGCTCTCGCCGATCGGCGCGTAGAAGCTCGGCCAGCCGCAACCGGAGTCGAATTTGGTCTTGGAATCGAACAACGGCTCATTGCAGCAGATGCAGTGATAGACACCGTCGGTCTTGGTGGCGTTGTATTTGCCCGAGAACGGTCGCTCGGTGGCACTGAGACGACACACGTTGTATTGCTCCGGGTCGAGCATCGCGCGCCATTCTTCCAGGGTCTTTTCAATCTTTTCCATCATCACACCTCAGCGGCTGAAAAAGCCCGATCTGTACCTTTTCCACGGATCGGGCGGCACGTATGATTGCGCCTCGTCACACGCCAGTCTGGCAGCGGGATCCTGCGCATTCAAACGGATTGTTGGAAACCGCCGCTCAAGACGCTTGCCTGTGTGAAGACGCAGGATTCCCAGCACGGTTGTCCATTCGCCGCCTGGATCGTTCATTTTCGGGATCACATCGCCATGCAGTTCAGCAAATCGAACAAGCTCGCCAACGTCTGCTACGACATTCGCGGCCCAGTGCTCAAGCACGCCAAACGCCTGGAAGAGGAAGGCCATCGCATCCTCAAGCTGAACATCGGCAACCCGGCGCCCTTTGGTTTCGAAGCGCCGGACGAAATTCTCCAGGATGTGATCCGCAACCTGCCGACCGCCCAGGGCTACAGCGACTCCAAAGGCCTGTTCAGCGCGCGCAAGGCCGTGATGCAGTACTACCAGCAGAAGCAGGTCGAAGGTGTCGGCATCGAAGACATCTACCTGGGCAACGGCGTATCCGAGCTGATCGTGATGTCGTTGCAGGCACTGCTCAACAACGGCGACGAAGTGCTGGTGCCGGCGCCGGACTATCCGCTGTGGACCGCTGCCGTGAGCCTGGCCGGTGGTAACGCGGTGCACTACCTGTGCGACGAAGGCGCCGACTGGTTCCCGGACCTGGCCGACATGAAGGCCAAGATCACCCCGAACACCAAGGCCATGGTGATCATCAACCCGAACAACCCGACCGGCGCGGTGTATTCGAAGGAAGTGTTGCTGGGCATGCTGGAACTGGCTCGCCAGCACAACCTGGTGGTGTTCTCCGACGAAATCTACGACAAGATTCTTTACGACGACGCCGTGCACATCTGCACCGCTTCGCTGGCGCCGGACCTGCTGTGCCTGACCTTCAACGGTCTGTCGAAGTCGTATCGCGTGGCGGGTTTCCGTTCCGGCTGGATCGCCATTTCCGGGCCGAAACACAACGCCCACAGCTACATCGAAGGCATCGACATGCTGGCCAACATGCGCCTGTGTGCCAACGTGCCGAGCCAGCACGCGATCCAGACCGCCCTCGGCGGCTATCAGAGCATCAACGACCTGGTGCTGCCGCAAGGTCGCCTGCTGGAACAGCGCAACCGCACCTGGGAGTTGCTCAACGACATTCCCGGCGTGAGCTGCGTGAAGCCGATGGGCGCCCTGTATGCCTTCCCGAAGATCGACCCGAAGATCTGCCCGATCCACAACGACGAGAAATTCGTCCTCGACCTGCTGCTGTCCGAGAAGCTGCTGGTGGTTCAGGGCACGGCCTTCAACTGGCCGTGGCCGGATCACTTCCGTGTCGTGACCCTGCCGCGTGTCGATGACCTGGACATGGCCATCGGGCGCATCGGCAACTTCCTCAAGTCCTACCGCCAGTAACCGGCGATCCGTGCGCAACGAGCCTTTCGTTGCGCACTGTCTGATTCAGCAACACTTCTGCCCCGCCCCCTTCCGTACGCCTTCTACACTGTCGATTCGTACCGATCACATGCGCCTGATGCAATGCCGGTGGGTGGCGCGCGACTGTCATCCTTGTCGTCTTCAGGGGTGGGAATTGTCCCGCACACCGGAGAATCCGATGTAGGACACAGTTTGAAATAGTCACTCGGTTGAATCGCCCGGTGCCGCACCTTATATACCCCGCAGTACGCTACATCTTTAGCTTGAGGAGATTTCTACAACCATGATGCGCATCCTGCTGTTTTTGGCCACTAACCTGGCGGTCGTGCTGATAGCCAGCATCACCCTGAGCCTGTTCGGCTTCAACGGGTTCATGGCGGCCAACGGGGTTGACCTCAACCTCAGTCAGCTGCTGGTCTTCTGTGCCGTCTTTGGTTTCGCCGGTTCGCTGTTCTCGCTGTTCATCTCCAAGTGGATGGCGAAGATGAGCACGAGCACCCAAGTCATCACCCAGCCGCGCACCCGCCACGAGCAATGGCTGATGCAAACCGTCGAGCAACTGTCCCGCGAAGCCGGGATCAAGATGCCCGAAGTCGGGATTTTCCCGGCCTACGAAGCGAACGCCTTCGCCACCGGCTGGAACAAGAACGACGCGCTGGTCGCGGTCAGCCAGGGCTTGCTGGAGCGTTTCTCTCCGGATGAAGTGAAAGCCGTTCTGGCCCACGAAATCGGCCACGTGGCCAACGGTGATATGGTCACCCTGGCACTGGTCCAGGGCGTGGTGAACACCTTCGTGATGTTCTTCGCGCGGATCATCGGCAACTTCGTGGACAAGGTGATCTTCAAGAACGAGGAAGGCCAGGGCATCGCGTATTACATCGCGACCATCTTTGCCGAACTGGTTCTGGGCATCCTGGCCAGCGCGATCGTGATGTGGTTCTCGCGCAAACGGGAATTCCGTGCCGACGAAGCCGGCGCGCGCCTGGCCGGTACCAGCGCGATGATCGGCGCTCTGCAACGCCTGCGTGCCGAACAAGGTCTGCCGGTGCACATGCCCGACACCCTGAACGCCTTTGGCATCAACGGTGGCATCAAACAAGGGTTCGCCCGCATGTTTATGAGCCACCCGCCGCTGGAAGAGCGTATCGACGCCCTGCGTCGTCGCGGCTGATCAGCCCGGCTAAAAAAAGGCCCGCAGTGATGCGGGCCTTTTTTGTGCCTGTTACTGGCCAGTCAGCCGGTACACACGCTCTTCCAGGCGCGTCACTCCCGCCTGCAGGAACTTCCCGCTTTCGCTCAACACGTCCTGTTCTTCCAGCGCCTGCACCTGCCAGCCGCCACCGAACAGACGCTGCACCTCGGCATCTTCCACTGCAAACGGCGGTCCGGGCATTTGCGCCTGATCATAATCCAGCGTGATCAGCAAACCGCGTACGCCTGCCGGCAAGATATTCTGCAAGTGCGACGCGTAGCGCTCACGCATCGGCGCCGGCAAGGCGATCAGCGCCGCGCGGTCATACAGTGCCGTGCATTCGGCCACATCGCTCGCGGACAAGGCGAAGAAATCCCCGCACCACAACTCGATCGCCCCGGCCCGATAAACCTTGAAGCCGCCCTCTTCGCTGATCTGCGGCTGCAATTGCTGTTCACGGAAGAAGTCTTCGACAGCCCTCTGCGACAGCTCGACGCCGAGAACCCGATGCCCACGACCGGCCAGCCACAACAGATCCAGGCTTTTCCCGCACAACGGCACCAGCACACGCGCCTGCGCCGGGATCGCCAGATCGGGCCAATGCCGTTGCAAATACGGGTTCACCTCGGGTTGGTGAAAGCCGATCTGGTTCGATTCCCACTTCTTGTGCCAAAACTCCGGCTGCATGGTTCCTCCTAAGAATTCGATCAAAAAGCGTTAAAACTTATATTGGAATTAGATCAATGAACTGACTGAAGATGAACCATCTTAACGCTCAGGAACCCTTCCATGCTTCCCAGCCTGTTTATCTCTCACGGCTCGCCCATGCTCGCACTGGAACCCGGCGCCAGTGGCCCGGCCTTGGCGCGTCTGGCCGCCGAACTGCCGCGTCCGAAAGCCATCGTCATCGTTTCCGCCCACTGGGAAAGCCATGAGCTGCTGGTCAGCAGCCATCCGCAACCGGAAACCTGGCACGATTTCGGCGGCTTCCCCCGTGCATTGTTTGAAGTGCAGTACCCCGCACCGGGCAATCCGCAATTGGCGCAAGAGGTCGCCGAACGGCTGACCGCCAACAACCTGCCCGCGCGTCTCGACCCGCAACGACCGTTCGACCATGGCGTGTGGGTGCCGCTGTCGCTGATGTATCCGCAAGCCGACATCCCGGTGGTTCAGGTTTCCCTGCCCAGCCGTGGCGGCCCGGCGTTGCAGACCCGCGTCGGCCAGGCGCTGGCCAGCCTGCGCGGCCAGGGCATTCTGTTGATCGGATCCGGCAGCATCACCCATAACCTGCGTGAACTGGACTGGCATGCCGGCCCGGAAAGCGTCGAGCCGTGGGCCCGGGACTTCCGTGACTGGATTATCGAGAAGCTGGCGGCCAATGATGAAGCCGCCCTGCACGATTACCGCCAGCAAGCGCCAAACGCCGTGCGCAGCCATCCGAGCGACGAGCATCTGTTGCCGCTGTACTTCGCTCGCGGCGCCGGCGGTGAGTTCAGCATTGCGCACCAAGGGTTCACCATGGGCGCGCTGGGCATGGACATCTACCGCTTCGGCTGACGAGTTCGTTCCCACCTCAAATCGCAGGCATAAAAAATCCCCGAACCAGTCGGGGATTTTTTATGTTCGATCAATCAGCCCAAGGGCGGATCAATCTTCGCGGTAGCGACGCAGCTTCAACTGCTTACCGGCAACGCGAGTGTCCTTCAGCTTGGTCAGGAGTTTATCCAGACCATCTTCCGGCAGCTCGACGAGGCTGAAGCTGTCACGCACCTGGATGCGACCGATGGCTTCACGTGCCAGACCACCTTCGTTGAGGATGGCGCCCAGCAGGTTTTTCGCCGCGATACCGTCACGCGCGCCCAGCGCGGTACGGCAACGGGCACGGCCTTCGCCCAGTGGCATCGGAGCACGACGCTCGCGATCACCACGGTCCGGACGATCACCGGAACGCTCAGGACGGTCGCCACGTGGAGCGCTGTTCGGCACCAGTGGACGTTCCTTCTCGATCGCTGCCAGGTTCAGCGCCTGACCATTGGTGGCCTTGCGCAGCAGAGCGGCAGCCAGGGCACGCGGGGTGCAACCGATGTCGGCGGTCAGGCGATCCAGCAGATCACCGTGAGTCGATTCGGCGTCAGCCACCAGCGGCGACAGGCTGTTGGTCAGTTTCTTGATGCGGGCATCGAGAACGGCCTGGGCGTCCGGCAGACGCACTTCGGCAACTTTCTGACCGGTTACACGCTCGATCACTTGCAGCATGCGGCGCTCACGTGGAGTCACCAGCAGCAGCGCGCGGCCTTCGCGACCGGCACGGCCGGTACGGCCGATACGGTGCACGTAGGATTCCGGATCGTACGGCATGTCCACGTTGAATACGTGGGTGATGCGCGGTACGTCCAGACCACGGGCGGCTACGTCGGTCGCCACAACGATGTCCAGACGGCCATCTTTCAGCGAGTCGATGACGCGCTCACGCTGGTTCTGGGCGATGTCGCCGTTCAACGCTGCGGCTTTGTAGCCTTTGGCGTCGAGGGCGCTGGCCAGATCCAGGGTCGCTTGCTTGGTGCGCACGAACATGATCAGAGCGTCGAAATCTTCCACTTCCAGCAAGCTGAGAACGGCAGAGGTCTTCTGGTCAGCGTGAACCAACAGGTGAGCCTGTTCGATCGCGGTAACGGTCTGGGTCTTGCTCTGGATCTTCACGTGCTTTGGATCGCGCAGGTGACGCTCGGCGATGGCACGGATCGATTGCGGCAGGGTAGCCGAGAACAATACGGTCTGACGGGTTTCCGGCATGGCCTTGAAGATGACTTCGAGGTCGTCCATGAAGCCCAGTTTGAGCATTTCGTCTGCTTCGTCGAGAACCAGGTGGTTCACGGTCTGCAGCACTTTTTCGTCGCGACGCAGGTGGTCGCACAGACGGCCCGGAGTGGCGACAACGATCTGTGCGCCATTACGGATTGCTTTCAATTGTGGGCCCATCGGCGCGCCGCCGTAGACAGCCACAACAGTTACGCCCGGCATTTGCTTGGCGTAGGTTTCGAAAGCGGTTGCAACTTGTAGCGCCAACTCACGAGTTGGGGCCAGGATCAGAGCTTGCGGCTCGCGCTTGGACGGATCAATGCGGTGCAGGATAGGCAGGGCAAAGGCAGCGGTTTTACCGGTACCGGTTTGCGCCTGACCAATCATATCGTGACCGGCGAGGATGATCGGGATCGACTGCTGCTGAATGGCCGAAGGCTCTTCATAGCCGGTAGCGACTACTGCAGCGACAATATTGGGATGAAGTTCAAGAGCGGCGAAGCCGCCGATTTCCTGGGTCATGGGTCTGCCTCTAAGTGCATCCGCAAAGACCCATGCTCCAAAGCTGCACATGCCGTGTTGAGACTCAAGAGTCGCCCTGGCAGCTTTGTCGGCGGGGATTTGCGAAAACGAATGAATGAAAAAGAATCGTCAAGGAAGAGCCCGCAGTGCGGACGTGCAGCCGAAGCTGACTTCGGGGAATTGCGCTACCTAAACGCGGCCCGGTTAAAGGCCGGCGCGCACTATACCGGAATTTGCCAAAAAAGGGAGCTTTTTTTATCGATGAAATACAGTTGTCACCGCTGTGTAACGGGGTTTTGCGGATAATCGGGCAAAGGTCTATTTTTCAAAGACCCCGGCCCTGCGGGCGATGGCGCTTAAACGATTCACCGACGTGCGGCATCTGGTCGCTGCACCCTTTCTTCCCGTCCGAGGAAACACCCATGAATCAGCCCTGCCCCGGCCGCGTCAGCCGTGCGCGCCACGGTCACGTCCATTTGATTGGCCTGGACCGTGCAGCCAAGCGCAATGCTTTCGATCTGGATCTGCTCAATGACCTGGCCCTGGCCTACGGTGAATTCGAGGCCGACAGCGACGCGCGGGTGGCCGTGGTGTTCGGGCATGGTGAGCATTTCACCGCCGGGCTCGACCTGGTCAACGTCAGTTCCGCCCTCGCCCAGGGCTGGCAGGTGCCGCCCGGCGGTTGCGATCCGTGGGGCGTATTTGTCGGGCCACGGGTCAGCAAACCGGTGATCGTCGCCGCGCAAGGCTATTGCCTGACCATCGGTATCGAGCTGATGCTCGCCGCCGACATCAACCTGTGCGCCAGCAACACCCGATTCGCGCAGATGGAAGTGCAGCGCGGGATCTTTCCGTTCGGCGGTGCGACGTTGCGCTTTCATCAGATAGCCGGCTGGGGCAATGCCATGCGCTGGCTGCTGACTGGCGACGAGTTTGATGCCCATGATGCGTTGCGCCTGGGCCTGGTGCAGGAAGTCATGGCCAGTGAAGATTTGCTGCCACGCGCCATCGAACTGGCCGAACGAATCGCCCGACAGGCGCCGCTGGGGGTGCAGGCGACGCTGATGTCGGCACGCCAGGCGCGCTATGAAGGCGAGACTGCAGCGGCGCAGAGCTTGCCGCCGCTGGTGAAGAAATTGCTGGCCAGTGAGGATGCCAAGGAAGGCGTGCGCTCGCTGGTGGAGCGCAGACCGGGGGTCTTCAAAGGCATTTGAGGCTCAGGTCGCCGGGCGAATAGCCTTGATCAACGACTGCAACGAGTAACCCAGCTTCGGCGCCAGCGCTTCAGCCCGAGCGGTGAGCGCCTGCATGTCCAGCACCTGATCGAGATCCGCCGGCACAATCAGAATCACGTTGCCCTCCTTCACCGGCAGTTCCCAGTAATGCCGGTGATAGAGCCCGCGCAACAGCGCCGCCCCCAGAGGCTTGCCGTCATCGGTGGCCCACTGGTTGATCACCAGCCAGCCGCCAGGATTCAGACGTTTCTGACAGTCGCCGAGGAAATTCCACGCAAGGTGCGCGGCACCCGGGCCAACGTCAGTGTAGAGGTCGACGAAGATCAGATCCGCCGGTTCGGCCGTCGGCAGCAGTTCGATTGCATCGCCAACGCGGATATACAGCCGCGGATCGTCATCGAGACCGAGGTATTCGATGGCCAGACGCGGCACATCCGGGCGCAACTCGATGGCTTCGACATCTTCCAGCGGCAGGAACTTGAGGCAGGCCTGGGTCAGCGTGCCGGCGCCAAGACCGAGAAACAGTGCGCTCTCCGGTTGCTCATGGCACAACGCGCCAATCAGCATCGCCCGGGTGTAGTCGTACTCCAGCCAGCTCGGGTCGGCGGTAAACACGCAGCTTTGCTCGATGGCGTCGCCGAACTCCAGAAAGCGGTAGTCGGCCACTTCCAGCACACGAATCACGCCGAACTCATCCTGTACCTCGGCGAGCAACAGCTCGACGCGCTCCTCAGTCATTTCGTCTCCTGGTGGTCACCGGGCGCGGTGACGCGATGGCACCGCTGTGGCGCCGTGGCAAAGCGGCGATTGTCGGCGAAGCGGCGGGAGCAGGTCACGCACTAATTGCTGCTAACATGGCCGTCCGTGCGTAGAACCATAGAGACCGTGATGAGCCAACCCTGGAGCCCTGACAGCTGGCGCGCCTTGCCGATCCAGCAACAACCCCAATACCCCGACGCCGCGCACCTGCGCCAGGTCGAGCAGACGCTGGCCAGCTATCCGCCGCTGGTGTTTGCCGGTGAAGCGCGGGAGCTGCGTCGTCAGTTTGCCGAAGTCACCCAGGGCCGGGCGTTCCTGCTGCAGGGCGGCGACTGCGCGGAAAGCTTCGCCGAGTTCTCCGCCGCGAAGATTCGCGACACCTTCAAAGTGCTGCTGCAAATGGCGATCGTCATGACCTTCGCCGCCGGTTGCCCGGTGGTGAAAGTCGGGCGCATGGCCGGCCAGTTCGCCAAGCCGCGCTCGGCCAACGACGAGACCATCGACGGCGTGACCCTGCCGGCCTACCGTGGTGACATCGTCAACGGCATCGGCTTCGACTCGGCCAGCCGCGTGCCGGATCCGGAGCGTCTGCTGCAGTCCTATCACCAGTCCACCGCGACCCTCAACCTGTTGCGCGCCTTCGCCCAGGGCGGTTTTGCCGACCTGCATCAGGTGCACAAGTGGAACCTCGATTTCATCGCCAACTCGGCGCTGGCGGAGAAGTACAGCCACCTCGCCGACCGCATCGATGAGACCCTGGCCTTCATGCGTGCCTGCGGTATGGACAGCTCGCCGCAACTGCGCGAAACCAGTTTCTTCACGGCCCACGAAGCGCTGCTGCTGAACTACGAAGAAGCCTTCGTGCGCCGCGACAGCCTGACCAACGATTACTACGATTGCTCGGCGCACATGCTGTGGATCGGCGACCGCACCCGTCAGCTCGACGGCGCCCACGTCGAATTCCTGCGCGGCGTGAACAACCCGATCGGAGTGAAAGTCGGCCCGAGCATGAACCCCGACGACCTGATCCGCCTGATCGACGTGCTCAACCCGGACAACGATCCGGGCCGCCTCAACCTGATCGCACGGATGGGCGCGAACAAGGTTGGCGATCACCTGCCGGCGCTGATCCGCGCGGTGCAGCGTGAAGGCAAGCAGGTGCTGTGGAGTTCCGACCCGATGCACGGCAACACCATCAAGGCCAGCAGCGGCTACAAGACCCGCGACTTCGCGCAGATCCTTGGCGAGGTGAAGCAGTTCTTCCAGGTCCATGAAGCGGAAGGCAGCTACGCCGGCGGCATCCACATCGAGATGACCGGGCAGAACGTCACCGAGTGCATCGGTGGCGCGCGACCGATCACTGAAGATGGTTTGTCGGATCGCTATCACACCCATTGCGACCCACGGATGAACGCCGATCAGTCGCTGGAGCTGGCGTTTCTGATTGCCGAGACGCTGAAACAGGTCAAACGCTAAACCGCGATGACGTTGGCTCGGTCGTTTTCGACTTGAGCCAACGCCACCCGCAACCGCCCGGCACTTTCGCGCTGGCAATTGAGCAGCACCTGCTCCAGCCCCAACCAATCCGCCATCCGCCGCAAATTCCCCGCCAACGCCAGCATCCCCGCCTCATCCAGCCCCGGCTCTTCCTCGTGCACCGCATGCACCGCCAATCGCCCCACCGCCCGCTCGGCGCGCAGATCAACCCGCGCAGCAATCCGTTCGTTGTGCAGGAACGGCAGCACGTAATAGCCGTAGACCCGCTTGTCCTGCGGCGTATAAATCTCCAGCCGATAGCGGAAGTCGAATAACCGCTCGGTGCGACTGCGCTCCCAGATCAGCGAATCGAACGGCGACAGCAATGCGCTGGCCTCGACTTTGCGCGGGACTTTCGGTTCGGGCAGGCAGTAAGCAATCTGACGCCAGCCAGCAACTTCGCAGGTCAGCAGTTGCCCGGCCTCGACCAGCTCCGCCAGGCGCGGACGGGCATCGGCAGGGTTCAGGCGGAAGTAATCGCGCAGGTCTTTTTCCGTGCCTACGCCCAACGCCTCAGCCGCGTGCAGCAGCAAACCGCGCTGCGCCTCGGACTCATCGGGCAATGGCTGTTGCAGCACGGACGCCGGGATCACTCGTTCCGGCAGGTCATACAGCCTTTCGAAGCCGCGCCGCCCGGCCACGGTGACTTCGCCGGCGGCAAACAACCATTCCAGCGCATGTTTTTCCGCGCTCCAGTCCCACCAGGGGCCGGCCTTTTCCTCGCGGGTCGACAGGCTGCCGGCGCCCAGCGCGCCCTGCTCTTCGACCGACGCCAGCACCCGGCGAATGGTGTCTTGTTGCTCACGGCCGAAACGCGCCAGTTGCTGATAGATATCTTCGCCCCGCTTGGCTCGCTGCATGCGCCAGCCCATCAGCGGGTACATCGACAGCGGCAGCAATGACGCTTCATGGCCCCAGTATTCGAACAGCGAACGACGTCGCCCCGAACTCCAGGCAGCCTGGTCGAGCAAGTCGGAAGGATAGGAACCGAGACGGGAAAACAGCGGCAGGTAGTGCGAGCGCACCACAGCGTTGACGGAGTCGATCTGCAACAGGCCGAGGCGTTCGATCAGCCGGTTGACGTGCATCGCCTTGACAGCCGGCGGCTGGCGCCCGTGAAACCCTTGGGCAGCCAGTGCCAGACGTCGAGCCTGTTTAAGGGAAAAGGACAATGTCGCGGGCATGTGTTCCTCCATGTCTGCTCGCAACCTACCTCACCTGAAAGTGGTTTGTGTAGCGATGGCCTCATCATTTATGCATCGGATCGTCCCAGAACGGCCGAATTGCTTCGTGCTCGACATCGGCACGGCTGACCCCGATGTCCTTCAACGCTTCGTCGCTCAGACTGGCGAGCAGCTCGCGTTCGCGGTGAAGTTCGTACCAGCGGCTAAACTTGTGCAGCAGATCGGAAATCAGATGGACCGGCATTTTTTCATCGCTCACATACAGTTTTTGACCTTTCATCGTGTTGCCCTCCTTTAGGGATGGCTCAAGTCTCGCGCCAGGGCTACGATCAATCCAACGAATGTTTCTGATGGCAAGCATCACGGAGATTCATCAATTGTCGGCGTACCCCAGTATCGATACCGATGTCCTGCGTACCTTTGTCGCAATTGCCGATCAGGGCGGTTTTACCCGCGCCGGCGAAATGGTGAACCGCACTCAGTCGGCGGTGAGCATGCAGATGAAGCGTCTGGAAGAGGACGTGTTGCAGCGCCAGCTGTTCGAGCGCGACGGGCGTCAGGTGCGCCTCACCGCCGAAGGCCAAGTGTTGCTCGGCTACGCACGGCGCATCCTGAAATTGCACAGTGAAGTCTTCAACACCTTGCGCGAGCCGCACATGGTCGGCACGGTGCGGATCGGTACGCCGGACGATTACGTGATGCGGTTTCTGCCGGGGATCCTGTCGCGCTTCGCTCAGTTCTACCCGCTGATCCAGATCGAAGTGCATTGCGAGTCGACCAAACAGTTGCTGCAACGCACGGACCTGGATCTGTCGATCGTCACCCGCGAGCCGGGCAACGAGATTGGCCAGTTGCTGCGCAAGGAGCGCTTTGTCTGGGCCGAGGCGCAGAACTTCAGCGCCCACGAGCAGACGCCGTTGCCGCTGGCGATGTTCAACAGTGATTGTTTCTGTCGACTGTGGGCCTGCAATGCGCTGGACGCCATGGGCCGTGAATACCGGATTGCCTACAACAGCACCAGCCTGTCGGCGTTGATGGCGGTGGTGAGCGCGGGTCTGGCGATCACCGCGCAACTGGAAAGCCTGATTACCCCGGACCTGCGGATTCTCGGTGCCGCCGAAGATCTGCCGCTGTTGCCCGAAGCCAGCATCATGCTGATCCGCAATCTGAACAATCCGTCGCCGATCACCGAATGCCTGGCCGAGCACATCGTCGAAGGCTTCAAACTTTAAAGGCGAGCATCACCGCACACAGCACCAGGAACCCGCAGAACAGCCCACGCAGGAGTTTTTCCGGCATCGCGTGGGCCACCTTCACGCCCCAACTGATACTGGCCAGACCGCCGATGGCCAGCGGCAGGCCGATCATCCAGTCCACTTCGTGGTGCACCGCGTACGTCACCAGCGTGACACCGGTGCTCGGCAATGCCAGCGCCAGCGACAGGCCTTGAGCGACCACCTGAGTGGTGCCGAACAGGCTGGTCAGCACCGGCGTCGCCACCACTGCCCCACCGACACCGAACAGACCGCCCATGGTGCCCGACGCCGCGCCGAGCACGCCCAGCCACGGCCATGAATAACGCATCTCGGAAGTCGCCGCCGGACGCGCGCCGAACATGCGCACGAGGTTGTACGCTGACAACGCCACAAGGAACGCGACAAAACCGATGCGCATGGTTTGCGCGTCGATGCCCACGGCCCAGATCGAGCCGATCCACGCAAAACAGAACCCCATCACCGCCAGCGGCAACGCATGCCGGAGTTCGATGCGGTTGCGCTGGTGATAACGCCACAGCGCCAGCATCACGTTCGGCACCACCATTACCAGCGCCGTGCCTTGGGCGATCTGCTGATCGAGCCCGAACCACACGCCCAGCAGCGGAATGGCGATCAAGCCGCCGCCGATGCCGAATATCCCACCCAGGGTGCCGAGGGCGGCGCCAAACAACAGGTACAGCAAAAACTCGATCACAGCAGAATTCCTCATACGTCAGGGGATTAATCCTACGCAGTCGGCGCTGGCACGGAAACGCACAGCAACGCACAATGGCTGTGCCAAATCCGCATAGGCACTGAGCTGATTCATGAATCCCAATCAATTGACCGAACAACTCGGGCTGTTTCTCGATGTGCTGGAGAGTGGCAGTTTTTCCGCCGCCTCACGCCGGCATCCGCTGACGCCATCGGCCGTCGCCCGGCGTATCGACAGCCTGGAAAGCGCTGTCGGCAGCCAGTTGTTCATCCGCAGCACTCATGCGGTGCGCGCCACACCGGCCGGTCTGGCGTTTGCCGAACGGGCGCGGCGGATTGTTGCCGAACTGCAACTGGCCCGCGCTGAAGCCGTTTCCCTGAGCAGCGCGCCGGAAGGCTTGATCCGGGTGGATGCGCCGGCAGCGTTCGGGCGTCGGCATCTGGCGCCGGTGATTGCCGATTTTCTGGTGCTGTATCCGGGGCTGGACGTGCAGCTGCATCTGATCGACAGCTTCGTCGACATGGACGGCTCGAACCTGGGCAAGGTCGATCTGGTGTTGCGCGCCGGGCAAATGGCCGATACCCGACTGGTCGCCACACCGCTGGCGAGCATGGTGCGCATCGCTTGCGCCAGTCCCGACTATCTCAAGCGTCGGGGTGTGCCGAGCGAGCCGGCACAACTGGGTGAACATGACGGCCTCGATTGGGACGGCCTCGCCCCGCCCTTCGCCTGGCGATTCGAACAGGACGGGCAGATGCAGTTGCACCGCCCGGCGCGGATCCGCATGAGCGCCAACAACGCCGAGGCTCTGGTGTGCGGTGCACTTGCGGGCCTCGGGATCGCGCATCTTCCGACCTGGCTGGCGAGCGAATACCTGTTGCGTGGCGAACTGCTGCCGCTGTTCTGTGACAACGGCCTGCCAAAACCGGAGAGCACCGGCATCTACGCGCTGCGGCTGGAACAACAGGCCAGCTCCCGCAGCCGCCTGCTGCTGGAATACCTCAAGACCCGCTTCAGCCCCGTGCCACCGTGGGATCTGGCACTGCAACGGGAGCTGGGCCGGCACTGACCGATTCGCCACCGGGCACAATTGTCTGGCGCATTAAAGATTCGAGCGCTAGATTCATCTGCATCACTGTTCAAGGCACCGACATGACCACCACCCGCGACACCACTGACCACTGCGAAGAGCTGCTGCTCGACAATCAGGCCTGCTTCGCCCTGCATTCCACTTCGCTGATGATGACCAAGGTCTACAAACCGCTGTTGCAAGCGCTTGGCCTGACCTATCCGCAGTATCTGGCGATGATGGTGCTGTGGGAGAAGGATGGTTTGACCGTCGGAGAAATCAGCACGCGCCTGCTGACCGATCCGGGTTCGCTGACCCCGCTGCTCAAGCGCCTGGAAGGTGAAGGTTTGCTGAGCCGAACTCGAAGCCGCGAGGATGAACGGGTGGTGATCGTCGAATTGACCGCACAGGGCCGCGCCTTGAAAGACAAGGCCCGGACCGTTCCGCAATGCATTCTGGGGGCCAGTGGCTTCACGCTGGAGCGCCTGCAAAACCTGCAAGCCGAGTTGCAGGCCTTGCGCGGTCATTTGCAGGACAGCCTCACTTAAGCCTCCCCCCTTCCCTGTAGGAGCGACCTCGCACCTACAGGGAAATCGCGCCTTTCTCTGCTTTCCCCCTCTCCCGCAAAATTTTTTCTCTCTCGTTTTCCCTTCGTAAAAACCTTTCATATCAAATAGTTGAGATCTCTTCTCAGCCTGATCCATGTCTCGGCTTCATCATTTTCCAAAAATTTATCTTGCGCGCTAAATATTCGCACAGTACATTTACTTCGCACCTAGTTAGCGCGCAAATAATTAGCGCAATAAATCACACTCAATGAGGCTCACACCATGCAAACTCTCTACACCGCAATCGCAACCTCCACTGGCGGCCGTGACGGTCGTGCGATCTCCAGCGACAACATTCTCGACGTCAAACTGGCCACTCCGAAAGAACTCGGCGGTGCCGGCGGCGCAGCCACCAACCCTGAGCAACTGTTCGCTGCCGGCTACTCGGCCTGCTTCATCGGCGCGCTGAAATTCGTTGCCAGCCAGACCAAACGCAAAATCCCGGACGACGCCTCGATCACCGCTCACGTCGGCATCGGTCAGATTCCTGGTGGTTTCGGTCTGGACATCGACCTGCACATCAACCTGCCGGGCCTGGAACAGGCTGACGCACAAAGCCTGGTCGACGCCGCCCACCAGGTCTGCCCGTACTCCAACGCCACCCGTGGCAATGTCGATGTGCGCCTGCACGTCACCGTGTAATCACTGACACCCAGGCCCGAACAGGAAATGAACATGAACACTTTCAGCAAAGTCTTGACCGGTACCCTTCTCGCCCTGTCCGTTCACAGCGCATTCGCCGGTGACGTCGAGCACAACACTCAGGCGTTCCTCGATGTGCTGAACGCCGGCACCGGCAAACCGATGGAACAACTGACGCCCAAGGATGCCCGCGCCGTACTGACGGGCGCACAGTCCGGGGTCAAACTGACGCTGCCCAAGGCAGACGTCAGCGAGAAGACCATCCAGGTCGATGGCCAACCGTTGAGCCTGACCATCGTCCGGCCGGCCGGGGTCAAGGGTGAGCTACCGGTGTTCATGTTCTTCCACGGCGGCGGCTGGGTGCTGGGAGATTTCCCGACCCACGAACGTCTGGTGCGGGATCTGGTGGTCGGCTCGGGGGCGGCGGCGGTGTTCGTCAACTACACCCCTTCGCCGGAAGCGCATTACCCGGTGGCGATCAACCAGGCTTACGCGGCAACCAAATGGGTGGCCGAACACGGCAAAGAGATCAACGTCGACGGCAAGCGTCTGGCGGTGGCGGGCAACAGTGTCGGCGGTAACATGGCGGCAGTCGTCGCCTTGATGGCCAAGGACAAAGGCACGCCAGCGATCAAGTTCCAGGTGCTGTTGTGGCCGGTGACTGATGCCGGTTTCGACACCGGTTCGTATAACCAGTATGCCGAGGGGCACTTCCTCACCCGAAACATGATGAAGTGGTTCTGGGACAACTACACCACCGACGCCAACCAGCGTAACGAGATCTACGCCTCGCCGCTGCGGGCCACGACCGCGCAATTGAAAGGTCTGCCGCCCGCACTGGTCCAGACTGCGGGGGCCGACGTGTTGCGTGACGAAGGTGAAGCCTACGCCCGCAAACTCGACGAAGCCGGCGTGCCGGTGACCTCGGTGCGCTACAACGGCATGATCCACGACTACGGTTTGCTCAACGTGGTCAGCCAGGTGCCGGCGGTGCGCTCGGCGATGTTGCAGGCCTCGGAAGAACTGAAACAACACCTGAAGCAGTAATTTTCATCAGCACAAAAAAGCCCGACTCAATGGTCGGGCTTTTTCTTTCCGCAAAAACCAGTGCTTATTTGGCACGGCCTTTGTAGGAACCGCCTTCGCGGGTATCGATCTCGATCTTGTCACCGATTTCGATGAAGTCGGCAACCTGCAGCTCAGTACCGTTGCTCAGCTTGGCTGGCTTCATGACTTTGCCGGAAGTGTCGCCACGAGCCGAACCTTCGGTGTAGTCAACTACGCGCACGATGGTGGTCGGCAGTTCTACGGAAACCAGACGCTCTTCGAAGAACACGGCTTCGCAAACGTCGGTCATGCCTTCTTCAACGAAAGGCAGAACGCTTTCGATGTCTTCGGCGTTCAACTCGTACATGGTGTAGTCGCTGGTGTCCATGAACGTGTAGGTGTCACCGCTGATGAAGGACAGGGTCGCTTCTTTGCGGTCCAGGATCACGTCGTCCAGCTTGTCGTCCGCACCGTAAACGGTTTCGGTCTTGTAACCGGTCAGCAGGTTCTTCAGCTTGGTCTTCATGATCGCGCTGTTACGGCCCGATTTGGTGAATTCAGCTTTCTGAACCAGCCAAGGATCGTTGTCGATACGGATCACGGTACCGGGTTTGAGTTCTTTACCAGTTTTCATTGCGAATATCCGAATTTGGATGGGATTTACAAAAATCTAGGCCGCGTATCATATCCAATTTCGGTAAAACTGTACCAGCGCCGTCGCAAGATCGGCCTGCAAGGCCTGTTCCAGACACCATGCTTCGGCATTTTTCTGCAGTTCGGGCCAGTATTTACGGGCCTCAAGCCAGTGCTCGCCGATAGGCTGCCCGGCACTCCAGGCTCGCCAGAGACCGTTCATCGCCTCGGCAGCTTCCGTCGAAAGGCCTTTTCCATAGAGCGCGAGGAAGGCATCGAGCTTGTCCAGATGGATATCTTCGTCCTGCTGATAGATGTGCCACAACATCGGCCGCCCTGCCCACTGCGCCCGGATGAACGAGTCTTCGCCGCGCACCGCGTTGAAATCGCAGCACCACAGCAGTTGATCGTATTGATCCTGACGGACGAACGGCAGCACCTGCACAATCAGCGATCGATCGACATGCACAGCGCCGACAGCCAGCGAGTCGACGCCGAGCCAGCGCGCGACATCACCGAGAATCCGCCCTTCCGGCACCAGCAGATGAGTGGGCGTCGAATCGGCCGCGAGTACATCCAGCCAACTGGCGAGCCCGGCATTCTCGTAGGCGAACAGCGAAATCAGTTGCGTACCGGGTGCAGGATCGACCCCCAACGCCTGCAGGAATTGTCGCTGCGACTCGGGATCCTGCTGAAACCGCTGACGTCGCTCAAGCAATCCGCTTTCACGCAATAACCCGCCAGTGCCCGCCTGGAATCCCGGGAAGAAAAAGATCTTCTGCACGGACTTGTACTTCACCGAAGGCAGGCCGTGGCAGCCGGCCACCCAGTCTTCGGCGCTGAGATAGTCGAGGTTCATCCACAATGGCGGCTTTTCCCGCTCGGCCATGGCATCCATGTAGGCACCCGGCAACTGGCAGGCGAACGCGGCGATCGCTACATCGGCGGCGTCCGTTTCCGGCCATTCTGCCGGCCAGTGCCGGACTTCAACGCCCTGTTGCCATTGCGCGTCGAGATTGATGTCGAGTTCCGGGCAAATCCGTTCGAACGCGCGCAGATCATCGACCCACAGCCGCACTGCCAATGCATGCTCGGCCACCAGTTGCCGGGCCAGACGCCAGGTCACCCCGATGTCGCCGTAGTTGTCGACCACGGTGCAAAAGATGTCCCAGCGGGTTTTCAGTTGCGGCATTCAAGACTCCCGTTGGCAAAAGCGACGATTGTCCGCATAAATGTGTGCGTGCAGAAGAGCCGACGACGATTAATCTTCGTGCGACAATCGCCACTTGCCCGCAATCATCCGCCAGGAGGCAGCCATGCCCTACCGCCCAAACCCGCGCCGCCCCTTGCCTGTTCAGCTTAGCGCGCTGCAATTGACCGGCAGCATTGCCCTGGGCCTGTGGCTGGGTTTCCTGGCCATTGCGCTGACTGGCTGGCTCGCCTCACGCTTTCTCTTCAATGAACAACTGGCGCCAGTTGCCCAGGCCGTACAACAACTGGCCAATCCACCGGCGGTACGAGCGGTGCCGGATATTCCTCCACAAAGCCCGTTGTTCGAGCAGTACGAAGAAAACCTGCGCAAGAACGAACAACAAAACCGTCTCGATCAGGCCCGCAGCAGCACGCGCAACCAGTCGAATCCTAAATGCCAGTTCTGGCTCCAGCAGGATCAGACGGCCCCAAGCGAAAAAAGCCGCGCCAACGTCCTGCAATTCTGCGATTGATCATGAACAAGCACGCCGTCCATCAACTGATTCTCGACAAACTGCGCGTCGACCTCGATATCGCCGAACGCGCCGCGCAAACCGCTTACGAAACCGCGACCCACGAAGAGAACATCGCCGAAAACAAGTACGACACCCTGGGACTTGAGGCGTCGTACCTGGCAGCCGGGCAAGCGAAACGGGTCGAGGAGATCCGCCAGTCACTGGCGGTCTGCCAGAACCTGACACTTCGGGCCTATGACGATCAACGCGGAATTGAAATCGGCGCCCTGCTCGGTCTGGAAGACGAAAAGGGTCGCGAGCAATGGCTGTTTCTGGCGCCGGATGCGGCGGGACTGAAAGTCGACGTGGTCGGTCAGCCAATTACCGTCATCACCCCGCGCTCGCCGCTGGGCAAAAGCCTGCTGGGCAAGTTCGAAGGTGATGAGGTGGAGATTCTGGTGACGGGCACCCGGCAACAGTTTGCTGTCACCGAGGTGCTGTAGACAGGGGCTCAGCGACAGGGGCTTAGTGAACCGGCAGTTCAACGCCTTCGAACAGTTCTTCGAGTTCCTGCTTGTTGTGGCACTGAATGGCCTTGGCCATGACTTCGCGGGTCAGGTGTGGCGCGAATTTCTCGATGAAGTCGCACATGAAACCACGCAGGAAAGTGCCGCGACGGAAACCGATCTTGGTCACGCTGGACTCGAACAGTTCGCTGGCATCAAGCACCACCAGGTCGTTGTCGAGTTTGGTATCGACGGCCATTTTCGCCACGATGCCAACACCCAGCCCCAGGCGCACGTAGGTTTTGATCACGTCGGCGTCGGCAGCGGTGAACACTACTTTCGGCGTCAGGCCACGATGGCTGAAAGCCTCGTCGAGTTTCGAACGGCCGGTGAAGCCGAACACGTAAGTCACGATCGGGTATTCGGCCAGCGCTTCGAGGGTCAGCTTCGGCAGCTTGGTCAGCGGATGACCCTGAGGCACGACCACGCAGCGGTTCCAGCGGTAGCACGGCATCATCACCAGATCGCCGAACAGCTCCAGCGCTTCGGTGGCGATGGCGAAATCCACGGTGCCGTCAGCGGCCATTTCGGCGATCTGCATCGGCGAACCCTGGTGCATGTGCAGCGCCACGTCCGGGTATTGCTTGATGAAATTGCTGATCACCGGCGGCAGTGCATAACGTGCCTGGGTGTGAGTGGTGGCGATCGAGAGGGTGCCTTTTTTCTCGTTGGAGAATTCCTGGGCGATCTGCTTGATGCTCTCGACCTTGCGCAGAATCTCACCGGCGGTGGTGATGATGCGCTCGCCGGCCGGAGTGACGCGGGTCAGGTGCTTGCCACTGCGGGCGAACACTTCGACGCCCAGTTCGTCTTCCAGCAGACGGATTTGCTTACTGATGCCCGGTTGCGAGGTGTAGAGACTTTGGGCTGTAGCGGAAACGTTGAGGTCGTGGTGCGCCACTTCCCAGATGTAGCGCAATTGTTGAAGCTTCATATGAATCCCTCAAAGCAGGTAGACGCCACGGGCATCAGCGACGGTATATAACTATATTAATGGTTTGAAGAATAAATCTAGAACTTTTTTATCAAAACGCCATTATTCCCGCCTCAGCGATCCTCCCGACGCCGACGCTCCACCAGCGGCACCATATAAACCGGCACCTTGGACAATTGCAGCAAGCGAGTCGCCGTGCGCCCCAACGGTGTTTCCGCCCCAACCCCGTGGCTGTGACTTCCTACGATCAGCAAATCGACGGAGAGTTTCTGTACCTGGTCGAGAATCACCTGCGACGGATCACCCTGCAGCACCCGCACCGCACGAATCCGCAGCAGATCCTGCTCGCCTTCGTCCCCCAGTTCTTCGCGAAAACTGTCCAGCACCCGCTGCTCGATATTGGCGATGACGGTTTTCAGACCCTGACTGTGAAATTCGTTCAACGCCTGCTCGTCGAGATAGCTCTGCAACACCGATTCGGCAAACAGCCCCATGGGTTCCACCGCGTGCACCACATACAAGTCGGCATTGAATATTCGAGCCATCGCCAAGGCATGCTGCATCACTAACGGTGCGTACAGACCGAGGTCAGTGGCATACAGCATCGAACGAATCATATGACCTCCTCGCTAGCCAACATGGCGGAGATTTGATTCAGCTTAGCAGTGCCTTGGCGAGTACGACGTGCGACGCAACGTCTTGAACCACGTGGGCTTTAGACCGCCGGTTCGTTGCTGATGCCGTGCGGGACATGGCCGGTGGCAACCACCTCCCGGGCCAGCTCGCAGTGACCGGCCTGATCGTCGAAAAACACGTCGGCGGCAAAGGCTTCGAGGAACGCCGATTTGGTCAGGCCGCCGAGGAACAGCGACTCGTCCAGACGGATGTCCCACTCGCGCAAAGTGCGGATCACCCGCTCGTGAGCCGGTGCCGAACGCGCCGTGACCAGCGCGGTGCGGATCGGACAGGCGTCGTCCGGGAACTCGCGCTGCAACAGATTGAGCGCCGCGAGGAAGCCTTTGAACGGCCCGCCACGCAACGGCTCACGAGCGGATTCACGCTCCTTGGCCTGGAAGGCTTCGAGCCCACCGGATTGATAGACCCGCTCCGATTCGTCGGAAAACAGCACCGCATCGCCGTCGAAGGCGATGCGCAATTCATCGCTGGCCGCACGGCTGGCGCCGCCGGAAAGAATGGTCGCTGCCGCAAAGCCGTTATCCAGCGCCGAGCGCACGTCTTCGGCGTGGGTGGAAAGAAACAGGTCGCAACCGAACGCTTTGAGATAAGGATAAGGACTGCGCCCGCCGACAAACGCCGCGCGGGAAATCGCCAGACCATAATGATCGATCGAGTTGAACACCCGCAGGCCGGTGTCGGCACTGTTGCGCGACACCAGAATCACCTCGACCCGGGCGCGACCGAGGCGACTGTTGAGGTTGAGCAGTTTTTCCACCAGCGGAAAGGCATCGCCCGGCGCGAGGATTTCGTCTTCGTGCTCGATCTGATATTGCCGATAGGCTTCGACACCGCTCGACAGATACACCTTGTGACTCTCGCTCAGGTCGAACAGGGCACGGGACGAAATCGCCAGCACCAGTTTGTCATCGATGTTCTTGGCCATGCCTTCCCCCAGATCCTTTCAAAAACCGACTCAGGTGTTACGCCGGTCGATAAAACGCAAATTGCGGTACAACGCTTCGATGCGCGGCAGCTCGCAACCTGCCGCTTTTGCCGCCGCCAAGGGTCGAGCGTAGATGGCGTCCAGCTCCAGCGGTCGTTTGTGCAGAAAATCGTGGTACATGCTCGGCCAATAGTCGGGCATTTTCTCGGTCATCATGAACAGGTACTCGGCGTAACCGGGCGGCATGTCATGACCACAGGCTTTGGCGCCCTGCACCACTTCGGCCATCAACGCCTGAATCAGTATGCGGCTGTCGGCATCGGCCATCAGCGGTGTGGTGCTCGCACCGAGCAGCACCGAAAGACCATTGTAGGGAATGTTCCAGACCAGTTTCTGCCAGCGCGCCTGATGCAGGTTCGGCATGGCCTGGGAGTCGATGCCCGCAGTGCGGAACAGTCCGACGCCCTCCTCGACGATCGCCATGCGCGCCGCATCATCGGCTGCCGGGCCGCTGTGATAACCCACGTTCACCGCCCCAAGCGCCTGATGGGTGATGTGGCCCGGGCCTTCCCGGTGAACGCAGATCAGGCACAAGCCGCCCAGCAAGTGCAGTGAATCGGGCAGCAACGCGCGAAGACTGTCCTCGACGTCCAGGCCGTTCTGCAGCACCAGCACTTTGGCATCGGGTTTGGCCGCCTGAATGATCGACGGCGCCAGCCTGGCATTGCTGGTGGTCTTGGCGCCGACCAGCAACCAGTCACAGGGCGGCATGTCTTCAGCCGAGGAATAGGCCTGCACCGGATTCAGCGTCAGCGTGCCGTGAACCGCACTGTCCACCTGCAAACCACGTTCGGCGACGGCGGAAAACTCGCTGCGCAGTAAAAAGTGCACATCGAACCCGGCCCGAGCCAGCATCAAGCCGTAAAACCCTCCAATTGCGCCGGTACCGATAATCCCCACGACCGGTCTGTTCACTGCTCCCATCACGGCAACTCCTCTGCAATTCGACCCAGCGCCTGGGCCACGGCTGCGTTCAGCTCCGTGGCGTTCAAGCGCGTGTGTACTGCCCCAAAGAACTCGCCGTCGCGCACCACGAACAGCGCCGGCAAATGAAAGACCTGATAACGCTCGACCAGCCCGCCGTTGTTGCCGGCGTCGATCCAGCACACGCGATCGACCGCCAGATCGAACCCTGGCAACACCTCGCGGGCATAGCGGCAACTCGCGCAGCCGACGCTGGTGAAAATCACCAGCGAAATGCCGTTCATCGCCAGCAGCCGTTGGTCGGCGTCGAAATCGGTCAGTTCCGATTCGAACACTATACTGGGGGAAACAATGTCAAATGGCCGACACAGGGAGTCTGTGCTCATGGGACGGTTTATTCCTCATCCGGATGATGTGCCCGTCGAATTAACGTTGCTCAAACCTGAGTGCATTTCGCGGCAACAGCTGCACACTATCAGCCTCGGCGGCATCGCTTGCAATTACCACCGCGCCTGGCGTCATGGCACCGCGCTGCAAGTGCGCATGCCCACACTCAATGCCGACTTCGCCTATCCGGGCTATGTGGCCTGGTGCTTGCGCCGTAAAAAAGGTTATCTGGTGGGCATTGCGTTCACCGATGAGCAAACGCTGTTCAGTGCGCGAATGGGTGAGCAGGTGTGTCAGATCGAGCGTTATTGCCGAATCAACGATGCCCACGATGACCTGCAGGATATCCAGGCGCGAGCGCTGCAATGGGTCGAGCAGCACGCCGAAGAGTTCTCCCACGACAGCGTTCGCAAGGCTTTTGCGTAACCAGAGCTGGACTGAACAGTGACTTGCCCATTGTCTAGCAGGCGTCTAACGCGATAAGGTTCGGCTCCCCGACGCGCTTAAATCTGCTGTGCTCCGCCGCGCGGGGATCGCTGGCGGCCGGCACCCGTGACCTGACGAGTAAACGATGGCTGATTTACCGATCAACGACCTAAACGTCGCCTCCAACGAGACACTGATCACTCCCGATCAGCTCAAGCGTGATATCCCTCTGAGCGACGCTGCCCTGCGCACCGTCACCAAGGGTCGCGAAGTCATCCGCAACATTCTCGATGGCACCGACCACCGTCTGTTCGTGGTCATCGGGCCTTGCTCGATCCACGACATCAAGGCTGCCCACGAGTACGCCGAGCGCCTGAAGGTGCTGGCGGCGGAAGTGTCGGACACCTTGTATCTGGTCATGCGCGTGTACTTCGAAAAACCGCGTACCACCGTCGGCTGGAAAGGCCTGATCAACGACCCGTACCTGGACGACTCGTTCAAGATCCAGGACGGTCTGCACATCGGTCGCCAGTTGCTGCTGGACCTGGCCGAGAAAGGTCTGCCGACCGCCACCGAAGCCCTCGACCCGATCTCCCCGCAGTACCTGCAGGATCTGATCAGCTGGTCGGCCATCGGCGCCCGCACCACCGAATCCCAGACCCACCGCGAGATGGCTTCCGGCCTGTCCTCGGCGGTCGGTTTCAAGAACGGCACCGACGGCGGCCTGACCGTGGCGATCAACGCCTTGCAGTCAGTCTCCAGCCCGCACCGTTTCCTGGGCATCAACCAGGAAGGTGGCGTGTCGATCGTCACCACCAAGGGCAACGCCTACGGTCACGTGGTATTGCGCGGCGGCAACGGCAAGCCGAACTACGATTCGGTCAGCGTTGCCCTGTGCGAACAGGCGCTGAACAAGGCGAAGATCAAGCCGAACATCATGGTCGATTGCAGCCACGCCAACTCCAACAAGGATCCGGCCCTGCAACCGCTGGTGATGGAGAACGTCGCCAACCAGATCCTCGAAGGCAACCAGTCGATCATCGGCCTGATGGTCGAGAGTCACCTGAACTGGGGTTGCCAGGCGATTCCGAAAGACCTCGCCGACCTGCAATACGGCGTCTCGATCACCGATGCCTGCATCGACTGGTCGGCCACCGAAAACACCTTGCGCAGCATGCACGCCAAGCTCAAGGATGTGCTGCCGAAACGTCAGCGCAGCTGATAGCCGTTTCGCAGGCATAAAAAAACGCCGGGCATTGCCCGGCGTTTTTGTGTGTGCGGTGTGAGGTCAGTCAGATCTTGGCGGTGCGCCGCTGATGACGCTCCATGTAGCGCTCCACGTAGGAGCACGACGGAATCACCGTGTAGCCCATTTCATCGGCGTACTGCAGCGCCCGTTCGGTCAGGGCTGCCGCGATGCCTCGGCCACGCAATGCGTTGGGCACGAAGGTGCGGTAGATATCCAGGGTCTGTTTCCCCAGATCCATATAGGTCAGGTAGGCACGATGACCGTCCACATTGGTCTCGAACTGATGACCAGCCTGGTCATGGTGGATGGACAACGCCTCGCTCATCACTACTCCTCGCGGGTCTCGAATTCTGACCCCTACCTTACCGATGTTTTCCCGGCGAAGGAACATCTACGCCACCCCGTGCCTGATGGACACCGAGAAGAACTGCACCGATCTCGCGCAACCCGAGCACGTATCAAATAGTAGGCACCAATGGCGAAAATGCTCAAGGCGCACTCGTCATCGTGCTGATTGACGGGGCAGCTCCGGTGGACTCAGGGCCGGTTCGGGAGAAGCTCGTCCCGAGCCGAAAGGCTGAACATCGCCGGATGTTGAGACTTAAGACGTGCCTGGTTTTTTAAAGTCACCTGAACATGGACAAAGATAGGTGAGACGCTGCACAAAAACGCAACAAAAGTGTGGACGAATCCATATAGACAGACTCTAGCCACTACCCGCAAAACAGCACCTGACCACGGGAACTTTTTCTCATTAACTCGCTCATCTCGGGCCTTGCAGCTGAATATTTTTTATACAACCCAGTTAAAAGTTGCTCGAAAAAGAATCAACGCCTACAATTTTTTTTGCTTCTTGCCTTACGTCAGTTTACTTACTACAAGTAATGGGTAGTATGTACGCCGGCTATTTCCTCAATCGGAGGAGACAGCCACTTAATTGAAAGTCCTTGAAGGGGAACACGATGAACAACGTTCTGAAATTCTCTGCTCTGGCTCTGGCCGCAGTTCTGGCTACCGGTTGCAGCAGCGCATCGAAAGAAACCGAAGCACGTCTGACCGCTACTGAAGACGCAGCTGCTCGCTCCCAGGCTCGTGCAGACGAAGCTTACCGTAAAGCTGATGAAGCTCTGGCTGCTGCTCAAAAAGCACAACAGACTGCTGACGAAGCTAACGAGCGTGCTCTGCGCATGCTGGAAAAAGCTAGCCGCAAGTAATAGTCCTTCGGGATTGTTATCAAGCCGACCCGTTTTTCGGGTCGGCTTTTTTTTGCCTGAAATTTTCTTCATGCAATAAAAAACCCGCCGACGCGCAAGCATCGGCGGGTTCTTTTTATCGGCTTACTGCTGCAAGTCGATCGGTGCGCTGGAGACGATCGGCGCCGAGGTGTTCGGCGTGCCGATTTCGGTTGGCAGGCCATCTTCGGCCGCGACTACATCACGGACGACATCCCAGTTCATGCGCAGGTTGTTGGTGATGTCTTCGCGCTTGAGCATCGCGTTGATCACGGCGGTGTGCTTGTCGACCACTGACGGGTTGCCCTTGTCGTCGATCGGTGTGTGCGCTTCCAGGTAGACCTTGCCACCACTGCGACCGAACTTGTACGCATCGTTGAGGATTCGCACCGACGTGCCCACCGGCACCATGCCGGCCATTTCCAGCACGTTGTTGTTGAACATGCGGAAGCAGCCGTGGCTGGTGCGCATGCCGATGCCGAACTTCTTGTTCGAACCGTGGATCAGGTAGCCCGGTGTGCCCAGGGTGAACTTGAACGGGCCCAGCGGGTTGTCCGGACCAGCCGGCACCACGTTCGGCAGCGGATCGCCATCGGCGGCGTGTTCAGCCTTGATCGAGGCTGGCGGTGTCCAGGTCGGATTCGGCGTCTTGGCGGTGATCGTGGTGTGGGCGATTGGCGAGCCCCAGCCTTCGCGACCGATACCCAGCGGGAAGGTGTACACCACGTTCCGGCCTTTCGGGTAGTAGTAGAGGCGGTACTCGGCCAGGTTGATCACGATGCCTTCACGTGGACCCGGCGGCAGGATGAAACGGGTCGGCAGGACCACTTCGGTGCCCGCACCCGGCAACCAGGCATCGACGCCCGGATTGGCCGCGACCATTTCCGAATAGCCCAGATCGTAGGTGGTGCCCAAATCGGCAAAGGTGTCTTCGTACTTGGCCTTGATCACCTGCACCTGGCCGATGATGTCTTCACCAGGTGGTGGCAGGGGAAACTCCAATGCGGCAACGGGGCCGGCCACACACAGGGCGGCAAGAGACAGGCAGCGGGTGACGGCAGGGAAACGCGGCAACATCCGGAGAATCCTTCGCAAGATCGACAAGGGTATAAGAACGCGATTGTACACCGCGCCCAGGGAATTCGGGGAGATGCGCCGATGGGCAGGCAGAACTCTTCATAATTGAAGCCACCGCCAGGTCGGGCTGCGTTCGGAAGATGCTTGCGCTTAAAGCTCGAAACGCAGCTCAGGCCAGATCGGCGAGGTTCCACGCTTCTGCGATTCGAGAATCGCCCGGCACAGCGAGCACAGGCGCTGATCCTGAAACACCCGGCGATCCACGCTCGACCAGCGCGGTTGCGCCGGCAGCAGACTGCCGCACAGGGTTCGGTCAGCCGAGCCACCGAGCTCCAATTGACGGGTCACCAGATGCACCCGCACTTCCTGGCAGGCGAACAGATCCAGCTGCTCGTCAGGCTCGATCAGTTGGTAGGCAAACAGGGACCAGGCAGAACGCGGCATCGGGGGCTCCATTTAGGGGGGCGCCACATTAGCCGAAAGCCTGCCGCTAGAAAAGCCTCATAACAGCGGTTTTAGCGTAGGCCAGACATTTTCCAGCAACTTGCCCTGGGCCCCGACCGCCGGGTGCAGACCATCGGCCTGCATCAAGTCGGGATGACCGCCGATTCCGTCGAGGAAAAACGGCACCAGCGGGATTTTTTTCTGAGGAGATCCTGCCCAAAATTCTACCCCCCTTACTACGCCTGTCGGATTTTGACCATGGAACACATAGCAACGTTAATTTCATATTGACATCACGATTGTCCGACGGAGAGACTCAGAGAGTAACCACACCCCTGATAAGGAAATCCAATAATGAAAAATCGCTCCTTTTTGGTACCTATGGCGACTTTGGCAGCAGCAGTTGTTGCAGAGCATGCTTCAGCATCAGTACCTCACCAGATCATCGACCCCGCCACCGACCAAACAATCCCAACTCAATCGCCTCCTCAGAGCGAAAACCTTTCTGTTCGCGGCGGCAACGATTTGTTTACGTTTGTATTGAAGCGCGGGGACCAAGGTCAATTCATGGCCTACCACAGCTCTCACAGCTCCCACTCATCGCACAGTTCGCACAGCTCTCACCATTCGGGCTCCTGATATGAAGTACGAGGTGGCACTTGTATTTGATGAGCAGCTCTACGACGCACAAGCGCTGCAAAAAGCTGCTTATCGCGCGATGAACTCGCTGACGGCTGATATTGCGCGTGCTGATGGGAAATTCAGCTGCGTTCTGTCCTCAAATATCGGCATCGACGAACCCACATTTCTGCTCGCTACTCAAGAATTCAAGAAGGACGTAGTCGACTACCAGCTTCGCCTCCGGCTGAATGCTGAAACTCTGCAGATCAAAAATCTGATCCTTGGACTGGCCTTCTCAAAAACCGGGCTGATCAGTGAGTAAATTTCAGGCGCTTGACTTCTATCTACAGCATCGTCCTTACGAGCTGTTGCCATTCAAATTTGACCGTCTGAATGACTGTGAGTACGTCATTATCAATATGGCAGGCGAGTATCACGTTTTACCGATACCGCTGCTCGAGCCACTGATCAACAGGACGCTACCGCTTACATCGGAGCTGATACCAACGCTCCGCTCAAAGCAATTCATACGATTTCCAGATGAGCAGACACCTCTACAGCTACTAGCTCTCAAGATTCGCACTCGCTTGTCCAGACTGGCTCAATTCACCAATTTGCATATCTTTGTCGTCACCCTTCGCTGCGACCATAGCTGTCCCTATTGCCAAGTCTCCAGGCAGTCGGAAAGCAAAGGTGAATTCGACATGACTACAGAGATGGCTGACCGGTCATTGGATTTCGTTTTCATGTCCCCCAATCCAGCCATCAAAATTGAGTTTCAGGGCGGAGAGCCGTTGCTGAATTTTGAAATGGTGAGATACGTTGTCCTTAACGCCAAAAAACGCAACCTGAAAGAAGGTCGTGACCTTCAGTTCGTGATCGCAACCACGCTGTCGCTATTGACTGATGAGATGCTGGATTTCTGTAAGCAGCACAGCATAGTGCTTTCATCTTCCCTCGACGGACCAATGAGCATCCATAATGCCAATCGCCCGCGTCCTGGTCGGGATAGCCACCAGCGCTTCGAAGAAGGGTTAGCGAAAGCACGAGCAGTACTCGGTTACGATCAAGTGTCTGCGCTGATGACGACCACCGACAAGAGCCTACCGCATGTACGAGCCATCATTGATGAGTACTTACGTCTAGGCTTTGATGGGATTTTTCTCCGCACTCTCTCGCCATATGGCTTTGCGATCAAGACCAAGAAATTCCTGTCATATGACACTGAACGTTGGCTGGAATTTTACAAGGAAGGTCTTGAATACATCATCCAGCTGAACAAGTCCGGCGTACGATTTGTAGAGCAGTACTCTTCGCTTGTACTGGCAAAAATGCTCACATCAACAGACCCAGGATTCGTTGATCTGATGAATCCAGCAGGGGTTGGAATTGCTGCCATCGTGTTCAATTATGATGGCTCGGTCTATGCCTCAGATGAAAGTCGTATGCTTGCAGAAATGGGCGACCATACCTTCAGATTAGGCAACATACTGGAACAATCCTATGAAGAGATCATCCTTTCCGATCAATTGCTTGATGCACTGGAAAACTCCTTTACGCTGAGTGCTCCCATGTGTTCTGACTGTGCATTTGAACCCTATTGCGGCTCGGAGCCCGTCTACCATCACGCCATGCACAAGGATCTGGTAGGCAGGAAACCAGAATCCTCGTTTTGTAAGCGAAACATGGCGATCTTTAAGCACCTCCTAGAGTTGATGGAAAACGACGAAGAAACGAAACGGATTTTTATGGGGTGGGCCAATCGATGCTGAAGCTCAGTGGAAAAATTATCCGTATCCACGCGGTTGATGTTTACAAGGATCTCACGCTAATCAAGGTCTCCACGAACCGGAACCTTCCCGAAATCCTCCGGAGAGAAATGGCCTATCTGGCTTCTGAACTCCCTGTCCCCATCGGATTCGCGCACTACCTTCTAACTGAGAAGCATCAGAATTTGGCTCAAGATCTACCACCAGATTCCGATTACTCGATTCTTCCGAACGATTACGACTACATTAGCAACAATGACATTGTCCGTCTTTCCGCTGACCGTCAAAGCATACGAGTTCTGTTTCGAGCCTCGTCGCCTAACAACAGCATCCTGCTGACCGAGCAATGCAACAACTACTGCCTCATGTGCTCTCAGCCTCCTAAAACGGCAGATGACTCATGGCTACTCGATGAGATCGAGAGCTTGATTCCGCTGATTCCTCGAGAGACCCGCGAATTAGGCTTCACGGGGGGGGAGCCGACGACCAACAAGGAGCGGTTTCTTAAAATTATTCGCCTGACAAAAAGCTATTTGCCAAGAACCGCTATCCATATCCTTTCGAACGGAAGAAGCTTCAAAGACCCATCGTTTGCCGAAGATTATGCAGCGATTGGATTACCAGATGCGATGGTCGGTATTCCTGTCTACTCAGACGATCCATCTCTGCATGATTACATCGTGCAGGCTCAAGGCGCATTCGAAGAAACCATACGAGGCATTCTGAATCTGAAGCGCTTGGGCCAGAGAGTGGAAATTCGAATCGTCATTCATAAGCTGTCAGTATCGCGACTTACTCAGCTATGTGAGTTCATTGCCCGCAACCTTCTGTTCGTCGATCAGGTCGCTTTGATGGGTCTTGAAATGATGGGGTTTACCCGCGCAAATCTTGACGAACTATGGATTGACCCCATCGAGTACAAAGACACGCTCAGCAAATCGGTGCAAATTCTTACCAAATATGGAATGAACGTATCGGTGTACAACCATCAGCTCTGTCTGGTTAACCCAGATATTCTTCCGTATTACCGAAAGTCGATCAGCGACTGGAAAAACGAGTTCGCGCCGGAGTGCGAAGGGTGCCGAAAACAAGGCGAATGCGGAGGCTTTTTCGCGTCTGGGATCAAATTTGGATACAGCAAGCAACTATCTCCCTTCTGATCTACAACCTACCGCAAGGCCGATTTATAACAGCGGTTTTAGCGTAGGCCAGACATTTTCCAGCAACTTGCCCTGGGCCCCGACTGCCGGGTGCAGACCATCGGCCTGCATCAAGTCGGGATGACCGCCGATTCCGTCGAGAAAAAACGGCACCAGCGGGATCTTTTTCTCCTCGGCCAGTTGGCCGTACACCTGCGCGAACGCATCGGTGTAGCGCTTGCCGTAATTGGGCGGCAATTGCATGCCGAGCAACAGCACCCGGGCACCGCTTTGACGGGAGCTGTCGATCATCGCCGCAAGGTTTTGTTGCAATTGCGTCGGCGGCATTCCGCGCAGGCCATCGTTGCCGCCCAACTCGAGGATCACCAGCTCCGGCTTATGCTCTGCAAGCAGCGCCGGCAGGCGCGCCTGGCCTCCGGCACTGGTGTCGCCGCTGATGGAGGCATTGACCACTTTATCGTCAAAACCTTCGGCCTTGAGCCGCTGCTCGAGCAGCGACACCCACCCCAACCGGGTATCCAGTCCGAAACCGGCGCTGATACTATCGCCAACGATCAGGACTGTACCCGCCGCTGCGTTCTGGGCCATGCACATCAAGGCCAGGCCAGCACTCAAAAACCACACACGCATCGGATTCTCCATGGGCGCAAGCATTCTCACCGCGAAGAACCTTAGCAAAGTGGTTCCCAGCGCGGAAGGTGAACTGACCATCCTGCACGAACTCAGCCTGGAACTGAACAAGGGCGACAGCCTGGCCATCGTCGGCGCGTCCGGCTCCGGCAAATCCACCCTGCTCGGCCTGCTCGCCGGCCTCGATCTGCCAAGCAGCGGCGAAGTCATTCTCGCCGGCCAGTCCCTGAGCAATCTTGACGAAGACCAGCGCGCACGCATTCGTGCCGAACACGTGGGTTTCGTCTTTCAATCCTTCCAGTTGCTCGACAGTCTCAACGCCCTGGAAAACGTCATGCTGCCGCTGGAACTCGACGGCCGCAAAGACGCCCGCGGTCGCGCCACCGAATTGCTGCAACGGGTTGGCCTCGGCCAGCGCCTGACGCACTCGCCGCGCCAGCTCTCCGGTGGCGAACAGCAGCGTGTAGCGATTGCCCGAGCCTTCGCTGCCGAACCGGATGTGCTGTTCGCCGACGAACCCACCGGCAACCTCGACAGCCACACCGGCGAGCGCATCAGCGACTTGCTGTTCGAACTGAACAAGGAGCGCGGCACCACCCTGGTGCTGGTGACCCACGATGAACGCCTGGCCCATCGCTGCCGGCGCCTGATCCGACTTGAAGCCGGCCTGCTGGTCGCCCCCCTGGAGCCTTGATGGCACGTCTGCCGCTGTTGCGTCTGTTCAGTCTTGCCCTGCGCCAACTCGCGCGCGATGCCCGCGCCGGGGAGTTGCGGGTGCTGTTCTTTGCCTTGCTGGTGGCGGTTGCCGCCAGTACCGCCATCGGCTACTTCGGCGCTCGTCTGAATGGTGCCATGACCTTGCGCGCCACCGAGTTTCTTGGCGCGGACCTGGTGCTCGAAGGCAGCTCTCCCGCCCGAACGGAACAGATCAAGAGCGGCACCGAGCTGCGCCTCGACCATGCGCAGATCGTTGAATTCTCCAGCGTCATCGCCACCGATAACGCCATTCAGTTGTCGAGCATCAAGGCCGTCGACCGCGCCTATCCGCTGCGTGGCGAATTGAAAAGTGCCCCGGCACCGTTTGCCGCCGAAACGTCGGGCGGCGAACCACAACCGGGAGAAGCCTGGGTCGAATCGCGCCTGCTCACGGCGCTGGACCTTAAGATCGGCGACAGCATCGACGTCGGCATGAAGACGCTGAAGCTCACAAGGGTGCTGACCTACGAGCCGGATCGTGCCGGCAACTTCTACAGCCTGACGCCACGGGTGCTGATCAACCTCGACGACCTCGCCGCGACCGGTGTGGTCCAGCCTGGCAGCCGGGTGAGCTACCGCGAATTGTGGCGCGGTGAACCCAACGCGCTGGAAACCTATCGCCAACTGATCAAACCGGGCCTTGCCGCCAACCAGCGGATTGAGGATGCCCGCGACGGCAACCGGCAGATCGGCGGCGCACTGGGCAAGGCCGAGCGTTATCTGAACATGGCCAGCCTGGTCGCCGTGCTGTTGGCCGGTGTGGCAGTGGCATTGTCGGCGAATCGCTTCGCCAGCCGTCGCTTCGATGCCAGTGCCCTGCTGCGTTGCCTGGGTCTGTCTCGCCGGGAAACCATGGTCCTGTTCAGCCTGCAACTGGCGGTGCTCGGATTGTTCGCCAGCCTCAGCGGCGCCCTGCTCGGCTGGCTTGCCCAGTTGGGATTGTTTGCGCTGCTGCATGATCTGCTGCCGACCGACGTACCGCCGGGTGGCTTGCTGCCGGCGCTGGCGGGGATCGGCACCGGGCTCGTTGCGCTGGCCGGTTTTGCCTTGCCGCCACTGGCCGCATTGGGCCGCGTTCCACCGCTGCGAGTTTTGCGCCGGGACATGCTGCCGATTCCGTCGAGCACCTGGATGGTCTACGGCGCAGCACTCGGTGCGCTCGGATTGATCATGTGGCGCCTGAGCCTGGATCTGTTGCTGACCTTTGCCTTGCTAGGCGGTGGCGTGGTCGCCGCGCTGGTGCTGGGTGGTTTGCTGTTGCTGCTGCTCAATAGCCTGCGTCGTCTGCTGGCTCGTGCATCGCTACCGTGGCGTCTCGGCTTGGGCCAGTTACTGCGTCATCCGCTCGCGGCAGCAGGACAGTCCCTGGCATTTGGTCTGATCCTGCTGTCCATGGCGCTGATCGCTTTGCTGCGCGGTGAATTACTCGACACCTGGCAAAACCAGCTGCCGAAAAACGCCCCCAACTATTTCGCCCTGAACATCCTGCCGGCGGACAAGCAGGCCTTCACCGATCACCTGATCAATGTCTCGGCCCAGGCTGCGCCGTTGTATCCGGTGGTGCCGGGACGACTGATCAGCATCAACGGCGAAGCGGTGCAGCAGATCGTCAGCAAGGACTCGGCCGGTGACCGGGCGATCCAGCGCGACCTGAGCCTGACCTGGGCCGCTGACCTGCCGGAAGGCAACAAGCTCACTGCCGGTGAGTGGTGGAAAGATCAGCCACAGGACGATGTGCCTGGCGTGTCGGTGGAAGGCAAAGTCGCCGAAAGCCTCAAACTCAAACTCGGCGATCACCTGGTGTTCACCGTTGGCGGAGTGAATCGTGAAGCGAAGGTCACCAGCCTGCGGGAGATCAACTGGGACAACTTCCAGCCGAACTTCTTCATGATCTTCCAGCCCGGCACCCTGAAGGATTTGCCAGCAACCTACCTGACCAGCTTCTATCTGGCGCCCGGTCACGACCAGCAGATTGTCGAGTTGTCACGAGCATTCCCGGCGGTGACCATCCTGCAAGTCGAAGCCTTGCTCGAACAGTTGCGCAGCATCCTCGCCCAAGTCACCCTGGCGGTGGAGTACGTGTTGTTGTTTGTGTTGGCAGCCGGGATGGCGGTGCTGTTTTCCGGGTTGCAGGCAACCCTTGATGAACGCATTCGCCAGGGCGCGCTGTTGCGTGCGCTGGGGGCAGAACGGCAGTTACTGGTCAAGGCGCGGCGGATCGAGTTCGGCCTGCTCGGTGCGGTCAGCGGCTTGCTGGCGGCCATCGGTTCGGAAGTGGTGAGTCTGGTGTTGTATCGCTTCGCGTTCGACCTGCCCTGGCACCCGCATCCATGGTTGCTGGTGCTGCCGTTGATCGGTGCGGCCCTGATCGGTGGCGCCGGTGTGTTCGGCACCCGTCGGGCCCTGAATGCGAGCCCGCTGACAGTGCTGCGCGAGGGTTGATAGACTCCAGCCCTCAATACCACAAGAAGTTGCCATGAGCCGTTATCGCCCTCCCCGCACCGCTGGCACCGCGCTGATCACCCCCGAAGGTGAAGCGCGGATGCGCGCCGAATTCCATGAGTTGTGGCACGTACGCCGGCCACAGGTGACGCAGTCGGTCAGCGAGGCGGCGGCTCAGGGCGATCGTTCGGAGAATGCCGAGTACACCTACGGCAAGAAAATGCTGCGCGAGATCGACAGTCGCGTGCGCTTTCTCACCAAGCGCCTCGAGGCGCTGAAGGTGGTCAGCGAAAAACCGAGCGATCCGAACAAGGTCTACTTCGGCGCCTGGGTGACCATCGAAGATGAGGACGGCAAACAGTCGCGCTACCGCATCGTCGGCCCGGACGAGCTGGATCTGAAACTGGGCCTGATCAGCATCGACTCGCCGCTGGCCCGCGCCCTGATCGGCAAGGCGCTGGACGCCGAAGTTCGGGTACAGACGCCAACCGGCGAGCAATTCGTCTACATCGTGGCGATCGACTATCCCTGACACTCAGCGCCGGGCAATCAGACCCTGGCGGGCAACGCGGGTCAGCTGACGGATCATTTCCGGGGCGTCTTCAGCGTTGGGCGACTGGATCACCGCCAGGTCGAAACTGTCATCGGCAAAACGCGCGAGCGACTCGCCGTCTTCGACAAACTGGATCAGGAAGGCGGCAGGACCGCCGCTGCGACGTGGCCAGCCATCGAGATAACGCAACAGCGTCGGCTGGTGTTTGCCGCCAAGCAGGATTTTTGGATTGCGCTGGGTGATATGTGCCGTGATCGGCGCGGGACGTGCTGGAGGGCGAAGTGCATTCATCGTGTCGTGTCTCTGCCTCAAAAGTCTGCATGGCAGGTGAGAGGCAACACCGAACCAGCGCTTTAGCGGTATTTCGAAGCCCTGTCCCGGCTTCTGACGGCAACTGAAGAATAGTCACCTGGCGCCCCGCAAGTAGCTGTTTAAATCGGCGCATGAGCGGCATCCTAGAGAACGTGACCAGCCAGTGTCAAGAATCAGCCGCAACAAAAAAGGCCCGCACAATGCGGGCCTTTTGCTTGAACCAGAGCGGTCAACCGGCGATGGCGCGATCCACCGAGAGTTTGCCGGCGCCTTCGATCAGCACCGCGAGGCTGCCACCGAGCAGGGCCAGGGCGAACTCGTAACCGTTGTTGGCCATGAACAGACCGTTGTGGATGTGCACCGAGAAGATCGCGACCAGCGACAGGAAGGTCAGCCCCAGTGCCGCCGGGCGAACCAGCAGACCGATGATCAATGCCAGACCGGCGAAGAACTCAGTACCGCCCGCCAGAGTCGCCATCAGGTAACCCGGGGTCAGACCGATGCTTTCCATGTATTGCGCAGTGCCGGCCAGGCCGTAGCCACCAAACAGGCCGAAGAGTTTCTGCGAACCGTGGGCGGCGAAGATCACGCCGACGGCAATGCGCAGAATGGTCAGACCGTAGCCAGCGCGGGTGAACAGGACCTTGTTGATCAGAGAGCTCATGTTTCGATTCCTTGTTGTGAGAAGTGCTTGTTGGTTGGCCGCCATATTAATCAGTTAAATTTATGTTAAAAGCGCAAATATTCCGCCATAACAATCAATTTATTAGATCATTTGCGTGAGACAACTTTCTGTCCCCGGGGCTCCAACGACTCCCGCTCCCGGTCGAACGCCAAGTAATACTTGTTCACGCTATTAACATAGCTGACGGCGCCCATGCCCACCTGCTCCATCGCGATGCGCTCGACCTGAAAGAACCACTGGTTCGGGTTCAGCCCACGGCGTCGGGCCTCGGCGCGCATGCCCTGCACACGCTCCGGGCCGATGTTGTAGGCGGCCAGGGTGAACGCCATGCGCTCGCGCTCGTTGAGCTTGGGGCTGTTGAAGAACTTGCGACGGATCATCGCCAGGTACTTGGCTCCGGCCTGCACATTCGCATCGAGATTCTGGATGTTGTTGACGCCGACCCGCTGTGCGGCGGATGGGGTGATCTGCATCAGCCCGGTCGGGCCTCCGCCGCCGCGTGCACTGGGTTGCAGTGCCGACTCCTTGAACGCCAGCGCTGCCAGGTTCAGCCAGTCCATGTTCTGCGCTTCGGCATGTTTTTGCAGGGTCGGACGCAGTTTTTCCAGGCGCTGGCGGTCAGCCTTGGCCAATGGATAGTGCACTTGATAGAGACGGCGGTAGATCCGCAGAAACGCTGCATCTTCGTTCGACGGCGTCTTGTAGCCGGTCAGGAAGCGGTCGATGCTCGCTCGCAGCATCGCGGCATCGCGCCGCACGAACCAGTACTCCTCGCCCGGCTCGCTGATCATCAACTGCCGGTCGAAGCGCAGTTTGGGCAGAATTTTCCCCCAGCGCTCGGCAATCGGTTGCTCGACGATGGTCAGGTGGAAGATCCCGCCCTGGACCATTTCCAGCACGTCCTCGACGGCCAACGTAGGATCGACCCATTCGATCTTGATCGGCGCCAGTTTGTGCAGCGCCAGTTTCTGGTTGAGCTGGCTGACCGCCTCCCCCGCCGCACTGCCAGTGGGCAGCGCCAGGGTTTTGCCGGCGAGTTGCTCGACCTTGGTGTAGCGCTTCTCACCCTTGATGCCGACCAGCACCAGCGGCACGTTGCTGGCGATCGGCTCGCTGCTGGCGACCGCGTGACCCGGTTGCAGATCGAGCAGCTCGCCCGGCGCTACCAGATCGCCTTCGCCACGCTGCAATGCGCCGAGTAATTGATCCTTGGCTTTGGGGATGATCTTGAGGGTGATTTCCTGGCCGTCGCGTGCGTGGCCATTGAGGTACTGCTCGAAGGCGCGCAAACGGTGATATTCGACGCCGATGGTCTGGCCCTGAACTTCGCCGGAGCTGTTGCGGCTCTGGTTGACCAGCACCCGCAGCACGCGGCTGTTGCGGATTTCGGTCAGGTCGCGGACCTTGGTGGCCGGCACGGCTTGCAGCGGCCCGGGCAGGCGCGCGACCGCCGTCATCGGCAGCAGCAACGAACCACACAGCAGTAGCAAAACCGAGGGACGAACCATCCACTCTCCGGAAAGAATACGGGGTGTTTTCACCGCTGAGCGGTCGCAAAACACCGACGAAAACAGAGCGCCTGAAGCGCTGACAAAGTGCGAGAGACTGGCACAGTGATGGCAACTCTGTCACCCCATCCTGTCTCGCGGCCTCAACAGACAGCCATAAGCCGTTGTAGTTCTTGGCTTTTCTTTTAAATCTACCGCTCTGATATGCTTTCCGGCCTTCGGCCCGAGGTAGCACCATGCAACTCATCGATATCGGCGTCAACCTGACCAACCCCAGTTTCGCCGACAAACACCAGGCCGTGCTCGACCGCGCCTACGCTGCCGGGGTCTGCCAACTGGTGCTCACCGGCACCAGCGTCGAGGGCAGCGAACAGGCGCTGGAACTGTGCCAGCAACTGGATCCGGACGGGCAGCGACTGTTCGCCACCGCCGGTATTCACCCGCATTCGGCCAGTGACTGGAACGCCGACAGCGCACGGCGTCTGCGCAGTCTGCTGAAGGAATCGAACGTGGTGGCGGTGGGTGAATGCGGGCTGGATTTCAACCGTGATTTCTCGCCGCGCCCGCAGCAGGAAAAAGTCCTCGAAGAACATCTGGCCCTGGCCGTGGAACTGCAATTGCCGGTGTTCCTCCATGAGCGCGATGCGAGCCAGCGCCTGCTGGAAATCCTCCGTGATTTTCGTGATCAGTTGCCTGCCGCTGTGGTGCATTGCTTCACCGGCGAGCAGAAAGCGCTGTTCAGTTACCTCGACCTCGACCTGCACATCGGTATCACCGGCTGGATCTGTGACGAGCGTCGCGGCACCCATTTGCACCCGTTGGTGAAAGAGATCAAGCAGGGTCGACTGATGCTGGAAAGCGATGCGCCTTACCTGTTGCCGCGCACACTACGGCCAAAACCGAAGAACGGACGAAACGAGCCGGCGTATCTGACCGAAGTGTTGCGTGAAGTGGCGCTGCATCGAGGTGAAAGCGAGAAAGACCTCGCGGCCCACACCACCGCCTGCGCCCGGGCGTTCTACGGTTTACCTGCCCTGCCCTGAAACACTTCTACAAGCCCAGACGAACGCATCACTTGTTGATGCACATCAAGATCCGGACACCTGCGTAGCGGCACAATGCTGGCACCTTGCCAAAACTGTTTCCGCTATCAGAGAAGACCTCCATGGGTGCCTGGCTTAGCAATATCTCGCTTAAATACAAATTCTGGGCGGTCAATGCGGTCGCCTTCGTCACCACCCTGTTGTTGGTCTTGTACGCAGTGCAGCTCGAACAACAGGCCCGCAGCCATGCCGCGCAGGCCTCGGCGCAGGCACAAGCGCAATTGCTCAAGGCCTGGCCCGCAGGTCAGGCACTGCCCAAGAGCGATCAGGTGCTGACCTTCAAACGCGGTGAAGCGCCGCGCCTCAACGATCAACCGCTTTTGGAAATCACCGACAGCAACGGCTGGGTCGACATCAGCCACTTGCCTCTGTTCGGCGAAAACCCGTTGCTCGGCGCCGAGGTGTTTAGCCGCGCCGATGGCCAGGTCGCCGTCATTGCTTTCGCACCAAGCCTGAGCCAGGTATTCAGTGAGCGCTTCGCCAACTATGCGGTGGCAGTGTTCATTTTGATGTTGGCGATGCTCGGCGCTTCACAGTTGCTGATCCGCTTCCTGCTCAGCCAGCTCAACACGCTCAAGGACGTGATGCTGCACGTGGAAAAAACCGGCGATCTTTCAGCCCGGGTGCCGTTGGCCTGCAAGGACGAAGTCGGCCAGATGGCCAATGCCTTCAATGCGATGCAGGCCGGCTATCAGCGGGTGGTCACCACCGTGGCCAACACCGCGCGGCAACTGGACGTCGGCGCCGCACGGCTGGCATCGAGCATGAACGAGGTGCGCCACGGCATGCTTGGCCAGCAGAGCGAAACCGATCAGGCCGCCACGGCCATCAACGAAATGACCGCCACCGTCTACCACATCGCCCAGCACGCCGGCGCCACTCGCGACCTGTCGCAGACCGCCGACGGGCTGGCTGGCAGCGGCCAGCAAGTGGTGACCCGCGTCCAGCATTCGATTGCCGGGCTGTCCAGCGGCGTGCAGCAGACCGCCGAAATGATCCAGCGTCTGGCCGAGGACAGCCAGAAGATCAACGGCGTGGTCAGCGTGATCCACAGCATCGCCGAACAGACCAATCTGCTGGCGCTCAACGCCGCCATCGAAGCGGCCCGTGCCGGGGAAATGGGTCGCGGGTTTGCGGTGGTGGCCGATGAGGTGCGCAACCTCGCCAAACGCGTGCAGACCTCCACCGATGAAATCACCACCATGGTGTCGGCGTTGCAGGCCGGCACTCGCGATGCGGTGGACTTCATGCAGGAGAGTTCGTACAAAGCCGACGATTGCGTACAACAGGCGCAAGAGGCCGGTGAAGCGCTGGCGGAAATCACCGGGGCGGTAGCGCAAATGCGCGAGAGCAACACGCAGATTGCGGTAGCGGCAGAACAGCAGAGTCAGGTAGCCGAAGAGATGAACCGCGCCGTAGTGAGCATTCGTGATGTGACCGAGAACACGGTGCAGCAGACCGTGGATTCGGCGACCACCAGTAACGAGCTGGCGACGCTGGCCGGGGAATTGAACAAGGCGATCGGTCAGTTGAAGCTCTAGGGACAACATCAAGAATGGCCATTGTCCCTATCACTGCAATAGCCAACCTTGATTCGCCGCCCTGCCCGCCCGGGCCTATTCTTCAACCATGAATCGAACATGGATTGAGGAGCAACAACATGGGCAAACGTCACCCCAACCTTCCCGCGTGGCAATGGCGCGCGTACCCGGCCAATCATCAGCACCCGACCAATCTGGTGTTGCACCTGATCGCCGTGCCGCTGTTCATCGTTGCGTTTCTGTTGATCGTCTCGGGCGTGTTCAGCCTGAGTCTGGCGAGCGTGGCGATTGGCGTGATCGGGATCGTCGCGGCGCTGGGTCTGCAGCGCCACGGCCACAGCCTGGAGGCGCAAGCCTCCGAGCCGTTCAGTGATCGCAAGGACGCGGTATCGCGCCTGTTGGTCGAACAGTTCCTGACCTTCCCGCGGTTCTTTCTCAGTGGCGGCTGGTATCGCGCCTGGCGTGAACGCCATCGCCGTCATTGAGTCAGGCGAAGATTGTCACCGTTTGCCGGCTCATGGCGATCAGCTCACCCTGGGCGCTCCACAGCTTGGCAGCAACGTGGCCGTAGCCGTCGGCGGCATACTCGATGTCCGCCAGATATTGGCACCAGTCCAGCGTGCTCAAGTCGTGTAATGGCTGAACGAATTCGATGGTCCAGGTCAGCGTGCTGCCCGGTGCCGGTTTCTTCAGGTACGGCAACAGCGCGGGCGGCCAGGCATCGACCAGCGCCAGCAGATGCGCCTCGTTGACCGGTTCTTCCTTCACATCCCCACGCAAGCGCACCCAACCGCCCATCAGCCGCGACTGATTACCAGTGAACGGCATACCGCCGACACTCCAGCGCATCGCCAGATGGCGCATGAACTCCGGGGTCACACCTTTGATGTACGGTAGCTCCTGGCAGTCGTCCCAATGCTTCATCTCGGGCGCCGGATAGGCTTCAACCGCCACTTCCGACGGGCGCGAAGCACCGAAGCTGCCTTGCACCATCGTCACCACCTGGCCGTTCTGCACGGCGCGTCCCAGCACTTGAATGACCGCTTTGCCTTCGCGCAGTACCTCGACCTCGAAGCTCACCGGCACCTCGGGCTCGACCGGGCCGACAAAACTGATGGCCAGCGATCGAACAGGCCGATCGGTGGGTACCTTGGTGCGCATCACTTCAAATTGCAGCGCGGCAACCAATCCGCCAAAACTGGCCCGGCCCTGGCCCCACTCGGCCGGAATGGTGACCTCCGGTTGACGGCGGACAGCATCGATCAGATCGCAGAAGCGCATGGGAACCTCGGACACGAAAAAGGGAATGACCGGATCTTAACCAGCGCGGCAGAGCGGCGCAGCGTCCATTCCGGTCAAAGAGACTGACAGATAAGACAGCGCGCCGAGCTGAAGAGGGTTTCAGGACTTGAAGCAGGCGGCGCTGAGTTTCTCCAGCACCCGGTCCGCCTTGCTTTCGGCCTTGATCATGGTTGCCTGCCAGGTGGCGACGCAGGGTTGCAGATCCGCCTCCTGTTCGGCCTTCGCCAGCCATTGCCAGCAATCGTGCCAGTCACCCAGCGCGCCCTGTGCGGACTTCAGACGCTCCAACGCGGGTTTCGGCAGGCGATCGAGCTCGGGGTAGGCCTCGATGCCGTAACGCACACGCTTGATCAGCAGGCGCAGGCGATGACGGTCGTGGGCCGGATCGTGCAGCGCCACGTCGAGGTTCTTCCATTGTTTGCCCAGGCGTTTTTCGATGCGTTTGTCCAGGTCATTGAGCAATCCCTGACGCTGGGACGCCCGCAGGAAACGCGGAAACGCGTCGAGGATCATCAGCAGCGAAGCCACTTCCGCACTCGCCGCCAATGCCGGATAAGCCTCGGCCATCTGCGCCATGCGCCGCTGCGCGGCCTCAGGTTGCCCATGTTCGAGCAGATACGCCGCCAGCACCTCGCGATCGCGCCATGGCGTGGTCAGTTGACCGACGCCAGCCGCCGCGACTTCCAGTTGCTCGACACCGGGCAAACCGCGCAACGGCCGCAACAGGCTGCGCAAGCGGCGCACGGTGGTTCGCAGATCATGCAGCGCCTCAGGGTCGGTTTGAGCGGTCAAACGTGCCTGACAGGCCAGCAGCCTGACTTCCAGGCTCAGGACATGAGCCACCAACCGATCAACCAACGCAGACATTACTTGCTCCTGAATTCAATGGCGCTGCACAAGTGTGCACCTGCGCAAGGCACCTGCACTTGCGCTACGTCAGCAGCTTAGCGCCCGGCGCGGGATTCGCGAATGTAGAAACGCGCCTTCTCGGCTTTTCTGCTGCAACCCTCGAATCCCTCGAATTGCTGCTGAGTCTTGGCCGCTGTCAGCAACGACAGGGCCTTGGAGTAACTGACCGTGCCGGCGAAACCCTCGGCCTTGGCCAGATCCAGTTCATGCCACGCCGCGTCGAGCTGGCTGCCGCAGCTGTCGCGGTAGGCGGTCTTGCCGGCGCAACCGGCCAATGCCAGGGCAATCAAGGGCACACAGATCCAGGCTTTCATCACTTACACCTCAAAGATAGGTCAACAGTCGTGCAGTTAAGACGGTTCGGCGGCGAAAAAGTGCCTTGTGCCCCGTGATTCCACCGCACTGCGAAAGATAACGCCAGCGGGTCATGAAGTATCGAAATAACGACGCCACTGCCACCCCGAGCGACCGTGACGATTGTAGCCCGGCCCTCGATGGGTGCATTGTGGAAACCTGTCGGGAGGAAGTCTGATGAAAAAGCGTGTCGCACTGGTGCTGGGCTCCGGTGGCGCCCGGGGCTATGCCCATATCGGGGTCATCGAAGAGATTGAACGGCGTGGTTACGACATCGCCTGTATTGCCGGTTGTTCGATGGGTGCCGTGGTCGGCGGGATCTATGCCGCCGGCAAACTCGACGAATACCGCAACTGGATCGAAAGCCTGGATTATCTCGACGTGCTGCGTCTGGTGGACGTGAGTTTCCGACTCGGCGCGATCCGTGGCGAAAAGGTCTTCGGCCAGATCCGCAAGATCGTCGGCGAGATCAACATCGAAGACCTGCGCATCCCCTACACGGCGGTGGCCGCCGACCTCACCAATCAACAGGAAATCTGGTTTCAGGAAGGTTGCCTGCATCAGGCGATGCGTGCCTCGGCTGCGATTCCCAGCCTGTTCACCCCGGTGATGCAAGGCAACCGGATGCTGGTGGATGGCGGGATTCTCAACCCGTTGCCGATCGTGCCGGTGGTGTCGAGCCACTGCGATCTGATCATCGCGGTCAACCTCAACTCGACCAACCAGCGTCATTACAAATTGCCGGTGATACAGCGTCCCGCGGCGTTTCGCACACGCTTCGACAGCCTGATCAGTTCGCTGGGATCGAAGATGCCGTTCCGCCGCAAACAGGCCGAGCAATTGCTGTTGCTGGAACAGGAAGCACTGCGCGCCGAAGCGGCGGAAATCAATCCGTGGGTCGAAGGCGCCGAGCCTGAAACCCAGCAACCGGCCGCCGCCCCCGAACGCGACGGCGCCCCGAAATCCGCCACCGGTTCGTTCATCATCGATAACGTCGGGCCGGCGTCATTGCTGGACTTGATCAACCAGAGTTTCGAGGTGATGCAGACCTCGCTGGCGCAGTACAAGATCGCCGGGTATCCGCCGGACATCCTGATCAACGTGCCGAAGCGGGTCTGCCGGTTCTTCGAGTTCTACAAGGCGCCGGAGCTGATCGCATTGGGCCGCGAGATCGCCCGGGACACCCTCGACCGCTACGAGAGTGAACAGAACTAAAGGCTGTTCTCGTTCAACAACCGATAACCAACACCGGCCTCGGTCACGATGAATCGTGGCCGGGTCGGATCGTCCGCCAGTTTCTGCCGCAGGTGTCCGACCACGATCCGCAGATAGTGACTGTCCTCGGTGTGGGTCGGCCCCCAGATGTCCTTGAGCAATTGCTGCTGGGTGATCACCCGTCCCGGGTGCCGCGCCAGTTGCGCCAGCACGGCGTATTCCTTGCGGGTCAGGGCGACTTCGACGCCGTCGAGCAGCACCCGGCGATAGGCCAGGTCCACCGTCAGCGGGCCAAACACCAACGCTGCTTGCTGCGCTTCTCCGGCCGGCGCCTGGCGCAACAACGCGCGGACCCGAGCGAGAAACTCCTGAATACCGAACGGTTTGGTCACGTAGTCATTGGCGCCGCCATCCAGCGCCTGGACCTTCTGCCCTTCGCTGGCGCGCACCGACAGCACCAGCACCGGCGCCGTAGCCCACTCGCGAAACTCGCGCAAAACTTGTTGGCCGTCCATGTCCGGCAGGCCGAGGTCGAGCACCAACAGGTCAGGTTTGTTCAGCGCAGCCTGAGCCAGGCCTTCGGCACCGGTGCCGGCCTCCAGCACTTTGTAGCCTTGGGAAACGAGGCTGATGCGCAGGAACTTGCGGATCTGCGGTTCGTCATCGATGACCAAAATGGTCGCGGTCTGAGTCATGAGTTCACATCAACACAAAAGAGTGGCAAGAGAGTAGCGCAGCGCGGATCAGGCTTCACCGTCCATCCCCGGTTGCGCCTGCAAAGGCAGGTGCAGGGTGATGCAGGTGCCGTGTCCGTCGATACCGTCGCCGACACTGATCCGCCCGCCATGGGCGCCGACCATGCCCTGACAGATCGCCAGCCCCAGGCCGGTTCCCTGCCCGCCACGATCACCCCGGGCGGCGGTGTAGAACATGTCGAAAATCTTCGCCCGCTCATCGACCGGAATCCCCGGCCCTTCATCGCTGACCGAGAAAAACACTTCGCTGTCATCCGCCCCGGCACGCAATTGCAGACGGCCGTGGGGCGGCGAAAACCGCGCGGCGTTTTCCAGCACGTTGACCAGCGCCTGTTCGATCAACGCGGCATGGACGAACAGCAGCGGCAACTCGGCCGGCACATCCGTGCTCACTTGCAACGATGACAGCACCGCCCGCAGACGATTGAGCGCACTGCCGACGATGTCCGCTGGCGACACCCAGTCCCGCGCCAGTTTCAGGGCACCGTGACCGAGGCGAGTCATGTCCAGCAGGTTCTGAATGTAACGGTCGAGACGCTCGGCTTCATCACGGGTGCCCTCAAGCAATTCGCGACGATCCTCCAGCGGGATCGCTTCGCCGAGGGCCAGCAGGCTGTCGATACTGCCGCGCATCGACGTCAGCGGCGTGCGCAGATCGTGTGACACCGAGGCCAGCAAGGCACTGCGCAATTGTTCGGTTTCGCCGTGCAGACGCGCGGCTTCCAGGTCATCGGCCAGTTGCGCCCGGGCCAATGCCTGGGCCAACGGCTGGCTCAGCGCGGTCAACAAGCGGCGGCGTTGCCCACTCAAGGTCTGGCCTTCTTTGGCACACACACCGAGCAGCGCCAGCGGCCCGTCCTCCACCGACAGCGGCCACCACCACCAACGCCCGAATGGCAGCGTGCCGGTGCCCATGCCCGCCGGTTGATCGTGTTGCCAGGCCCAGTCGGCGGCGGCGCGTTCCGCTTCGGTGAATTGCAACGGCCCGCCGGTCTCGACTTTCCAGCCGCCCTGACCATCACGATTGAGCAGGCACAATTGCAGATCGCTCCAGCCATTGAGGTGCTGGGCGGCGGCGCTGACCACGGCCTGACGGTCGGTGGCGGCAGTGAGTTTACGCGACAGGTCGAGCAGCTCGGTGGTCTCTTCCTGGGTATCGCGCAACGCCTGCAATTGCCGACGCTGACGCGCCGCCAGGTTACCGGTGAGCGCCGCCATCAGCAGGAAGAACAGCAAGGTCAGTACGTCTTCTTCGCGCTGGATAGCGAAGGAAAAATTCGGCGGGATGAACAGAAAGTCATAGGTCAGAAACGACAGTGCCGCACAGGCCAGCGACGGCCCAAGGCTGCTGCGCACCGCCACCAGCAATACTGCGGCGAGGAACACCAGCGAGATGTTCGGCAACGGCAATACGCTGGACACCGCCCACGCCAGCGCACTGGCCAGAATGGTCGCCACCAGCGCCAGCGCATAGTCGAACCACACCAGAGCCGGCGCCGTCCGCAGGCGTGCCGAATGTTGTTTGTGATCGCTGTCCAGCACGTTGATTTCCAGACCGTGGGACTGACGCAACAAACGCGCGGCCAGACCACCGCCGAACAAACGCCGGCGCAGGCTCGGCCGCGACTGGCCGACCAGCACCAGACTTGCCCGGCGCTCGGTGGCGTGCTGGATCAAGGTCTTCGCCACTTCGCCGGCCCGCAACAACACCACTTCGCCGCCAAGCCGCTCGGCCAGTTGCTGGGCGCTTTGCAGGCGCAGGCGTGTTTGTTCATCGCGCACGCTGCCGTTATCGACGTGCACCAGACTCCACGGCAAATGCCGACGCTGGGCGACCCGACTGGCATGACGCACCAGCCGTTCGGCATCGGCATTGCCGTCGACCCCGACCAGCAAACGCCCGCGCACCGCCGGCGCAGCCTGACCGAGCTGGCGATAGCCTTGGGCGAGATCGTTATCGACCTGCGCCGCAGCCGTCTGCATCGCCAGTTCACGCAGCGCGGTGAGGTTGGTCTGGGTGAAAAACGCATCGATGGCGGCGCGTGCCTGCTCCGGCACATAGACCTTGCCCTCGCGCAAGCGCTCGAGCAGCTCCCGAGGCGGCAGGTCGATCAGCAGCAGTTCGTAGGCTTCCTGCAGCACCCAGTCCGGCAGGGTTTCGCGCACCTGCACACCGGTGATGCCGCGCACCTGATCGTTGAGGCTTTCCAGGTGCTGGACGTTGACCGTGGTGTAGACGTCGATGCCGGCGGCGAGCAATTCCTGAATGTCCTGCCAGCGTTTGGCGTGACGGCTGCCGGGGGCGTTGCTGTGGGCCAGTTCATCGACCAGCACCAGTTTCGGTTTTGCTGCGAGCAGGCCGTCGAGGTCCATTTCCTCCAGCGTCACGCCACGGTATTCCGAACGCACAAGCGGCAGTTGCGGCAAGCCGCCGAGCAGCGCTTCGGTTTCGGCGCGGCCGTGGGTTTCGACCACGCCGGCGATGACTTTCACGCCCTGACGCAACTGGCTGTGAGCCGCCTGCAACATCGCGTAGGTCTTGCCCACGCCCGGCGCGGCGCCGAGAAAAACCTTGAGCCGGCCACGGCCGTCGCGGGGCAGGTCTGCTAACAGCGCATCGGCGCGGCCGGAGTCACTCATGCTTGAAGGTCTCTTCCTGATTGATTCATTACAGCTTTTCCAGCGCCATGTTCAGCGCCAGCACATTCACCACCGGCGGGCCCACCAGCGGCTGTTCGATGTGTGCGTCCAGCAACTGCTGCAGGGTCGCCACCGGCACATTGCGCGCTGCCGCAACACGCGCCAGTTGATAGGCAATCGCGGCCGGTGGCAAGTGCGGATCGAGACCGCTGCCGGACGTGGTCAACAGCGCCAATGGCACCGGGCCCTGACCGGGCACCTGCAACTTGTTGGCGTCATCGATTACCCGGGTGGCCAACGCCGGATTGCTCGGCGCCAGGTTACTCGCGCTGCTCGAAACGGTGGCAAAGGCACCGGCCGAAGGACGTGGATGGAACCAGGCATCGCCGACAAAGTCCTGGGCGATCAGGGACGAGCCGCGCACCTTGCCTTCTGCGTCGTGCACCAGACTGCCGTTGGCCTGCTCGGGGAATGCGACTTGCGCGACTCCGGTAACCACCAGCGGATAGGCAACGCCGGTGACCAGGGTCATCAGCACCAGCAGGCTCAGGGCCGGACGGATCATTGTGGACATTTCAGACTCCTCGAATTCGTGCTTGAAGCGGTGTGCCCGGCACACCGCTGTTCAGGTTCAAACCAGATGCAACGCCGTCAACAGCATGTCGATCGCCTTGATCCCCACGAACGGCACCAGAATCCCGCCCAGGCCATAGATCAGCAGGTTGCGGCGCAGCAGCGCCGCCGCACTCGCGGCCTGCACCCGCACGCCGCGCAGGGCCAACGGAATCAGCACGACGATGATCAGAGCGTTAAAGACGATGGCCGACAGGATCGCGCTCTGCGGACTGCTCAGGTGCATGATGTTCAGCACGCCCAGTTGCGGGTAGATCGCAGCGAACAGCGCCGGCAGGATCGCGAAGTACTTGGCCACGTCGTTGGCGATGGAAAAAGTCGTCAGCGCACCACGGGTCACCAGCAATTCCTTACCGATCTGCACCACGTCCAGCAGCTTGGTCGGATCGCTGTCGAGGTCGACCATGTTGGCCGCTTCGCGTGCCGCCTGGGTGCCGTCGTTCATCGCCATGCCAACGTCAGCCTGGGCCAGCGCCGGGGCATCGTTGGCGCCGTCGCCGCACATCGCGACCAGGCGACCGTCGTTCTGCTCGTGACGGATACGCGCCAGTTTTTTCTCCGGTGTCGCTTCGGCCAGCACGTCGTCGACGCCTGCTTCAGCGGCAATCGCGGCAGCGGTCAGCGGGTTGTCGCCGGTGACCATCACCGTGCGAATCCCCAGTTTGCGCAGCTCGGCGAAACGCTCGCGGATACCCGGCTTGACCACGTCTTTCAGATGAATCGCACCGAGCAGTTTGCCATCGGCGCAGACCAGCAACGGCGTGCCACCGCTCTGGGCGATCTTGTCGATTTCACGGGACAGGCTCGGGGCCAGATCAGAACGTTGTTGACCGATGAACCCCAGCAACGAATCCACTGCACCTTTGCGGAATACGCGGCCCTGATAGTCGACACCGGACAAGCGGGTTTCTGCGCTGAACGGCACGGCGGTCAATACCTCCAGCGCAGGTTCCGCTTGCGGATGCAGGCCACGCAGGTACTCGACGATGGACTTGCCTTCGGCGGTTTCATCGGCAAGCGATGCGAACAGCGCGCCTTCGGCCAACTCGCGGCCGCTTACGCCGGGAGCCGCATACACCGCGCTGCAACGACGGTTGCCGAAGGTGATGGTGCCGGTCTTGTCCAGCAGCAACACGTGCACGTCGCCCGCCGCTTCCACTGCACGACCAGACTTGGCAATCACGTTCAGGCGCACCAGACGATCCATCCCGGCGATACCGATCGCCGACAGCAGACCGCCGATGGTGGTCGGGATCAGCGTGACCAACAGCGCCACCAGGAACACCAGCGGCAGGCTGCCGTTGGCGAAGTGGGCGAACGGTTGCAGGGTCACGACCACCAGCAGGAAGATCAGGGTCAGGCCGATCAGCAGGATGTCCAGCGCCACTTCGTTCGGGGTCTTCTGGCGTTTGGCGCCTTCGACCAGCGCGATCATGCGATCCAGAGTCGACTCACCAGGGTTGGCGGTGATTTTCACCATCAGCCAGTCAGACACCAGACGCGTGTTGCCGGTGACGGCGGAACGGTCGCCACCGGACTCGCGGATCACTGGCGCCGATTCACCGGTAATCGCGGCTTCGTTGACCGCCGCGATGCCTTCGATGACCTCGCCGTCACCGGGGATCATTTCCCCGGCCTCGACGCGCACCACATCGCCCTTGCGCAGGCTGGCGGCCGGCACTACCTGGAAGCTGCCGTTGGCCAGTTTGCGACGGGCGCTCAGGCCTTCGCTGCCAGCCTTGAGGCTGTCGGCGCGGGCCTTGCCACGACCTTCGGCCAGCGCTTCGGCGAAGTTGGCGAACAGCACGGTGAACCACAGCCACAGGGCAATTTGCGCCGCAACGAAGGTCGGCACGACGTTGTCCGGAATGAAGCACAACACGGTAGTGAAGATCGCCGTCAGTTCGACCACCAGCATCACTGGCGAGCGCACCAGTTGGCGCGGGTCGAGCTTGACGAACGCTTGCACCAGCGCCGGACGCCACAGGGCGCTGATCGCGGTTTTGGGCGCTTCTGCCGACTTGGCAGCTACCGCAGGTTTTGAAGCTGGAACATGCATATTCATGATGGATTCCTTAGAAGCCCATGCTCAGGTGTTCGGCAATCGGGCCGAGCGCCAGGGTCGGCAAGAAGGTCAGGCCGCCCACCAGCAAAATGGTCACGGTCAACAGGGTCACGAACAGCGGGCCGTGGGTCGGGAAGCTGTTCTGGCCGATCGGTGCGGTTTTCTTCATCGCCAGGCTGCCGGCCAGGGCCAGTACCGGGAGGATGTAACCGAAGCGACCGATCAACATGCCCAGACCCAGCATCAGGTTATGGAACGGTGTGTTGGCACTCAGGCCACCGAACGCCGAACCGTTGTTGGCGCTGGCCGAGGTGTAGGCGTAAAGCAACTGGCTGAAACCATGGGGGCCAGGGTTGCTGATGGTCGCCGCCGGGCCAGGCAGTGCAGCGGCAATCGCGCCCAGCACCAGCACGCCGACCGGCATCACCAGCAAGGTCACGACCAGCAATTGCACTTCGCGGGCCTGGAGTTTCTTGCCGAGGTATTCCGGGGTGCGGCCGATCATCAGGCCGGCGAGGAACACCGCGATCAGCACGTTCAGCAACATGCCGTAGAGCCCGGCGCCGACGCCGCCGAAGATCACCTCGCCGACCATCATGTTGACCAGCGCCACCATGCCGCTGAGCGGGTTGAGGCTGTCATGCATGCCGTTGACCGAACCATTCGAGGCCGCGGTGGTGGTCACCGACCACAGCACGGTGGCGGTGGTGCCGAAGCGCGATTCCTTGCCTTCCAGCGGCGCGGTCTGTTCGACGGCCACGTTGTTCAGCGCAGGGTTCGGCTGATACTCGGCCCACAGCGAAGTGGCGCCGCCGATCAGGAACAGCGCGAGCATGCAACCGATGATGGCGCGGCTCTGACGCAGGTCCTTGACGTAGTGGCCGAAAGTGAACACCAGCGCGACCGGGATCAGGATGATCGAGGTGACTTCAAACAGGTTGCTCCACGCGGTCGGGTTCTCGAACGGATGCGCCGAGTTGACCCCGAAGAAACCACCGCCGTTGGTGCCCAGTTGCTTGATTGCAATCTGGCTGGCTGCGGGGCCCAGCGGGATCACTTGATCGACGCCTTGCATCGTCACCGCATTCACATATTGCGCGAAGGTCTGTGGCACGCCCTGCCACACCAGGTACAGCGCCAGCAGCAGGCACAGCGGCAGCAGGCCGTAGAGGGTGGCGCGGGTCATGTCGGCCCAGAAGTTGCCCAAGGTCTTGGTCGATTTGCGACCGATGCCACGGCACAGCGCAACCAATACCGCGAGGCCAGTGGCGGCGCTTACGAAGTTCTGCACGGTGAGACCGACCATCTGGCTCAGGTAGCTGAGGGTCGCTTCGCCGCTGTAGGACTGCCAGTTGGTGTTGGTCATGAAACTGACGGCGGTGTTGAACGCTTGCGTCCACTCCTGGCCCGGCAGGTTTTGCGGGTTCAGCGGCAGGTGATCCTGGAACAACAGGATCGCGAACAGCAGCAGGAAACCCGCGAGGTTGAACGCCAGCAGCGCCAGCGTGTACTTCTGCCAGCTCTGTTCGTCCTGCGGATTGACCCCGGCCACGCGATAACAGCCGCGCTCGACCGGGCCGAGAATCGGCGTCAGCCAGGTGCGCTGACCTTCCATTACCTTGTAGTAGAAGCGCCCGAGGAACGGCGCCGGCAGCAACACCAACGCGAAAAACGCGAGGATCTGCCAATAGTCATAACTGTGCATAGCCGCTCCTAGTTCCGGTCCGCGCGCAACAGCGCAACCAACAGATAAATGAACAGCCCCACTGCCAGCAGCAGGGACACCCCGTCCAGAACGCTCATGGAAGATCTCCGTGTTACGGCGTATTGCCGCGTGTGGAGGCATTGTCGGAAAGGAGGCTGTAAAGGAACGAGACCGAGGGTGCGTGCGGGACATAAAGAAAGCGTAAAGAGTGGGTTTATGCCTTCTTTACGACGGTATCCGGTGGGCGGTGCACCTGACTGGCGCACAGAAATGTGCGCTATCGAGTGGCGAACATCCCCGATACGACAGCTTTCAACGCATTACGACCCGCCAATACAAAATGGCACGCCCACTGCACACGCCCTCCCCCGAGCTTTCCAAACCGTTCAGGGAGCAAAGGCATGAACACACAACTCAAACCCACGCTGGGCACGTTGCATCTGTGGGGTATCGCGGTGGGGCTGGTGATTTCCGGGGAGTACTTCGGCTGGAGTTACGGCTGGGGCGTCGCGGGGACACTGGGTTTTCTGGTGACGTCATTCATGGTCGCGACCATGTACACCTGCTTCATTTTCAGCTTCACCGAACTGACCACGGCGATTCCTCACGCGGGCGGGCCGTTCGCCTACAGTCGCCGGGCGTTCGGTGAAAAAGGTGGATTGATCGCAGGCCTGGCGACGTTGATCGAATTCGTCTTCGCCCCGCCCGCGATTGCGTTGGCAATCGGTGCCTATCTGAACGTGCAGTTTCCGGCCCTCGATCCGAAACACGCGGCGGTCGGCGCGTACATCGTCTTCATGGGGCTGAACATCCTTGGTGTGAAACTGGCAGCGACCTTCGAGTTGATCGTCTGCGTGCTGGCCGTCGCCGAGTTGCTGGTGTTCATGGGCGTGGTTGCACCGGCCTTCAGCTTCAGCAACTTCGCGCTCAATGGCTGGGCCGGCTCGGACGTTTTCGGCGCACCGGCGATTGCCGGGATGTTCGCAGCGATTCCGTTTGCGATCTGGTTCTTCCTTGCCATCGAAGGCGCGGCCATGGCCGCCGAAGAAGCCAAGGATCCGAAACGCACGATTCCCAAGGCCTACATCAGCGGCATCCTGACATTGGTGCTGCTGGCGATGGGCGTGATGTTCTTTGCCGGCGGCGTCGGCGACTGGCGCACCCTGTCGAACATCAACGACCCGTTGCCGCAGGCGATGAAAGCAGTGGTCGGCGACAATTCCGGCTGGTTGCACATGCTGGTGTGGATCGGCCTGTTCGGTCTGGTGGCGAGTTTCCACGGGATCATTCTTGGTTACTCGCGGCAGTTTTTCGCCCTCGCCCGCGCCGGTTACCTGCCTGCCTCGCTGGCGAAGCTGTCGCGTTTCCAGACGCCGCACCGGGCGATCATCGCCGGCGGAATCATCGGCATTGCCGCCATTTACAGCGACGGTCTGATCAACCTCGGCGGCATGACCCTCACCGCCGCAATGATCACCATGGCCGTGTTCGGCGCCATCGTGATGTACATCATGAGCATGCTCAGTCTGTTCAAGCTGCGCAAAACCGAACCGAATCTGGAGCGGACTTTCCGTGCGCCGTGCTACCCGCTGATCCCGTTCATCGCGCTGGTGCTGGCGGTGGTGTGCCTGGTGGCGATGGCCTGGTTCAACGCACTGATCGGACTGATCTTCCTCGGTTTCATGGCGGTCGGATTCGGCTATTTCCTGCTCACTGGCCAGTTGCGCGCGAACGCGCCGGCCGATGCGATGCTGACCGGTCAATAGAAGCTGTGCGGGTGTACCGGGCATAACCGGCCTAGAATGGAACCACTGCGATTTTCCATCGCTCAAACGTGGTAAGCAGCATCGCCCGGCGAAATCCTCGCCCGGCGACCTGCCATTAAGGAGAGCCGCTATGCCCTGGTATGCCTGGTTGATTCTGGTCGTTGCAATCGGCTCGATCGTGGGGGGTCTGATGATGCTGCGCGACACCGCCAATAAGGTCGAACTGACCGAAGAACAACGTCAACGCGTTGCTGAGCGCAATGCCGAAGCGGACGTCAAGGACGCGCAGGATCGCTGAACGAAAAACCCCGCCTGAATCGGCGGGGTTTGTTTTTCTATCGCGGTTACTTTTCCCAGTCGGCCTTGGCGATGTGCAGGCCATGCAGCCCCTTGTACGCCGCGCGTTCCGGCGAACTCCAGCCTTCGAGCAGCGAATCCTCCAGCCGATAGATTTCCACACCCAGCGGACGGCACACACTCAGCGGATCCTGCGCATCCGGCCCCCACATCGCCAGCGACAGATCACCGCCAGGACAGGTCGATAACGCACACAGCAAGTCGATTTCCGCAAAGAACTCCAGATAGTCACCCTTCTGCGCCGGACAGGCTTTCATGAAGTACAGGTCATCGTGGTTAAGGCCCGTGCACTGGAAGATATTGAGCACGTCATGCACGTCGAACTCGGTCAGACCGTGCGGTAGCACGGCGCGGGTCAGGTTGGAGTGGCAGTGATGATGAAAGTCTTCGCCGGTGAGCATTTTGTTCACATAGGGATCGCAGCGCGTACCGAGCAAATCGTGCAGGCGCCCGCCGTGCTCGTCGATGCCATAACCGGCCAGGCTGTCATCGGTGATGGTGACCATTGGCCGCAGAAAAGGCAGGTTCGACCAGAGGCGATCGTGGGTGCTGACATGGGCGCCCTGCAGTTGCCGGGTCCGGGCCGCCCACATCCGTTCGCGCGGATCGTGGGCATTCCACACATTGAAGTCGCCCACCTGCGGCCCCACCGGTGTGGTGACACGAAACACATGCCCCGCCGGAACATGCCAGGCGCGACCGGTGCGGATCGGCACTTCGAATTGCTCGATCAGGGTCCGCGCAGCCTTCTGGTCGCGAATCCGCTCATAAAACGGCGCATTGACCTGCAAGGCCGAGCCTTTACTGACTTGATAGGCGGCCGGATAGTCTTTGTACATGGTTCTCCTGCTCCTTCGGTGATGGCAACTTTGTGAGCTGCAACCACTATCCGTGCCAACCGTTGATGGCTGTTACGAACATGTTGGATTCATCGGCAGGCTTTTTAGAAGTAGAAGTACAGTCACCATTCAATTCTCATTGGTTAAGATGGTGCTCTTGTTGCGGAGAGTTTAAATGCGTTACTCGCAAGATCATAAAGCCCAGACCCATCAGCGCATCATCAAGGAAGCGTCCGAACGGTTTCGCAAGGACGGCATCGGCGCGACCGGACTGCAACCGTTGATGAAAGCGCTGGGCCTGACCCACGGCGGCTTTTATTCGCATTTCAAATCCAAGGACGACCTGGTCGAAAAAGCCCTGCAAGCCGCCGGCGATCAGGTCGCAGGCTTGTGCGAGGAACTGTTCGCCCAGGAAAAACCGCTGGAAGCCTTCATCGATACGTACCTGTCCGAGTGGCATCAGACCTCGCCTCATGAAGGCTGCCCGCTGCTGACCATTTCTTCGGAACTGGGATTGCGCGGCCAACCGAGCCCGACCAGCGACGCCGTGCTGAAAGCGCGTCTGGATCAGATCCAGAACACCCTCGAAGGCGAGGACGCGGCCGCACGCAGCATCGTCATCATGGCCACACTGGCGGGCGCGCTCCTGCTCTCACGCAGCGTCGCGGATGCCGGATTGGCGCAACAGATCCTCGACGTCACCCGCGAACACCTCAAACGCTCCGAAGATTAATCCCGCCAACGCTTGAACAACACGCTCGCATTGACCCCACCGAATCCGAACCCGTTGGACAGCGCGTACTCGATTGGCATCGACCGCGCCTGACCGTGGACAATGTCCACGCCTTCGCTGGCCGGATCGGGATTGTCCAGGTTGAGGGTCGGCGGAACGACCTGGTCGCGGATCGCCAGCAGCGTGAAGATCGCCTCAAGGCCGCCGGCAGCACCCAGCAAATGCCCGGTGGCGGACTTGGTCGAGGTCACGGCGATTTTGTTCTGCGTTCCAAACACCGACTTGATTGCAGCCAGTTCACCCAGGTCGCCAACCGGCGTCGAGGTCGCATGTGCATTAAGATGCTGCACCTGGTCCGGCGCGATACCGGCCTGAGCCAGCGCCAACGTCATGGCTCGTCGAGCCCCGCTGCCGTCTTCCGGTCCAGCAGTCAGGTGATAGGCGTCGGCGCTGGTGCCGTAGCCGACCAGTTCGGCCAGTGGCCTGGCACCGCGTGCCAATGCGTGATCCAGCGATTCGATCACCAGCAGCCCTGCGCCTTCACCCATCACAAAACCGTCCCGGCCACTGTCGAACGGCCGCGAGGCTCGTTCGGGCGTTTCGTTGTAGCCGCTGGACAACGCCCGCGCCGCTGCGAAACCGGCAAGACTGACTCGATCGATAGACGCTTCTGCACCACCGCACACCGCAATATCGGCCTCACCGGCGCGAATCAGCCGAGCGGCGTCACCGATCGCCTGGACACCCGCGGCACACGCGGTGACCGGTGCGCCAATCGGACCTTTGAGCCCGTGCTGAATCGAGACATGGCCTGCCGCGAGGTTGACCAGAAACGATGGAATGGTGAACGGTGACAAACGCCGTGGCCCACGACTGTCGGTGGTACGCACGGCATCGGCAATCGCACCGAAGCCACCGACACCCGAACCGATGATGGTGGCCGTGCGTTCCTGAGCATTGGCGTCCGAAGGTTGCCATCCAGCTTGCTCCAGCGCCTGACGGGCAGCCTCCATGGCGAACAGAATGAAACGGTCCATCTTCTTCTGTTCTTTGGGCGGCGTCGCCCGATCCGGATCGAAACCGGCTTCGGCGTCCTCTTCCATCGTCGGCACCACACCACCGACCCGGGCCGGCAGATCGGCAATCACCGCTTCCGGCAACTGGCGCAAGCCCGAGCGCCCGGCAAGCAGACGCTGCCAGACGACTTCGACACCACTGCCCAAGGGCGATACCAGGCCCATACCCGTGACAACTATTCGACGCTGATCCATATCGGGTTGACCTCTCACGACTCTTAAGTTTTTTACTTGTAACGGCTGGCCGCCGAACTGTGGGACAGGTTGGGTGCCATCACATGACGTGCGGCAACGAAGGCTTGCCACTCTGCGGCATCGGGCAGCGAAGGAATGGTGACGAGCTCACCCTGATCCAGCCCCGACAGCGCAGCATCCACCATCTCGCCCGCCTCCATGACCATCTCCGCCGGAATACCGCTGGCATCAAAACCGGAACGCTCCCAGATTTCAGTGCGGGTCACACCCGGCAATACCGCTTGCACCTTGACCCCGGTGCCTTCGAGCTCCGTATTGAGCGACTGAGTGAGGCTCAACACGTAGGCCTTGCTGGCACTGTAGGTGGCATTGAAACGTTCGGGGAACAAGGCGACCACTGACGCGATATTGATGATCGTGCCGCGCCCGGCCTTGGTAAACGCAGCGGCTGCGGCGGCTGCCAATCGGGTCAGTGTGGTGACGTTCAATTGAATCAGTTGTTCCAGCACCTCGGGATCGGCATTGGCCAGCAATCCATTGACCGCCACCCCTGCATTGTTCACCAGCAGGCTGATGCTGGAATCGCTGCGCAGGCGCTGCTCAAGCTTGAGCACTTCCTCCTTTTGCGTCAGATCGGCCTTCAACACTTCGACCTGGACACCGTAGTCCCCCCGCAGCTTGCCAGCCGCAGACTCCAGGCGTTCCTGATCGCGAGCCACCAGCAACAGATCAAAACCACGTGCCGCCAACCGCTCGGCATACACCGCACCAATGCCGGAAGAAGCGCCAGTGACAAGCGCCGTACCTTGGGATTTCGGGGAATTCATGACGATACTCCTGGAATGCGTGAGGAATGAGCAGCCTCTGAAAGCAGGAAAGCTTCCGTGGCAAGCGAAATTATTATAGGCATAATCTCAGCGCAATATGATAGCCATAATTTTATATATTCCGACGGAAAGGCACCCTGCTCCCTCGCAGACCTTCAGGACCGGGATGCAAAAAGGGCCGGTCAATGACCGGCCCCTTGGCGTTGAACAATCAGCTTAGTTGACTTCCAGCTTGTCGCGATTGCGATCCAGGATCGCTTTGCCGATGCCTTTCACTTCGAGCAACTCATCGACGGATGCAAATGGCCCGTTTGTTTCACGATATGCAACAATTGCCTTGGCCTTGGCCTCTCCAACACCCGCCAGCTCCTTTTGAAGGGTGGCTGCATCGGCCCCGTTGAGATCAACTTTCCGGACGTCGGAAGTGGCTGACGAATCCATCACCAGTGGGACCTTGTTCGCATCGGACGGCGCCACAGGCGCAGCGATGGCAGCAATCGAGGCGCTGGTCAGCAGGGCAAAAATCAGGGAGTAGAAATAACCGGTACGCATATGTGACGCTCCATCATCAATTGAGAAAGCAGCTTTTCCGAAGCTGCTCCTCAAAGTTAGGCGATGATCAGGACAAGTCAAAAATGCGTCCGTTACAGGATGTGAAACAATCAGGGCTCGAGGCGGCGCTGCTGGTGGATCCAGTCGACTATCTCGCCGTCCGGCGTGTAGCCGCTGACCGTTTCGCGCAGAAGCTGGCGGACGCGGGAGTAGTCATCCGCTTCGACAGCCGCGAGCAGTTCTCTCAGCCGGGACTTCAGAACGTCCCAGGGCAAGTGATCCTCATTGGCCGTCATGATCATAGGATGCGGCGTGGCGGCAACATTGTCGCCGATCAGCAGTTCTTCGTAGAGCTTTTCACCCGGGCGCAAACCTGTGAACTCGATGGAAATGTCGCCCTGAGGATTGCGCTCGGAACGAATACTCAAACCCGACAGATGAATCATTTTCTCGGCGAGTTCGACAATCCTGACCGGCTCGCCCATATCCAGCACGAACACATCACCGCCCTGCCCCATGGAACCTGCCTGGATCACCAGTTGTGCCGCCTCCGGGATCGTCATGAAGTAGCGGGTGATCTTCGGATGAGTCACGGTCAGCGGCCCGCCGGACTTGATCTGGCTGTGAAACAGCGGAATCACGGAACCGGACGAACCCAGCACGTTGCCAAAACGCACCATGGTGAAGCGGGTCTTGTTGACACGGGAAACATTGGCCTTGTCGCCGAACAGCACCGGAGCCACTTCCCGACTCAGAGCCTGGAGGGTCAACTCTGCCAGACGCTTGGTACTGCCCATGACATTGGTCGGGCGAACAGCCTTGTCGGTCGAGATCAGTACAAAGTTCGAAACACCGGACTGCAACGCCGCTTGCGCCGTGTTGAGCGTACCGATCACGTTGTTCAACACACCCTCGGCAATGTTGTGTTCAACCATCGGTACATGCTTGTAGGCCGCCGCGTGGTAAACGGTGTCGACCTTCCAGGTTTTCATCACATCGAGCAACTTTTCCGGCTGACGGATCGATCCGAGGATCGGCAGCAACCGCACCCGCACCGCCTCCCTGCATCCCCGTTGCTCAAGTTCGGACAGAATGCTGTAAAGATTGAATTCGCTGTGTTCGAACAGCAACAGGGTCGTCGGCCCCAACACAAAGATCTGCCGGCACAACTCCGAACCGATCGATCCACCCGCCCCGGTGACCATCACGGTCTTGCCCCGGATGCAGCGCTCGAGCAGGTCCGGCTGAGCCGGCACCGAATCACGCCCCAGCAGGTCGGCGATATCGACCTCCTGGATATCCTCGACCTTGACCCGGCCACTGGCCAGATCCGTGAAGTTAGGCACGCTGCGCACATGAAGCGGAAAGCCTTCCAGCAGATTGAGGATTTCCCTGCGACGCGCCCGAGTCGATGAAGGCAGCGCCAGGAGAATTTCCTGCGCCCCGGTGACATCGATCATCTGTTGAATGTGTTTTGGCTTGTAGACCTGCAGACCCGAGATGGACCGGTCGGCAATACTGGAATCATCGTCGATGAACGCGACAGGACGCATGACCCGCCCCATGCGCAATGCCGCGACAAGCTGGTTGCCTGCGACACCCGCCCCGTAGATCGCCACCTTGGTCAGACCATCATCCCGGCTGGCGAACGGTACATGCTGCGCCGCGGTGAACCAGTCACCCATGAAGTACTGGCGCATGCACAGGCGCAGCCCACCGATGATCACAAGGCTCAGCCACCAGTAGTTGAAAATGATCGAGCGCGGGACGACAGCTTCATGATTGCTGTACCAGAAAACCACAAGCGCCAGGATCAGGGCAGAAAGGCTGACAGCCTTGATGATCGCAATCAGCGCGTCGTTGCCGAAATAGCGCATCACGGCACGGTACATACCGAAACGTATGAAAAGAGGAACGGCGATGACGGGAGCGCAAGCGAAAAGCCAGAAATGAATGCGCAGCGGGTTGTACATGTCGTCAATCCCGAGACGAACGATGAACGCCAGCCACAGAGCCATCCAGACCAGAAAAATGTCCGTAGCGACCTGGATGAGGCGCTTCTGCCGCCTCGGTAGCCCCAACAAAAACGCTCGTATCTTATCCATAAACCTCAACCGGATGGCCCTTTCCCTGACGACGATATATTGGCATTTTACGGGAATTCATGACGGCCGGACCCAAATGTATTATGCGCTACGTTGTAGGGGCGGGACGCTCCAGCTCACCCGCACGATACTTGATGGCAATCAACAACAGGGGCATATACGCAATTGTCAGAGCCGCTGCGCCATCGACATCAAAATACACGACCGAAAAAGCCACGGGCAGCAACCAGAATACATTGATCAACAAGACCCCAAGCGTCACCGGGAGATGCTTGCCGTAGAGGCGAGAGGCGTACTGGTAAGCATGACTTCGATGAGCCTCATAAACTTTGTCCCCCCGCACCAACCGGCGCAACAGCGTAAATGTCGCATCAACGATGAAAACACCCAGCAGAATGTTCCAGACCCAGAACCACCTGGAATCAACACTAGCAGCCGCCAGCGAAATACCACCTAAAATGATGCCCAGGAAACCGCTGCCTGCATCGCCCATGAAAATTCTGGCGGGCGGAAAGTTCCAGATCAGAAATCCCGCCACCGCCAGGGACAACAATAGCGGAACCCAGATCAACACCGACTGACCATCAAGCGCGTAAAGCAGACACGCCCCTGCGCAGGCACTGATCGCCTCGACACTGGCGATGCCATCGATACCGTCCATGAAGTTGTAGAGGTTGAGCATCCACACCAGATAGATCGCCGCAATGACGGCACCGCTCCAGCCCAGATGAACGGTCAGCCCGAACAGCTTGATCGTCTCGAAACCGTTGAGCCAGAAAACCATCCAGGCTGCCGCACAGAAATGCCCGGCAAGCCGCCAGCGAGCGGCAATGTGGCCGTGATCATCCATAAACCCGATAACCGCTATGACGACTCCCGCCGCCGCCATCCCGAGAAAGGTGGCAAGACTTGTCAGCGATTGCCCATAGAGAACGCAAAGCCCCAGAAGAAACACGATCACAATCGAAACGCCGCCGCCCCTCGGCGTCGCAACCGAGTGCGAACTGCGGGCATTGGGAATATCCATCAGACTGCGTGCGAGTGCGTATTGACGCAAAAGGGCCGTCAGCACGAACGATGCGACACCCGCGCCAATAAAAAACCACCAGAAACTCATACTCGACCGGGCTCCGAAAAAGTCGGCTAATTTGATACAACACTGCGCTCAGACAGCCCCGGGAGAATACTCTGTCAGGCTTCAACCTGATCTCGCCGAAGCCCTCTCTTCCTTTGGCATGTGCCCGCAACAGCGCAGGTGATATTGATCAGTGCCAACGGCACCTGATTGCCCTTCGTGAACGGTCAGCCGCTCCTTCAACGACAGCCAAGGATAATGCCCCCTCGAGAGAACCTCCACACCTTCACATATCAAGCACATCGAGCCTGGCTGCTGCGCAGGACAAGTGCACAGATCACCGGCCCGAATACACACAGCCAGCCCAATGACGGTACACAAGCCAAACCTGGCCAATCACTGGCACAGCGTGGCTTTCACCGCTCGTCGCTCCCCGCGCAAATGGGTGGCTGGCTTCATTCGATCGATACATGCTGGTATGCTGTCGCGCGGTCCAGGCAGGCTGATTCGGAATTCCGAAAGAAATGGAGGTGCTAGCATGTGTAAAGCCGAAAAAGCGATTATCAGCGAGCGGCTGAAACAATCAAACTCAACTGCATCATGCGCCACGCTTTCGGGACATGATTCTTTTGCGGACATGGATATGTTTTCTTGATACCCGGGCAACATTCAACACAACGGTATCAACAAAGCACTTGGCAGGCCGTCCATATGCAAGGGCGACCTCTTTTTGAGAAACATGCAATCTGGCCTTTCGCCTCGGAATAAAACATTGTGTTCAGCATTTTTTTTAAAGAACTATTCCAATACAAATTAGTGCTCAAGCAGTTGATTTGGCAACAATTGACAATGCGTTACAGAAGGACCGCCCTCGGCTTTTTCTGGACATTGTTAAACCCGCTACTGACCATGGTCGTGACCTCTGTCGTATTTTCGATGATCATGAAATGGCCACTTAAGACATTTGCAATTTTCCTGTTCTCGGGGCTCGTACCTTTCACGTTATTCTCGAACTGCCTGGCCCAAGGTATGCAGGCATTGCTGGCCAACGAGTCATTAATCAAGAAAATCCACATACCGAAACAGATATTCGTCATTTCCACTTCGATAAGCCTGCTGGTCGACGCTATCTTCAGCACGATCTGCCTGTTCATCATCGCCCTTGCGATCGGCGCTCCTTTTACCGCTTCGCTCTTTATCCTGCCAATCAACTTCCTGTTGCTATTTGCCTTTGCAGTAGGCCTGGGACTGGCATTGAGCATCGCGACCGTTTCGTTCCGTGACCTGCCCAACATCGTGGGTGTGATACTCCAAGCCCTTTACTACCTGACGCCGATCATCTACCCGCTCTCTTTCGTCCCGGATACCTACAGATGGATCTTTGCGTTGAACCCGCTGACGCTGTTCATCGAAATCTTCCGACTGCCTATCTATGAAGGCTCCCTCGCCGGGCCCGATGTTTATGCAAAGGTTGTGACACTGGCAATTCTCAGCTTGCTTTTGGGTATATACATATTCAAAAAGCATGATCGATACATAGTATTCAAGTTGTGATCGATATGAACTCAAGTATCTCGATAAAAGATCTAAATCTAAACTTCCGTCTGTACCATGACAAAGGACAGTCGCTGAAGGAATTCTTTGCTGGGCTGCTGAAGCGCCACAACAAAAGCAAATACACGGAATTCCGCGCACTGAAAAACCTCAATCTCGAGGTCGTTCATGGCGACCGGATCGGGATTGTGGGCCACAACGGAGCAGGGAAAAGTACGCTGCTGAAAGCCATTTGCGGCATTTACTGCGCAACAGAGGGATCTGTAACGGTCAATGGCCGAATTGCCCCTCTACTGGAAATTGGAGCAGGCTTCAACGTTGAGCTGAGCGGCCGTGAGAACATCTACCTCAACGGCGCGATCCTCGGCTACAGCAAGTCCATGCTCAAAAAGATCGAACCCGAGATCATTGAGTTCACGGGTTTGGCCGAGTTCATTGACACCCCTGTGAAGTACTACTCCACAGGGATGTACATGCGCCTGGCTTTTGCTATCGCCACCGCCGTTCATCCAGACATTCTTATTCTCGATGAACTTTTTGCCGGTGGTGATGCAGAATTCATCGATAAGGCTCTGGCACGCATGCATGATTTCATTGATAGCTCTAGCATCATGGTATTCGTATCCCATCAGCCCGACTTGCTGCGCAAGCTGTGCAATAGAGTTATCTGGATCGATCACGGCAGCATCGTCGAAGATGGTGAGCCAGATGTCGTTATTAAAAAATATTTGAATAATCACGCGGGGTGATACTGTGGCAACGCAACTTTTTGTTCCAAACTTCCGAGTCGACGAATGCCTTGAAGGCATCCGCGAATGCCTGGAAAAAGGCTGGACCGGTCTGGGCTTCAAGACAGTCGAAATGGAAGAGGCCTGGAAAACCTACACAGGCCTGCCGCATGCGCATTTCCTGAGCTCCAACACGGTTGGTCTGCACCTGGCATTCCACATGATGAAGACGAAGTATGGCTGGGACGACGATGCCGAAGTCATCACTACGGCGCTGACCTTCGTATCGACCAACCACGCGATCATCCAAGCCGAACTCACCCCGGTTTTCGCTGATGTCGACCAATACCTCTGCCTCGACCCGGTCGATGTAGAGCGCAAGATCACCGACAAGACCAAGGCGATCATCTTCGTCGGCCTGGGCGGTAACGTCGGCCAGTACGAAAAAGTGCTCAAGCTGTGCAAGGATCGCGACATCAAGGTCGTTCTGGACGCCGCTCACATGGCGGGTACCCGCGTTGACGGCAAGCACGTTGGCCATGACGCAGACGTCACCGTATTCAGCTTCCAGGCCGTAAAAAACCTGGCGACTGCCGACTCCGGGATGATCTGCTTCCGCGACAAGGAAGACGACGAACGTGCGCGCAAGCTGGCATGGCTCGGGATCAACAAGGACACATTTGCACGCACCGCCAGCCAGGGTGCCTACAAATGGAAGTACGACGTGGAAGAGCTGGGCTTCAAATATCACGGCAACTCCATCATGGCCGCCATCGGCCTGGTCTCGCTGAAGTACCTTGACCGCGACAACGCCTATCGCCGCCAACTGGCCGACTGGTACCTGGAAGCCCTGGAAGGCGAAACACTGATCGAGCCTGTTCTGGTTTCGCCAGGCTGCGAATCGTCCCGCCACCTGTTCCAGGTTCGTGTTGCAAAACGCGATGAAGTACTGATGGCCATGAATGAGCACGAGATCTACCCAGGCGTGCACTATCGCGACAACACCGAATACCGCCTGTACAGCTCGGGTGCCGGCAAATGCCCTGCCGCACACAAGGCCAGCAATGAGCTGATCTCTCTGCCGATGCACATGGGCGTCACCAAGAATGACGTAGAGTTCATCGTAGAGACTCTGAAGAAAGTAGTCAGAACGGGTCTCTGACCATGAATCTCCGATGCAAATATTCAGCCGGTTACCGCATTGCGGTAACCGGATCAACCGGATATGTCGGAAGCAAATTTCTGGAGTCTTTCGAGACTCCAGATTTTGTTGAGACTGACTTTACTCAACTTCCAGCTGGCTCATTGATTGTTCATCTTGCAGCAAACATGAACAATACAAGCAGCGCACTTTCTGAAAACACTCTCATCGACACGCTGGTACTGGAACAGGTCAACGAAAAACATCGTGGCTTGATCTACGCTTCCACCAACAACGTCTACCCCTACGCCTTGAACTGCCGCACTGGCGACAAGCTGCGCTGCAACGATTACTACTCTGCCTCCAAGGTCTTCGGCGAAAAACTGTTCGAAGATCTGATCAGAGTCCCCTTTGTCTCGGTAAGAATTGCCGATGTCTTTGGCGTAGGCCAGAAACACGGAAACTTCTTCAAGGCGATCGAGCAAGGCATCCGTCAAAAGAGCAGTCTCGCTCAGTACGGTGCAGGCCTCAAAAGACGCACGTATGTCCACATCACTGAACTGGTCCAATTACTGAAATGGATTGCGACAGACGGATTTGATCTGGCATCGACAACACGCGTTCTGAACACTGGCTACCCGGACTCTGCCAGCATTGCTGAAATCGTGGCGCTGGCAGCCGAAATGACCGGGTTGGAAGTCATCAACAAACACATAGAAAATGATCTGTCGGCTTTTGATGTCAGAACCATGCAGCCGACAATCCTGCCAGGCTATGCCCCTCAGTGGAGCTCTTTCAAAAGTGCTTTCGCTGGCTATGTCGAAGAAATCAATTTACAGGTTTAACATAGAACATGAATATTCTGATTACCGGTGCGGGCTCTGTAATGGGACAGAGCATTTACAAGGCCTTGGCATTTCACGATTTTGGCGAGCCTCTGAACATCCACTTCGCCAACAGTGAAGAGCTGGGTGCCGGACGCTTTTTTTCCCTGCCCTCAGCACCTGTAGTCAAGACGCCTATATTTCCTCTGGCGGCATCCCCTGAGTATCACAGCCACCTGCGAAACTATGTAAAAGAACACGACATTCAAATTGTGTTCTCCGGCACCCAGCACGAGCTGGCGGCGGTAGCCAACTATCGCGATGAAACACTGCGAGCCGCAACGCTCTCCTCTAGCATCACTGACATCTGCATGGACAAGGTCTCCACGTCAGCCGTGCTGGAGCGACATGGCATCAGAGTTCCAAAGACCAGTTCGCTGAGTGAGTACCTGGAGTCCGGCAACATCTCCGGCCCGATTGTAATCAAACCGAACCATAGCTCCTCTTCTCGCAGCATCTATAAGGTTTCCGGGCTTGCTGAAGCCAAGAAGCTGATCGCGGAAGAAAACATCAAAGTTGACTCCTTCCTGGTTCAAGAACTGTTGACAGGCAACGAGTACACTTGCGGTTGCTACGTTGACCGTTACACCAAAGAAATCAACCATATCATTTTCAAGAGAACACTGACGCCGGACGGCGCCACCTCGTATGGTGAAATCGTTCTGGATGAAAGCATTTCCTCTTATCTGAATAATATCGGCAAGGCACTGATTGAAGAAGGCTTGGACTTTGGCCACTTCAACGTTCAGTTGATCCAGACCGAAACCGGTCCCGTTTTGTTTGAAATCAATGGTCGCTTGAGTTCAACCGAGGCCTCCAAGGCATACTACGGCTACAACTCGTGCGCAGCCTTTGTATACAACATCGTTAAACAAGAACCTTTCAACGGCTGGAAGATTGCACAGTCTGGCCGATTCCTGCGCTACTACGAAGAGCTGTACTTCGAATAATGAGCAGCCTCCCCTTGCTGTTACCTTATCGTGGAGAGCCCGTGTACATCATTGCCGATGTACACGCCAACCTCCCCGCCCTGCAAGCGGTATTGGACTCAATACCGCCCTCGGCGGATATCGTTTGCGCTGGCGACCTCCTGGGCTACTACACCGAGCCGAACGAGGTTTGCCGGTTACTGCGAGAACGCAAAGTACATTGCATCAAAGGCAATCATGACAAATACGTACTGGGCGAGCTCAGCTATTCCGATAGCCGAGAATCGAAGTACAGAATACAGAGCACACGAGAATCGCTGACCGACGAGAATCTGGAATGGCTTTCATCACTCCCGGACGCTCTGGAACTGCGCTTTTCGACCGATGAAAAAAGCACGCCTGTCGATACAGCCATGTATGTAGCGCACGGAAGCCCACATAACGCTGAAGAGTACATCTATAAGGATACGGAGATAGGCTTTGCCTGGCCCGACGCAATGGACTACCTGGTGCTCGGACACACGCACCATCCAATGCAACGGCCAGCCGGAAGCGGAGTCATCGTCAACCCGGGTTCTGTAGGCCAGGCCAGGGACAGAATTCCCGGTGCGTGCTACGCGTCTATCGATGCGCACTCAAGAACTGTAGAGTTCTTCAGAGCAAATTATGATATCGATGCCTATAAAAACAGACTTCGAGAAGCAGGCATTCAAGAAGCCATGATCGAAATCCTGTCAAGAACCGCGTAAACAGTTAGCACCTTGGCCGAGGAGGAAGTTCACCCTTCCCGGCCAAGTTTCCCATGCACGTCGCGATTCGCTCCGACCACACACTGTCCCGTGAGCAGAATGCTCAGGACAAGAAACCGGCTTACACGGGAGCCACTTCCACCCCCTCGTTGCTTACCCTCTTGTTATCCTTCTTCTTGTTCATCCTGATAAATGGATATTCCACCAACAGGGAAACAAGATAGGAAAGAAAAACACAGACTGCTATCCGGATCATAGATAAACCGTGATCGGTAAACATATCAGACAACCACTTGAGCAGACCGCCATTGATATATCTGTTGGTTATCTCAAAGAACAGTATATGAATCAGGTAAAGCGGGTACGACAAGCGAGCCAGCAACACAATGGGTTTTACCTGTAGAGGTACCCAGTAAGCACCGAGTACGAAACAAGCCCCCATCGCACCCAAGAGTGTTGGCAGCCAGATGGTGTCTTGCGTTATCAGGTAGGGTTTCGCTAAAAATCCAGGGTTTCCATAGATATAAACAAGAAAAAGAAAACACAAAGTAATTGCTGCCGAGAGCCACCACACCGATTGCGATCTGACGTCAGGAGCAAATCTCAGGTAAGCCGCTGCCAGGACACCTGCCACCAGTTCGTCATATCGAGAATGGAATTGAATGAAGTTTGCGAAATACCAACTGGAGTCGTCGGGTGCAAAACCCGATGTCATCGCAGCTCGTACTGCCATACCTGAAATAAAAGCAACAACCAGCGTAACCAGCATCAACCATGGCCTCTTACCTGAAAGGTAAGACACCAACACAATCGCCAGCGGGGCAATCAAGTAGAACATTTCCTCAATGACCAGACTCCACGAGCCGCCGGGAATGTAAGCATCATTGATATTGAAGTAGTCCGGAAAGAAGTAAGGCCCCGTAGTTTGCAGAAACAACATCCCCGAAAGCATGCTTTTCAAAGCTATAAAATCGAACACCCCACCCGCTTTCAATACAAAACATAAAAGCATAGAAAAATAATAAACTGGAAGTATTCGCAAAGCTCTCTTCTTGTAGAACTCGACAAAATCGAAACGACCCGATGCTGTTTTATCGAGAATGATTCCGCCGATCAAAAAACCACTCAGTACAAAAAAAATGTCTACGCCTATCCAGCCGACAGAAAAAAAATGAAAGTGGAAAAGAACTACAAGCGCAACCGCCAGCGCCCTTAAACAATCGACGCCCGGATACGCACCTGCACCGGTCAAATAGCCCCAGTGCTCCTTGATATAACCCATTGCAGACATTCCCCTGGCCTGGCTAAATAGTTTCTGAATTGTACCGTCGTACAGGAGGCGGGGTGAACAAAACCATCCGTCTTCCGACGGAGCTCTGTCCCTGTTTGCCCTTGATCGGGAGAGGTGTTGCGACACCGCCACAGCCCCTTATCCTGAAACTAGGCAAAAAGGCGATCACCTACCCACCGGCGAGAGCTTTTACTAGTCTAATACAAACGGACTTAGTGAAATCCCGGCATCCTGCTCACTAAAAATAGCAACCATTCTGCCGGGGCTTAAAGGTGCAAGACAGCTGATCGTAGCCTCTTTGTTCGACTACCCCAGGGCATCAATCTTGCGACGAAGATCCTGAATGACGGCATCTAGCTCATAAACCAGGAAGTTGACTGGAGTCAGAACCCCGTCAACACTGAAAATACTTCCGTCTTTTCTCGTAGTGGTCACTACACTTTTCGCAGTACGGAGTTCTGGCTCACCCACTTCTCTTGCTTCAAGATAGGCGATTTGATTGTTTATGTGCTGGAGCTGCTGCTCAACAAACGCAAACGGATCATCCTTGGTCCCGACAGGACCTGTTTCAGGACGTACGGGACAAGGTTTGACTGCTTCCAGGGAATAGGCGATCTGATCTACCACGTTCATTTTCGAGGAACGCGCCAAAAACTTCTCTTCGTCTGAAGAGTCCACATATTCTGGAAAGTAGAAATAGGATACTGACAAGGTCTTGAACTCAATACCAATTTCACTGTTCGCAGAGTATCTCAGCCCCCAATGCGGGCAACTAGGTGAAGCATACTCGTGCTTCGCCATTGCATCCGTTTCCGAATCGGAGGAAAAGAACCGAAACGTATGTTCGTTGAAACAGATGTTGTTGTTGTGAAATGGATTGGCCAGGTTAGCGGTGGTTGTAAAATAAGGAACAACGATCTTGAGTTGACCAGCCGGTTTCAATACCCGATAGCACTCCTCCATAACATGGAGAAAGCCTTCGATCGTCAAATGTTCTAGAGTATGAGATGAAAAAATGAAATCGACACTGCTGTCCTCAAAAGGGAGACGTTCCTTATTGAGATCGAGCGTAATATCGGCATCGCTCATCGCAGAAAAGTCAATGCCGATTGCCCCGGTGATTTTCTTCCTTCCACAGCCAATATCAAGAACTACCATAAATAAAACCTACTCATATTTGATATGACTCTAAGCGCAATACACGTAGATCACGATGCAAGCCACTTACCTTACACACCCGAATGACCGGACGCCCCCGACAACGCTTATTTCATCTTGCCAGTGACACCGGCTATACCGTCCCGCGCGCCACGAAGCATCATCTTAACGCACGCCATTCGATCCGAAGAAAAAATACCAAAAAAAACCAGTGCTCTCAGGCATCGTGCAAGGTCGGCTATTTTCCAACGTAGCGGCATGTAGGATCTTTGCTGAAGCAGAATGCTATTGCGGAACATATAGTAATAACGGAAAGGTGAATGGTACGGAACGGTTCGCCAACGAAGAAACCAGAATCTGGCTCTACGATCTCCCAACGAATGCAACATGATCGCGTCGTTTACGCCAAACAGCTTGAGTCCCATAGACTTCGCGCGCAAGCACCATTCAGTGTCGACGTGATCGATAAACAGGCTCGCATCCACGCCCCCGACCTTGGCGATAGCTGAAAGGGGAATCAGCGATCCAGAGGAAATTAGAAAGTCTGCCTCGACAACTCCGCTGTCAGGAGCACAGTCTATTCGAGAAAAACCGAAATACCCGATACGTACAAAACTGGACAACCTGCCGCCGTCGAAGTCTTTGTAACCTGGCGCAACCGCTGCCAAAGGAACACCAGATGACTCCAGCTCCCTCGCTGCTGAAAGCAGCTTCACAACCATATTCTTCTCAGGGCAGCTATCCTGATCAAACAGCACGACGTAGGTAGCGCCGGAAGTCTTGGCATATTCAATACCAACGTTCTGCGCATGACCGATACCCAGGTTTTCACCAAGACTGAGAACAGCAGGTTTGCTTTCAATGTCTAGCTTGCTGACAAAAAGCTCCATCGAATCCGACGACCCATTGTCCACAATGACAATGCTATCGACCTGCTCGTTTAAAGACTCGACCAAATTCCTCAAGTTGCCCAGATCTGGAAAGAAGGTAATGATCACTGCGCATACAGATGGGACTTGTTTTTTCATATAAAACTCGAATGCTCATGCCCATTTATATAGTTACGGAACGTCAAACTACACGACCTCAAACCTGGAACTCCTCATTTAACGCAAACGTCTCCATACAGCAGCAAAAATCGATAGAACTCCGCCGGAAGCATAACGACGTCGCAAACGAAAGAAAAAACCTGTTGATTGATTGGCGCTGACGTAGTGCGACCGGACCAGTGATCGGTCAGGTGCAACAGTCATTGTCCCAAGCCTTTCGAGCAAAGGGTGTACTACAGAGTCCCAGCGAAACCTTTCTGAATAGTTGCGGACGTTTTCCTGGTATCTTTTATGCTCGCTTTTATCAGTCATCAAGACCGTTATAGCTTGAACCCAGCCCTCAAGGTCTTCAAAACCGACGGATATGCCCGTTCCCTCGGGAATCAGAGAATCACCAAACACATCGCCTTGTGTTGCGATGATCGGCAAGTCACACCAGAGATAATCCAGCATGCGAGTTCGAAACGAGAAGCGCGTCTCGGGATTGTCAAAGTGAGAACTTATACCGGCATCTGCATCAAGCAGAAAATTATGGCGATCGTCATAGTCCACCCAGCCAAAATTAAAGTGAACAAACTTATCGATCAACCCGAGCTCGGTGGCCAGTTCGACTGCGCGAGCACACATATCATGCTGAGCAATACTGGCATTTGGATGCTTGACCCCAATGAACACGAGATGCACTCGTGCACCTTCCGAAATCAAGCGATGGACAGCCTTGATAGGCGTCAATGGATCAAACCATTGATACAACCCACCTCCCCATACAAGAACAAAATCATCTGCGGGGATATTAAAGGTTGAGCGTATCGCTCGCCTGGTCGGCTCCGGCCGCTGGGACGACAATCCAAATGGTAGCAGCGATATCAGGTCGGAAACATCGGCGTGACTCGCTTGCGGCCAACGATCTGCGTTGACTCGTCCGGCCAACGTCAGTGCACCCAGCCAGAATTCCCTCTGTTTCTCACTTGCACAAAGGAAATGATCTCCGTACACGAGTTGCTCAAGCAGCACATCGCATAAAAAATTGCTGGTCATTCCTCTTACATTAAGGCTTACACCCTCAGATGCCTGATGATATTCAAGTGGAACCGGGCAATAAAGGTCTACCACAAGGCAACCCTTTAAATCCTTTAAAAAAGGATGAGATCTTAAAGCGTCACCTTGAACTATCAGAAAGTCCGCACTTTCTGCTGTCGACTTGAAATCCGCATCCGAGAATTTTTTTGTTTCGAACAACACGTCAACCAACGGCTGAGCCTTTGGCGCATACACTTTGACGTCGAAGCTTTGTGAAAGAACTTTTGCTATTTCCACACATCTGATTGCCGGTCCGGCCATTTTGAGCCCGACGACATCATTACAGACGATCAAAACAGTTTTTTTCCTCACATTATACTCGCCTTCAAGATATACAAGCCGGTAGCAATCAATGCAAAAAAAGCAAAGGTTCTTACCACTTTTCTAACAGGCGCCCTGCTCAAAAGCGACTTCAGCTTTCCTTTCAAGACAAATCCATATATAGAAGTCGCTGTAGCGGCCTCCATTCGCTTGGCAACGCGTGACATGCCACTCAGATGGAAATGTTTTACATAGTTGAACCGAATCCTGGAGGACATCAAGCATTCAGAATCATGAGAAACGCTATCGAGCGCCTCGCGCCAGGCTGGAATAATCGATTCATGCGAATGGTTCAATTCGACATACTTGAAGGACTCTTCCTTTATCGTATCGCGCAATTGAGAACTATCAACGAGGCGCTTGATAGCTTCCACCCAATCGTCGACGTTGTTATCAACCAACAGGCCGGAGCGCTCCGACACTACACACTCGACATAGGGAGTCGTATTGCTATAGATAGCGGATATTCCGCACCCACCGTACTCTCTGAACTTATTGTTCGTTTTGGAAGAGTTGAACTGACTTTCCATCAACGGCGCCAATCCGACAGTCCAGTTTCGCCCCATTTTGAACTCAAGAAATTTGGAATAGTCCGAAAAACCCGGAAACCACTGCACATTATTCAAGTTGCGCAATTCATCGGAAACACCACCAATGAACTCAAAGCGAATTTCAGGCCGCTCCTTTCCTAATTTCTCAACCACTTCCTGAAGCAGCGCAAACTCTTCTTCCTTATAGCCACCGGCGTACCCGACCACCGCGCCTCTTGCAGGTTTTACTGTAAGTTTTTTTGCAATCTTACGAATCAGTGAAGTGTCAAAAGGGACTGGCAACAACTCACATTTCACATCAGGGAATCTTCGATTGATAAACTCGGCGAATGTTTTGTTGTGCGTAATTACGAAACTGGCATTCTCAACAAAAGCGTCGAGCGACATGACGACTTCTGCCGATTGATAATAACGCGCCAACGCTCCCGAGCCAGTAATTTTCCAGAAATTGTCATCAATGTAATATGCATAGGGAATGCCATGCTCGCGCAAGTACACCGGCAACCAGTCGTATCTTGGATCACAAATCCGACAAAATATGTTGACACCGCTGACGAGGGACGACCAGCCGACAGTGCTTAGCAGTCGGGTATCGCAGTTATCTTCACCGCTCACATCATTCAGCAGACGCGAAACAATTCTTGTCGTCGAAATATCACCTTCAATCCAGAAATTTATTTTGCTGAATGACATACATAACCTATAAAAGTAAAAATAGTCTAACCCGTTAATCCGAAGTATCTCGCCGCGTACAGCAAGACTCAATCAAAGCTTCACATTTAAAACATTCCCGTCAGCAAGCAGCGTTACATCTACAGAGCGCCATTCGACCAGCGGCACCGAAGAATGAGAATCCAGATTCTTCATGGTTTCAGGCACGGTGCTTTACCAATGCTTCCTGATAGTGAATGGCCGTCTGACGCATGGCTCGATCTGAATGTATCGGTGGAGCCCACCCCAGTAACTCATAGTTCTTGGAGATGTCAACCTGCAGTGAACCGCAGACCCGACTTGCAACCGCTTGCTTGCCCAGCAGCGCCGCCACAGACAGTATCAGCCACTCTGGCAAGGCAATCAGCCGGGATCGCTTATCCAGAGCGTTCGCAAGGCTGTTCAATAACTGAGGAGTGGAGAGATCCTGACCATCGCTAACCAGAAATGTCTGATTAGCCGCTGCAGGATGATTGATACACGTGACGATAAAATCCACCAGATTGCCCAGCGCAACCAGACTTCGCTGGTTGCGTATGCCACCTAAAGGCAGTGGGACACCTCTGTCGAGCCAGCGCAACATATTCAGAAAATTGGCTTTGACACCAGGCCCATAGACCAGAGGAGGACGAATGATCACAAGCTCCATTGAAGTCTCGAGTGCCAGTTGTTTCAGTGCTTGCTCGGCCTCGTACTTGGAGACTCCATAGGGGTCTTGAGGAGCAGGCGCATCATCCGCGCTGAACGGTTTCCCCGGAAGAGTGCTTTCCCCATTGACCTTGATCGAACTGATGAAAATGAAGCGCCGCACTCCTGCTTCCGCTGCCTGCTTCGCCAGTCGCAAGGTTCCTTCAACATTGACCTTGCGAAACTCAGCGAGGGCATCCTCGGCAGTTTCATTCATCACATGCACTCGCGCGGCCGTATGAACAACAACATCCACGCCATTCAAATCAGGCCGGTGACTCGGGTTATCCATGTCAAAAGACACAGTGGGGCATAATCCCTGCAATTGCGTAGCACGACGCGCGGCAGCGATAGGCGTGTATTTTTTATCGAGCAACAGGCGCATGACCAGCCGCTGCCCGACAAACCCGCTGGCACCGGACACAAAAATGCTCGGTTTTGGCACGATGCTCAAGACTTGCTCCCCAACAATGCGCTAGCCCAACAGATAAAGAAGAAGAAGACCTTATCCCTTACCCGACGCCTGCATTGCCAGGCCCTGAAGGAAAGCTTGACCAGTTTCATCCCACGCAACTGCCGAGTATTGACTACCGATGGCGCCTGTTCAGGCGTCACCAACGTTGCGATGAGTTCAACCTGACTGAACCACCAGCCGTCATGGATGGTTTTATAGCGAGTAATCAATGGCCGTAGACCGGTATTGGCACCGACTTGATTACGCTCGTGCTGGCGATAATCCATAGATGCCCCTGGATCGATATACCAGCGATAGCCGTTGCTTCGCGCATAGGCATAGCAATACCAGTCATGCAGGCTGACGCCTTGCAGTTGCTGCCAGTTCGCAAGCATTGAAACCTTTAAAGAGCCCGCCAGAGCGTTACTCATTACGTAGGTACAACCCGGCCCGGCAGCCTCGAACAAATAGTCCAGATCGACCTGTGGCTGCGCTTTGTCCAGAAGGACAGTCTTGCCATCAGGCCAGAATGCAGTGACGTTACTGGAGTACGCATCAACGCTTTGCTCTGCAATGCTTTGAGTTGCACGAAGCAGCTTGTTCGAATGCCAGATGTCATCTTGATCTGAAAAGGCAATGAAGTCGAACTTAGCGAAGTCGACATCGCGTATAAGCCGGAAGAAGTTGCGCGACGCACCGCCAAATCGCCCGGAGTCCGGGAGGATCACCACACCGGGGTGCTCAGTGGCGTACGCTCGGCACAGCGCTTCCGTACCGTCTGATGAGGGATCAATACTGATGTAAACAGTTACATCGACTGCTGATTGATTGAGGATTGAGGAAAGTTGTTCCTCAATCCACGGTGTTCCATTGTAGGCAGCCAGTAAAACTGCAACCTTCGGATGTTCTACTGGCATGCCGTTCCTGCTTGCACGGATTGAACGCTTTGTTTGAATGCCGAACTTTCCAGACTCAGAAAGAAGTCGAATCCAACAATTTTTTCAGGTATTGCCCGTAGCCTGTCTTCTTGAGAGCCTCTGCCTGCTCGCTCAACTGATCCGACGTAATCCAGCCATTGCTGTACGCGATTTCTTCAAGGCACGCCACCTTCAAACCCTGGCGGTGTTCGATGGTATGCACGAAATGGCTCGCCTCAAGCAGCGAGTCGTGAGTACCGGTATCCAGCCACGCAAAGCCTCGACCGAGCATTTCGACATTGAGGGTTTGTTGCTCGAGATAAGCACGGTTAACGTCTGTAATTTCCAGCTCGCCTCGCTCGGAGGGCTTGATGCCCTTGGCAATATCGACAACCTGGTTATCGTAGAAATAAAGACCGGTCACGGCGTAACTGGATTTTGGCTTGAGCGGCTTTTCTTCGATGCTCAATGCCCGACCAGACGCATCGAACTCAACGACGCCGAAACGCTCCGGATCAGAAACGTGATAACCGAATACTGTCGCGCCTCGTTCCTGAGAGCTGGCGGAACGCAAGTTATCGGAGAAGTGCTGACCGTAAAATATGTTGTCACCGAGGATCAAGCAGCACGGATCCTTACCGATGAACTCCTCACCGATAATGAAGGCCTGAGCCAAACCATCGGGACTTGGCTGTTCGGCATAGGTCAATTGAATACCGTAGCGGCTACCGTCACCGAGCAGCTTGCGAAAGTTTGGCAGATCTTCAGGGGTGGAAATGATCAGGATTTCTCGCATACCTGCGAGCATGAGCACGGACAACGGATAAAAAATCATCGGTTTGTCATAGATCGGCAACATTTGCTTGGAAACACCCAGAGTCAGCGGGTGCAAGCGTGTTCCCGAACCACCGGCCAGAATAATTCCCTTTCGATTTGTCTTGATCATTTATTAAAAACTTCCATCAGCATTCTGTTTACGCCGCTTTGCCATTCCGGCAGGCGAAGGGCAAAATTATTTCGCAGTTTCTGGGTGTTCAGGCGTGAATTCAAGGGACGACGGGCGGGAGTCGGATAGGCTGTCGACTCGATCGGGTTTACTTCAGTCACCTTCAATGGCTCGCCAATCTTTCGCGCAAATTCTATGACATGGGAAGCATAGCCGTGCCAGGAAACTTCACCACCGGCAACCAGATGGTAGATACCCGCCAAATCGGCACTTTGCTTCACTTTCAAAATGGCATGGGCCGTTACATCGGCAATCAGGTCAGCACCGGTTGGCGCACCCACCTGATCGAAAATCACATTTAACGCCTCACGTTCTTTGGCCAGACGTAACATGGTTTTCGCGAAGTTGTTGCCCCGGGTGGAGTAGACCCAGCTCGTACGAAAGATCAAGTGCGAACAGCCGGAAGCAATAATTGCCTCTTCGCCGGCGCGCTTGCTGATTCCGTATTGATTCAGGGGCGCAACAGGGTCGTCTTCCTTCCAGGGCGAGTCACCCTCACCACTGAACACATAATCAGTAGAGTAGTGAACCAGCAAGGCATTCAGAGCCAATGCTTCATCCGCCATGACGGCGACGGCCTGGGTATTGATCAAGGTAGCGAGTTCCTTTTCGGACTCTGCTTTATCGACGGCATTGTAGGCGGCAGCGTTGACTATCACATCCGGCTTCAGATGACGGATCGTTGCGCGCAGCGCTTCCGGATCCGACAAGTCGCCTTGCAGGCCATTGAGCAGGTGGCGATCCATCGAGATGAGCTCACCCAGCGGAGCCAGGGAGCGCTGCAGCTCCCAACCCACCTGACCATTTTTTCCAAAAAGAAGGATTCTCATGCTTTTTGGGAGCGATCGCTGTAGTTCTGATCAATCCATTGTTGATAGCTGCCGCTTTTCACATGTTCAACCCACTGCGCGTTGTTCAAATACCATTCCACCGTCTTGCGAATACCGGTTTCGAAGGTTTCCTCTGGCGCCCAGCCGAGTTCACGCTGAATCTTGCTCGCATCGATCGCATAACGCTGATCATGTCCCGGACGATCCTGAACATAAGTAATCAAGCTTGCGTGTGGACGATGAGCTGAATCCGGCCGGAGTTCATCCAGCAGCGCGCAAAGGGTTTGAACCACTTCGATGTTCTGCTTTTCGTTGTGACCACCAATGTTGTACGTCTCACCGATGACACCCTCGGTGACGACTTTGTACAGCGCACGCGCATGATCTTCTACGTACAACCAGTCACGCACTTGATTGCCCTTGCCGTAAACCGGCAGCGGCTTGCCTTCCAGTGCATTGAGAATGATCAGCGGGATCAACTTCTCAGGGAAGTGGCATGGACCATAGTTGTTCGAGCAGTTGGTGACCAGTGTCGGCAGACCGTAGGTACGGGCCCAGGCACGAACCAGGTGGTCGGAGCTGGCCTTGCTGGCAGAGTATGGCGAGCTTGGCTGATAAGGCGTGGTCTCGGTGAAGAGATCTTCAGGGCCTTCGAGGTCGCCGTACACTTCATCAGTGGAAATGTGATGAAAGCGGAAAGCGGCTTTGCGGGTATCGTCCAGTGCGGACCAATATTGGCGTGCAGCTTCCAGCAACGTGTAGGTGCCGATGATATTGGTCTGGATGAATTCGGACGGACCGGAAATCGAACGGTCAACATGGGATTCAGCAGCCAAATGCATGATTGCATCCGGTTGGTGTTCCCGCAGGACACGATCAATTTGATCACGATCGCAGATATCGACACGCTCAAAGGCATAACGTGAGTTTTGACTAACTTCGACCAACGACTCAAGGTTGCCAGCGTAAGTCAGCTTGTCAACGTTCACGACGGCGTCGTTAGTGTTGGAAATGATATGACGGATGACTGCCGAGCCGATAAATCCGGCGCCGCCGGTTACTAGAATTTTCACGCGAAACCATACCCTTGAGCTGCGGACCGCGCCCATAACGAGCGCAGCCTAATCCATGAATGCGAAAGCCGTCATAACCCAGGCCTCCGTCAGAGTCAGTCTGAATCTATGTGGTAACGAAGCCACCATCGAACAAGGGCTGCATTTTACAGCTTAATTAACGTTTTACTAATGGATATAGACAGGCAGCGCCGCAAATTCGATGGATGTCCCGCGCCTGTCGTTTTCAGACAAGGCGCTTGCGCGCAGCGCGGGACGAGCGTCCCAGAAACCAGCCCAGAACAGGACCGACGAGCATCCCAAGAAGCAGCGCGAGAACCATCACCAGAGATACTGGAAGTTGCGGCCCCGCCCAACCAAGGAACATCAGCGAAATGGACTGCTGATTCTCCAGCACAAACGCCAGGATCACCAGCATCAGTAAAAGAATGAAAACGCCAAGAAGCATGCGTTTGAGGTTACGCATGAGTACCCTCCTGAAAGGTCGCGGCTGTCAAACCCCCTCCTCCTCTTCTTCGTTCACGCGATCACGCAACTCCTTGCCCGGCTTGAAATGCGGTACAAACTTGCCATCAAGGCTGACAGACTGACCAGTCTTCGGATTGCGGCCGACCCGCGGCGCACGATAGTGCAAGGAAAAGCTGCCAAAACCACGGATCTCAATGCGATCACCCGTAGCCAGACACTGGGACATTTGCTCAAGCATGGTCTTGATGGCCAGCTCCACATCTTTGGATGAGAGCAGCCCTTGATGGGTGACAATTCGTTCGATCAACTCCGACTTCGTCATATTTTTCCCTTCTTTTTCAAGCAGCTAGATCAGCGCTTGAAAGGTTTTAGCATGCCCGGAAGATTTTGAACAGCCCAGGGATTGACATATCTTCTTCAGCGTCAAAACGCCCGTTTTCAGGGCGAAAAACCATACATCCACGCCAGCAGGCACTCAGCGACACATCACCAGCATGGTCCGAGTCACGTAACCCGCGGGATTGAAGCCAAAAGGAAATTCATCTTCATCTTTTGCTTCATCAGATCGAGTGAGCACTTTATAACCCGCCCCCTTGCACTCCTTCGCCGCACGCTTTTGGCATTTTTCCCAGCCTGACCCCAACCCGGAACAGTCGATCTCTATACCGCTGACACCACGCACCGCGTGGGTTTTGGCACTTGTGGTGCAACCCGCCAAAACCAGCACAGCCATGAGGAGAATAAACTTGTTCATCCACTTCCTTATGCCAGGCAACAGCCCGACTACTGCACACCCAAGACCAAGCTTAGTCGCGAATAGGCGATTGATCCGATTAAAGAAACAGACCACCAAGCGAAGAGTTTGGTTTCACACACAAGGCGCAACAGGAAATCCAGCACACCAAATCGCAGGCACAAAAAAGGGCGACCGAAGTCGCCCTTTTTAATGATCAGACAGAACTCAGTTCTGTTTGGCCATTGCTTGACGCAGCAGTGCCGCCATAGTGGTGTCAGCTGCTTCGCCTTCCGGAGCTGCTTTCAGGCTCTGGATGGCTTCTTTCTCTTCAGCATCGTCTTTCGACTTGATCGACAGCTGGATTACGCGGCTCTTACGATCAACGCTGATGATCTTGGCTTCTACTTGCTGGCCTTCTTTCAGAACGTTGCGCGCGTCTTCAACGCGGTCACGGCTGATTTCGGAGGCTTTCAGAGTCGCTTCGATATCGTCGGCCAGAACGATGATGGCGCCTTTGGCGTCAACTTCTTTCACGGTGCCAGTAACGATTGCGCCTTTGTCGTTAACCGAGACGTACTCGGAGAACGGATCGCTTTCCAGTTGCTTGATACCCAGGGAGATACGCTCGCGCTCTGGGTCAACCGACAGGATAACGGTGTCCAGCTCGTCGCCCTTCTTGAAACGACGTACGGCTTCTTCGCCCACTTCGTTCCAGGAGATGTCGGACAGGTGAACCAGACCGTCGATGCCGCCGTCCAGACCAATGAAGATACCGAAATCGGTGATCGACTTGATGGTGCCGGAGATTTTATCGCCCTTGTTGAACTGGCCAGAGAAGTCTTCCCATGGGTTCGACTTGCACTGCTTGATGCCCAGGGAGATACGACGACGCTCTTCGTCGATGTCCAGAACCATAACTTCCACTTCGTCGCCGACTTGTACGACTTTCGAAGGGTGGATGTTCTTGTTGGTCCAGTCCATTTCCGAAACGTGTACCAGACCTTCAACGCCTTCTTCCAGCTCAGCGAAGCAGCCGTAGTCGGTCAGGTTGGTTACACGAGCGGTAACGCGAGTGCTTTCTGGGTAACGGGCTTTGATAGCAACCCATGGATCTTCGCCCAGTTGCTTCAGGCCCAGGGAAACACGATTGCGCTCGCGATCGTACTTCAGAACCTTGACGTCGATCTCGTCGCCAACATTGACGATTTCGGAAGGGTGCTTGATACGCTTCCACGCCATGTCGGTGATGTGCAGCAGGCCGTCCACGCCACCCAGATCGACGAATGCGCCGTAATCGGTGAGGTTTTTGACGATACCTTTGACTTGCTGGCCTTCTTGCAGGGATTCCAGCAGAGCTTCACGCTCGGCGGAGTTCTCGGCTTCCAGGACGCTGCGACGGGAAACGACAACGTTGTTGCGCTTCTGGTCCAGCTTGATGACCTTGAATTCCAGCTCTTTGCCTTCCAGGTGCGTGGTGTCGCGCACTGGACGGACGTCAACCAGGGAACCTGGCAGGAACGCACGGATGCCGTTAACGTCGACAGTGAAGCCGCCTTTAACCTTACCGTTGATAACGCCCTTGACCACTTCCTCAGCTGCGAAGGCTGCTTCCAGAACGATCCAGCATTCAGCGCGCTTGGCTTTTTCACGGGACAGCTTGGTTTCACCGAAACCGTCTTCAACCGAGTCCAGAGCAACGTGAACTTCGTCACCGACGTTGATGTTCAGTTCGCCAGCGTCGTTGTAGAACTGCTCCAGAGGGATCAGTGCTTCGGACTTCAGGCCAGCGTGAACGGTTACCCAGCGAGCTTGGTAATCGATATCAACGATAACACCGGTGATGATGGAGCCTGCCTGAAGGTTCAGGGTCTTTAGGCTTTCTTCAAAGAGTTCCGCAAAGCTTTCGCTCATTTTAATTCCTGTTGATTAGGGCGAAAAAGTACGCCCATCTCCACATCCCAGACGATGTGGGTTAGTTTCATTAAAAAGAAGCACCGCAGGACTATGACTGGTCCCCTGTGGCCTTCTTGGTCACCCGGCGATATCGCGAATGGCGATCTCGCTCATGATGCGTTCAAGCACCTGATCGATGGACAACTCCGTGGAATCCAGTTGTATCGCGTCGGCCGCCGGCTTGAGCGGGGCCACCGCTCGCTGGGTATCACGCTCATCGCGCGCACGAATCTCATCTAGCAGACTCGACAGACTAACACCCTCGACTTTGCCCTTCAACTGCAAATATCGACGGCGCGCCCGCTCCTCGGCACTGGCGGTCAGGAAAATCTTCAAGGGCGCATTCGGAAATACCACCGTTCCCATGTCGCGACCATCGGCCACCAGGCCCGGCGCTTCCTGGAAAGCACGCTGGCGCTGCAGCAACGCCTCGCGCACGGCCGGCAATGCAGCCACCTGGGAAGCGCCGGAACCGACGCTCTCGGTACGGATGACATCGCTGACTTCATCACCTTCCAGAATGATGCGCTGCAACTGACCGTCGGTCGCCGCGATGAACTGCACATCCAGATGAGCGGCCAGTTTCTTCAGCAGCTCTTCATTGGTCAGGTCGACACCATGGTTGTGCGCAGCAAACGCCAGCAAGCGATACAGCGCACCGGAATCCAGCAGGTTCCAGCCCAGACGCTTGGCCAGAATCCCGGCTACGGTGCCTTTGCCCGAGCCGCTTGGCCCATCGATGGTGATGACCGGAGCAATGTTGTTCACGACTGAGCCTCTTGCGCCACACGAATGCCAACCTGCGCGCACAGCGCCAGGAAGTTCGGGAACGATGTCGCGACGTTGGCGCAATCATGGATGCGGATCGGTGCAGTGGCGCGCAGCGAGGCCACGCTGAAAGCCATCGCGATACGGTGATCGCCATGACCATGCACTTCGCCGCCGCCAATCTGGCCGCCGTCGATGATGATGCCGTCCGGGGTCGGCTCGCACTTGACGCCCAGCGCCAGCAAACCGTCCGCCATGACCTGGATACGGTCCGATTCCTTGACCCGCAACTCTTCGGCGCCGGTCAGCACGGTGCGCCCTTCGGCACAGGCTGCCGCCACGAACAGTACCGGGAACTCGTCGATGGCCAGTGGAACCAGCGCTTCCGGAATCTCGATACCTTTGAGTTTAGCTGCTCGCACGCGCAGGTCTGCAACCGGCTCGCCGCCCACTTCACGCTGGTTTTCCAGGGTGATGTCGGCGCCCATCAGGCGCAGGATGTCAATCACACCGGTACGCGTCGGGTTGATGCCGACGTGTTCGAGTACCAGCTCCGAACCTTCGGCGATCGACGCTGCCACCAGGAAGAACGCCGACGACGAGATGTCGCCCGGCACTTCGATGTGGGTCGCGGTCAGCTTGCCGCCGGACTCAACCGATGCCGTGGCACCGTTGACGCTCACCGGATAGCCGAAGCCGCGCAGCATGCGCTCGGTATGGTCACGGGTCGGCGCCGGCTCGGTCACGGTGGTCTTGCCTTCGGCGTACAGACCCGCCAGCAGCAGGCAGGATTTCACCTGGGCACTGGCCATCGGCATGGTGTAGGTCAGGCCTTTGAGCTTGTGACCGCCACGAATAGTCATCGGCGGACGACCTTCGGCAGCGGTTTCGATCACGGCGCCCATTTCCCGCAGCGGGTTGGCCACGCGATTCATCGGACGCTTGGACAGCGACGCATCACCGGTCAGAGTGCTGTCGAAATCCTGCGCGGCCAGCAGGCCGGACAGCAGACGCATCGAAGTGCCGGAGTTGCCCAGATAGATCGGGCCCGGCGCGGGTTTCAGGCCGTGCAGGCCGACACCGTGGATGGTCACGCGGCCGTGATGCGGGCCTTCGATGACCACGCCCATGTCGCGGAACGCCTGCAAGGTCGCCAGGGCATCTTCGCCCTCGAGGAAGCCTTCGACTTCAGTGACGCCTTCAGCCAGGGAACCGAGCATGATCGAACGGTGGGAAATCGATTTGTCACCTGGTACGCGAATCCGACCGGACAGGCGGCCACCAGGTTGAGCCAGGAAAATCAGATCGTTGGAATTCATAGCGTCCACATAGGCCCTGCGGGCCAGGATTTTACTGAAATGCTCGCGGGCAACCCGGGCGCGCGTGAAGACGCCCAACAATTGGTGCCCATCCCCTGCATCGACCGCGTCGCGCAAGGCGTCGAGGTCGCTGCGAAATGTATCGAGTGTGCGCAGGACAGCCTCGCGGTTGGCGAGAAAGATGTCATGCCACATGACCGGGTCGCTTCCGGCGATTCTTGTGAAATCGCGAAAACCGCCCGCAGCGTAACGGAAGATCTCAAGGTTTTCATTGCGCTTGGCCAGCGAATCAACCAGACCGAAGGCCAGCAGGTGCGGCAGATGACTGGTCGCCGCCAGCACTTCATCGTGACGCTCGACCTGCATGTGCTCGACGTCGGCACCCAGCTCGCGCCACAAGCGATCAACCACTGCCAGCGCAGTCGGATCGGTCTGCTCCAGCGGGGTCAGAATCACCTTGTGACGACGAAACAGCTCTGAGTTGGAGGCTTCCACCCCGCTCTGCTCGGAACCGGCAATCGGATGACCCGGCACGAAACGCGCCGGCATGCCGCCGAACGCTTCGGTCGCCGCGCGCACCACATTGCCCTTGGCGCTGCCGACATCCGTCAGGATCGCCTGCCCCAGATCCATGCCAGCCAGACGGGCCAGCACTTTTTCCATGGCCAGGATCGGCACCGCCAACTGGATCACGTCCGCGCCCTGGCAGGCAGCCACCAGGTCTTCTTCGCAGCGATCCACCACACCCAACTCGACCGCCAGCCTGCGCGATTGCGGGTCGAGATCGACCCCGACCACTTCGCGGCACAGACCGCTCTCACGCAAGCCTTTGGCAAACGAACCACCGATCAACCCCAGACCGACCACCACCAGGCGCCCGATCATAGGTGCAGCAGATTGCAGCGCAGTGACATCACCCACGAGCCAGAACCTTGCGCAGCGCTTCGAGGAAGCGGCTGTTTTCCGCCGGCAGACCGATGGTCACCCGCAGATGGTTCGGCATGCCGTAGTTGGCCACCGGACGCACGATCACGCCTTCGCGCAGCAGGCCCTGGAACACCGGAGCGGCCACTTGAGCGAGGTCGACACAGATAAAGTTGCCCTTGGACGGAATCCAGCTCAGGCCCAGCTCGCGGAAACCCGCTTCCAGCTGTTGCATGCCGGACTCGTTGAGCTGACGGCTCTGCGCCAGATATTCCTCGTCCTTCAACGCCGCACACGCCGCGGCCAAGGCCAGGCTGTTGACGTTGAACGGCTGACGTACGCGATTCAGCACATCCGCCACCACTGGCGTGGACAAACCGTAGCCAACCCGCAGCGCCGCCAGACCGTAGGCCTTGGAGAAGGTGCGCGAGACCAGCAGGTTCGGGTAAGCCGCGAGGAAATCCAGACCATCCGGCAGATCGCTGCCTTCGGCGTATTCGATGTAAGCCTCGTCCAGCACCACCAGCACGTGCTCCGGCACGTCCTGCAGGAACTCGTCCAGTGCCTCGGCGCCAAACCAGGTACCGGTCGGGTTGTTCGGGTTGGCGATGAACACGACGCGTGTGTTGGCGTCGATGGCCGCCAGCATCGCTGGCAGGTCATGCCCCCAATCCTTGGCCGGAACGACCTTGGCCTGAGCCCCGACTGCCTGGGTCGCGATCGGGTAGACCGCGAACGCGTGCTCGCTGAACACGGCATTCAGGCCCGGCGCCAAGTAGGCACGCGCCACCAGCTCGAGAATGTCATTGGAGCCGTTGCCCAGGGTCACCTGGTTCAGCTCGACACGGCACTGCTCGGCCAGCAGGGATTTCAGTGCGAAACCGTTACCGTCCGGATAACGGGTCAGCTCGTCCAGCGCTTCGCGGATCGCGGCCAGCGCCTTCGGGCTGGCGCCCAGCGGGTTTTCGTTGCTCGCCAGTTTGACGATGCTCGCCGGATCCAGATCCAGTTCGCGAGCCAGTTCGTCCACGGGCTTGCCCGGAACATATGGCGAAAGTTGTTGCACGCCCGGCTGTGCCAGAGCGAGGAAGTTGCCACTCATTTGCTACCGCCCCTTAGAGAACTGCTTTCGGGTAGGAACCCAGCACCTTGAGTGCTACTGCTTCCTGACTGATCTTTTCCAGCACACCTTTGATCAGCGGATCACGGTGATGGCCGACGAAGTCGATGAAGAACACGTAGGTCCATTTACCGCTGCGCGACGGACGGGTTTCGATCCGGGTCAGGTCGATCCCGTTGTCATGGAACGGCACCAGCAGCTCATGGAGCGCGCCGGGCTTGTTGCTCATGGACACGATGATCGATGTCTTGTCGTCGCCGGTCGGCGGCACTTCCTGGTTACCGATCATCAGGAAGCGCGTGGAGTTGTCCGGACGATCCTCGATCTTCTCGGCCAGACGGGTCAGGCCGTACAGCCCGGCCGCCATGTCACCGGCGATCGCCGCCGAGTTCCACTCCCCCTTGACCCGCTTGGCCGCTTCGGCGTTGCTGGACACCGCCACGCGCTCGACATTCGGGTAATGGGCGTCCAGCCACTTGCGGCACTGGGCCAGCGACTGGGCGTGGGAATAGATGCGGCTGATGCTGTCGGTCTTGGTGTTTTCACCAACCAGCAGATGGTGGTGAATCCGCAGCTCGACTTCGCCACAGATGACCATGTCGTGCTCGAGGAAGCTATCGAGGGTGTGGTTGACCGCACCTTCGGTGGAGTTCTCCACCGGCACCACGCCAAAATTCACCGCACCGGCCGCCACTTCGCGGAACACTTCGTCGATCGCTGCCATCGGCTTGCTGATCACCGCGTGACCGAAGTGCTTCATGGCCGCCGCTTGCGTGAAGGTGCCTTCCGGACCGAGGTAGGCTACTTTCAGCGGGTTCTCGAGGGCGAGGCACGAGGACATGATTTCGCGGAACAGCCGCGCCATCTCTTCGTTGCCCAGCGGCCCCTTGTTGCGTTCCATCACGCGCTTGAGGACCTGCGCCTCGCGCTCCGGACGATAGAACACCGGCTGCTCGCCTTCGGCCAGACTGGCCATCTTGACCCGTGCAACCTCTTCGGCACAGCGTGCACGATCGCTGATCAGCTGGAGGATCTTCTCATCGAGGTTGTCGATGCGAACGCGCAGCGCCTTGAGCTCCTGCTCGGACATCAGGAATGCTCCTTCTCGAATTCAGCCATGTAGCCGACCAGAGCCTCGACAGCATCCAGGCCCAGGGCGTTGTAGATCGAGGCACGCATGCCGCCGACCGAACGATGGCCCTTGAGATTGAGCAGGCCGCGGGCGTCGGCGCCGGCCAGGAACGCCTTGTCCAGACGCTCGTCAGCCAGGCGGAACGGCACGTTCATCCACGAGCGGGCGTTGATGCTGATCGGGTTGGTGTAGAAATCGCTGTTGTCGATGAAGCCGTACAGGCGATCTTTCTTCGCCTTGTTGCGCTGCTCCATCGCGGCGACGCCGCCCTGCTCCTTCAGCCACTCGAAAACGAGGCCCGAGAGGTACCAGGAATAGGTGGCCGGGGTGTTGTACATCGAACCGTTGTCGGCCGAGACCTTGTAGTCGAGCATGGTCGGGCACGAACTGCGGGCGCGGCCCAGCAGGTCCTCACGGACGATCACCACCACCAGACCGCTCGGGCCGATGTTCTTCTGCGCACCGGCGTAGATCAGACCGTACTGCGACACATCGATCGGGCGCGAGAGGATATCGGAGGACATGTCGACCACCAGCGGAACGTCACCGGCCTCGGGAACCCAGTCAAACTGCAGGCCACCGATGGTTTCGTTGGACGCATAGTGCAGATAGGCCGCACCCGGGGTCAGCTTCCACTCGTTCTGACCAGGAATGGCCAGGTAGTCATAAGGCTTGGCGCTGGCGGCAACGTTGATGTTGCCGAAGCGACGCGCTTCCTCGATGGCTTTCTTCGACCAGATGCCGGTTTCGACATAGTCGGCAGTGCCGTTCTCGGGCAGCAGGTTCAGCGGAATCTCGGCGAACTGCTGGCTCGCACCGCCCTGCAGGAACAGCACTTTGTAATTGGAGGGGATGGACAGCAGGTCGCGCAGGTCCTGCTCGGCTTTCTCGGCAATGGCCACGTAGTCATCACTACGATGGCTCATTTCCATGACCGACAGACCCTTGCCGTGCCAGTCGAGCAGCTCGGACTGGGCACGCAACAGGACAGCTTCAGGCAGCGCAGCGGGACCTGCGCAGAAGTTAAAGGCTCGTTTGCTCACATCCACTCTCGCTATGCAATCACGGTAGCGGACAGAGCAAACACTCTGCCCTGCTACGGTTTGGTTAGTCTTGCGACTCTTCTTCGTCTGCGGCGTCCGCCTGCAGGTTGTCGACTGCATCGTCCGGTTCGGCGCCGATCACGCCTTCTTCCAGCTCGACACCTTCCTCACCCTCAAACTCTTCACCCTCGACTTCCGAAGGTTCCTGGACCCGCTCCAGACCAACCAGGGTTTCATCCTTGGCCAGCTTGATCAGGGTCACGCCCTGGGTGTTGCGACCCAGACTGGAGACTTCGTCGACACGGGTACGCACCAGCGTGCCCTGGTCGGAAATCAGCATGATCTCTTCACCATCCTGCACCTGAACCGCGCCGACCAGACGGCCGTTACGTTCGTTGCTGACCATGGCGATAACGCCCTGACCGCCACGCTTGTATTCAGGGAACTCGGTGATCGCCGTGCGCTTGCCGTAGCCGCGCTCGGAAGCCGTCAGGATCTCGCTGCCTTCTTCCGGGATCAGCATGGAAATCAGCTTCTGCCCTTCCGGCAGACGCATGCCACGCACACCGCGAGCGGTACGACCCATGGCGCGGACTTCGGATTCCTTGAAGCGCGTCACCTTGCCGCCGTCGGAGAACAGCATGATTTCCTGCTCGCCATCGGTGATGGCAGCGGAGATCAGGATGTCGCCTTCGTCCAGCTCCAGCGCGATCAGACCGACGCTGCGCTGACGACTGAAGGCCACCAACGGGGTCTTCTTGACGGTACCGTTGGCGGTCGACATGAAGATGAACGGTGCCTTCTTGCGGTCGGCAGCCTTGATACGTGCCTTGCGCTCTTCTTCGGTTTCGTTGCTGTTTTCGATTTCTTCTACATCAGCCTCGGCGCCTTCGGCTTCTTCTTCATCAGCCTGACGCTTCATGGCTTCGAGATCGACCGGCAGCATGGTGGTGATGTATTCACCGTCATCCAGAGGCAGCAGGTTGACCAGCGGACGACCACGAGCGGCGCGGGACGCTTCCGGAATCTCGTAGGTCTTGAGCCAGTACACCTTGCCCTTGCTGGAGAACAGCAGCAGCGTGGTGTGGCTGTTGGCAACCAGCAGGTGAGCGATGTAGTCCTCATCCTTCACGCCGGTAGCCGATTTGCCTTTACCGCCACGACGCTGAGCCTGGTACGCAGCCAGTGGCTGGGTCTTGGCATAGCCGCCGTGGGAGATGGTCACGACGCGCTCTTCTTCCGGGATCATGTCACCCAGGGTCAGGTCGAGGCGTGCATCGAGGATCTCGGTGCGGCGCACGTCGCCGTATTCGGCGCGGATCACTTCCAGTTCTTCGCGGATCACTTCCATCAGGCGCACGGCGCTGTTGAGGATGCGGATCAGCTCGCCGATCTGGTTGAGGATCTCTTGATACTCGGCCAGCAGTTTTTCGTGTTCCAGGCCGGTCAGACGGTGCAGACGCAGCTCCAGAATGGCTTGCGCCTGTTCCGGCGACAGGAAGTACTTGCCGTCGCGCAGACCGTATTGCGGATCGAGGTTTTCCGGACGGCACGAATCGGCACCGGCACGCTCGACCATCGCCACCACCGCCGAGGACTCCCACGGCGTGCTGACCAGCGCTTCCTTGGCTTCCGACGGCGTCGGCGAAGCCTTGATCAGGGCAATCACCGGGTCGATGTTCGACAGGGCTACCGCCTGACCTTCGAGGATGTGGCCACGCTCACGAGCCTTGCGCAGTTCGAACACGGTACGGCGGGTAACGACTTCGCGACGGTGACGGACGAAGGCTTCCAGCAGATCCTTGAGGTTCAGGATGCGTGGACGGCCATCGATCAGCGCAACGATGTTGATGCCGAATACCGATTGCAGCTGGGTCTGGGCGTAGAGGTTGTTGAGGATCACCTCAGGCACTTCGCCGCGACGCAGTTCGATCACGACGCGCATACCGTCCTTGTCGGACTCGTCGCGCAGTTCGGTGATGCCTTCGAGTTTCTTCTCTTTTACCAGCTCGGCGATCTTCTCGATCAGACGCGCCTTGTTCAGTTGGTAAGGCAGCTCGGTGATGACGATCTGCTGACGGCCACCGACCTTGTCGATGTCTTCGATGATCGAACGGGCGCGCATGTAAATGCGGCCACGGCCGGTGCGGTAGGCTTCGATGATGCCGGCGCGACCGTTGATGATCGCGGCGGTCGGGAAGTCCGGACCGGGAATGTATTGCATCAGCTCATCGACGGTCAGCTCGGGGTTGTCGATGAGGGCCAGGCAACCGTCGATGACTTCACCGAGGTTGTGCGGCGGAATGTTGGTCGCCATGCCCACGGCGATGCCGCTGGAACCGTTGACCAGCAGATTCGGAACGCGGGTCGGCATGACCGCCGGGATCAGTTCGGTGCCGTCGTAGTTCGGCACCCAGTCCACGGTTTCCTTGTGCAGGTCGGCCAGCAGCTCGTGCGCCAGCTTGGTCATGCGCACTTCGGTGTATCGCATGGCCGCGGCGTTGTCGCCGTCCACCGAACCGAAGTTGCCCTGACCGTCCACCAGCAGATAACGCAGCGAGAAAGGCTGCGCCATACGAACGATGGTGTCGTACACCGCGGTATCACCGTGCGGGTGATACTTACCGATCACGTCACCGACAACACGGGCAGATTTCTTGTACGGCTTGTTGAAGTCGTTGCCCAGCTCGCTCATCGCGAACAGCACGCGACGGTGCACGGGCTTCAAGCCATCGCGCGCATCCGGCAGTGCACGGCCGACGATCACGCTCATCGCGTAATCGAGATAGGACTGTTTCAGCTCGTCTTCGATATTGACCGGGAGGATTTCTTTGGCCAGTTCGCCCATGAGAAGCCTGATTCCTTTTTCTGGTGAAACTTCGCCATATCCATAGGGGACGCACGAAGCTCGTCGATGCAGGCTGAGTGCCATGCGCCGACTTACGACAAATCAACAAGTTGACCCTGGATTTGCGCAGTGAAGACAACCCCGTGGGACTGCCTCGGAAAACGCCGGATGTTATCACAAGAGCCGCCACGCACCTATCCCCCAGATGCGCATGGAGCATAGTTAGATGACCGATGACAGGCTTAACGGGGACGAGAGAGGCTCAGAGCTTCTCCGAATGCAAATTTCGAGACGAAATTGCGGATGTTTATTGACTTTCGAGGCCCCATCGCTGGCAAGCCGGCTCCCACAGGATCCGTGTCGGACACAAAACCTGTAGGAGCCAGCCTGCTGGCGATGGCCATTTAGCGGGCAGTGAACACCCTTAATGCAGGCGCTTGCGGCACATCAACTGGGCCATTTTCGCGGTGTCCGGGCGCTCGACGATGCCTTTTTCGGTGACGATCGCATCGATCAGGTCCGCCGGCGTCACGTCAAATACTGGGTTAAATGCTTCGACATCCGCCCCGACACGCTTGCCGCCGACTTCCAGCAGTTCGGCACCGTCGCGCTCTTCGATCGGGATGTCATCACCGCTGGCCAGATTCATGTCGATGGTCGAACTCGGCGCCACCACCATGAAACGCACGCCGTGGTGCATGGCGTTGACCGCCAGTTGATAGGTGCCGATCTTGTTCGCCACGTCGCCGTTGGCGGTGATCCGGTCGGCGCCGACGATGACCCAGGTCACGCCTTTGGTTTTCATGATGTGCGCGGCGGCGGAGTCGGCATTGAGCGTTACCGGAATGCCTTCGTTGGCCAGCTCCCACGCGGTCAGGCGCGAACCCTGCAGCCACGGCCGGGTTTCGTCGGCATAGACACGCTCGACCATACCTTCGATGAACGCCGCGCGGATCACCCCGAGCGCCGTGCCGAAACCGCCGGTGGCCAGGGCGCCGGTATTGCAGTGGGTCAGGATCGCCTGGGCATTGCCCTGATGTTTGCGGATCAGGTCGACGCCGAGCTGAGCCATGGTCAGGTTGGCTTCACGATCGCTTTCATGAATGGCGATGGCTTCGGCTTCGAGCGCCGCCAGCGGATCGGCGTTGTCCTTCAGGCGATCCAGCCGGTCATGCATGCGGTTCAACGCCCAGAACAGGTTGACCGCGGTCGGACGGGAATCGGCCAACAGCATGAAATCCTCTTCCAGCGCCGCATACCAGTCGCCACCCTCGGCAATCCGGGTACGGGCCGCCAGCACGATGCCGTACGCAGCACTGATGCCGATCGCCGGCGCACCGCGCACCACCATCGAGCGAATCGCTTCGGCCACGCCGGCGGCGCTGGTGTAGGCGATCCAGTTTTCCTCGAACGGCAAAACGCGCTGATCCAGCAGGTGGAGCGCGCCATCACGCCAATCGATGGCCTTCACTTTCTCCGCAGCCAACAGTCGATCGCGCATCCCTCACCCCGCACTCATGAACAAAAGCCGCCGATTATAGCGATCCCCCCGCGAAGACGCTCGGGTATACTTCGCCATCCTTTACAAAAGCACTGGAACCGACCCTCGATGCCGAAACCTGCCATTGCGCTCGACTTATTATTGCTGCCGACCTGGCTGGTACCCGTCGAACCCGCAGGCGTTGTGCTCAAGGAGCATGGCCTGGGCATCCGCGACGGTCGCATCGTGTTCATCGGCCCGCGCGCCGAAGCCTTGAAGTGTAACGCCGCCGAAGTCCGCGAATTGCCGGACGTGCTGCTCAGCCCCGGCCTGATCAACGCTCATGGCCATGCCGCCATGACCCTGTTCCGCGGCCTCGCTGACGATCTGCCTTTGATGACCTGGCTGGAAAACCATATCTGGCCCGCCGAAGGCAAATGGGTCGATGAAGATTTCGTGCGTGACGGCACTGACCTGGCCATCGCCGAGCAGATAAAAGGTGGTATCACCTGTTTCTCGGACATGTATTTCTTCCCGAAGGTTGCCAGTGAGCGCGTGCACAACAGCGGAATCCGTGCGCAGATCGCCATTCCGATCCTCGATTTCCCGATTCCGGGCGCTGCCAGCGCCGATGAAGCCATTCGTCAGGGCGTCGAACTGTTCGGCGATCTGAAGCATCACGAACGTATCAAGATTACCTTTGGCCCTCATGCACCCTACACCGTCGGCGATGAGAACCTGGAAAAAATCCGCGTGATCGCCGAAGAGCTGGACGCCTCGATTCACATGCACGTCCACGAAACCGCTTTCGAAGTGCAACAGGCCGTTGAACAGCGCGGCGAACGCCCGCTGGCCCGCCTCGGCCGACTTGGCCTGCTCGGGCCGCGCTTCCAGGCCGTGCACATGACCCAGATCAGCGATGACGACCTGGCGTTGCTGGTAGAAAGCAACACCAATGTGATCCATTGCCCGGAGTCGAACCTGAAACTGGCCAGCGGCTTCTGCCCGGTCGAGCGCCTGTGGCAGGCCGGGGTCAACGTCGCGGTCGGCACCGATGGCGCGGCGAGCAACAATGATCTGGACCTGCTGGGCGAAACCCGCACGGCTGCACTGTTGGCCAAGGCTGTTGCTGGCTCGGCCACCGCGCTGGACGCCCATCGGGCGCTGCGCATGGCCACGCTGAACGGCGCGCGGGCCTTGGGGATCGAAGCCGAGACCGGCTCCCTGGAACTCGGCAAGGCCGCGGACATTGTCGCGTTCGATCTGTCCGGCCTGGCACAGCAACCGGTCTATGACCCGGTCTCGCAACTTATTTACGCCACCGGCCGGGACTGTGTGAAACACCTGTGGGTCGCCGGCAAGCAATTACTCGACGACCGGCGCCTGACGCGCCTGGACGAACAGCAGCTGGGCGAAACCGCCCGGGCCTGGGGCCGTCGCATCAGCGGCCACACCGAATCGTAAACACCCCGGGGCAAACTCCGGGGCTACAGCCTTTTTCAAGTTTTAGAGGATTGAATCATGAGCAACGTCGACCACGCCGAAATCGCCAAATTCGAAGCACTGGCCCATCGCTGGTGGGACCGCGAAAGCGAGTTCAAACCGCTGCACGACATCAACCCGCTGCGGGTCAACTGGATTGACGAGCGCGTCAACCTGGCTGGCAAGAAAGTCCTCGACGTCGGTTGCGGCGGCGGCATCCTAAGCGAAGCCATGGCCCAGCGCGGCGCGACCGTGACCGGTATCGACATGGGCGAAGCGCCGCTGGCGGTCGCGCAACTGCATCAGCTGGAATCCGGCGTGAACGTCGAATACCGGCAGATCACCGCCGAAGCCCTGGCTGAAGAAATGCCCGAGCAGTTCGACGTCGTCACCTGCCTGGAAATGCTCGAGCACGTACCGGATCCGTCCTCGGTGATCCGCGCCTGCTTCCGCATGGTCAAACCCGGCGGTCAGGTGTTCTTCTCCACCATCAACCGCAACCCGAAGGCGTACCTGTTCGCCATCGTCGGCGCCGAATACATCATGAAGCTACTGCCGCGCGGCACCCACGACTTCAAGAAATTCATTCGCCCATCCGAGCTGGGTGCGTGGAGCCGCATGGCCGGCCTCACCGTCAAGGACATCATCGGCCTGACCTACAACCCGCTGACCAAGCACTACAAGCTGGCGGCGGACGTTGACGTCAACTACATGATCCAGACCCTGCGCGAGGAGTAAGCCGATGGCCATCAGAGCAGTCCTTTTCGACATGGACGGCACGCTGCTCGACACCGCGCCGGATTTCATCGCCATTTGCCAGGCGATGCGCGCGGATCGCGGTTTGCCGCCGATGAACGACAAGCACATCCGCGACGAAATCTCCGGCGGCGCCAAGGCCATGGTCGCAGTGACGTTTTCGATGGATCCGGAATCACCGGGCTTCGAGGAGTTGCGCCTTGAGTTCCTCGAGCGCTACCTCGCCGGCTGCGCCGTGCACAGCAAACTGTTCGACGGCATGGGCGAAGTGCTGGCCGACATTGAAAAAGCCAATCTGGTCTGGGGCGTGGTCACCAACAAGCCATTGCGCTTCGCCGAACCGATCATGCAGCAACTGGGGCTGGCCGAGCGCTCGGCCCTGCTGATCTGCCCGGATCACGTGAAGAACAGCAAACCGGATCCCGAGATGCTGATCCTCGCCTGCAAGATGCTTGATCTGGATCCATCGAGCGTTCTGTTTATCGGCGATGATCTGCGCGATATCGAATCCGGCCGTGACGCGGGCACCAGGACCGCCGCCGTGACCTACGGCTACATTCACCCGGACGACAACCCGCGGCACTGGGGCGCGGACGTGGTGGTGGATCATCCGCTGGAGTTGCGCAAGGTGCTGGATAACGCACTCTGCAGTTGCTGAATCGTGTCCACTGCATTCCCATGCCGGTCGTGGGAGCGATCAGAAGTTAATGGATTAGAGGTTGTTTATGTTTGATTACTCCGCTCGCCCCGAACTGCTCAAGGATCGGGTCATTCTGGTCACCGGTGCCGGTCGTGGCATCGGTGCGGCGGCCGCCAAGACCTACGCGGCCCACGGTGCGACCGTGTTGCTGCTGGGCAAGACCGAAGCCAACCTGACCCAGGTCTACGACGAGATCGAAGCGGCCGGGCATCCGCAGCCGGCGGTGATCCCGTTCAACCTCGAAACCGCCCTGCCCCATCAATACGATGAGCTGGCGGCGATGATCGAGACCGAGTTCGGCCACCTCGACGGTCTGCTGCACAACGCCTCGATCATCGGCCCGCGTACGCCGATCGAACAGCTGTCCGGTGAAAACTTCATGCGTGTCATGCAGGTCAACGTCAACGCGATGTTCATGCTGACCAGCACCCTGCTGCCGCTGCTCAAACTGTCCCAGGATGCCTCGGTGGTGTTCACCTCCAGCAGTGTCGGGCGCAAGGGCCGCGCTTACTGGGGCGCCTATGGCGTGTCCAAGTTCGCCACCGAAGGGCTGATGCAAACCTTGGCCGACGAAGTCGAAAACGTCGCCCCGGTGCGCTCCAACAGCATCAACCCGGGCGCCACCCGCACCAGCATGCGCGCTCAGGCTTACCCGGGCGAAAACCCGCTGAACAACCCGACTCCGGAAGAGATTATGCCGGTCTATCTGTACCTGATGGGCCCGGACAGCACGGGTATCAACGGCCAGGCATTCAACGCTCAGTAGTGCCATACGTCGCATTTGTTGCCGCGGCGGATTCCCGTCGCGGCAGGCATTTGCCGCTTTGCGCAGGCCTGTTTCAGTCAAATAACCACCATCCCTCTCCTCGCAAAAAACTCAAGCCTTTGATTCGCAACGGTTTTAATAAAACCTGAACTGAATGGCACGACTTTCGCTCTACATTCCCTGAAAGCACGCCGAGTGAAGGCAGTCGGGCAAGGCCTGATTCGATAGCTGACTAATCGTCATCGGGCAGACTAAACTTACGCCAAATGTCCTACGGGACTGATGGATCAGTATGACGCGCAGCCCATAGCCGCTCTCACCCAGCCTGTAAGACAGACTTACTGCTTAGGGGCTCACGCCATATGAAATCACCCTCCCAGACCACTGCAATTGACTTCGACAGTGCCAAATTGCAACGCCTGGGCTTTGGTCAGCTGCCTCCGCTTCTGGAGCGACCTGTCAGCCTGGCGCAATTGCGCCAGCAAATGAGCCTGCAACTGCAAACCAGCCTTGAGCCCCAACGTATCCTGGGTCTGTTCTTCCGCGAAGTTCAGCGTCTGGTGCCGCTCGATGCCTTGAGCTATGTACACAGCGGCAGTGACTTGCGCCTGGAATTCGGCGCCCGTGGTCATCATTCCGCCAGCTACAGCCTCAGCCACGACGGCGAGCACATGGGCGAACTGGTGTTTCGCCGCAACCAGCGTTTCAGCGAACAGGAACTGGGCAATCTGGAGTCACTCCTGTCGTCCCTGCTGTACCCGATGCGCAATGCGCTGCTCTATCGTGTCGCGACGCAAACCGCGCTGCGCGATCCATTGACCGGCGCCGGCAACCGCATCGCCATGGAGCAGACCCTGCAGCGGGAAATCGAGATGTCACGTCGACACCTGCAACCGTTGTCGCTGCTGATGCTGGACATCGACCATTTCAAACAGGTCAACGACAGCCATGGCCACACGGCCGGCGATGAAGTGCTCAAAGCCGTCGCGGCATCGATCAAGGACCAGTTGCGCAACGTCGACATGGTGTTTCGCTATGGCGGGGAAGAGTTCCTGATCCTGCTGTCCAATACCAGCCGCGAAGCCGCCGCGATGGTCGGCGAACGCCTTCGCTATGCAGCGCAAGCCCAGGACTACTACGCCGATGGCCAGTTGATCGAACTGACCGTGAGCCTCGGTTGCTCGACCCTGCTGCCGGGCGAATCCGCCGACAGCCTGCTGCGCCGCGCCGACAGCGCGCTGTACGTGGCCAAGCGCGAGGGGCGCAATCGCCTGACAATGGCCGGCTGAACCTTATCAGGCCAATAAAAAACGGGAGCACACAGGCTCCCGTTTTTTATGGATGTCGCCGAAACTAGCTCTCGACCAGCGCCCGTCGCTCGCGCCCGACCAGCACCCGCTCCGTCAACTCCAGCTGCATGCAGCGCTCGAGGAACAGGTACATGTAGTCATAGCTCTTGCAGATCGCCTGGCGCAGTTCCGCCTGCAAGGCCCGACTCGGGTTCATCCCGGCCAGGGTGCAGATGATTTCCAGCGCTTCCCACGGGTGGGCATCATCGTACTGGGCGTGCATCTTCAGCCACTTCATGGCCCGTTTGCGGTCTTCTTCAGGAAAGGCCGCGGCGTACACACCGGTCGAACAGACCAGCGCCGACCACTCCCCGGTCGCGCCTTCGATGGCATAGTTGGTGGCGGCGATGGCCACGATCAGCGAATCCGCCGAACTGGTGTGCCAGCACCAGTGACTCAGGGCGTGCAATTCCGGCGGCACTTGCTGGGCCTGCAGGTCTTCCAGGCTCACGCCGTGGGCCCGACTCCAGTTCACCCAGTAATCGGCATGGTTGAGTTCGACGCGAATGTTGCGCATCAGCCAACGCCGCGCCATGTCTTCACCCGGGTGACGGGCGAACTTGGTCTTGGTGAGATTCTGCGCCATGTACAGCGCGAACTGCTCAACGACGGGCCAGCCCCCGATCAGGTACTGGCGCATGGTCTTGGCGCTGAGCTTGTTATCACGCATGCGCAGGTAAAGTTCATGTTCGACAACCCGGCGTTTGCTCTCGCTGCAATCCTGAATCAACTGTTGTGCCCAGGCAGGATAACTTGCAGCTTCCATGAGTGGTCCGGTTCGGTTGAATGTGTCGATCACTGTTCGGCTCCTTTTGATTTGTGATTGTAAGGATCGGCGAGAGACTTCAACGGAACGTGCCAGGCGCCTTGAACAACAGCGGCTGCGGTCTGGCGGGCCGACTTTGCAAACTGTCACAGGTAAACAATTGCGGGCGTTCGATGACATAACCCTGAGCGTAATCCACGCCGATTTCAAGCAATGCCTGCTCGATCTGGGCTGTTTCGACAAACTCGGCAATTGTCTGCTTACCCATGACATGCCCGATGTGGTTGATCACTTCGACCATAGCGCGGTTAATCGGGTCGTCCAGCATATCCTTTACGAAACTCCCGTCGATCTTCAGGAAGTCTACAGGCAAATGTTTCAAATAAGCGAATGAAGACATTCCGGCGCAAAAGTCGTCCAGCGAGAAGTAACAACCCAAGCCTTTGAGTTCATTAATAAATCGGATTGCACTGCCAAGATTTGCAATGGCACTGGTTTCTGTAATTTCAAAACAAATCATTTCAGGAGGAACGGAATAGTTATCAAACTGTTCTCGCAGAAAGTGCAAGAACGCGTCATCTCCGATAGTAATGCCTGAAAGATTAATCGCACACATTGCCAGAGGCCGTTCGCACTCTTCGTTAATACATTGAGCAATTACCTTAAATACATTCTGCACAACCCAACGATCGAGTGACGTCATCAAACCGTAACGCTCGGCCGCCGGTATGAAACTGTCCGGCAGAATCATCCGACCCGCCTCGTCATGCAGGCGCAACAGAATTTCAATGTGCCCGCCCGCGCCACCGGCAACCGAACCCAGCGGGGCGATTTCCTGGGCATAGAGACAGAAGCGGTTTTCCTCCAGGGCCATGTGCAGGCGCTGTACCCAGGCCATCTCGCCGAATCGCAAGGACAGTTCAGAGTCGTCGGCATGGTAGACCTGCACCCGGTTGCGGCCCTTTTCCTTGGCCATGTAGCAGGCCATGTCGGCCGCCCGCAGCGAGGCTTCAAGAGTGGTCGGTGTTTGCGCGACATGCACCAGACCAATGCTGACGGTGGTCAGGAACGGCCGCCCCTTCCAGACGAAATGCAGGTTCTGCACCGTCTGACGCAGCCCCTCGGCGATCTTCTCGGCCGCCTCCGGTGCGCAGTTCTCCAGCAGGATGCCGAACTCGTCGCCCCCCAGCCGCGCCAGTGTGTCGCCCTCGCGCAGGCCTGATTGCAGCAACGCACAGATATGTCGCAGCAACTCATCGCCCGCCGCATGCCCGCAGGTGTCATTAACCAGTTTGAACTGATCGAGATCGAGGAACATCAGCGCATGTCGCCCGGGCTGCCGCGTCAGATTGTGCAAGGCCTGCTCGAGGCGGTATTCGAACTCGCGTCGGTTGGCCAGCCCAGTCAGTGCATCGTGAGTCGCCTGCCACGACAGATTGGCGATGTATTGCCGCTCCTGCGTCATGTCGTGCAACACCAGCACCGTTCCGCTGACCTTGCCCGCATTGCGGATCGGCGCGCCGACCAGAGTCACCGAAACGGTGCTGCCGTCCAGTCGCTGGATCAGCTTCGAGTGTTCGCTGCCGCCGGTGAGCTGGCCACTGAGAATGTGCTCGATCAGGGTCAGCCCTTCGGTCTGGGCATTGTCATCCAGCAAATTGAACAACGCCGCCAGCGGCAGACCGGCAGCCTGCTCGGCCTTCCAGTGTGTCAACGCCTCGGCGGCCGGGTTCATGTAGTCGATCGCACCGCTCACATCGGTGGTGATTACCCCATCGCCAATCGAATGCAGCGTGACATGTGCGCGATCCTTTTCCAGTTGCAGTGCTTCGGCGAAGGCATGCCGCTGCTTCAGCAGTTTGCGGGTGCGCAGCAGCGCCAGCACGATCAGGCCCAGCGCGGTGGCGAGGTTGGTGAACAGCAGCAGGCGCAGAATCACCCGTGACCCCTCACCAAGCGCATCACTGAAAGCCTTGGCGGCAGGCGTCACGCCATCGTTGATCGCAAAGATCCGGTCTTTCCAGCGCCGGATATCGGCATCAGTGGCGGCATTGGCGGTGATGCGTCGGTGCATCTCCTGCGCCACGTCATCGAGCTCCACCAGGTAGGCATCGCCCAGCGTCCAGCGGTCGATGGCGGTTTCCAGATAACTGAAGTGACGGAAATTCAGGTACAGCCAGATCAGGCTGGAGACATCGTCCGGGTGGTTGCCGCCCTTGAGGATGCCCTCGCGCGCCGCTTGCAGGTCGGGCGGTTGCTTGTCCAGTGCCAGGCGCAACTGATGGCCGCCCTGAGGCACGGCGATTGCGTTCTGGTATTTGAGATAAATCGCCTCGTCGCGGCTGTCGGCATACAGATTGAGGTAATAGATCGCGTCTTTCTGGCCCTTGGACCAGAGGCTTTCACCTGCGACATAGCCGCGAACGGCCGACAGGACGTAGAGACTCACGCCTCCCAGCAAGGCTTGAAACAACACGACGGCGATGAATGGCCAGACGATGCCCAACAGCCGTGGCGTTCCGAGAGTCCGCTTTTGCTTCATGAGGTCCCTTGATTTAGCACCGCCAGATCAGCGTCCAACGTGATCGCTACAGCTAGACTAGGGTGCGTTTTCGATCCCAGCAAGCGAGTAAAAGGCCAAATATCGAGACAGCCAATACATATCTACTGCACCGAGAGCGTCGTGGAATCTGAAACTGAGAATCCAACTACAGACTCAGGCGCTGATTATTTATGTTGACGACCCCCTCCGGACCTTCTCCCTCCAACCTGCAATATCTGGCTCAACTGGACGAGTACGACGCGCTGCTGTCATCGCTGCGCAACGCCAAAACGGCATCTACACCTTTGTCTGGCGTGTTTCTTTCGCCGAAACCCCATTCCTCCCTGGCGCAGGAGCATGAGATCGCACAGACGCACCTGAAGCAACTTCTCGACCACCCGGACTACCTTGCTTTGTTGCGCACGAAAACCGGGAACAACGTCACTCCCCTCCTGACAGTCACGCTTGATCAAGGACAGATTCAGTTTGAGGCCGCTGATGCAAATCAGCTGATAGTCCTACTACCCGTGACCGACCAGCGATCCCTGGAAAATATCGTGGCCACTATCAAGGAGTGCCTGGCAAACATAGGAGGACAACTTCGCTCCGACCGTCTGCTTCGTCTGCCTCAGATTCTGTGGTTCTACGGCCTGCAGCCAATAAAACCGCAAACCGGTGCCACACTTGATACCTTGATCAAAGAGCTGGACGAGATGCGGGCGTGTTTCAGTCTCGGCCTCGATTCAACCATGAACATGGGCGATTTCATCGAAGAGTCCGGTCGCAAGTCGATACTTGAGGCCCTCAGCTTCATACTTGCGGACAACGAAACGTCTGTCATTGAAAGCTTGGGCAAGGAGGTGTTACTCAATATCCCGACTGATCACCTGCGCGCAACCCCTGCCACCTTCCTGGATCGGATGCTCAACGGAAACAACGCGCAATGGTTGGCTCAAAAGTTACTTGAACAACTGCAATGGTACGGGTCGCAATCCCATGAAGAGGTCGATAGCGGGATTAAAAAAAGGCTATTGCTGGCAGCGATTCGGTGCTGGTACAGCCTCACCGATGACAAGCCGGATGACACTGTCATCCGCTTTCGACTTGAACAGCCCTCCAACTGGGGGAAAAGCTATCGCACCTTGCGCAGTGACTTTGAAACCTATCTGATTGATTCGGGCAACGTATCGACAGCCATCGAAGCGATCTTGCTTGCACGCCTGCTACAACCACAATTGCCTGCCGAATTCCAGGTCAGGGGCATTCCTGAAGAATTACCCTACAGGAGCTCGATCGTATGGGTGAACTTTGTTCACGGAGTAAACCTAGCTAAAGCTATCGACCGCTCTCTGATCTCACGAATGACCTTTCAGCAGATTGTTGACTTCCCGATTAAAAAATCCGCAGGCGCCTCCCCCGAACTTCTCGACCTGATCGTTTTGACCCGTATACACCCAACACTGGATTGGGCATCAACAAACGGCTTCTTGAACCAACAATCCAAGAACGCCTACACAGATGAAATGATTCTCCTGGCGACAGATGCGTTATTCACTCAAACAAACCTCCTTAACGAATCCATCACCTGTCTAGCTGCAGAAACCCCTAACCGACTGACCATCGCCAAAAACAAACTGACCAAAATTTTTGGTTCCGGCACTTTTAATGCCGGTAAAACGAAACTGGTAGAAGAGGCTAACCAATACCTCGTCAACCCTATACGACACGGCGGGCCAATACAAAGAACGCAAATCAACGCCTACGCTTTTGTTGACGTGTACGCTTCGGGAAAGATCTACAACGAAAAAAATGGTTTTTTACCGACGGTGTCACTGTTTCTGACAAGTGGATAAGCGTCAACAAACAAAAAATTGTCAGCAGCAATGCATTTCGACCCGAGCACAATAACAAGTCCATCAAACTGCCTGACGTAAAAAACCTGTTCAAGGCATCGTTCAACCTCCACCTTTTTCTTCAACGCATTGCTTATCAGGATTTGATCCTTTCCCAACTCGCCACATTGCCATGGACTGATCGCCTGGCCCTGGAGTATGGCGAGATAAGAATACTGACGCTGCGCAAAGGTACTGGCCGAGCCGCAGGCATTGAAACTCCTGCCATGACCTTGCCGCTCAGGTCACGTAAAGGATTTGTTCTGGCGGTGAAGCATGAGGGCAGACAGTCCTATTACGAACTTCTGCCGTCAGCCGGCATCATTCGTTTACTACCCGACTTTAGCGCAAGCTTGATCGGCGGCGTACTTACCGAAGGATTCTGGGGTAACGCCCGCGTGATCTATCGCGACCCGATTTCGGTGCCATTTGACTGGGATGCTCATACCCACGGCAGCCAACCGAGAAAGAATCAGAATTGCATGGCTATTATCGATCAGTTCGGTGAGACATTCACCGCGCAAAAAATCGATGAAAGTTACACAAGCTTCCCTTGCACTCTAAAATCACAACGATTGAAAAAACTCACTTCTTTCATCTCGCACACTCTTTTTTTTGTTGACGAAGAACATTATAGAAGTGCTGCTTATGATGAAACAAAATACGACAAGGAACAAAAAATCAGGGACAACATCCTGAACATAACAAAAAGCATCGTCCCGTTCTGGGGCAGTATCGAAGACCTGGCATCGGGCGATGCAAAAAAAATCAAGGATGGATTTCTTGGTATTTTCATTGATATTGCCTCGTTCCTGTTTCCCATCGGAAAGTTTGCATCCGGCTCAATGAGGCTGGTATCGATTTCAGGCAAGTTGGGCGTACGAGCAACACTCCCCTCGTTCATGACATTGACAAAAAAGCTGTTTATTACCACGTTGAACAACTTGAATCCTATCGATGGAATACCCACGCTTCTCGGGGCATTGGGCGCAGGCGTTTCGAGGCTTGGCAAATTCGGATTATTCAAACTCAAAGGGCTAGCGGGGAGAACAGGCCAATACGATTTCGTACAGGGTTTGCCTCAAGCAACAGATCCTGGTCGCTGGAAGCCCCTCGCGGCGGGCGACCAACTGGGGTCTGTAAACGGTATTGAAGATATCGTCCTTCGCCGCACCAACACAGGCAGCATTCCTTCGTACCATCCCGTTGATCCCCATTCCGGTAAACCTTACGGCCCGCCACTGGCGGACAAGACCCACCGGTTAACGCTGGGGCGCTCTTCATATGCTGCACTGGAGGCAACCGATCAGCAGGTGACCATCAGAGTGGCGGAGAGTGCAAAGATTCGCTCGATTCCGGAGATCGAGGGACGTACCACTCTGTTTATCGACGATGTGCCCTACAGGCTGGACGGCGACCGGCTACGTCGTATCGAACTGATCGACGAAAGTGAGAATTTCAAACGCGCTTCTTGCCGCATCAAACGCGTCCTTGCAAAAGGCGTTTGTATCAACGAATTCGTGACGGACGTGCCCCACGATCCGATCGATATTCCGGCGTTGCATTCATTTGACGAAACCAAAGGTTACGCACCTTGGTTTGGTGAAAGGCGGTGCACCCCGCTTGCGAGGTCTGGGCATGAAGGTGAGTTCTTTCTGCGGGACGGCGTGCTCTATCGATCGCTGAATAACAACGTGAAGCCCTGGACGAACAACATGACCCGCTTGGGCTTTCCCAAGGCATGGCCACAACCCAAGGCAGAAATTCTCGCCGATGTGCAATTTCAAAAAGGCATGTACGCACGGATCGAAATCCAGGGAACCTACACAGGCAGTAATGAACTGCATCGAGTCGGCGCCATTGTGGTGCCGTCGATCGGCGACGACGCCCTCTATCTGTTTACCCGTGTCAACAGTGACAAATGTTACCTGGCGAGACTGCCCGCCGGGCAAAAGTTAAGCGAGTTACAGACTGTCACCATGAAACGACTGTTTAAAGCCGAACTTGAGAAAGGCACACTCGGCGAAGAATTGTTGCGGATCCATAATGGCTCGTTGACCGCCAACAATATGGCGGCTATTTACGGTGTGAGCGCCGTTGAAAATGCCATTGAATCGATGGAACGGATCGCCATACGTGTGGGTGTTCCACGCAACCCACCCTACAATATGAAATTTGTGAAGGTGGACACCAGGCCCGGTGAGGCGTTGCTGTTCGACAACTCGACGCGAATGATTGTCACGGAGTTGCCCGACGGCACAGATACATGGAAGCGTAGCAGGGATGCATCGCCAACGCTGCGTAGAAGGACCGCGGATGTATTCGACACCTTGTTCCAGGAACCGACGATCAAACAGGCAATGGACAGCGTCTTCAGGATCGACCGCACAATGGTTAAGCTACAGGACCTGCTACCCCGATCACTTCGCCCTCATCAGCCAAGAAACATCGCGTATGCCGAAGTCACGAAAGCTGACGGCACACGGGAAGTCTATGTCAGCGTTTCCGGGGAACCGGATACTACCTCGAAACTGCCATTGTTCAAGGCGTGGCTCGGTGCCGAAGAAATCAGGATCGGCGACACGACCTATTTCAATATCGATGCGAACGTCTTGAATACCAAGACTTCTCTGCTCACGGACAGTCATGACAACCTTTTGGCCATCCCCAAAACCTATCCCAAGCTGCCCGACCAGCCAACGTCAGTGGACAGCGAAAGCAAACTGATCGGTGCCCTGCACAAAAAATACCCCGATAAAACAGCGATCCGCTCGGTCAACATCGCCACGACCATGCCACCTTGCGAATCCTGCGCAGTGATCATAAAACTGTTTGGCTACACGGGAGGGAAAAACGCACTCAACGTCATATGGAAATGAACTACAACCGCTGCAAATGCCCATACAGCTTGGCGTACAACCCGCCATCGGCAATCAGTTGCTGATGGTCGCCATCCTCGGCCACTTGCCCGCCGTCGAACACCAGCACCCGGTCCGCCTGCTTCACCGCCGACAAGCGGTGGGCGATGATCAGCGTGGTGCGGCCATGGAGAAAGCGCGCCATGGCCTGATGCAGGTTGTATTCGGTGGCGGCGTCGAGGGCTGACGTCGCCTCGTCGAGGATCACCACTTTGGGTTCGGCGAGGATCATCCGGGCGATGGCCAGCCGTTGTCGCTGGCCGCCGGACAGGCGCACGCCGGAGCGGCCGACGATGCTGTCGAGTCCATCCGGCAAGGCGCGGATAGTCGCTTCAAGCTGGGCGATTTCCAGTGCCTGCCAGCACGCTTCGTCACTGCGGGTACGGCCCATGGTCAGGTTGGCTCGCACGGTGTCGTTGAACAGCGCCGGATGCTGCAGCACCACCGCGACATTTTCCCGAACCGTTTCCAGGCCGATTTCCTGCTGGGTCGATCCGCCGAAACGAATGGTGCCGGCCAGCGGTGTATACAGACCCAGCAGCAGTTGCACGAGGGTACTTTTGCCGCCGCCGCTGGCGCCGACAATCGCCACTTTCTCGCCCGGTGCGATGGACAGGTTCATCTGATCCAGCACCAGCTCATCGCCATAACCGAAGCTCAGGCCTTGCACCTCGATGCCGACGGTATCGCGGCCCTTGAACGGATCGACGCCACCGGGGTATTGCGGCTCGTCGGCACGGGCCAGCAGCTCGTTGATCCGGGTCAACGCACCGCCGGCGGCGTAATAGGCGTATTGCAGGTTCAGCAGTTGTTCGACCGGGCCGATCATGAACCACAGGTAGCTGAACACCGCGAGCATCTGGCCGATCGAGAGGTCGGAGAACAGCACCGTGAGCATCGCCGCCGCGCGGAAGATGTCGATGCCGAACTGGAACAACAGACCGCTGGCACGGTTGGAGGCGTCGGTCTTCCACTGCGAATTGACCGCGTAATTGCGCACTTCCTGGGCTCGCAGGCCAAGGCGCCCGAGGAAAAAGCCCTGTCGGTTGCCGGCGCGCACTTCCTGGATCGCATCGAGGGTTTCGCTCAGCGCCTGGGTGAAACGCGAGGTGCTGTCGTTCTCCAGTTTCTTCAGGTGCTTGACCCGTTTGCCCAACTGCACCGTGGCGTAGATTACCAGCGGGTTGAACAACAGGATCAGCAGCGCCAGTTTCCAGTGCATCCACATCAGGATGCTGGCCGTGCCGACCAGCGTCAGCATCGCCACCAGGAAACGGCTGAGGGTTTCACCGACAAACTTGTCGAGGGTGTCGAGATCGGTGACCAGGTGCGTGGTGACCGTGCCGCTGCCCAGGCTTTCGTATTCGCCCAGCGAGATCCGCTTCAGACGCTCGATCAGCCGCACGCGAATGCGATAAACGATGTCCTTGGCCAGCCGCGCAAACAACCGCGCCTGCAACACGCCAAAACACAGGGCACTGCAGCGCAGGGTCAACGTCACCACCAGCATCAGGCCGATGTAGCCTGCCGCCTGCTGCCACATCGTCGGCAGCGCATGGTTCATGACTTTCAGTGCGGCATCGCCATGGCCAAGCAGGACTTCGTCCACCAGCAACGGCAGCAGCAACGGAATCGGCACGCTGCACAGCGTCGCCAGCACGGCGACGCCGTTGGCGATCCACAGGGATTTTTTGTGATGAAGAGCCAGACGCCGGACTTCAGCCCAGCTCAGCCGGTCGACACGCTTGACGGCTGGCGTGTCATCGGCCGGGTCAGACACAGGCGGCGCGCTCCAGCCATCGGCCGAGCAGCGGCGACAGTTCACTGAGCGGCTGGTAACCGTTGGTCAGCAACGCCAGTTGGCCATTGCGCTCGGCGAGCAGGGTCGGAAATCCGGCGATTCCCAGGTCCTGAACCCAACTGAAATCGGCCTGGGTCGCCTTGTGTTGATCGGCATGATCAAACAGGGCAGCAAATTCGATGCGGGGGACGCCGGCCTTCTCTGCCAGCTCCACCAGAACGCTGGCCTGGGTGACATCGCGACCTTCAGCGTAAAACGCGTGTTGGATCAACCCGACCAGTTTCCACGCGCAATCCGGCGCCAGGCTGCGCGCGGTGACAATGGCCCGGCAGGCAGGCTCGGTGTCGTAGACAAAACCGTCCGGCAGCGCGCCTTCGAACTTGAACGGCTGGCCGGTGGCCTCGGTGACCGCCTGCCAGTGCTCGAGAATGTAGCGCCGGGTGGTCGGTTCCAGCGCCGCACCGCTGCCGGTGCGCAACCCGCCGACCACCAGGTGCAGCTCCACCCCGGCTGCCTGCGCCTGCTCCACCAATGCCTTGGCCACCGGGGCAAATCCCCAGCACCACGAACACATCGGATCCATCACATAGAGCAGGCGTGCAGACATGATTAAGCCTCGGTGGATGCTTGCTTATAGTTGTAGCCGATCGGGTGCGGCATGTTGCGCGCTTTTGCCAGTTCGATCTGTTTCTGGCGGTCGATCGCGCTGCGGCGAGTCTTCTCGCTCAGGGTGTCCCAGCAGTGCGGGCAGCTGATACCGGCCACGTAATGCTCGGAAGCGCGATCTTCAACGCTGACCGGGGTGCGGCAGGCATGACACTGATCGTAGTCGCCTTCGCTCAGGTCATGGCGCACGGTCACGCGGTTGTCGAACACAAAGCAGTCGCCCTGCCATTTGGTCTCTTCCTGCGGCACCTCTTCGAGGTACTTCAGGATGCCGCCCTTGAGGTGGTAAACCTCTTCAAAGCCTTCGCCCAGCATGTAGCTCGATGCCTTCTCGCAGCGGATGCCACCGGTGCAGAACATCGCGACCTTCTTGTGCACGGCCGGGTCGAAGTGTTCTTTGATGTAGTCGGGAAATTCGCGAAAACTGGTGGTTTTCGGATCGATGGCGCCTTCGAAGGTGCCGATCGAGACTTCGTAATCGTTGCGGGTGTCGATCAGCAGCACTTCCGGGTCGCTGATCAGCGCGTTCCAGTCCTGCGGTTCGACGTAGGTGCCGACTTTCTTGTTCGGGTCGACGCCTTCGACGCCCAGGGTCACGATCTCTTTCTTGAGCTTGACCTTGGTGCGATAGAACGGCTGCTCGTCGCAGTACGATTCCTTGTGATCGATGTCGATCATGCGCGGATCGTTGCGCAGCCAGGCCAGCAGGCCGTCGATGCCTTCACGGCTGCCGGACACCGTGCCGTTGATGCCTTCTTCGGCGATCAGCAGGGTGCCTTTGATGCCGTTGTCGACCATCGCTTGCAGCAAGGGCTCGCGCAGGTTGACGTAATCTTCGAGGGTGACGAACTTGTACAGTGCCGCCACGACAATCGGTTGTGTCATGGGTATTTCTCCAGGTGGCTACCCTCGTAAAGGGTGAACCGGATGCGAAAAAAAACGCGCCGGGTGAGCGGCGCGTTGCGGATTCTAGCAAAAAACCGACGTTTAATGCTTGCTGCCGCCGGCACAGGTCGGCGACGCCGGAGCGGCGCCCACCTCTGACCATTCCTGCGGGGTGTAGGTGTGCAGCGCCAACGCATGGAACTCGCCCATCAGCTCGCCGAGCGTGCCGTAGACTTTCTGGTGGCGCTTGACCCGGTTCAGACCTTCGAACTGCGCGCTGACCACCACTGCCTTGAAGTGGGTCTGCAACCCGCGACTGTGCATGTGGCTTTCGTCCAGCACTTGCAGATGCTCAGGCTGAAGCAGCGCCAGCGTCGATTCGATGCGTTGTTGCATGGTCATCACGAACTCCGCTTACTTCTTCTTGGCCGGAGCAGCGCCTTTCGGTGCCAGCTCGTTGGTCATGTCGTCCAGCAATTTGTTGACGACCGGTACTGCGCTTTCCAGTTTGGCCTGGGTCATCTGGGCCGATTGCTGAGTCAGCTGCGGCATTTTTTCCAGGACTTTCTTGCCCAGTGGCGACTGGTAGAACGCGACCAGGTCTTTCAATTCCTGTTCGCTGAAAGTGCTGGTGTAGAGCTTGACCATGTCCGGCTTCAGCTTGTTCCAGCCGATGGCCTGGTCCAGGGCGGCGTTGGCCTTGGCCTGGTAGGTATCCAGTACGGCTTTCTTGGATTCCGGCGCCTTGGTCTGTTCAAAACGCTGGGCGAACATCTGCTGCACTTGCATGTACACCGGAGTGCCCAGCTTGTCAGCGTGCGCCAGGGTCAGGAAAGTTTCGGCACTGGCGTTGTGGCTGGCGGTATCGGCGAACACCTGGCCGCTGGCGCAAACCAGGGCAACCGCGGTGCAGATGGCACGAAGACGAGTCATCGAGTTTCCTTTTCAGCTAGGCGAGGTAAAACCCCAAGGGCGACCATTCTGCGCCTGAATAACGCTGCGGCTCAACCCCCGAGCCTTGCCGCGCTTGATTGGCGGGGCCTGGCGGGGCAACAATCGAGCGGATGGAACCACTTGGGCCACACCGGGCCTAAACTGCGCAAACAGACCAACAGGAGTGTGCACGATGAGCCGTATCGAAACCGACAGCCTGGGCCAGATCGAAGTCCCGGACGACGCTTACTGGGGCGCTCAGACGCAACGCTCGCTGATCAACTTTGCCATCGGTCAGGAACGCATGCCCCTGCCGGTGCTGCACGCCCTGGCACTGATCAAGAAAGCCGCGGCCCGGGTCAATGACCGCAACGGCGATCTGCCCGCCGACATCGCCCGCCTGATCGAACAGGCCGCCGACGAAGTGCTCGAAGGCCAGCACGACGACCAGTTCCCGCTGGTGGTCTGGCAGACCGGCAGCGGCACCCAAAGCAACATGAACGCCAACGAAGTGATTGCCGGCCGCGCCAACGAACTGGCCGGCAACCCGCGCGGCGGCAAGTCGCCAGTGCATCCCAACGATCACGTCAACCGCTCGCAGAGTTCCAACGACTGCTTCCCCACCGCCATGAGCATCGCCACCGCACAGGCTGTGCAGACCCAACTGCTGCCGGCCATCGCCGAGCTGTCGGGTGGCCTGGCCGAGCTGTCAGCGCGGCACATGAAACTGGTGAAGACCGGTCGCACCCACATGATGGACGCCACGCCGATCACCTTCGGCCAGGAGATCTCCGGCTTCATAGCGCAGCTGGATTACGCCGAACGGGCGATTCGTGCCGCGTTGCCGGCGGTCTGCGAACTGGCTCAAGGCGGCACCGCCGTCGGTACCGGGCTCAACTCGCCCCATGGTTTCGGTGAAGCGATTGCCGCGGAACTGGCGGCGTTATCCGGCCTGCCGTTCGTCACCGCGCCGAACAAGTTCGCCGCCCTCGCCGGCCACGAGCCGCTGACCACACTTTCCGGCGCCCTGAAAACCCTCGCCGTGGCGCTGATGAAAATCGCCAACGACCTGCGCCTCCTGGGCTCCGGCCCACGTGCAGGTTTTGCCGAGGTGCGGCTGCCAGCCAACGAACCGGGCAGTTCGATCATGCCCGGCAAGGTCAACCCGACCCAGTGCGAGGCGCTGTCGATGCTCGCCTGCCAGGTGCTGGGCAACGATGTGACGATCGGTATCGCCGCCAGTCAGGGTCACTTGCAGTTGAACGTGTTCAAACCGGTGATCATCCACAACCTGCTGCAATCGATCCGCCTGCTGGCCGATGGCTGCAGCAACTTCCAGCAGCACTGCATCGCCGGACTGGAGCCGGATGCCAAGGTTATGGCGCAACATCTGGAACGCGGTCTGATGCTGGTGACGGCGCTGAACCCGCACATCGGTTACGACAAGTCGGCAGAAATCGCCAAGAAGGCCTACAGCGAAGGGAAAACCTTGCGCGAGGCAGCGCTGGAACTGGGGTATCTGACCGATGAAGAGTTCGATGCCTGGGTGCGGCCGGAGAACATGATCGAGGCCGGCGCCAAGGGCTGAGTCATCCCGATCCTTCCCACGCCTGGCGTGGGAAGGATCATCCGACCAACAGTTTCGCCCGCCGGGCCTTGAGCCCGGCAATCAGCGAAGGCCCGAGCGCCACCAGCGCCGACCCCAGCACCACCAGCACCGCCCCGCCATACGCCAGCAAATTGATTTGCTCGGCATGCACATATTCCGGCCACACCCCGGCCGCCACCGCCACCGCGCCAAACGTCACCAACGGCGTGATCGCAAGCGTCGCACTGACCCGCGAGGCCTCCCAATGCGCCAGCGCCTCGGCAAACGCGCCGTAGGCGATCAGGGTGTTCATGCAGCACGCCAGCAACAACCAGCCCTGCAACGGGCTCAGCTCCAGCGCTTCGAGCGGATGAACCCACGGCGTCAGCAACAAGGCGCAGAACAGGTAGATCACCATCATCACCTGCAACGAATTCCATACCGTCAGCAATTGCTTCTGGCCCAGCGCATAGAACGTCCAGACCGTCGATGCCAGCAGCACCAGTAACACACCGGCGGTGTAGTCAGACAACGATGTGAGCAACTCCGCCAGACGCTGATTGAAGAACAGCGCGAAGCCGATCAGTAGCACCGCCAGCCCCATGCCCTGACCCATACTGAAGCGTTCCTTGAACACGAACAGACTGGCGATCAACAACATGATCGGCCCCATCTGCACCACCAACTGAGCGGTGCCGGGGCTGAGCAGGTTCAGGCCCATCAGGTACAGCACGTAATTGCCCACCAGCCCGAGCACCGCCATCAGCACCAGCCAGCCGCCCTTGGGCCCGAGCACCTTGCGACTCGGCAACCGCTTGGTCGCCGCCAGATAAATGAACAGACAGCCGCCGGACACCGTCAGGCGAAACCAGGTCACGGTGATCGGGTCCATCACCTGCAGCACCTGCTTGAGCTTGATCGGCAGGATTCCCCACAGAAACGCGGTCAACAAGGCCAGGAACATGCCGTACACCCAGCGACCCGACGAAACGTGCATGAGAACCCCGAAAGCCAATGACAGGAGCGCTCATTCTAGGCGCAGAGCTCCGGCCGACACAGGAACAGTTGCGCTCAAGCCGCTAATGAAACTGTGCAGGTCGCAGCATTAAATTGACGCGTTGCCGTTGATCGGCTGACGAAGCGCTGCAAGTGGTTCAGGCATAAGCTCTTTGGATCCCATCCAGCGCAGCGCTCAAGGAGATCGATCATGTTCGGAATGCGCGCCCAGGACACCGCCCCCGCCACGCACTTTCGCAGCGACCGGGTGTGCCGGGTCAACGGCGAACTGTTTTTCAGCACCCGGGAGAACACCCTCGAAGGGCCGTTCGACAGCCCCGAGAAAGCCGAGCAGGAAATCCGCGCGTACATCGCGCGGATGCGATTGATGGATTCCGGCAGACCGTTTTAGCGCACCGCTTCAAACAACCCGGTCGCGCCCATCCCACCGCCCACGCACATGGTCACGATTCCGTAACGCAGGTTGCGTCGCTGCAACTCGCGCACCAAATGCCCGACCTGCCGCGATCCGGTCATGCCGAACGGATGGCCAATGGAAATCGAGCCACCATTGACGTTGTACTTCTCGTTGTCGATTTCCAGCCGATCACGGGCGTACAGGCACTGCGAGGCAAACGCTTCGTTCAGTTCCCACAGATCGATATCGGCCACCTGCAACCCCTTGGCCTTGAGCAGCTTCGGTACGGAGAACACCGGGCCGATGCCCATTTCGTCCGGCTCGCAACCGGCCACGGTGAAACCGCGAAAAAACGCCTTCGGCTTGAGCCCCAGTTGCAGGGCTTTCTCCAGGCTCATCACCAGCGTCATCGAGGCACCATCGGACAACTGCGACGAGTTGCCGGCGGTCACTGAACCGTCCTCGGCAAACACCGGCTTCAACCCGGCGAGGCTTTCATAGGTGGTGTCCGGGCGGTTGCAATCATCGTGATCGACGATGCCGTCGAGGATCTGCACCTCGCCACTGTTTTTGTCTTCAACTCGGTACTTCACCGCCATCGGCACGATTTCATCGTTGAACAGGCCGGCTGCCTGCGCCTGGGCGGTGCGGATCTGACTTTGCAGCGAGTAGCGATCCTGAGCCTCGCGGCTGACGCCATAACGACGCGCCACCACTTCGGCGGTCTGGCCCATGGTGTAGTAGATGCCGGGCGTCTGCTGCTTGAGCAACGGGTTGATCAGGTGATCGGTATTGACGCTTTTCAGGGTCAGGCTGATCGACTCGACACCGCCGGCGACGATGATGTCGCTGCAACCCGAAGCGATCTGGTTGGCGGCAATCGCAATCGCCTGCAAACCCGAAGAGCAGAAACGGTTGAGGGTCATGCCCGCCGTTCCGGTGCCCAGTTGCGAAAGCACCGCCACGTTACGGCCGATGTTGTAGCCCTGGGCGCCTTCATTGGAACCGGCGCCAACGATGCAGTCCTCGACGCTGGCCGGGTCGACGTCGTTGCGCGACAGCAAGGCGTTTACACAATGGGCCGCCATGTCATCGGGACGGGTCTGGTTGAACTTGCCGCGAAAGGACTTGGCCAGGCCGGTCCGCACGCTGTCGACGATCACCACTTCACGCATGGCATACCTCATTGTTGTAGTCGGTTGAGAGTGGACCGAGCATAAGTCCACCCAATCGCCGACTGCGACAATCATTCACCTCGCGTATGCGTGCCCATTGTTTCAGTCCTTGTGTTTCTTGGCGTGCCTGTCGGACTTCTCGAAGGCCTCTTCCAGTGCACGGTTGATCGTGCGCAGCACCTTGACCCGGGCCCAGCGCTTGTCGTTGGCCTCGACCAGCGTCCACGGCGAGATTTCGGTACTGGTGCGGTCGACCATGTCGCCCACGGCCCCACGGTATGCGTCCCACTTGTCGCGGTTGCGCCAGTCGTCTTCGGTGATCTTGAAGCGCTTGAACGGGATCTCTTCGCGCTCCTGGAAACGCTCCATCTGCGTGTCCTTGTCGATCGCCAGCCAGAACTTGACCACGATCACGCCGGCGTCGGCGAGTTGCTCCTCGAAGTCGTTGATTTCGCCATAGGCGCGCATCCAGTCGGCGGTGCTGCAAAAACCCTCGACCCGCTCCACCAGCACCCGGCCGTACCAGGATCGGTCGAACACAGTGAACTTGCCCCGGGCCGGAATGTGCCGCCAGAAGCGCCACAGATACGGCTGCGCCCGCTCTTCTTCGGTCGGCGCGGCAATCGGCACGATGTTGTACTGACGCGGGTCGAGCGCCGCCGCGACCCGACGGATCGCCCCGCCCTTGCCCGCGGCATCGTTGCCTTCGAACACCGCCACCAGCGCATGCCGGCGCATGCGCTTGTCACGCATCAGCCCGGACAGTCGCGCCTGCTCGGTGATCAGTTGTTCTTCATAGTCTTTCTTTTCCAGGCGCTGGGTCAGGTTGAGGCTGTCGAGCAGGTTCAACTGATCCACCGATGTACCCAGCGGCTGGGCGTTGACATCGTGCGGGTGGACGTCGGGGCGCTTCAGCGCATTCTGCAGGCCTTCGAGCAGAATCTTGCCGACCGTCAGGCTGCGGTAATGCGCGTCCATCCCTTCGATGACATGCCACGGCGCGTAATCGCGGCTGGTGCGACGCAACACGCGCTCACCGTATTTGACGAACTTGTCGTAGGTCTCCGATTGCTGCCAGTCCAGCGGGCTGATCCGCCAACTGTGCAACGGGTCGTCGGCCAGGGCCTTGAGGCGCGCCTTCATCTGTTTCTTGGACAGGTGAAACCAGAACTTGAAGATCAGCGCGCCTTCATCGCACAGCATCTTTTCCAGACGCTCGGCGCCGGCAATCGCCTGATCCAGTCGCGGGTCCTTGAACAAGCCGTGCACCCTGCCCTGCAGCATCTGGCTGTACCAGTTGCCGAAGAAAATCCCCATCCGCCCCTTGGCCGGCAGCATCCGCCAGTAACGCCAGGCCGGTGGTCGTGCCAGTTCTTCGTCGGTCTGCTGGTCGAACGTGCGCACTTCGATCAGGCGCGGGTCCATCCATTCGTTGAGCAGCTTCACCGTCTCGCCCTTCCCGGCGCCTTCGATGCCGTTGATCAAAATGATCACCGGAAAGCGCTTTTGCTGCTGCAATTCGAACTGGACTTCAAGCAGTGCTTCACGCAGGGCGGGCACGGCGGCTTCGTAGGTTTCTTTGTCGATGGCGTGACCGATTTCAGCGGATTCGAACATAGGGACGGCTCCTTCCAGGATTCAGCAAGACTAGCGGATTGGGCACAGACACGGCACAGAAATTCCCGCCGGCGGCGGATTGTCCTTGAGTCATCAGCGACAAGGCTTGCCATGGATCAAGCGCCGCCCGCGTGATCGGCTAGAATGGCCGCCTTGCCGTTGCCGAGCCTGCCATGAAACCTGTAATGCCCCACGCCCAACTCGACTGGGATGACCAGGGACGCCCGCGTTCGCGTGTGTTCGACGATGTGTATTTTTCCGATCAGTCGGGGCTGGATGAAACCCGCTACGTGTTCCTCGAACAGAACCGTCTGGCCGAGCGCTTTGCCGCGTTGCCGGCGGGCGGGCGACTGGTGATCGGTGAAACCGGGTTTGGCACCGGGCTGAATTTTCTCTGCGCCTGGCAGTTGTTCGAACAGCACGCGGTGGCCGGTGCGCGGCTGCATTTCGTCAGCGTCGAAAAGTTTCCGTTGAGCCCTGCCGACCTGCAGCGGGCGCTGGCGCTGTGGCCGGACCTCAAGCCACTGGCCGATCAACTGCTCAAGCATTACGTGGCAATCCATCAGGGTTTCCAGCGCATTGTTCTGGATCACGGTCGAGTGACCCTGACGCTGTTGATCGGTGATGCGCTGGAGCAGTTGCCGCAACTGGACGGCCAGATCGACGCGTGGTTTCTCGACGGTTTCGCCCCGGCGAAAAACCCGGAGATGTGGACTGCCGAACTGTTCGCCGAACTGGCGCGGCTGGCGGCGCCCGGTTCGACTATCAGCACCTTTACCAGCACCGGTTGGGTGCGACGACTGCTCAACGCCGCCGGCTTCAAAATGAAGCGCACGCCGGGCATCGGTCACAAATGGGAGATTTTGCGCGGCGAGTTTCTCGGCTGGCCGCAAGATGTTCCGTTGCCCGCAGCGGAAAAACCATGGTTCGCTCGCCCGGCGCCATTGAGCAGTGAGCGACGGGCACTGGTGATCGGCGCCGGTCTGGCCGGTTGCGCCACGGCGGCCAGCCTCGCGGCGCGGGGTTGGCAGGTCAGTCTGCTGGAACGGCATGCGGCGGTGGCGCAGGAAGCCTCGGGCAATCCCCAAGGCGTGCTGTATCTGAAATTGTCCGCCCACGGCACCGCGCTGTCGCAGTTGATCGTCAGCGGTTTCGGCTACACCCGCCGCCTGTTGGAAACCCTGCAACGTGGCACCGACTGGGATGACTGCGGCGTGCTGCAACTGGCGTTCAATGAAAAGGAACGCGAGCGGCAGGCGCAACTGGCGGCCGCGTTTCCCGAAGACCTTCTGCAATGGCTCGATCAACCCGAGGCTCAGGCCCGCGCCGGGATCGGTCTGGCGCACGGCGGTTTGTATTATCCCGAGGGCGGCTGGGTGCATCCGCCGGCCCTGTGTCAGGCACAATCCGCACAGCCTGGCGTCACGCTGCTCACCCATCAGGAAGCCGTGGAGCTGCGCAAGGTCGAAGGTCAGTGGCAAGCCTTCGACGGTGAACGATTGATCGCAACAGCGCCCGTCGTGGTGCTGGCCGGTGCCGCCGAGATCAAGCGTTTCCCCCAGAGTGCCGACCTGCCCCTCAAGCGTATCCGCGGGCAGATCACCCGACTGGCGCAGACCTCGCAAAGCCAGGCGCTGGCCACGGTGGTCTGCGCCGAAGGCTATGTGGCACCGGCACGGTTGGGCGAGCACACCCTCGGTGCCAGTTTCGATTTCAACAGCGACGACCTGACCCCGACTACCGCCGAACATCTGGGCAATCTGGCGATGCTCGAAGAGATCTCCACGGATCTGGTCAGCCGTCTGCACCTCAGCGAGCTCGATGCTGACAGCCTTCAGGGCCGCGCAGCCTTCCGGTGCACCAGCCCTGACTACCTGCCGATTGTCGGTCCACTGGCCGACCGCGAAGCCTTCACCGAGGCTTATCGCGCCTTGAGCAAGGATGCCCGGCAAGTGCCGGACACTCCCTGCCCGTGGCTGGACGGTCTGTACGTCAACAGTGACCACGGTTCACGCGGTTTGATCACCGCGCCATTGTCTGGCGAGTTGCTCGCGGCATGGCTGGACAACGAACCGCTGCCGCTGCCCAGAGCCGTGGCCGAAGCCTGTCATCCCAACCGCTTTGCCCTGCGCCGACTGATTCGTGGCAAATGACACCCTCTGCGAAGGCAATCAGTCACCGGGCGCAATGCAGGTCCCCCTCTCGATCAACTCCGTCACCTGCAGGGTCAACCGTTGCAGCAAGGCATTTTCGGTCTGTTCCAGCCGGGTGGCGCAGAGGTTCATTTCACTGAGGTAATCGGCAGAGCTGAGTTCTTCAGCCCTGTCGAACAATGCCTGAACCTCCACTTGATGAGGCACCCGGGCATCGTCGAACTGCTGCGCAAAACTGTTCTTCACGTAGTCGCTCCAGAACGGCTGGCGAACCAGAAAATCCAGCCATTTGGGGGACAGTTCAGCCGTCTGGATTCGATTGATAGCCGTTACCAGATCATCACTCGTCACATCGGCGACTTCAGCGTAACGCATGTGCGAGGGCTGCCCCGGCAGATCGAATGCCCGCGCCAGCCCCGTGCGATAGGCAAGGGTCACTTCCAGCGGGTCGGGTGATCCTTGATCCCGGGCGTGCTCCGCGGCGATCAGGTCGATTTGCTCAAGCTGGAACAAGCCTCGCGCAAGCCTCATCAGCACTGCCGCCGACACCTGCCGCCCCCCGGAAACGCGCAACACATTGCGCACATGCACGGCGACCTCCAGATGACTGAAGTTCAGCGCTGCGCTATCCGTGCAATTGATCGGGTTGGCCGCCAGATTGAAAATCTGCTCGCGCAGTTCGGCGTTGGCCTGCGTCGCCTCAAGCACTGTCCAGACGCGCCTGGACATATCCTCTCGCACGAATTCGGAGTCAGCGGTATTACCCAGCTCCGCCAGCAAATGAAACAGGCCTTCAGCCATCGGATCGTCGTTGATCGCGTTCCATGTTTGCAGCCGCCTGGAACCCACTGTTCCTCCGGTCTCGGTCAGCCAGATCGAACGTGCCTGGTGTTCATCCAGGCGCGCGATATCGTTTTCCAGATACCCCATACCGACGCCGATTTTCTTGCGGTAGTTCTCCAGATGAGTGCTGCTGAGATCGGAAATCGGGTTGTTGCGCAGATTGATCGTTTCACTGAAGCGCCGGGGTGTTTCAAACAGCCACTGCGGCAAATCACGAATGTCGTTGTCACGCAGGTCCACCCGATCCAGATGGGGCAAGCGCTGCAAACCTTTAGGCAGCTCCGTGGTGCGGGTGTTACGCACGCTGAGGTCAGTCAGCTCAAACATCTCGCTGACATCCAGCGTGGCCCCAAGGGGATTTTCGCTCAGGTCCAGGCTTTGCAGATTGCGCATCCGCGACAGTTTTACCAAGGCCTGCTCAGTCAACTGAATCCGGTTTTGCCCCAGACCCAGACGCCTGAGGTTCGGCATGAGCGAGACCACCTCCGGCAATTGCGTAAGCCTGTTGCGACCTAGTTCAAGCGTCTCGAGGTTCTTGAAGGCTTTGAGGAAATAGGCGACATCGTTGTCCAGATGCATGTTTTGCAGAGACAGATGCCTGACATGGTCAAAGGTCAGCCCGGGTGGCAGGATCGGCAGTTTTCCGAACCGCATGCCATCGAGCTTCAGGCCATACGCCGAACGATAGAATTCGTCGGGCAGGAAGATCAGTCGGCGAAAACTGTCCTCGATCTCGTACGCCACAAGATGCCGACATTCGCGCACCTCGCTCAGTACCCCGCCCTCTGCCTTGATAGCCACGGCATCGTCCATCCAGGTATCGAGCACCTCGCGCAGTCGCTCCAGATCATCCTGCAACTGCCTGACCCGGAGTGCCCGAGTCAGATGGTCGCTGCCCAACTGGTCAAGAAACTCCCGGGCCTGCATATCGGAAAACAACGGGAAGAGTTTTTTCACCTTGCGTAACAAACGCTGTGGATGATGCGTCGCCTCGCCGGGTGGATTGGAGAGCGTACATACCGACTCCCGAATCGCCGGCTCGAACCGGTCACCGTTCAACAACCGGTTACTTCCCTCACGCTCATCCAGTGCGCTGCTGAGCAATTGGCTTCGCAGACGCCAGCCGTCTTCAGGCCTGGCCTCTGCCAATCCAATGGCCTTGATCTGGCGAGGTGAAAGGCCTTTGAGGATGACCTGATAAAGGCTGTCGGGCCCGAAAACCTGACCGAGCGATTTTGCCTGGCTGTCGAATCCTTCGTAGCCGTTTTCGAGCCTGACCAGCGTGAGCGAGTTCCCGGGAGTGAGGGGTTTCTTGCCAAGGGTCTGCAGCAGGTTGCCCCTGAGTGACTGAGCACGCAGTTCAAGGTAAAGCTGCGGATCCCAGCCGCTGAGTTGCGGCAACAGACCGATGGCCAGTTTCTCGGTATCGGCATTGGCAACCTCAGCCAGGTAGAACCCTGTCAGCGCCCGATCCAGGCGAATATTGCTCGTTGCCTCACTCAACCGTTGCGCAAGGCCCATGGGCACTCGTCCGGTGGTACGCAGAAGCAAGCGCTCGACACTCGAAGCCTGTCGGATCAGTTCCTGAGCGTAACGCGCCGGCACATCGGGAAATGCTTGCCTTGCCTTGAGCACCTCACTGTCCAGGGTCTGGTCATAGCGCCGGTACAGGTGGTCGAACATCGAGCGACGATCAGCCTTGACCGCGGCACCGAGTACCTTTGCCAACGCCACCCCTTGGTCAGCCGGCGCAACGTTCGCGCCGACCAAAGCTTCCACTTCTTTGGGATACAGGCCGTCGATGACGGTCTGCAGCAATTCGCCCCTTTCCAGTTGGGTGTTGCTGACAATAACGCTCAGAGTGTCATCATCAATCGAACCGGGTGGAAAGGTCGCAGCAATACCGCCGTCCTCATCCACGACCTTGATGTAGCGATCCTGTGGCCAGTTCGCAAGTCTGGGCAGCACATGCATCTGTTCCTGGACATGACGGGGATCAGTCGCCTCACCACGCTCCATGGCGACAATGAAGTCACGGCCCCGGCGCTCAAGGCCGAACCGTTCGATCATGTCTCGCAAACGGGGGGGCAGTGGCAGGCTGTCGTCGCTCAGCCGATGCAGTTCATCGAAGCGAGTGTCGGACAGACGCCGGATCATCTCCAGACGACTGTCATCGAGTCGCGCCAACGGCGGATCGATGCGTTTGAGTGTGTAAGCCCCGGACCATTGCTCGCTCGGCTCCGAGGCATGACGCCAGCCCCCGTGCTGATTGCGCTTGAGTATCGGGGCATAAGCCTCCGGGCGGACAGGATGCTGAATGCGCCAGCTCCTGGAAACCGGATCCCGGACCACGGCGTAGGCTCGATCGTCGACGCGGGCAAAAACCTTGCCGTCAGCCTGATACAGGCCTGTCGCGTCAGATTCAGCCCCCGCCCCTGCCGGTAAAGGTTGTTCATAGGCACTCAGTTGCGGCTTCCACAATCGGGACTGTCCATTGCGGTCAAGAATGGCGGTGAAAGGCTGGAAGAAGTCCGGGTGTTTTTGAACCGTCTTGATCGCCAGGGATTTCAGGACCTTGACGCCGGCACCCACGGCGGCCATCAAGGCAAGATTTTCCGCCACGCTGAGCAGGTGTGAAAAGGCTTCCTGACGGTCACCCCGATTCCAGTCCTCGATCCCTTCGTACACCTCAGCGAGCATTTGTCCGATCGCGACGCCTATCATCAATTGCCCCAGTACCGGCACGACGAACCCCGCCACGTTGGCGATCGTCATGCCGATTTCCAAGTACTGGATCAATCGTTTTTTGCGCTCTTCTTCATCGACATCGGCCGTCGGCACGGCGAGCGCACGGGCATCGAGTTGCAACTTGCCGACATGGCTCTTGAGCATGAAGTCGAACAGCGGACCGGTCATCTCCAATTGTTTGACGTGCCCCAGGCTCTCCGTGTCGGCAAACGTCTTGAAAAAATCGACCTTATCGACTTCGCCGATGCAGTGGGTGAAGTAACTTTTGTAACTGCCCACCCCCAGTTTGAACTCCAGGTACGCGACGAACGCCTTGAAGCTGGCGTACTCGTACAGCGGCTGACCGGGTTCGCCGGGCATGTACACCAGACACCATTGATCGGGATCCAGCTCGATCGATTTTTCGGAGAACACCACGACACCCCAGAGGCAGCTGTCGAGTGCTTCAATGCCCTGCATGATCAGCGGCCGGCCCTTGAACTGAAGGCTTTTGGCATCGACGACGCCTCCGGCATCGATCAAGCGCTGAACCGTCTGGAAGCCTTCCCGGGAAACGTGTTCCTTCATCAGCGCCAGGTGCAGATCCAGTTGCAGCATCTGCTTTTTCATCACCGAGATATTGCGAACCATCGGGCCGGTGGCGACCCGACTGCCATTGACCTCCTTGACTCCAAACACCTGCTGGAAATGTTCCTGGTATAGCCGGCCCAGATCCAGCTCCCGGCAGAATGCGGCGAACGCCGTCGGTGTCAGACCGGGAACGCCATCAGGTTTGCTGGCAATCCGCACGACGCTGCCTTCAGGGAAATAATCGGCTTGCGCCTCGTCTTCCGTGAAGTTCTGCATGGCCGCTTCGAGCAGCGTCGGGGTCGCCGGCGGAATGACTTTCTCCCCACCTCCAGACGGGGTCACCGCTTCACAACCGCAATAGCTTCCCGGCAACTCCAGATGGTCTTTCTCGACATCGAACACAGCCAGCCAGCGCGCAGTCAGGGCGCGATTCAACTGTTCGATGCAAAAATGCTTGAGCGATTGCAGCCGGCTCAGGTCTGTCTCGACTTGAGCCTGGGTTGTGTGCAAGTCACGCGCGGTCTTGTCCAGTGCCGCCAAGGTGTCGGCACTGGCCTTGAGCAGCACAGGGGGGAAGCTTTTCTGCAATGCCCTGGCGGTGTCCAGATCGCCTGTGGCCTCCAGCAAAAAGCTCAGTTTCTGTTTTTCCGTGAGGGTGATCGGTGTGACCGACACTGGTGTAGTGGACATGGGCAATATTCCTTTATTGCTGTTGAGTCCCTTCACCCTAGCGATCCCGTCATCAAATAAAAAACACGAATAACTGCCCGTTCGGGCCCGCAAACAAGCAGCAATCCGTATGTTTCGAATACTTATCTACTACCTGACACTTCAGCCAGACTGGTAACGGCCCACCGGTCAGACCAACGCACTTATAACTGATCGTTCTAAAACTCCCACATCCGAGCCGGGTCAGTTTCTGGGTACCGGCCACTTCGGCGCGGTTCAGCGACACCCTCTCCCCAACGGAAAAACCGGTAAGGACTTTATGTGCGGATTAGCTGGCGAGTTACGCTTTGATCAACAACCTGCAGACCTTGCAGCCATCGAGCGAATCACCCATCACCTGGCCCCTCGCGGCCCTGATGCGTGGGGGTTCCATGCCCAGGGGCCGATTGCCCTGGGCCATCGACGCCTGAAAATCATGGACCTGTCGGACGGCTCGGCGCAGCCGATGATCGACAGCCAACTGGGCTTGTCCCTGGCCTTCAATGGCGCGATCTACAACTTCCCGGAACTGCGCGCCGAACTCGAAGCGCTCGGTTATGCGTTCTACTCCGGCGGCGACACCGAAGTGCTGCTCAAGGGCTATCACGCCTGGGGCGAAGCGCTGCTGCCGAAACTCAACGGCATGTTCGCCTTCGCCATCTGGGAGCGCGATGCCCAGCGCCTGTTCATCGCCCGCGACCGCCTCGGCGTCAAACCTCTGTACCTGTCGCGCACCGGCCAGCGCCTGCGCTTTGCCTCGGCCCTGCCGGCGCTGCTCAAGGGCGGTGACATCAACCCGATACTCGATCCGGTGGCACTCAACCATTACCTGAATTTTCACGCTGTGGTGCCAGCGCCGCGCACCTTGCTGGCCGGCATCGAAAAGCTGCCGCCAGCAAGCTGGATGCGCATTGAAGCGGACGGCACCACCGAGCAGAAAACCTGGTGGACGCTGCCATACGGCCCACGCGACGACGAGAAAAATCTGACCCTGGAAGACTGGCGCGAGCGCGTGCTCGACAGCACCCGCGAAGCCGTGGCGATCCGCCAACGGGCGGCGGTGGATGTCGGCGTATTGCTTTCCGGCGGTGTCGATTCGAGCATGCTGGTCGGCCTGTTGCGCGAAGTCGGCGTGGAAAACCTGTCGACCTTTTCCATCGGTTTCCAGGATGCCGGCGGCGAACGCGGTGATGAATTTCAATATTCGGATTTGATCGCCAGACACTACGGCACCCAGCACCATCAACTGCGCATCGACGAAAAGGAAATCATCGAGCAACTGCCCGCCGCCTTCCGAGCCATGAGCGAGCCGATGGTCAGCCACGACTGCATCGCCTTCTATCTGCTGTCCCGCGAAGTGGCCAAGCATTGCAAAGTGGTACAGAGCGGCCAGGGCGCCGACGAATTGTTCGCCGGTTATCACTGGTATCCGCAGGTGGACGGCGCGGCCGATCCGTATGCGGCCTACCGCGAGGCGTTTTTCGACCGCAGCTACGACGATTACGCCGCCACGGTGCAGCCTAAATGGCTGACAGCGAATGACACTGCCGGCGACTTCGTGAAGGAACATTTCGCACAGCCCGGCGCCGATGCGACGGTCGACAAGGCCCTGCGTCTGGACAGCACGGTGATGCTGGTGGACGACCCGGTCAAACGCGTCGACAACATGACCATGGCCTGGGGCCTGGAAGCGCGCACGCCGTTTCTCGACTATCGCCTGGTGGAATTGTCGGCCCGTGTTCCGGGCAAATTCAAACTGCCCGACGGCGGCAAGCAGGTATTGAAAGAAGCCGCGCGACTGGTGATTCCGAGCGAAGTGATCGACCGCAAGAAAGGCTATTTCCCGGTACCGGGCCTCAAGCATCTGCAAGGCGACACCCTGAACTGGGTACGCGAACTGCTGCTGGATCCGGCCCAGGATCGCGGCCTGTTCAACCCCGCCATGCTCGACAAATTGCTGACCGATCCACAAGGCCAGTTGACCCCGCTGCGCGGCTCCAAGCTGTGGCAACTGGCGGCCCTGAACCTGTGGCTCAGCGAACAAGGAATCTGATCGATGAAACCTCACGCCACGGCTTACAGCCAGCGGCTGCTGCGCGGTCAGACACCGTCCTACGAACGCTTGCAGGCGCGGCTGGCCGAAGATGGCAACCAACCGAGCGCCGAGCCGATCGCCGTGCATTGCGGCTGGGGCCGCTTGCTGATCGGCCACACCTTTCCCGACCCGGCCAGCCTCGCCCAAGAGTTGCTCAACGAGCAGCCGGGCGAACGCGATATTGCGCTGTACGTGGCCGCGCCGCAGCAGGTTCTCGGCCTGGAGCCGACTCAACTGTTTCTCGATCCGTCCGACACGTTGCGCCTGTGGTTCAGCGATTACCGTCAGGCAACACGGGTGTTTCGCGGCTTCCGCATCCGTCGTGCGCAAAGCGAAGAGGACTGGGAATCGATTAATCAGCTGTATCAGGCACGCGGCATGCTGCCGATCGATGCCACCCTGCTCACTCCGCATCATCAGGGCGGCCCGGTGTATTGGCTGGCCGAGGACGAGGACAGCGGCGCGGTAATCGGCAGCGTCATGGGCCTCAATCATCAGAAGGCTTACAACGACCCGGAAAACGGCAGCAGCCTGTGGTGCCTGGCGGTCGATCCGCAGTGTTCGCGCCCCGGTGTCGGTGAAGTGCTGGTGCGGCATCTGATCGAGCACTTCATGAGTCGGGGTCTGAGTTACCTCGACCTGTCGGTGCTGCACGATAACCGCCAGGCGAAAAACCTCTATGCGAAGCTCGGTTTTCGCAACCTCTCGACCTTTGCGATCAAGCGCAAGAACGGCATCAACCAGCCACTGTTCCTCGGGCCGGGGCCGGAGGCCGCGTTCAATCCCTATGCACGGATCATTGTCGAGGAAGCCCATCGGCGTGGCATCGATGTGCAAGTGGACGATGCCGATGCCGGGCTGTTCACCCTCAGCCATGGCGGTCGCCGGGTGCGTTGCCGCGAGTCGCTGAGCGACCTGACCAGCGCCATCAGCATGAATCTGTGCCAGGACAAGAGCCTGACCCATAAAGTGCTGAAAAGCGCCGGGTTGAATGTACCGGCACAGCAACTGACAGCGAATGCGGACGACAATCTGGCGTTTCTCGACGAGCATCAGCGGGTGGTGGTCAAACCGCTGGATGGCGAGCAAGGCCAAGGCGTGGCGGTGGATCTGCAAAGCATCGAAGAGGTGCAGCAAGCCATCGAAACGGCGAAGCAATTTGACAGCCGCGTGTTGCTCGAAAGCTTCCACGAAGGCCTCGACCTGCGGATTCTGGTAATCGGTTTCGACGTGGTTGCCGCGGCGATCCGCCGACCGGCCGAAGTGGTCGGCGACGGCCATCACTCCATCGGCGCGCTGATCGAAGCCCAGAGCCGACGCCGGCAAGCGGCCACCGGCGGCGAAAGCAAAATCCCGCTGGACCACGAAACCCAACGCACCTTGCACGCGGCAGGTTACGACTACAGCAGCATCCTGCCGGCCGGCGAGCATCTGTTCGTGCGGCGTACGGCGAACCTTCACACCGGCGGCACCCTGGAAGACGTCACGGCGATTCTGCATCCGACCCTGGTCGATGCCGCGGTGCGTGCGGCGCGAGCACTGGACATTCCGATGGTCGGGCTCGACCTGATGGTGCCCGCCGCCGATCAGCCGGAGTACGTGTTCATCGAAGCCAACGAACGGGCGGGCCTGGCCAACCATGAACCGCAGCCGACGGCCGAGCGGTTTGTCGATTTGCTGTTTCCGCACAGTCAGCCGGCCGTTTGATCTCTCTTCAGCGTCATTCCCGTGTCGAACGCGGGAATGACGCCCCGCAACAGGAGTTTCCATGACCACCCACATTCCCGAACCGGATCTGAACTACCTGCAAAAAGTCCTGCTGGAGATGCTCGCCATTCCCAGCCCTACCGGGTTCACCGACACCATCGTGCGTTATGTCGCCGAGCGGCTGGAAGAGCTCGGCATCCCCTTCGAAATGACCCGTCGCGGCACCATCCGCGCCACGCTCAAGGGCAAAAAAAACAGCCCCGACCGTGCAGTGTCAGCGCACCTGGACACCATCGGTGCCGCCGTGCGCGCGGTGAAAGACAACGGGCGCCTGACCCTGGCGCCGGTCGGTTGCTGGTCGAGCCGTTTCGCCGAAGGCAGCCGCGTCAGCCTGTTCACCGACAACGGCGTGATTCGAGGCAGCGTGTTGCCGCTGATGGCTTCCGGGCACGCCTTCAACACCGCCGTCGACGAAATGCCGATCAGTTGGGATCACGTCGAACTGCGCCTGGACGCCTACTGCGCGACCCGCGCCGATTGCGATTCGCTGGGCATCAGTGTTGGCGATGTGGTGGCGTTCGATCCACTGCCGGAGTTCACCGAAAGCGGCCATATCAGCGCCCGACATCTGGACGACAAGGCTGGGGTCGCCGCACTGCTCGCAGCGCTGAAAGCCATCGTCGACAGCGGTCAGGAGTTGATGATCGATTGCCATCCGCTGTTCACCATCACCGAGGAAACCGGCAGCGGCGCGGCGGCGGCCTTGCCGTGGGACGTCAGCGAATTTGTCGGGATCGATATCGCGCCGGTCGCGCCCGGCCAGCATTCCAGCGAACACGCAGTCAGCGTGGCGATGCAGGATTCCGGCGGGCCTTACGACTATCACTTGTCGCGACACCTGCTGCGTCTGGCCGGTGAGCATGAGTTGCCGGTGCGCCGCGACCTGTTTCGCTATTACTTCAGCGACGCCCATTCGGCCGTAACCGCCGGCCACGACATTCGTACCGCCCTGCTCGCCTTTGGTTGCGATGCGACCCACGGCTACGAACGCACGCACATCGACAGCCTCGCCGCGCTGAGTCGTCTGCTGGGGGCGTACATCCTGAGTCCGCCGGTGTTCGCCAGCGATGCGCAACCGGCCAACGCGTCACTGGATCGCTTCAGTCACCAGATCGAGCACGAGACGCAGATGGAAAGCGACACCCGGGTACCCTCGGTGGACAGCCTGGTGGGGCAACGCTCGGACAGTTGAGTCTGGCCCTCGGCGGTCATTCGCCGTAGCATCCCGACATTGATTTAGCCGAGGTGCCCATGCTGATCCCCTACGACGCGCTCGAAGTCGACACCCTCACCCGCCTGATCGAGGACTTCGTCACTCGCGACGGCACCGACAACGGTGACGACACCCCACTGGAAACCCGCGTATTGCGGGTTCGCCAGGCCCTGACCAAAGGTCAGGCGCTGATCGTCTTCGATCCGGACAGCGAGCAGTGCCAGTTGATGCTCAAGCACGACGTGCCCAAGCACCTGTTCGACTGAAACAGTCAGTGGCCCTTGCCGTTGGCCTGTTTGCGCTGGATCCGCTCATAGACTTCGGCACGGTGCACGTTGACCTGCTTTGGCGCCTCGACGCCGAACCGCACGCTGGAGCCGTTGACCGCCAGAACGCGCAAAGTGATGTTGTCGCCGATGGAAATCAGTTCACCGACAACACGGCTGAGTACAAGCATGAGGGTTGTCCTTCAAGGTTTTCGAGCCTTGAAGATGCGCGGCTTTCGAGCGCCCTACAATGCGCTGCGGGCAAATCAGTCAAACCCTACGCGCCCGGGTGCTTTGGCCTTCAGACGTTTCCTTCAAGCCGGTGTTTCAGGTCGCCGAAAACCGTGGCCCGAACAGAATCACGCTGGCACCGATCACGCACAAGGCGACACCGATCCAGTCCGACCCCAGCGGACGAATGCGCTCGACCACCGCCAGCCAGCCAATCGACGCAATGATGTAGATGCCGCCGTAAGCGGCGTAGGCGCGACCCGCATAGGTCGCTTCAACGCGCGTCAACAACAGTGCAAACAAGGTCAGGCTGAGCAGCGCCGGGATCACCCACAGGGCGCTCTTGCCCTGGCGCAACCACATCCAGAATGCGAAACAACCGGCGATTTCGAACAGCGCGGCGAGGAAAAACCACAAGTAGTTGAGCATGCAGATGACTCGTCAGGGTGACTGTGGCGGTCACCCTAACGACGGGGCTTTGGCGGCGCAAGTTCAGCCGTTGTTCTGTTTGGCCTTGGCGCGCATCTTTTCGGCCATCGCGGTCATTTCGTTGTAGAGCAACTGCGGGTTCTTCTGCTTGACCGCCCAGGCCATGCGGCCTTGTTCGTGGGGCAGGATCATGAACTCGCCGGCGGCGACCTGTTTGTAGATGTAGTCGGCAATATCGGTGGCAGTGATCGGCGAACTTTCCAGCAACTTGCCGACCTGCGCTTTCATCGCCGGCGTCGGGCCACGGAAGGAGTCCAGCAGATTGGTCTGGAAGAACGACGGGCACACCACGTGGACACCGACTTCCTGTTGGGCCAGTTCGATCAGCAGGCTTTCAGACAACGCCACCACACCGGCCTTGGCCACGTTGTAGTTGCTCATCGCCGGGCCTTGCATCAGTGCCGCCATCGAGGCGATGTTGATGATCTTGCCTTTGCTTTGCTCCAGCAGCGGCAGGAACGCCTTGCAACCCTTGACCACGCCCATCAGGTTGATCGCGATCTGCCAGTCCCAGTCCTCCAGCGACAACTCGCTGAAGAACCCACCCGAGGCCACGCCCGCGTTGTTGACGATGATGTCGATGCCGCCGAATTTCACTTCACAGGCCTGGGCGAACGCGGTGAGCTGGCTGTAATCGCGCACGTCGCAACGCTGGATGAAGCCGTCGCCGCCAGCCTCGCGGACGAGTTTGAGGGTTTCCTGCAGGCCGGGCTCGCTGACGTCCGACAAGGCCAGCTGCCAGCCTTCACGCGCCCAGCGCAGCGCGATTTCGCGACCCAGGCCGGAGCCCGCGCCAGTGATCATCATGCGATTTTGCATAGCAAACAGCCTTGTTGTTCCGGGGAAGATGCGCGGAGTGTAGCGAAGGATCCGGAGCGACCCACGCTCCATCAGATTGCTGAATGGCGGGAGCAAACCGTGGCATCAAACGAAATAAGACCGTGAACCAAATACACTGAAAAAACATTGAATTTTCTTTCACGCGCGCCAGTCGGAATTTGTAAGCCGACTGGATTTAGTTCAACTTCCAGCCGCCCTTGAACACCAAGACTTCCCAGACACTATCAACAAGGAAATCGACATGGGCACAATTCTTATCATTATCCTGATCCTGTTGCTGATCGGTGGTCTGCCGGTCTTCCCACACTCCAGAAGTTGGGGTTACGGTCCTTCGGGCATTATCGGTGTGGTGCTGGTTGTACTGTTGGTGCTGCTGTTGCTCGGCCGCATATGACGTTTTGACCGACAAAAAAAGAGGCCCTGAAAAGGGCCTCTTTTTATTGCGCCAGATGATCAGTCCGGCTTGCCGTTAATCACACCGGCGGTGTTGTCGAGCAGGCTCTTGGTGGCCGTCTGCAGGAACGCTTCGAGTTTGAGTTTCAACTCGGCGGTGCGCGGTGCGTCCGGAATGATTTCGGCGGAAGGATTCGCACCCAGTTGGTACTGGTAGATCTTCGGCGCCATTTCCTTCTCTTTCGGCAGTACCAGGATCTGGTCAGCGGTGACGATGGCGGTGGTCTGCTCGCTGCCCGACGGCTTGATCACACCGAAACCGGTGTCGCCTGCGGGCAGGTTGAGCAGGTCACGGCCCCAGCACTGATGACGCACTTCGCCACCCAGGCGACCCATGATGGTCGGCACGATGTCGATCTGCGTACCCACGGTGTGGTCACGAGTACCGAATTTCTCCTGGATGCCCGGTGCGATCATCAGCATCGGCACGTTGAAGCGGCCCAGGTCCATTTCGGTGATCTGACGCTCGTTGCCAAAGCCATGGTCGCCGACGATGACAAACAGGGTTTCCTTGAAGTAAGGCTCCTTGCGGGCCTTTTCAAAGAACTGGCCCAGTGCCCAGTCCGCATAACGCATGGCGGTCAGGTGCTCGTTGAGCGTGCCACGATCCGTCACGCGCTCGACCGGCAATGGCGTCGGCAAGGCGTAAGGCGTGTGGTTGGACAGGGTCTGCAGCAGCGCGTAGAACGGCTTGCCGTTTTCACGTGCCTTGAGCTCCACCAGACCACGGTCGAACATGTCCTGGTCGGACACGCCCCAGGTCGGATCGGAGAACACCGGGTTGACGAAGTCATTGCGGCCAACGAAGTTGGTCATGCCCTGGTTGCTGAAGAAACCGGACTGGTTGTCCCAGGCGAAGTCGCCGTTGTAGACATAGACGTCGTCATACTTGCGCGCGCTGAGCAGCTGCGGCAGGCCGGACAGTTTGTGGCTGCCTTCCGGGGTCTGCATCAGGTATTCGAAACCCGGCAGGTTCGGGAAGCAGGCCATGGTGGCGAACATACCCTGGTGGGTGTGGGTGCCGTTGGAGAAGAAACGGTCGAACAGCAGGCCTTCCTTCGACAGTTTGTCGAGGTACGGCGTGATATTGCCCGGTGCACCAAGAGCGCCCACCGAGTGACCGGCCATGCTTTCCATGAGGATCACGACAACGTTCTTGATCGGCAGGGTCTTGTCGGCTGGCGGCGTGTAGTCACGACGCACGGCGGCGATGTCGGCATCGACCAGTTTGTCGTCCGGCATGACCAGCATCTCGCGCACGACTTTCTGCGCCTGATCCTGCGGGAGCGTGGCTTTCCAGATGTTGTTGCGGTCTTCGCCCATGCGGTCCTTGGCGGCCGCGATCAGCGACAGGGTGCCATTGAGGCCGAGCTGGTTGGCGAAGTTCGATTCGGTGGTGTACACGTCACCCCAACGCAGCGGCGGGCCTTGACGCAGGGTGCCACGCACGGCGACCACACAGATCAGCAGGCACACCACGAACACCGCCAGACGCGCATACCATGGCGCTACCTGACGAGTGCCGACGTTGCCGCCACTGAACGGGCCACGCGGACGGGTCAGACGGTCGGCGCCCTTGAACGCCAGCGTCAGGATCACAGTGCCCACGGCCCAGGCCAGCAGGTAGCGCACCACCGGGAAACCGTACCAGAGCATGCTCATCACGGTTTTCGGGTCTTCCTTCACGTACTGGAACACCAGGCCGTTGAGGCGCTGGTGGAACTCGCGGTAGAAGTCCATTTCCATCAGGCCGAGGAACAGCGCGATGCTGGAGGTCACCGTCAGCCATAGACGGAAGAACCCGCGTGCGGCCATCGCCCGGGCACTGAACAGCGCCAGCACCATCGGAACGCAGAGGTAGACCACCAGGCGCAGGTCGAAACGCAGGCCGTTGGCGAAGGCTTCGAGGAACGTCGAAGCCGGGGTGTCGAGGATCATCTCGCGGTTGTAGACCAGCAGCGCGAGGCGCAGCACGGAAAACATCACCATCATGACCAGTGCGCACAAAAGCGTGTAGGCCAGATGCGATTTGACGGTCGGTTGCAGCAGGCGACTGGAAGATCGCTGCTGATTCAGGGCGTCCGGGTTTGCCATGTCGTTTTAGGACCCATTGGAAGTTGAAGTTGCAAAAATACAGCTGCGCCCTGCCCTCTGTTGGCCATTCCAGGCCCCGGGGCTTGCGCGGTGCGCAAATGTTGCACGATCACCGGCGGCATTGCCATTGATTACTGCCCCGCTGCCGGACTCTTTCATTAAAGGCACGGCATACCCGGACAGCTGCAAACAGCGCGGGCGAATTGTCTTGAAGACTTTGTGAAAATTTCGTTCAACGCATATCCGGAAACACAATAAACCTACAAAACAAAACGCCCCGAGTTCTTCGGGGCGTTTGCAGAGGAACGCGATACTTACTTCTCGGCGCGCTCTTTCAGGGCTTTCAAGGTATTGAACGGTGCGTCGACCACAAACTTGTTGGCAATCATCGACGGCACGCTGCCACCTGGCTCGGTGTGGACCTGATAGGTCACTTCGACCTGATCGCCTTTTGGCACGAACTTCCAGAAGCCTTTGACCTGAGCTACGCGGACAAAGCCTTTTTCTTCCGGCAGGTACTTCGGCAGGCCTTCGAGGTTGCGGGTCAGGCTGCCATCGGCGCCTTCAACGGTGGTGACGTGCAGGATCGAGTCGCGCGGGGTCACTGGCCACGGCGTGTTGAACTGGGTGTAGGTCCAGCTCTGGTCGCCTTCGTGCTTGAGCAGTTTCTGGGTCTTGCACTCGTGAATCCAGGCACAGGCACCGGAGACGTCTTCCTGCAATGCGCGCAGTTTGGCGACGGTGGTCTTCATCAAGGTCACGCCCTGATAAGACTTGTAGTCCGAACCCGGCACTTCGCTCAGGGAGACCTTGATGCCATCTTCGTTCTTGGCCACTTTCCAGTCTTCAGCCTGGGCAGCCGAAGTGGCCAGCACGGCAGTCAAACCACACAACACAGCGATACGATGCAGCGAACCCATAGTCTTATTCCTTATTGTTGAAGTTCCGTTCGTTTGACACATCACGCCGCCGTCATCTGCTCCCACCAGCCGAGCAGTCTGATCGCGTCTTCCTGACTGCTTCCGCAGACTTCGACATCGGCCTTGAACCCTGAACAGACCGCTGGACGTTCCGGTTGGCCGAAAATGCTGCACAGGTTTTCGACCGAGAGCTGAACGCAACGTTCGCCGGCAGGTTTGCCATCGGGCATGCCCGGAATCGGCGAGCTGATGGAAGGGGCAATGCAACAGGCGCCACAACCTTCACGGCAGTTCATGACGACGAGTTCCTCGCGACGGGCAATGTGTTAAAGGGACGCGGAACAGGGTAACCGCTAAAACGGCTGTTTTAAATTCCCTGAACCGGGGTTTTTACGCAGAAACGAAAGTGACTGACCAGTCTCCGACAAAGCGTCTGGTCTGCGGGTCACGGATCGATTGAATTTACTGCTTGAATTCGAAATCCAGCGCAGCGCCTTCGACTTCGCGGCGCTCTTCATTGCGCAGCTGCAACTGCATTTCGTTGCTCAGCAAACGACCGTTGAGCTGGAAGCCGCTGTTCTTCTCGCCAAACATCTGCGGCAGGATCGCTTCGCGCTTGGGCAGCGGCACGGTGCCAACCGGTTTCAACTGCTGAACCATGTCCTTGGGCAGGCTCAAGTCGAGTCTGGCCGGGGGTAATGGCGTCTTGGCCACTTCACTGGCGGATTTCGACTTGGAAGCGATCGGTGCACGTTTCTTGGCGGGAGCGGCTTTCTGCTGCTTTTCTTTAGCAGGAGCGGCTTTCTTGCTGGCAACCGGCTTTTTCACCGTGGACGCTGCTGTCGGTTTTTCCGAAACGGCAGCGGCCATGACAGCTGGCGCGTGACCGATCATCAACAGACAAAGCAAAACCCAGGCAGCAGGAAAAATCGCTTTCATGGAACCTACAACGCTAACGGCAGAGGGCCATATGCTCGCTTGTTGAACGCCACATGACAAGCGCGCCGCGCGGTCTGTTCAGAAACCGCCGGCCATTTCCTGACACAGTTGAGTCGCCAGCAGACCAAGCGTCATCAGCGCCCGTTCCGCTTCGCGATTCCACGGCGTGCCGCAGTTCAGCCGGATACAGTGGTTGAACTGCTCGGTATTACTGAAAATCAGCCCCGGCGCGATACTGATGCCCTGCTGTAATGCGCGGACATGCAATTCCTGCGTGTTGACCCGCCCCGGCAGGCTCACCCACAGGATGAAACCGCCCGTGGGCCGGGTCATTTGTGTGCCTTCGGGGAAGTACTGCTGCACCGCCAGCTGGAATGCGCTGAGGTTTTTTCGGTATTCCTGGCGGATGTACCGCAAATGCCGGTCATAACCGCCATTTTCCAGATAAGCGGCGATCGCCATTTGCGTGACGCTGCAAGCCGAATGCGTGGTGAAGGTCTGCAGACGCTGGATTTCCTGTTGATACTTGCCGGCAATCATCCAGCCGACGCGCACACCGGGTGACAAGGTCTTGGAAAAACTCGAACAGTAAATGACCCGATCCAGCCGGTCGTAGGCCTTGAGCGCCTTGGTGCGACCTTGCTCGAACATCAATTCGCCATAGATGTCGTCTTCGACGATCTGGATATCGAAGTCCGAGGCCAGGCGCAGCAATTGTTTTTGCCGCTCTTCGGGCATGGTGCCACCCAGCGGGTTACTCAGCCGGGTCGTCAGCACCAGCGCTTTGATCGACCATTGGTTGGCCGCCAGTTGCAGGGCTTCCAGACTCATGCCGGTGGCCGGGTCGCTGGGAATTTCGATGACTTTCAGGCCCAGCAGGTCGGCCAGTTGCAGCAATCCGTAATAGGTCGGTGATTCGGCGGCGATCAGATCGCCCGGGCGCGTCAGCACCCGCAACGACATCTGCAGTGCATCGACACAACCGTGGGTGATCACCACTTCCGACGGGTCGACCACCACACCGGCGTCGCGCATGCGGATCGCCACTTGTCGGCGCAACGGCTCGAAACCGGGGCTGAACATGTAGCTGAAGGCGCGCGGGCTATGGAATCGGGTGACCTTGGCTAATTGCTGATGCAGTGCGCGCACCGGCAAATAATCAACACTGGGCACCGCTGCACCCAGCGGGAACACGCCTTCGCGGCGCGACTCGACCAACACTTGCTGAATGATGCTCGCGCGGGTGACCAGGCCAGGTCGTTCGACCCGGGCAATGTCCGGGGTCGGTGCGGTCAGTGCCGGGGTCTGGTGCACGTAGTAGCCAGACTGCGGCCGTGCACGGATCAGCCCCTGATCCTCGAGGTTGGCGTAAGCCTGCAACACCGTGGCATGGCTGACGTTGAGCTGCGAACTCATCTTGCGCACCGAGGGCACGCGCTCGCCCGGCTGATAGACGCCGCGGCGGATGTCTTCGGCCAGTTGTTGAGCAATACGTTGGTAGAGCAAGAGATTGGTCATGACGCAGCACTCGATATCACGGGCGTTTTATTTTTGTGTGAACAATACCGGAACAGTCTGGAAGTGTACTGGGACAGTTGCCATATTAGTCAACCATACAGTGCAGTGTCGGATAAATCTGTACTGCTTTGTGAGGTAATCGACAGACGTAAAAAAGCCCGGCGCTGCATGACAGGCCGGGCTTTCCAGTAACGCCACCCTCAGCGGGCGGCGCCGAGCTGGCCTTTTTCGTCGGAGAACACGATTTCCACGCGACGGTTCTGCGCACGCCCACGCTCGGAAGCGTTGGCGTCCACCGGGTATTCGTCGCCGTAGCCTTCGACCTGAATGCGTTTTTCGTCGATACCCAGGTCCGTCAGCACATCGGCAACCGACTGTGCGCGGTCGCGGGACAGTTTGAGGTTGTCCTGCTTGCCGCCGGTGCTGTCGGTGTAACCCTCGATACGCACCACGCGTTTCGGATTGAGTTGCAGGAACTGCACAATCTTCAAGACCACGCGATTCGCCGAATTCTTCAGCTCGGCTTCGCCGGTGTCGAACAGCACGTCACCCAGGGTCATCACCAGACCACGGTCGGTCTGGGTGGTGGCGAGAGCAACGATCTGCTCTTCCAGCCATTTGCCCTGCTGCTGCACGCTCAACAGTTTGGACTCGCGCAGTGCCAGTTGCAGGCGTTGGCGCTCCAGCTCCAGCTTCGCCGCGCGCTCTTCGTTGAGCACCAGGTTGGTGTGCTCGCGAGCGATCTGGCTGTAACGCTGGCTCAGATAGGAGTAATGCGCCACGTCCGAGCCACTTCCCCAGTAAGTGGAGAGACGATCGGCGCGGGCCAGGGATTCACCGGCACGAATCACGTCTTTCGGCGCGATACGCAGCACATTGGAATCTTCCTTGACCTTCTGGAAGTCAGCGCTGGCTTCCTGCAAGGCGGTTTCGCTGTGTTGGCCGGCGCAGCCATAAAGGCTGGCGCAACCCACGAGGATCAGAGTGCCGAAGGCTTTTGAAGTCAGGCTCATTGGGCATCCCCCAGTTGCTTGCGCAGACGGACGATGCGGGTATTGAGCACGTTCAGTTGCTCTTCGCTCTTCTGGGTCAGCACCTTGGCTTCGGCCAGGCGTGCATCCAGTTCGGCCTGTTCGGCGCGCATCCGCGCGTTCTTGAAGGATTCACCGGCCATGCTGCCTTTGGCCCGGTTGAACTTGTCTTCTGCCAGTTTCATTTCCGGCACTTCGTCGGCGGTGGCGCCGACGGCCTTGGCCTGCTCCAGCGCCTGTTCGGTCAGGCGCATTTGTTCATTGGGTGCCGGATCGCTGGCGCAACCGGCCAGGGCCAGAACGGCCAGGGCCGTGAAAAGAACTCGATTACTCACTAAGAATCCCTACTGTTTTGGGGCGCTGACAGGTGGTTGCGGCGGCTGTTGCTGCTGCGCCTTCCAGCGCTCGATGTTGCGTTGCAGCGCGGCTTCCGTCAGGCCGGACGCGGGCAATTCTGTCATCTTTTTGGCCAGCTGTCCGCGCAACCACGGATCGTTGCAAGCCGAGTTGTGGGAAAGCGCGAGGAACAGACCCGGCCGGTCAATCGGTTGCTCGAAGGCCAGCAGATCATTGGCCATGCCCAGGGCCTGCGCGGCCGCCATCCCCGAGTAACGGCCGGCGAGTACATATTCCACTTCGCCCAGCAGCAGTTTCTGCAGGGCCTGAGTGAGGTTTGCCGTACGGGTCAGGGTCAAATGCTGCTCGGCAAAAGTGCCAAATGCCTGGGTCATTCGAGACTTTTCCGACAATCCTCCTTGATGGCCCTGGAGATCCTTCGCTTCGCTGTAGACCAGGGTCGAGCCTTTGCGGGTCCACACCAGATAGTCGTTTTCCAGCAGCGGCGGATGGATGTAGTCGAGGTTTTCCAGCTCGTTGAAGGTCATCGGCGCGTCGGCCAGCATGTCCATGCGCCCGCTGCGCACTTCGTCGAGGGCCTGTGAGCGTTTACCGGCATAAAGCAATTCGACCTTGATGCCCAGATCCTTCGCCACTTGCTGCAACAGGTCGGCACTGGCACCGATCAACTGTTTGGGATTCTGCGGATCCTGCCAGAGATACGGCGGTGCATCCGGGCTGCCGGTGACGACCAGTCGCTCGCATTTGCCCGCTGCCATGGACAACCCCGGCAACAGGCTGGAACACAGCAATAACGAGAAGCCCAACCGGCGATGCAGATCCATGGCGAAACGCTCCCACTCAAATCCGAGACAAAAAAAAGCCCGACCAATAGGCCGGGCTCTTTATAAGTGAAGCCGCCGGATTAGACCAGCTTCTCCAGCTCAGGTACGGCTTCGAACAGATCCGCCACCAGGCCGTAATCGGCCACCTGGAAGATCGGCGCTTCTTCGTCCTTGTTGATCGCAACGATCACTTTGGAGTCTTTCATGCCGGCCAGGTGCTGGATCGCGCCGGAGATACCGACGGCGATGTACAGCTGAGGCGCAACGATCTTGCCGGTCTGACCGACCTGCATGTCGTTCGGTACGAAACCTGCGTCGACCGCGGCGCGGGAAGCACCCACGGCAGCGCCCAGCTTGTCGGCCAGCGCGTACAGGTGTTTGAAGTTGTCGCCGTTCTGCATGCCGCGGCCGCCGGAAACGACGATCTTGGCAGCGGTCAGCTCAGGACGATCAGATTTCGCAAGCTCTTCACTGACGAAGCTGGAAGTACCGGCGTTGTGAGCAGCGGCAACCGCTTCAACGGCAGCCGAACCACCTTCAGCAGCAACCGGGTCGAAACCGGTGGCACGCACGGTGATCACTTTGATCGCAGCGGTCGATTGCACGGTAGCGATGGCGTTACCGGCGTAGATCGGACGCTTGAAGGTGTCAGCGCTTTCTACCGAGATGATCTCGGAGATCTGGTCAACGTCCAACTGGGCGGCAACGCGCGGCAGGATGTTTTTACCGTTGGAGGTGGCGGCAGCCAGGATGTGGCTGTAGCCCTTGCCCAGTTCGGCGACCAGCGGAGCAACGTTTTCCGGCAGCTGATGCGCGTAGGCAGCATTGTCAGCGTTCAGGACTTTGCTCACGCCTGCGATTTTCGCGGCGGCTTCAGCCACGGCGCCAGCGCCCTGGCCTGCGACCAGAACGTGGATGTCGCCACCGATTTTGGCAGCGGCAGCAACGGTGTTCAGAGTGGCCGGGGCCAGCACTTTGTTGTCGTGTTCAGCAATAACCAAGATAGTCATTTAGATTACCTTCGCTTCGTTTTTCAGTTTCTCGACCAGTTCAGCCACCGACTTGACCTTGATGCCCGCGCTGCGTGCAGCCGGCGCTTCGACTTTCAGGGTCTTGTTGGTGGAGGCGGTGGAAACGCCCAAAGCGTCCGGAGTCAGCACTTCGAGAGGCTTCTTCTTGGCTTTCATGATGTTTGGCAGGGACGCGTAGCGCGGCTCGTTCAAACGCAGGTCGGTGGTGACGATCGCTGGCAGTTTCAGGGAAACGGTCTGCGCGCCGCCGTCGATTTCGCGGGTCACGGCAACGCTGTCGCCGGAAACTTCGACTTTCGAGGCAAAAGTGCCCTGACCGTAGCCGCTCAGTGCTGCGAGCATCTGGCCGGTCTGGTTGTTGTCGCTGTCGATGGCCTGTTTGCCCAGGATCACCAGCTGAGGCTGTTCCTTGTCGACCACGGCCTTGAGCAGCTTGGCCACGGCCAGGGAGGTCAGGTCTTCAGCGGATTCGACGAGGATGGCGCGGTCGGCACCCAGAGCCAGTGCGGTACGCAGCTGTTCCTGAGCGGTGGACGGGCCGATGGAGACGACGACGATTTCAGTCGCAACGCCTTTCTCTTTCAGGCGTACGGCTTCTTCCACTGCGATTTCGCAGAATGGGTTCATCGACATCTTGACGTTGGCGAGGTCTACGCCGGAATTGTCCGCCTTGACGCGAACCTTGACGTTGTAATCCACAACGCGTTTGACAGCTACAAGAACCTTCATGGATTCCTCGTTACTCTCCGGTGAAAAGAAAGTCGCCTAGGCGAACCTGGCGGTTGATGCTCATCGGGCACAAGGGCACCTCTAAAAACGCCGGCTGAGCGGGATGACCGTTCGTCAGTCGTGACCAACGAGTCATGCCGCTTCGCGGTGTGTAAACTGCGCGCCGAACCTGCGCTGCGCATCACCGGTTACCGCCTACGCCCAGTCTTTAGAGGTGCTCTTGAAACCACCATTCAGCCTACGGCGAGCGCAAAACCGCCCGTATCTTGACCGGAACGCCCATTCTGGTCAATACGCCAAAATGCCCTGTCATAAGCCGCGCTTCTTTGATTTCTCTGGGCTGGAGCCGATTCAAACAAACGTTTGTATTGGACGCTAAGAGTGGTGTAGATATAATGCGCCGCCTAGAGAGAAAGGTGGTTTGCCCATTATTAGCCTTGACGTTAACGTAAAGGCAATAACGGATACGACACCGAACCTCCAAATTAGAAAAAAAACTGTTGAGCCTTGAGTAGGAGATAGCCTGTGGAACGCGAATACATGGAATTCGACGTGGTCATCGTCGGTGCCGGCCCCGCTGGCCTGTCCGCCGCCTGCCGTCTGAAGCAGAAGGCCGCCGAAGCCGGTAAGGAAATCAGCGTCTGCGTGGTCGAAAAAGGCTCCGAAGTCGGCGCACACATCCTTTCCGGTGCCGTATTCGAACCACGGGCCCTGAACGAACTGTTCCCTGACTGGAAAGAACTCGGCGCCCCGCTGAACACGCCAGTCACCCGCGATGACATTTTCGTGCTGAAAAACGCCGAAAGCGCGCAGAAAATCCCTGACTTCTTTGTGCCCAAGACCATGCACAACGAAGGCAACTACATTATTTCCCTCGGCAACCTGTGCCGCTGGCTCGCTCAGCAGGCCGAGAACCTGGGCGTGGAAATCTACCCGGGCTTCGCCGCTCAGGAAGCACTGATCGATGAAAACGGCATCGTGCGCGGGATCATCACCGGTGACCTCGGCGTCGACCGCGAAGGCCATCCGAAAGAAGGCCTGTACACCCCGGGCATGGAACTGCGTGGCAAATACACGCTGTTCGCCGAAGGTTGCCGTGGCCACATCGGCAAGCAACTGATCAAGCGCTACAACCTCGACAGCGATGCCGATGCCCAGCACTACGGCATCGGCTTGAAGGAAATCTGGGAAATCGACCCGGCCAAACACCAGCCAGGCCTGGTGGTGCACACCGCCGGTTGGCCGATGGACATCATGGGCACCGAGAACACCGGCGGCTCCTTCCTCTATCACCTGGAAAACAACCAGGTGGTGGTCGGCCTGATCGTCGATCTGTCCTACAGCAACACCTACCTGTCGCCGTTCGACGAATTCCAGCGCCTCAAGCATCACCCGGTGCTCAAGCAGTATCTGGAAGGCGGCAAGCGCATCAGCTACGGCGCCCGCGCCATCTGCAAGGGCGGCCTGAACTCGCTGCCGAAAATGGTCTTCAAGGGCGGCGCGCTGATCGGTTGCGACCTCGGTACCCTGAACTTCGCCAAGATCAAGGGCAGCCACACCGCGATGAAGTCCGGCATGCTCGCCGCTGAATCCGTGGCCGACGCACTGTTCGCTGACAAGGACGGCACCGAAGAGCTGACCACCTACGTCGACGCCTTCAAGAAGAGCTGGCTCTACGAAGAACTGTTCGCCAGCCGCAACTTCGGCCCGGCGATCCACAAGTTCGGCGCCATCGTCGGCGGCGGTTTCAACTGGCTGGATCAGAACATCTTCGGCGGCAAACTGCCGTTCACCCTGCACGACACCAAGCCGGACTACGCCTGCCTCAAGCTCGCGGCCGACTGCAAGAAGATCGACTACCCGAAACCCGACGGCAAGATCAGCTTCGACAAGCTGAGCTCGGTGTTCATCTCCGGTACCAACCATGAAGAAGAACAGCCGTGCCACCTGAAACTGACCGACCCGACCATCCCGTTGAGCCGCAACCTGCCGATGTACGACGAACCGGCGCAGCGTTACTGCCCGGCCGGCGTATATGAAGTGATCACCAAGGAAGACGGCGAGAAACGCTTCCAGATCAACGCCCAGAACTGCGTGCACTGCAAGACCTGTGACATCAAGGACCCTTCGCAGAACATCACCTGGGTGACGCCGGAAGGCGCCGGCGGCCCGACCTACCCGAACATGTAAGTCGACCCGCTGAACATCAAGGCTCCCTTTATGGGGGCCTTTTTGTTGCCCGCGATTTGCCGGGAATCAAGCCGCGCGCTCATCCCCCGGGCTGCGTTCGAAATAGCGTTTGTACTCGCGACTGAACTGCGACGTGCTCTGATACCCCACCCGATGCGCCACCTGCGCGACGCCCAGCCCCTCGGCGATCAACAACGTCTGCGCCTTCAACAAACGCAAACGCTTCAGATACTGCACCGGCGACAGCAACGTGCTGCGTTTGAAGTGTTCGTGAAAGGTCGAAACGCTCATGTTCGCGCAACTGGCCAATGTCTCGACGTTCAACAGTTCGGTGTAGTGCGAATGCAAATGGCTGATCGAAGCCGCCACCCGGGCAAACTGCCCCTGCTGCTCCACCAGCGCCCGCAATACATCAGCCTGTGGACCGCGCAACGCGACGAACAACAACTCCCGCACCCGCGCAGGCCCGAGAATCTGGCACTCCAGCGGATCGTGCAGACAGCGCAGCAAGCGTTCGACGCAGCCGCGCATGTCATCGTCGAGCACCACCGAGGTCATCGACTCAGGTGTCTGCGCCGGAATATGTCGCCCCGGCGCCAGCCCCATGGCCAGCACCAGCTCACCGAGCAACACCCGGTCGATCGCCACCGATACGCCGAGCAACGGCGCGTCCGGCAACGCATAGGTTTCGCACTCGAACGGCACCGGCAACGCCTGGATCAAGTAATGCCCGGCACCGTATTCCATGGTGCGCGGCCCCAGATACGCCAGTTTACTGCCCTGGGCGATGATCATCAGGCTCGGCTCATAAATGTGCGGACCACGGGCAACGTCACAACTGGCGCGCAATACCTGCACGCCCGGCAGCCCGGTCGGGCTGTAACCATCGCGCAGCGCCAGCGGTTCGATCAGCGAAACAAGCGTGGCGTTGGCATCAAGGTGACGGGTCAATTGCATCGAGTGGCTCTTCAGAAAAAATCACGGAAAAAGGGATAAAAGCATCATCGCAGATCCTTTTGCCAATGCGACCGATCAACCCCGCATGCCGGAGGATTAGGCATGACACCCGGAGGAATCGCCATGGCCGGACGACCGGACGGCGCCCAGAATGCGCCGCCTCACTTGTCACTGCTTTTGCGAGGTTTCACATGTACACCGCCATCGGCTATGCCGCTCAAACGGCCACCACCCCCCTCGCCCCGATGAAATTCGAACGCCGCAGCCCTCGGGCCGACGATGTCGCCATCGAGATTCTGTACTGCGGCGTCTGCCACTCCGACATCCACCAGGCGCGCAACGAATGGGGTATTGCCGTTTACCCGTTGATGCCCGGCCACGAGATCGTCGGAAAAGTCACCGCTGTCGGTGCGAACGTCACCAAACACAAAGTAGGAGATCTGGTCGGTGTCGGCTGCATGGTCGACTCTTGCCGCACCTGCGAAGCCTGCCAGTCGAACCTCGAGCAATATTGCCTCGAAGGCCCGACCATGACCTATGCCACACCCGACCGGGTCGATGGCAGCAACACCATGGGCGGCTATTCGGACAGCATCGTGGTCAGCGAACACTTCGTGGTGCGCATCCCCGAGAAGCTGGATCTGGCAGCGGCGGCTCCGATTCTCTGCGCCGGCATCACCACTTACTCGCCGCTCAAGCACTACGGCGTGAAGGCCGGCGACAAGGTCGGGATTCTCGGCATGGGCGGCCTTGGTCACATGGGCATCAAGTTCGCCAAGGCCATGGGCGCTGAAGTCACACTGTTCACCCGTTCGGCGAGCAAGGCCGAGGAAGGTCGTCGTCAGGGCGCCGATCATGTGATCGTCTCCACCGACGAAGAGCAAATGAAAGCCGCGGCCGGTCGCTTCGATTTCCTGCTCGACACCATTCCGGTGCAGCACGATCTCAACCCGTACCTCGACACTCTGCGCTTCGACGGCGTGCACATTCTGGTGGGTCTGATCGAACCGATCGACCCGCCGGTTCACGCCGCGAAGCTGGTACTGGGTCGTCGTGTATTGGCCGGCTCGTTGATCGGTGGCGTCGCCGAAACCCAGGAAGTGCTGGATTTCTGCGCCGAGCACAACATCACTTGCGACATCGAAATGCTCGACATCCGCCAGATCAACGAGGCCTACGCCCGCATGATCGCCGGTGATGTGAAGTACCGTTTCGTGATCGACATGGCGACCCTGAAGCTTTAAACCTTCAGGCCAAGCTCCGCCGAAAGCCGGGTTGTGACCCCTTTGATCAGGGGAATCAGCTCGGCCATTTTCTCCAGCGGCATATACGGCACGGTGCTGGCGATGCTGATCGCCGCGACGATGCGCTTGCTCGCGTCGCGGATCGGCGCCGCCACGCAACGGATCGACGGTTCGTTGTCTTCCAGATCGAACGCGTAGCCGCCGGCCACGTACTCGATCATCCGCTGCTCCAACTGCTCCCACGACTGCTGGGGATGCTGTGGCCAGAACTGATTTTTCCCACCTGCCGGCAGGCTGATGTCGTACAGACGCTGCCAATCCTGCGGCGCGTCATCCAGCATCAGCGCCTTGCCGATCCCGGTGCGCGCCAGCGGCATGCGATGGCCGACCCGCGAGCGCATTTCCGGGCCGTTGCGCCCCGGATTCTTCAGCAGGTAAAGCACCTCGTCGCCTTCGCGAATCCCCAGGTGAACGGTATCGCCAGTCAGTGCCGACAACTCGTCCAGATACGGTCCGGCCAGGGTCACCAGCGGCAACTCTTCGCGCGCCTGAAAACCGAGTTCGATCAGCTTCGGCCCCAGCAGATAACCGACTTGCGGCACGACGCGCAGGTAACGCTCGTCCACCAGGCAACTGGCCAGACGATGAGTGGTGCTGCGCGTGGTGCCGATCAGGCGGGCGATCTCTTTGAGATCGCGGGCGCCACTGGCGACGGCCTGCACCACACCCAACCCGCGAAGCAGAGTCTGGGTGCCGGTCGGCGCGGCGTCCTTGGCGGTTTTTGGGGCGTCTTCCTGCATATCCAGCCTTTAGCGTTGAGCGAGGGAACGGGCGGCATTATGGTCGCCCGACAGGGACGACTACAACTCGATGCGCTCGACCTTGCCCACCAGCAGCACGTAGGACAAAGCACCAATCAATGCCAGAACCGCGATGTAGGTGATCGCCGGAGCGAACGAATCGCCGCTGGCCAGAAAGCCGATGACAATCGGCGTGGCAATCGCCGACAGATTGCCGATGAAATTGAACACCCCGCCGGTCAAGCCCAGCAACCGTGCCGGCGCCAGTGTCGACACCAGCGACCAGGTGATCGACGCCAGCCCGTTGCCGAAAAACGCCAGGGCCAGGAAGGCAATCACCAGCGGCGTCGACTCGACGAAGTTGGCGCCGATGATCGAGGTGGAAATCAGCAGCCCGCCAATGATCGGCAACTTGCGCGCAAACCCGACGGTGCAGCCACGGCGGATCAGGAAGTCGGAAAAGAACCCGGAGCACAGCACGCCGATGAACGCAGCGAGAAACGGCAGCGACGCCAGCAGGCCGGACTTGATGAAGTCCATGCCGCGATATTTCACCAGATAGGTCGGGAACCATGTCAGGAAAAACCACAGCGTCGAGTTCAGGCAGAACTGGCCGAGGTAAATCCCCCACAGTTTGCGTTTGCTGAGGACGATGCCGAGATCGGTCCAGCTGAATTTCGCTTTCACTTTGGCGGTTTCGGCGGCGATGTCCACCAGCCCGCCGCCCTCACGGATCAGGTCGATTTCGCCTTCGTTGGCGCCTTTGAAATCCCGTGGTTCGCGATACACCGCATACCAGATCGCGGCCCAGACAATGCCCACCGCCCCCGTCACGACAAACACCATGTGCCAGCCAAACTCATGTTGCAGCCAGGCCAGTACCGGGGTCAGAAACGCCAGCCCGACAAACTGCCCGGAGGTGTAGAAACCGATCGCCGTGGCACGTTCGCGCTCGGGAAACCAGGTCGTCACCACGCGGCTGTTGATCGGATACGCCGGCGCTTCCAGCGCACCGACCGCCATGCGCAGCACGAACAGCGCGATGAAACTGGCGGCGAACCCGAGCATCACCGTGGCCAGCGACCACAACAGCAGCGCGACGCTGTACAGGATGCGCGGTGGCACCCGATCCACCAGCCAGCCGCCGGGAATCTGCATGGCGGCGTAGGTCCAGCCGAACGCGGAGAAGATCAGTCCGACATGCACCGGGTCGATGCCCAGCTCGGTGGTGAGCGCCGGGGCGGCAATCGACAGATTGCTGCGGTCGAGGTAGTTGATGACCACGGTGATGAACAGCAACACCATGATAAAAAAACGCTTGCGGCTGGGCGTGACTAACGTCGCTTGCCCGGTGAGGGTTTGCGGTTGCATGGGGAGAACCTCTTCTTATGTTTATTGAGGTTGGCCTGAGGCCTTGAGTCGTTCCCGCGCTCGGCACGGGAACGATCAGATGTGCTGAGTCAGCCACTCACCACTCGGCAAAACTGCCATCGGCATGACGCCAGATCGGATTACGCCAGCGGTGGCCGACCGCCGCGCGTTCGATCACGTATTCCTCGTTGATCTCGATCCCCAGGCCCGGGCCGTTGGGGATTTTCACGAAGCCTTTGTCGTAATCGAACACCCTTGGATCCTTCACATAATCGAGCAGGTCATTGCTCTCGTTGTAATGGATGCCCAGGCTCTGTTCCTGGATAAACGCGTTGTAACAAGCGGCGTCCAGTTGCAGACACGCCGCCAGTGCGATCGGCCCCAGCGGGCAGTGCAGTGCCAGCGCCACGTCGTAGGCTTCGGCCATGTTGGCGATCTTGCGGGTCTCGGTGATGCCGCCGGCGTGGGAGGCATCCGGCTGGATAATGTCGACGTAACCTTCGCTCAACACCCGTTTAAAGTCCCACCGCGAAAACAGCCGCTCGCCGAGGGCAATCGGGGTGCTGGTCAACGGTGCGAGTTCTTTCAGTGCTTCGTAGTTTTCGCTGAGCACCGGTTCTTCGATGAACATCAATTTGTACGGGTCGAGTTCCTTCATCAGCACCTTGGCCATGGGTTTGTGCACTCGGCCATGGAAGTCGACGCCGATGCCGACGTTGGGCCCGACCGCATCGCGCACTGCCGCGACATTGGCCAGCGCCAGATCGACTTTCTCGAAGGTATCGAGGAATTGCAGTTCCTCGGTGCCGTTCATTTTCACCGCGGTAAAACCGCGACTCACCGCCTCTTTCGCGGCCCGCGCGGTGTCTGCCGGACGGTCGCCGCCGATCCACGAATACACGCGGATCTTGTCCCGAACCTGACCACCAAGCAGATCACTGACCGACACGCCGAGCGCCTTGCCCTTGATGTCCCACAACGCCTGATCGATGCCGGCCAGTGCGCTCATGTGGATCGCGCCGCCCCGATAGAAGCCGCCGCGATACAGCACGGTCCAGATGTCTTCGATGTTGCGTGGGTCTTTGCCGATCAGGTAGTCGGACAATTCCTCGACCGCTGCGGCAACAGTATGGGCGCGTCCCTCGACCACGGGCTCGCCCCAACCGGTCACGCCCTCGTCGGTTTCGACTTTCAGGAAGCACCAGCGCGGCGGGACGATGAAGGTGGTCAGTTTGGTGATTTTCATCTTTTTGTCTCTCTTATAGATGCAGCGCACGCAGCGCCAAAAAGTCTTAGCGAAGGGCTTTCCAGGCCGTCACGTAGGCCTTGGCATTGGCTGCCACTTGTTCAGTCGTCATGCCCGGTTTGAACAGCCCGGAACCGAGGCCGAAGCCTTTGACGCCGGCATCGATGAACACCTGCATGTTGTCCGGTGTAATACCACCGACCGGCGCCAGAATCGTCCCGACGGGCAACACCGCCAACCACGCTTTCACCACTGCCGGCCCCATCTGCTCGGCCGGGAACAGCTTGAGAATGTCCGCGCCCTCCTCCAGCGCCGCAAAGGCTTCGGTCGGCGTGGCAACACCCGGCGACAGATACAGCCCCGCCGCTTTCGCCGCCCGCAACACCTTGGCATCGCTGTGGGGCATGACGATGACCTGGCCGCCGGCCTCCTTCACCAGTTCGACCTGTTCCGGGGTCAGCACCGTGCCGGCACCGATCAGGCAATCAGCGGGCAGGGTCTTGCGCAGGATGCGAATGCTTTCGTACGGCGCGGGGGAATTGAGCGGTACTTCGATGACGCGAAATCCGGCCGCATACAGGACTTCTCCGACAGCGGCGGCTTCCTGCGGATGCAGGCCGCGCAGGATCGCGATCAGACCGTTTTGCGCCAGTGCTTGCTTGAGCATGTCAGGCCTCCAGTCAGGGTTAACGGGATGAGGAATCGATCAGTCCGGCGGCAAGCGCCAATTGCCACAGCCCACGCTCGGTGGCCTGCTCGGCCAGGGTCACCCGGGCGAAACCACAGGCGTCGAGCGCACGGCTGTAGCGGGCGCACAACTGCGCGTTGCCGATGAGGATGATCGAAGGAAGATGTGCGCTGTTGCGACGGCGCCGTTGCACGGTGGCCAACGCTGTCAGCTCGTGGCCGATCAGCAGACCGGACAGATAGTCCGGTTGCGCGGTGGTGCTGAGTTCACCGGTCAGGCCCAGGCTGCGGGCGCTGAACAGGGTCGACAGCACGCCGATCTCGCCTTCCGACGACAACGCCACCTGCACGCCGCGATCAAACGCCTCGGCATCGAACGTCGCGCTGTGCTGTTGGGTACGGCCGAGAATGCTGTGTTCGCTGAGCACGGCGAACACCTCGCCGGTCATGAAGGTGTCGAAACGGGTGATGCAGCCGTCGGCCACTTCCACCCATTTCGAATGACTGCCCGGCAGGCCGATCAACAGATCATTGCCCGCCTCGACCGGCAGACTCTGCAGGACGCCGAGTACCTGGGTTTCTTCGCCGCGCATCACGTTCGGCAGCGTCGAGCGCTGAATCACACCCGGCACGATGTGCACATCGACACCGCGAAGACTGCGAACGGTTTGCAGGGATTTTCCAAGATCGGCGACGTTGGCCGGCGTATCGCGGTAGGACGCTTCGCGCCAACCCTGAGCGCTGCCGACCATGCCGCAGGCAATCACCGGCAAGTCGGGTTGCGCATCGAGCCAGTCGCCGCACGCCTCATCGAATGCCAACTCAAAACCGTCGGCGCATTCGCGACCGTTGATGACCCGCGGCGTCTTCGGCAACTGCATGATCCCGAACGACAGCGACCGCTGCGCCAGCACCTGCCCGCCCGCCGCGAGTTTGTAAGCACGTAGGGAGGTCGTTCCCCAATCGAGCGCGATCAATTGCGCCAGCATCGCTTCACCTGTTTTGTTATTGGCAGTGAGTGAGCTGGACTATAGACCTCTCAAGTGGAAAATCTCAATATGTAATTTTACATCCCATATTGTGGGATATACCAATTCTACATCGTCATGGCTTCCAGCCCTTCGTCAAACAGGAAAAGCTTGAAATTTTCAGGGTAATTCGAACCAAAGACATGTGTATCGCCCAGAGCATCACTCAGCCCCTCTTCTTCCCTTCCATCCGGACGTTTGATGATGTAGCGCACGTTCGGTTGGGGTTTTCGCGTCTGGGCATCGACAATTCGGAATTTGCCATTCAGCGGTGCGAACGAACTTAATAACCCACTGTAAGGCAGGCCACTGCACACGCCGCCATGAACGATGGTGTCTCCTGCGTGGTAGCGTCTCTCCGTAATGCAAATCTGCTCAAACTGCAGCCATGACAGCGGCCGAAGTTCTGGCGGCAATATTACATACTCCGGCGCTGTAATTACTTTTTCAACCTCAGCAATGATCCGAGAGGTGGGAACATACATAACCTTCGAATAATAAGCGTTATAAAAAGTAGCCGTTATTGTTGCCTGACACGGAATATAGTCCTGCTTGCCCAACAACGACAACAACACCTCCTTTCTGATTGTTCTGGAACTACTACCCTGATCAACATCCTCTTCAAACCTGAACCACACATCAAACTCATAACGTCGATCACCCTCCACAATACGAACGTCGTTGACGACCCCATCACCGTAAAGACGAATTTTGTGAAGTATGGAAAAATCAACATCACCATCCAGCGAGCACTTCAACCAAGTGCCGACCTGCTCATTGATACCATGCGCCTTGTATAAATTGACCAAATCCCTGTCAGACCTGAAACGAAAATTATAATACCCGCCCTTGTATTCAATCGATGTAAATTCAATCCGTGGCGCTGGCACATGCAACTGCATACATGAAGAACACAACACAAACAACGCAACCAACATCAATCGATACATCACAACCCCAAAAACCCGACCATACAATAATTAAAAACCACCATTACTCAGAGCAAACTCCTAACCCACGGCTCGAATAATACTTTCAACCGGAACGTACATAACATTAGAATAATAGGCACCCATCATTCTGGAATAAAACGATCGGTAGCACGAAGCTGAAACTTCAACTTCGTAGTGATCACCTGCCTATTGAATGACACGCACGAGGTCATTTGCCGGAATCAACATCGGCTTCGAATAATGCCCTCCGAACGAATAAGCCGAAGTGAATACTCTGCAGGAGACCGTATTTCGTTCTCTTAATGCCGCCAACAACTCACTTGCGGTCATAAAAACATTCGATACGCCCTCATCCTCTTTCTTTAATGCGGACAATGTAGACACATAAATATGACTCAGGCCGGATTCAGAGCCATCAACCTCAACAAGATCGCCCACCAGATATTGAGTCAGTCGATCAAAATCCTCGAACTCAACTTCCTTATCCAGAGAACAATACAAGGTCTCACCCAACTGGCTTTCCCCCGTTGCATTCTGGAAAAAATTTAATACATCTGTTTTCGATCCAAATTTGATATTCAGCCTTGAACGATCTTCCCTACCACTGGCAGAGATAAAATCGAGCTTAATGGCAGGAAGAACCGGCCGCTCAGCGCAAGAACAGCACAACAGAAGCATGAACACAGCAAACAAACGTTTCATTTCGAAGTTCCCAGATACTGAGTCAAGCGTTCATACACAATATCGCACGCAGATTTACCACCTTGAAGTATTGATCCAAACATCACGCCCGCCTGACGGTGATTGGCATCGACTGCTTCATTGATATCAGGGCCGGAGGTCATGACCCAGCGTTCTCCCATGCTTGCGACAGTATCGGAGGAGTCTGTCACCTTGGGTGCCGCCAATATATTAATCCAATAATCAGCCACGGGCTTTGGTGTTGTGAAATATATATCCGACATCATCCAGACACCTGTACCACCACCCACAGGATCAAGCGTCACCAACACTTTTACTGTATAACCACGTTCTTTCAAAATCGAAGTCAAATGGGCACCATTCCAACCGCCCAGACTGTGACCAACAATCACAATATATACCGACTTATCACCCTTAAGCGGACGAATCACATATTTTTCAATATCCTTATCGCCACGAACATCCTTATAACTCACATAGGGAAGGTTAACCTCGCTCGTTTGATCAGGAGCAATACGTTTCTCCAACTGCTTCCAAGCATTTAGCACATTACGATGAGGGGGCTGATTTTGATAGTACTCTTCCTTATCGCCTGCACCACCGATAAAAAAAACAGCGACTTTTTTAACTTTAACAGCAGCTTGTTTGACAGTTTGATCCGTCTTGCAGGTCAAATCATGGCCAGCAACTTCGGTTTTGCAATCTTTGAGCGCGGGATTTTCGACTTCCATTTCGGTCACTCTACAAACAGTTTGATTTTTTCGGGTAAATGGGAGCTGACCATATGGGTGAAGCCTTGCTCGTCGGTAATGCCGTGCTCAATGCGTCCATCACCTCGCTGAATCGCATAGGGATGATCGGGGATAGGCTCTCCCGTGGCTTCATTGATCACCTGCATCCGATCATTGAAATGCACCGGCATCGGCAACAACCCACTAAACGCTGCCCCTCCGCCACTCTGTCCAATAATCACCGTCCCGGACCCACCGACCACAACATTGCCGTGCCCGCCGGTGCTGTCGAGCATCGCGGCGTTCAGGCCGTTGATGAATACGGTGGCGGAAACGCCGCCGGTAATCGGGCTGCCGCACGCCGATTTATCGGTCATGCGCGCAGCGGGGAGCCCGTCGAAGAACACGTCCGGCGAGCCGGAGACGATCGGGTTGTTGCCGTGACCTGGCATTGGGCAGGCGGTTGGGTCGGTGACGCGTGCAGCGGGTTTACCACTCAATTCAAAGCTCCTTGCTTCAGAGGTTCCGGGTGAGGCTGATAAAGGTCGACATCGGTCGCGGCGAAGCGCCAGCGGTGGTCGACGGAATCAAACAGCGCGTGACAATGCTCGCGGCTGTTCGGGGGGGTGAGGGTTTGCAGTTGTTGCCAGGCTTCGTCGGCAAACCAGTTCGACTCGGCAACTGTGGCGTCGTCGAGCTGATTGAGCCAGGTGTTGTAGCCCGCACTGCGCGCCATCAGCTCGGCATCGAGGCGCGAGACAAACGCACGGATGGCTTTGCCACCGAGGCGGTTGACGGTGCAGAGAGTGTCCACCGGTTGGCGGTGCAGGTTATCGGAGGAACCGAGGTTTCTGACCAGACCGTACAGGCGGATCGACGCCCGTAGTCCGCTCAACGCCGGTCACTCGTTGACGCAGCGAGGGCTCCACGGGCGTGGAGAAAGAGTGCCAGAGGCATTGCAGGTGTCGTCCGTGAGCGCGCAAAAATGGCGCGTAGAATGCCGGACTAGAGCGGTGATAACAATCGAATCAGCATCGGATTGCCATCACTCCCTCAGCCCTCGGCAAATTCGCGCAATACCTTGCCGTCCATGCGATAGCGCACCCACTCCTCCTGTGGCTGGGCGCCGAGGGATTTGTAGAACTCGATGGCCGGAGTGTTCCAGTCCAGCACGCTCCATTCGAAGCGGCCGCAGTCGTTGGCGCAGGCGATTTTTGCGAGGTGGCGCAGCAACGTTTTACCGGCGCCGCCGCCCCGTTGTTCCGGGGTGATGTAGAGGTCTTCGAGGTACAGGCAGTTGCTGCCCAGCCAGGTCGAATAGCTGAAGAAGAACACCGCAAAACCGATCGGCAGACCATCGCGCAGGCAGATCAGGCCGTGGGCGGTGGCGCCTTCGCTGAACAGGCTGCGCTCGATGTCGGCGACGCTGGCGATGACTTCGTGACGGGCCTTTTCGAAGTCTGCAAGTTCAGTGATGAACGCGAGGATTTGCGGTGCATCGCTGGGGGTCGCCGGGCGGATTTCGATCGTCATGGACGGGCCTTGTCGGAAAAAGGAAAACGCCATACTAAGGCGGCGCGCGGCGCTCGTCACATGGCAATCCACAGATTAGGCTAGCGCCGCCGAACACTCGAAAGGACGCCCATGAAAAACTTCGCTTTCTCGCCCCTCACGGAACTCGCCGCTGAACTGCTGCCCCACGCCCTGGAACCGTCGGAGGACGGCGCTCATGACCTGTCGCACCTGCAACGGGTCTGGCACAACGCGCGCACCTTGCAGGCCGAGGAAGGCGGCGATCTTGAAGTCCTTCTGGCAGCGGTGCTGCTGCACGATTGTGTGGCCGTGGAAAAGAACTCGCCACTGCGTTCACAGGCATCGCGCCTGGCGGCGGAAAAAGCATCAAAGGTGCTGGCAAACCTGAACTGGCCCGATGAAAAAATCAGTGCAGTGATCCACGCCATCGAAGCCCACAGTTTCTCCGCCAACATCACACCGACGACCCTCGAAGCCCGACTGATGCAGGACGCCGACCGTCTCGACTCCCTCGGCATGCTCGGCGTCGCCCGCACCTTCTACATCGCCGGGCGCATGGGCAGTGCGCTATACGACCCGCAGGATCCCGAGGCTCGGGAAAGGGACTACGACGACAAGCGATTCTGCCTCGATCATTTCCAGACCAAACTGCTGCACCTCGCCGACGGTTTCCAGACCGTTGCCGGTCAACGTCTGGCGCAAATCCGTCATCAACGCCTGAAGGGTTTCATGGAGCAATTCAAGGAAGAGATCGGCGTCGTCTGAAGGCGTTACTCCGGTCATTCACGATCCTGAGTTCGCCAAGCTCAGACCTAAGCCTCGGGCCTGACGTGTTAGATAGATGACGCTCAATTTTTCCGGTCAAGGAACCGCGTCATGCCTCAAGCAACACCCCAGGTCTCGGGCAAACTGTTCGGCCTGTTCTGCCTCGCCAGTTATCTGTTGTCGCTATCCTACGGCGCGACGTTTCTGCTCTCGCTGCTGATCGGTTCTCGCGGTGGCAACGAGCACGATGCCGGCAGCGTGATCAGTGCGGCGATGCTCAGCACATTCGTTGCGGTGCTGGTGTCCGGGCACCTGTCCGACTGGCTGGGCGCGGCGCGTTCGATTGCGCTGTTCGGGCTGTTGCTGGTGGCGGCGAGTCTGGGGTTTGCGATGACGCCGGGGTTCGGCCATTGGCTGCTGTTTTTCGGATTGCTGCTTGGTTTGGGCTGGGGCGTGTTCTACACGCTGGGGCCGATCATCGTCGCCAGTCTGGTGAGCCCGGCGCAGCGGGCAAAATACTTTGCGCTGCTGTCCGGCAGCATGATGACCGGGATCGGCAGCGGCCCGTTGCTCGGGCGTGCAGCGAGTGCGCTGGGCTTGCCGGTGACGTCGGCGTTCTATCTGGCAGCCGGGGCGAGCCTGATCGGCGTGCTGCTGTTCTGGCGTCTCGGCACCCGCCTGAAAAGTACACAAGCCCCGTCAGCCGCAAAAATCACTTGGCTCGCGACGACCCAGGTACTCGGCTCAAGCGCGGCGTTTCCGATCATCATGGTCGGCCTCGGCGGTTGCGTGTTCGGTGGACTGTCGAGTTTCCAGACCACCTATGCCGCCGCCCGCTCGCTGGATTATTCGCTGTTCTTTCTGGGCTTCATGAGCGCTGCGATCAGCAGCCGGATGTTGATCGCAGGCTATGTGGTCAAGCGTGATCCGCTGCGGGCGTCGTGTCTGCTTTCAGGGTTGATGCTGGGCTCGATCGTGCTGTTCGCGTTCGGCGTCCAGAACGGGTTTAGCTATCTGCTGGCGGCGGTGATGCTCGGTGTCGGATACGGCCTCACCTACTCGGTGATCAATGGACTCGCCGCCAACGAAGCACCGGCCGGCACCACGTCGCAGGCGTTGCTGCTGTTTAGTCTGGCGTACTTCATCGGTGTATTCGGCTTCCCGCTGCTGGCCGGGAAAATCATTGTCGAGCACGGCATGGCGACGCTGTTGCTGACCGTTCTGGCGGTGGCGGCGTTGAACTGGTCGATCACCCTCGGCCGTTTGCTTTGGCGCCGAATGTCAGTAGAAAGCGCACTGACGAACTGAACCGTTCGTCATTCAATCGGCACCTATGCCACACGAGGGCAGACCAAGATCAGGTACGGATTCCAATCACTGGAGACACACCATGATCTCGTCAAGGTTGACTGCTTTCGTGTTTGCCACCCTGCTCTGCCCCGTGGCGTTCGCCGCGACCGCCACCGGCACTGGCCCCACCGATCCGGTCGAGCGCCCGAAGGCCCCGGCCATCCAGAGTGCCCCCGGCATGAACACCGATGGCTCGGGCGTCGAGAACGCCCTGCCGCCCGCCACCGGCACTGACCCACGCACCCAAGGCAATGATCCAGGGCGTCAGGGCGGCACTCAGGGTAATCCCGTTCCGCCGGACAATTCCGGCTCCGGTATGGGCTCGAAAACCACTACCGGTGGTTCGGGTTCAGAAGGTGCCGGTCAGTAGGCGGAAGATTCGCGGATCAGCGCATCGACTTCGGCTGTGCCCGGTGCAGTCGCCGGCCCCCAACGGGTCACGGCCAACGCTGCTGCAGCATTGGCGCGCCTCGCGGCTTCATCAGCCGCCAGACCTTGCGCCAGGCCGGCAACGAACACGCCGGCATGGGCATCGCCCGCGCCGTTGCTGTCCACCGCCTGCACCTTGAAACCCGGCACATGCCGGCGTTCGCCGTGCTGATGAATCCAGCAACCCTGCGGCCCGTCGCGCACCACCATCAGCACACCCTGCGGCAGGTGCACGGCCAACCGGTCCAGCGCGGTTTCGATGTCCGTCGCGCCAGTGAAACGCAAGGCTTCGACACTGTTGCTGGTCCACACATCGATGCGCGGCAGCAGCGCCTGCATCATCGGAGAGTCCGGCGATTCCACCAGCGGGCCCGGATCGAACACCACGTTGATCGTCTTCGGCAACGCCAGCGTCCAGTCCAGCAACGCCTGGGCCTTGCCGCTGTGCAGCAGGCTGTAGCCGCTGACGTAGACATAGTCGCCCGCCTCGGCTGCAACGCTGTTCAGCTCCGCCGCCGTCACTTCACCTTCGGCGCCGATGTAGGAAATGAAACTGCGCTCGGCCGACGCATCGGTCAGCGCCACGCAGATGCCGGTGTCGCGCTCTGCAGGTTGTTCGATGCCGATACGGATGCCTTCAACGTTCATCGCCTGCCGTGCCAGATCACCGAATCGACCGTTGCCGTGGCGACCGAGATAGACCACCGGCAAGCCGTTACGCACGGCGGCGGCCATCACATTGAAACCGCCGCCGGCTTCGAAACTGGCGGATTGCGCCAGCACATCGCCGCCGATTTGCGGCAGCGCCTCCACGGCCATGACCAGGTCGATGATGACCTGGCCGGTGTGCAACATCTTAGGCATGAGCGTTCTCGACTTGCGCGGCGCGGCGGTCTTTCGCCCCGCCGAGTACGAAGTACAGGCCTCCGGCGACCACAAACGTCACGATCCAGCCGAGGCCGTTGTGGCCCAGCCATGAGTCGGACAGGAAGCCCTTGAACCAGACATTTTCGGCGGTCGTACCGATGGTGGTGAAACTGAAACCCAGCACGATGGCAATCGCCCACGCACCGAATGCGCGCCACTCGATGCCGCCGCTGTACCAGTAGGCGCTGCTCGGGCTGACGTCGAGCAGGTCTTTCGGGCTGTAGTAGTGACGGTGAATCAGGTCGACCACGAAGATCCCGACCCACGCGGTGATCGGCACCGCCAGCAGGGAAATAAAGGTAATGAACGGGCCGTAGAAACTGTCGGCAATCAGCATGAAGTAGATCGAACCGGCGAAGATCGCGACGATGTCGACCACCACCGCGTACACGCGCCTGACCTTCAGGCCGAGGGTCAGCGTGGTCAGACCGGCGGAGTACACCGACAGGTTGTTCGATAACAGCAAGCCACCGAATGCGGTAATCAGGTACGGCACCGCCATCCAGGTCGGCAGCATGTCGCGGATCGCCACGATCGGGTCGGTCGCCGATGCCAGATCGTTGTTGCCCACCGACAGCAGGCCACCGAGGGTGATCAGCAACACCAGCGGAATCCCCGCACCGAACGCTGCCGAAGCGACCAGGCGCACGGCTTTGACGCTGCGATGCTGATAGCGCGACATGTCGGCCCCGGCATTCGCCCAGCCGATCCCGGTGCCGGCCGCCATGGTGCCGATACCGATGATCATCGCACTCATTGGCGCCGGGGTGGCGTTGAACACCGCGCTCCAGTCGATGGTCGCGCAGAGGAAGCCACCGACCAGAATGTTCAGCGCGCCGAACACGTAGGTCGCCCACTTCTGGATCACCAGCAACGTGGCGTGGCCGAGGCCGGACACCGACAGGGTCAGCAGCACGAAAATCGCGATGAAGACCAGGGTCAACACCGGCGCGCTTTTGGCTTCTACCGGCGAGCCGAACAGGATCGAGCACAACGACAACAGCACGAACGCAGCGGTAGTGGTGTTGACGGTTTCCCAGCCCAGGCGCGACATCAGCGACACCAGCGTCGGGCCGATATTGCCGCGCACACCGAAGATCGCCCGCGACAAAGTCAGGCTCGGCGCACGACCGCGACGGCCGGCAATCGAGATGATCCCCACCACCGCAAACGAACCGGCGGCACCGAGGATCGCAACGATGATCGCCTGCCAGATTGCCAGGCCGCGAAACGCAACCAGCGTGGCGCCCAGCGGCAGGCCGAGGATGGAAATATTGGCAGCAAACCAGACCCAGAACAGTTGCAGCGGATGGCCGTTGCACTCGCCTTCCGGCACCGGCTCGATGCCACGGGTTTCCAGTTGCCCGGCGCTTTGCCCGGCGTTCGATGAACTCATGAGAGATGCTCCTGTTGCCATTGTTGTGGTTGTCGGCAAGACAGATGGTTGACGTGTGGCGGGCGGCGTTTCAGCGCAGCGCGAGGAGTCCTTTCACCAACGGTTCCAGCTCCAGATCATTGACGGTTTTGACGGTTTCAATCATCGCCGCCGGCCAGCTCTGAAGACCCAGGCAGGCCCCGAGCATGGCGCCGAGAATCGCCGCGATGGTGTCGGTGTCGCCACCGAGGCTCGCGGCCATGCACAGCGCGTCGAACGGCGTCACTTCACCGACCGCGACTTGCTGCGCGAGGGCGAACGACACCACCACCGATTCCTGCGAGGCCACCGATGTACCGATCACGTCGTACAGCAGATCCGCGAGCAGCACCGGGTCGCTTTCAACGCTGATGCTGCGCGCCCAACTGATCCGCGACGCGATGCGCCCACCGGCCACCCAGTGCCCGTGCGCTTCCGCTTGCTGGGCGATCTGCTGGCCGAGGTTCAGCGCCTCGCCCAGATCCAGGCCGTTGATGCCGGCCGAAACCACCGCCGCCACCGCTGCCGCGCTGGAAATCCCCAGCGTGGTGTTGTGAGTGACCTGACACGCCTGCACCACCGCCGCGATAAAACGCTCGGGGTCGGCGACATCGGCGGCGATTCCCACCGGGGTGATGCGCATCGCCGCGCCGTTGGTGGTGCCGTAGCGCCCGGCCTCTTCCGGCGAATGGCCGGCGAGGATCATTTCGATCGCACGTTTGGTCGACGGACCGAGCAAGTCCTGCGAGCCCTTGGCCTGCATCTCGGCTTCCCATTCGATCAGCCGTTGCGCGAGTACCGCCGGCTCGATCCGGCCCTTGCCTTCGACCAGCAACTCGCCCACCAGAATCGCCTGTTCGGTGTCATCGGTGATCGAGCCTTTGGGCATGTTCGCGGCAATCGGTTGCAAGGGGCCGGCGTCTTGCAGGTCGGTGATCTGGCCGAAGCGCTGCTTGATCGTTTCGCGGTTCAGGGATTGGGTCGGCATACCCAGCGCGTCGCCAAGCGCCAGGCCATAAAACGCGCCCAGGGCACGGTCGAGGGCGGTCATTTCGATTCTCCAAATTGCAGGTGCAGACGAAAATGCACCGGATCAAGCAGGCTTTCGACCAGTTCCATGAAGCGGTTCTGCCGGTCGTAGGTGGTGCGCAGTGCCTTGAGGAACACCGTGCCTTCCGGACGGCCGAGCAGCTCGGCATCGACAGCGTTGAGCGGTTCGGCGCCGATCCACTGATCGCCGCGCTCGCCGATGTAGCCGTAGGCCGCCAGGGTGACAGTCAGCGAATTGTCGATCAGGCCGACACGCGGCAGGCTTTCCAGGCCTCCGGTGGCGGGCATCAATGAGCGTTCGAGGGACACCAGCGTGCCGTCATTGGAACGGCGACGACGGTCGAGGGTGATGAATTGGTCGGTGCCGAAGCGAGGCAGCAGGTCGGGCCGGGTCACGGCTTCCAGGCGCAGCACTTCGGTGTTGATGAACGCCCCGCTGTCGGCCAGGGCCTGGGCCCAGCCGCTGCGCTGATCGAGCACCACACCGTCGAACGTGACGATGGAACCGACCCCGCTTTGCGTGGCGATGTAATTGCGCCGTTTCAGTTCGGCCAGCGCTTCGCGCAACGTGCCACGGCTGACGTTGAATTCCTGAGCCAACTGATGCTCGCCGGGCAACAGAAAGCCGTCCTCCATGAGGCCGCTTTCGATGCGTCGGACGAGCTCGTCGACCACCCGTTGTTTCTTGTCAAATCGTACCTGTCTAATCATGTACAAAGTGATAACCGAAACGGGTTGGGACGGGCAAGGTAATTTTTGGGGAAGGTGACAAAAGGCGTAGTACTGGAGACACCCTCTCCCAAAGGAGAGGGTCAGCAGAATATTGATCTCAGCGCTGTTTCAGACGGTCGATCACAACAGCCAACAGCAAAATCGAACCTCGAATCACATACTGATAAAACGTGTCGATATTCTTCAGGTTCATCGCATTCTCGATAATCGCCAGAATCAACACCCCGGCAATCACATGCCGAATCATCCCGATCCCGCCACTCAGCGACACACCACCCAGCACGCAAGCCGAAATCACCGTCAGCTCAAAACCCTGCCCGATCATCGGTTGCCCGGACGTCATCCGCGACGCCAGAATCACCCCCGCCAGCGCACCGATCACTCCATGCACGGCGAAGATGATGATCTTCGTGCGATCGACATTCACCCCCGCCAGCAACGCCGCTTCCTGGTTGCCGCCGATGGCCATGGTGTTGCGCCCGTAGGTCGTGTAGTTCAGCAACCAGCCGAAAAACAGGAAGCAGACAATGGTGATCAGGATCGGCACCGGCACGCCGAACAACTGACCGTTGCCGAACACGAAGAACGATTCCTGCGATACGCCCACCGCTTTGCCGTTGGCAAAAATGTAGGCTAGGCCACGGACGATCTGCATGGTCGCCAGCGTCGTGATCAACGCATTGACCCGCAACTTGGCGATCACGATGCCGTTGATCAACCCGACGATCAGGCCCATCACCAGCGCGGCGCTGACGCCGAGAAACACGCTGTTGGTATCGCGCATCACCACCGCCGCAACCACCCCGGCGCAGGCAATCACCGAACCCACCGACAAGTCGAAATGCCCCGACGCCAGGCAATACAACATGGTGCACGCGGCGATACCGGTGGTGGAAATCGCCAGGCCCAGGCCACGCATGTTCAGCGGCGAGAGGAAGTTGTCGATCAGCAAGGTGCAGGCGAGGAAGATCCCGACCGCCGCCAGCAACATCACCCAGTCATCGAGGAAGCGCCGCATATCCAGCGGTTTGCGCGCGGTCGGCAGGGTTTCGTTTTGGGTTGTCATCATAGTCACCTCTCAGTTCGCCACGCCGTCAGCGCGGTGGCGCGGCAAAGCCAGTTGCAGCAGGTTGGATTCGTTGGCCTGGTCGCGGCTGACTTCGCCACGCAGGGCGCCCTCGCACAGCACCAGAATGCGGTCGGAAATGCCCATCACTTCCATCAGATCACTGGACACCACGATCACCGAAATGCCGTCGGCGGCCAGGTTATGGATGATCTGGTAGATCTCGGCCTTGGCGCCGATGTCGATGCCCCGGGTCGGCTCGTCGAGCAGCAGGACTTTCATCGGCATCGACAGCCAGCGGCCGAGAATCGCCTTCTGCTGGTTGCCGCCGGAGAGGAACTTGATCTGTTGCCCGGCGTGGGGCGTTTTCACTTTCAGGGCCTTGATCTGTTTGTCGGCGTTGCCCTTTTCCCAGATCCCGCGCAGCAGGCAACCGAGCCCTGAGTTCGCGCCGCGGGCACTGATGTTGATGTTCTCGGCGACGCTGGCGAGCGGGATGATGCCTTCCTTCTTGCGATCCTCCGGGCACAGCAGGATCCCGGCGGCAATCGCATCGCGGGGCGAACGCAGCTTCAGTTCATGGCCGCGCAATTCCAGGCGCCCGGCGGTGTTGCGTTCCAGGCCGCTGAGCAACCGGAACAGCTCGGTGCGCCCTGCCCCGACCAGTCCGAACAGGCCAAGGATTTCGCCTTTGTGCGCATCGAAACTGATCGGCTCACGCAGGCCCGGGCCGAGCAATCCATCGACTCTCAGCGCCACCGCACCGCGCGGGCGACCGCGATAATCGTAGATGTCCTGAATGTCGCGCCCGACCATGCAAGTCACCAGTTGATCGTGGGTCAACTGACTCATGTCCTCGAAGGTACGTACGTAGCGACCGTCCTTGAACACCGTGACCGCGTCGCAGATGCGGAACACTTCTTCCATGCGATGGGAGACGTAGAGCACCACTTTGCCCTCGTCGCGCAGCCGGCCGATGATCGCCATCAACCGGTCGATTTCCCGAGCCGAGAGGCTGCTGGTCGGTTCATCGAAGGCAATCACATGGGCGCCACGGGACAACGCCTTGGCGATTTCCACCAGTTGCCGCTGGCCGAGGGACAGGCGCCCGACCTTGGTCTGCGGATCGATTTCATCGGCCAGACCTTTGAGACAAGCCAAGGCTTGCTGACGCAGCGCACCGCGATTGATCAGACCGAAACTGGCCGGCAGGTGGCCGAGGAACAGGTTCTCGGCCACGGTCATTTCCGGCACCAGGTGCAACTCCTGGTGAATCACCGCCACGCCGCTGCCGATGCTGTCGGCGGTGGACTTGAAGGCCATCGTCCGTTCGCCGATCTGCAGCTGGCCGCTGCTGGGAATGTAGGCGCCACCGAGGATTTTCAGCAGCGTCGATTTGCCGGCGCCGTTCTCGCCCATCAAGGCGTGCACCTGCCCGGGATAGGCGACGAAGCTGATGCCGTCCAGCGCCTTCACCCCGGGGAAGGTCTTGCCGATCCCGTTGAAGCGCAGACTGCCGGCACTGTGTTGTTGTGTTTGTACTTGCGCGTGCATTTAAGCCACCTCTTCACACCGATGACAGCCCGGTTGCCCGGGCCGCCGCTGCCGTCAGTTCCACAGGCCGATCTTTTCCAGCTCTTGCTTGAAGTTCTCGCGGGTGATCAGGGTGACGTCGTCCATCGCGGTGTACTTCGGCGGTTCTTTGCCGGTGGTGACCCACTCGTACATCATGCTGGCGGTGTTGTAGCCCTCGATGTGCGGGCTCGGCAGCATCGAACCGTAGAAGCCGCTGTTGGGCTTTTTCAGCTCGCCGATCGCGTCGGTGCCGTTGATGCCGATGCCGATCACGTTGGCGGCGGCAAACCCGGCGGCTTCGGTGGCGCGCACGCCGCCGAGCACGGTGTTGTCGTTCATGCCGCCGATGATCAGGTTCTTCGCCGCGCCCGGCAGCTTGACCAGCGCCGAGTTGGTGGCGTCCATGCTGCCCGGTACGTCGAGGGTTTTCAGGGCGGCGGTCAGGATGTGCCCTTTCGGCAGGCCGGCATCTTCAAGCGCTTTCATCGAGCCGTCGGTGCGCTTCTTGCCGGTGTCGAGTTCGTTGTAGGTGTTCACAACGGCGTAGGTGTCTTTCCAGTCCCAGTTACGCTTTTTCGCTTCGGCGGCCATGGCGGCGCCCTGCTTCTGGCCGACTTCGAACGCGGCCATGCCGAGGTACGGCACCTCTTCCATGAACTTGCCGTTGGCGTCGACGAAACGGTCGTCCACGGCAATCACTTTCAGGTCATTGAGTTTGGCCTTGGCCATGATTGCAGGGCCGAGGGACACGTCCGGCGGGCAAATCACGAAGCCCTTGGCACCGTTGGCCGCGAGGCTGTCGATGGCCGAGAGGGTTTTCTCGCCGTCCGGCACGGCGATCTTGATCAGCTCGAAGCCTTTGTCCTTGGCCGCTTTTTCTGCGAAGGCCCATTCGGTCTGGAACCACGGCTCTTCGGCCTGCTTGACCAGAAAACCGATCTTCACCGGATCGGCGGCCAGCAGCGAACCGCTCAGGCTGAACGCAGTGGCCGCCAGCGCGGCACTGCACAGGGTACGAATCCCGAAACGACGTTTCATAAGCAGACTCCTTGTTATTTTTCTTGAGCGTTATTTGAAAAGCGTTGAAGCGGTCGAAGCATGTTTCTGTCAATCATCAGGACAATAGTCATATCGTATGATGATTGGATTTCAGGCGGACCTTGCCACCTGGAATCCGGTTTTTCAGTCGTGGTACATCACCGAGCGACCACCATCGATGGTGATGCACGAGGCGTTGATGAACGGCGCTTCGTCGCTGGCCAGGAACACGGCCGTCATCGCCACTTCGATCGGTTGGCCGATGCGTTTGGGCGGATGCAGGTCAAAGGCGCGCTGGCGTTCAGCGTGCGGGTCGGCGAAGCCGTTCCAGTAATCGACGTTGAGCTGGGTTTCGATGTAGCCCGGGGCGATGGCGTTGACGCGAATACCCTTCGGCGCGTACTCGATGCCCAGCGCGCGGGTCAGCCCGAGCAGGCCATGTTTGGCCACCGGGTACGGGAAGCAGCCGGGAATGATGTTCGTGGAATGGGTCGAGGCAATGTTGATGATGCTGCCGATGCCTTGCTCGATCATCTGCGGCAACACGGCCTTGCAGCCATACCAGGCGCCGTCGAGGTCGATGGCAAAGCAGCGGCGCCAGTCTTCTTCGGTCATTTCCAGCGGATCGCGGAACACGTTGACGCCGGCGCAATTGACCAGCACGTCGATACGACCGTGCAGCTCGATGGCCAGTTTGGCCATGGCGTGCAGATCCTGCTGACGCGAGACGTCGGCCTTGATCGCTTGCACATCGGCGCCCTGCTCGCGCCAGTGCGCAGCGACCTTCTCGACCTTTTCAGCCTGGATATCGCTGATCACCAGTTTCGCCTGCTGCGAGGCGAAAGTCGCGACGATCGCTTCGCCGATGCCTTGGGCGGCGCCGGTCAGCAACACAACCTTGTTTTTCAGGCGCTCGCCTTTCGGTGGCTCGGGTACCGGTGGCAGGGACAGAGGTTCAGCCATGAATCAGGACTCCTGTTGGAAAGCATAAAAAAACCGGGCATCTGACGATGTCCGGTCTGGAAGGCTTCTGGAACACAACAGGCGAGCGCCGCTGACGGCATCGGGCCGTTGCGGGACGCTGACTCCGCTGGGGAGTGCGATAGAGATTCGCTGCATCACTTCACCTGTTTTGTTCTTTTTAAGTGTGAGTGCGTGTTACTGCTGGAGCCGACTATAAACCCGACCGCCAAATAATCTCAATATATAATTTTGCATCCCATATTTTGGGATTTAACTGGCGAATCGAGTACAGAGCTTTCCTGCGACGTCCACTCGTAGCGACAGCACGGCGCCGTCCAGCGGGTGGTTCAGCGGACTTTTGGCGCTGGTGATGTACAGGGTTTTCAGGTCGGCGCCGCCGAATACGCAACTGGTCGGGCGGCTGATCGGCAGGTCGATCTTGCGGTCGACCTGGCCATCCGGTGTCAGGCGCAGCAGGCAGCTGCCGTCCCAGCGGGCGTTCCAGATGTAGCCTTCGGCGTCCATCGCCGAACCGTCCGGGCCACCGTTCTGATCGGCGCCGTACCAAGACCGGGCCGTGTCGAGGTTGCCGTCGGTGTGGATGAAATAGCGATACAACGTGCCGTCGAGGCTGTCGCCGAACAACAGCGTGGTGCCGTCGTCACTCCAGAGCAGCGTGTTGGGAATCCCCAGGCCACGCAGCAACGGCGTGACTCGTTTATCCGGATCAATCCGGAACAGCCCGCCGGAACGGCGCGTGATCGGCAGATCCTCGCCCTGCTCGCCGATGTTGTTTTGCATGGTGCCGAGCCACAAGCGGCCCTGACCATCACAACGCGCTTCGTTAGCGCGGTTGCCCGGTTGCGGATCGGCGACGCAGAACAGCGTCAGTCGCGGCTCAAGTCCGGGGGACTCGAGATCCAGCCGGTAGACGCCGCTGCTCAGGGTCACCAGCGCGTCGCCGCTGGCGCAGGGAATGAACGCCGAGACGTGTTCCGGCATCTGCCAGATCTGCACGTTCTGCCCGATCAGGCGCAGCGCCTGCTTGCCGGCGATGTCGACCCAGTACAGCGCCTGGGTCGGTGCGTCCCAGAACGGGCCTTCGCCCAGTTGCGCCCGATGCTCTGTCACCGCAGTCCACGTCATGCAACCTCCTGTCTTGTTGTTTTTGTCAGCTGGCTTTTTTGTCGGCCATCACCTGCGGGTAGAACCGCTTGATGGCCAGGTCGGCATTGTCGATCAGGGTCATGCAGGCCCATACCCCGCGCGCGGCATCCCGAGCGGCGATGGCGTCGGCCATGTCTTTATGGATGGGCAGTGTGCGGCGTAATTCGTCGGGGTCTGCCGCGGACACTTCGAAGGACACGGCGAGCAGCGCGCCGAGGGCCGGCACCATTTGCTCGATGAATTGATTGTGGCTGGCGGCCAGAATGCACTCGTGGAAGAACTGGTCGGCACGGTTGTAATCGATACCGCTGTCCACCGCCTTCTCCAGGGCGTTGTAGGCCTGCTGCACGGCTTGCACCTGTTCGACGGTTGCCCGCTCGCAGGCCCAGCGCACCGCCATCGGTTCGATGGTGCGGCGCAGGTCGAGCAGGTCATCGACGAAGTTTTCCGGCAGGCCGCTGCGCGACAGCCAACCCACGACTTGCGGGTCGAACAGGTTCCAGCGCTTGATCGGCAACACCCGCGTGCCGACTTTCGGCCCGACTTCGAGCATGCCTTTGGCGACGAGGGTCTTGATGGCTTCGCGGATCACGGTGCGGCTGACGCCGAGCTGTTCGCCCAGATCGGCCTCGACTTTGATCGCCTGCCCCGGTTTTACCTGGCCGGCGGCAATCCAGGCGCCCAGCCAGTCAACCGTTGATGCGTGAAAACTGCTCGACATGGATACCCCGAAGCCGTTCGCTGTGGTTGCCCAAGCTAATCATCATACGATTGAGAGTCAACGACAAAAAACCGCAGCCTGCTTTCACAGACTGCGGTTTTTTTACGGTTCGAGGCCGATGCGAAAGAACTCGCCGCCACTCCAGACGCCGAGCCAGCGCTGGCCATCGATTTCTCGGCTGACCGCCAGTTCGACCAATTGGTAGAACACGTTACGGTGGATCAGCGCTTCGAGATTGGTGCGTACATGCACGTAGGGCGCAGGTTCTTGCGTCGTCGGATCGATCTCGACCCGGATCGGATGCTCCGGGCCGGCCTCGGTGGTTTCATCGACATTGGTGGTAAAGCGCAGCAGTTGCGCCTCACCCTCGCCTTCCACCTCGACGGCAATCGCCACGAATGGCGCATCGTCGACCTTGATCCCGACTTTCTCCACCGGAGTAATCAGGAAATAATCATCGCCATCGCGGCGGATGATGGTGGAGAACAGCTTGACCATCGGCTTGCGCCCGATCGGCGTGCCCAGGTAATACCAGGTGCCGTCGCGGGCGATGCGCATGTCAATGTCGCCGCAGAAATCCGGGTTCCACAAGTGCACCGGCGGCAAGCCTTTGGTTTTGGGGATTTGTCCCAACAGGTCATTGGCTTTTTGCGGGCCACTCATGGCGTACTCCTTGAATTACTGGTCCCCGACGCCCAGCAAGCTGCGCGCGTATTGCGCCAGCGGTGGGCCGATCAGGTCTTCGGGCTTGTTGTCGTGGAACGTCAGTAAACCGCCACGACTCTTGATCCGTGCAGTATCAATCAAATACTGGGTGCTGGTCTCGATCAACATGATCTGAATCACGCCGCCGTCGATACCGAGGCGATCCACGGCTTCCTGATCGAGCCATTCATCGGAGTTGCCGATGCGGTCGTCAGCCTTGGCGAAACGGGTGTACAGCAGGTAGTGAGCACCGGCATCACGGGCTTCGCCCATCGCCTGGTCGAGGCCTTCCGGCGCGCGGGCGCGGCGGACCATCGGGAAGTATTCGACGAAGCCTTTGAAGGCCTCTTCGGCCACTACGTTGGGACGCGGGTACGAACCACCCGGTGGCGCGAACGAGCCTTGCGCGATGTAGATGAACGAATCCGGCTGAATGCGGAAATTGTTTACGCGGCGGCTGTCGCTGTGATCCAGCAGACCTGCGTCGCTCATCTGGTAGCGAGTCCCTTCGGCCATGTCACTGACAGTCATACAGCCGCCCAGCGCCAAAACGGCCAGCAGCAAAACCAGGCTACGCATCCTAATCCTCCAGAAGCCGGTGACGGAAAACCGGCGAATGGCCGTAGGATGCAGCTTTTGCGCCAGTCCTTGGAAATGTGCAGGTATCCGGTTTGAAATAAAGCTTTTGTGGCGAGGGGCTTAGCCGCCAATGATCTTCATGACGGTGGCGCCGCCGGAGAATGCGACTTCCTGCTTGTCGCCCAAGGCTTTGACCAGCAATCGTTGCAACGCTGGCAGCGCCTCGTGGCGCGGCTTGTCGAGCAGGTCACCGACGTAGTGACGATTACTCGATGACAGGCAACCATGCAGCCATCCGGTGGATGACAGTCGCAGTCGCGAGCAGGTTCGGCAGAACGGAACGCTTTCGTTGGCGATCACACCAAAGTTGCCGAGACCGGGAATTGCATAGCGAACGGCCGTGGCGTCCACCGGCGCGTCGGTTTGCGCGTACTCGTAATGTTCGCCGATCAGGCTCAGCAACTGTTGCAGGCTGACGAACTGTTGCAGGAAGGCGTTGGAATCAGTGGCCAGGTGGCCCATGCGCATCAGCTCGATGAAGCGCAGTTCAAAGCCACGCTCGAGGCAGTAATCGAGCAGCGGCATCACCTGGTCGAGGTTCTGCCCGCGCAACGGCACCATGTTGACCTTGATCTTCATCCCCGCCGCTGCGGCCTGATCCATGCCGTCGAGCACGGTGGCCAGATCGCCGCCACGGGCAATGCTGCGGAACGCGCCGGCGTCCAGGGTATCGAGGGAAACGTTGATGCGTCGCAGGCCGGCATCGACCAGCAGCGGGAGTTTTTTCGCCAGGAGCTGGCCGTTGGTGGTCAGGCTGATGTCTTCCAGGCCCATCTTGCCGACGGCGCTCATGAAGGATTCGAGCTTGGGACTGACCAGCGGCTCGCCGCCAGTGATGCGCAGGCGCTCGATGCCGGCGGCTTCGATCAGATAGGCAACGCCGCGTGCCATGGCCTCGGCCGACAGTTCATCCTGCGCAGCCACCAGCCGCTTGCCGTTGGGCACGCAGTAGGTACAGGCGTAATTGCAGGCGGAGGTCAGACTGATCCGCAAATTGCGAAAACGCCTGCCTTGACGGTCAACGATCATGAAGCACTCCGGCGATGGAAAATCGAGCGGCTAAAACTTGACTCACAATTCAAGTTTTAGCAAGCCCTATGCCTGAGTATATTCCTGCGGTACTGCGCCATGTAGCGAAAAACACGGCGCATAAGGCGACTGAATGATTCAGCTGCTTGGCGTTTCAGGGTCGCGCTTGCGCTTGTTGCCCATGCGCACGCCGATGTCCATCAGGAACTGGAAGAAACCTTCCTGATCTTCCAGCACGTTGCTCCAGAACGGCGAGTGATACAGCGCCACAGCGCCGTGCACCAGCGCCCAGGATGCGCAGTAGTGGAAGTACGGCGGCACGTCTTCGAGCTTGCCTTCGCTGATGCGGCCCTTGATGAGCAGGGTCAGACGTTCGAAGTTCGAGGCACGGATCTTGTGCAGCTCCTCGACCATCTCCGGGACCTGATTGCCCTTGACCACCTTCTCTTCCAGGCGATCGAACAGGCGATAGCGCTGCGGGTCGCGCATGCGGAATTCAAAGTAGGCACGGGACAGGGCTTCCTTGTCCTTGTCGACATCGGCCGAATGCAACAGCTCGTTCAAGTCGCGCTCGTAATCGAGCATCAGGCGCAGATAGATTTCCGCCTTGGACTTGAAGTGCTTGTAGATCGTGCCTTTGCCGATACCCACGGCATCAGCAATCATCTCGACGGTGACACTGTCTTCACCTTGTTCGAGGAACAGCTTGAGCGCGGTATCGAGAATTTCTTGCTCGCGGCGACGAAACTCACGGACCTTACGAGGTTCTTTGTGCATAAGAAAAGGTCTGTAGGGGTCAAAATTCGAAGCCGCGTATTATGCCTAACTTGCGCAAAAATGCACGGATCATCCGACCATATCTGTGTTTCTTGTTCATTTCACGAACGTTTCGGGGGGAATGAGAACATAACCGAAGCGAACGTATTCCAAATTTGTTTAAAAACCCCGACCGGCCAACTGGACTGAACGCCAGACTGATCAATACTTGAACTGTCGGGCGACATCTCCCCCAAGTGTCGCGCCGGTAAAGGTACCAAAGGACCGCGTGCCTTTGTTTTACTCCTAATGGTCTTAACCCGGATTCACCCCCCAGAACCCGGGTTTTTTTTGCCTGCGATTCAGGCTTTTACGTGCGCCAGCGGAAACAGTCGCTTGAAGTTCTCAGTGGTCTGCTCGGCAAAGCGCTCGTAGTTCTCGCCCCGCAGCATCGCCAGAAACTCTGCCACTTCCCGCACGTATTGCGGCAGATTCGGCTTGCCGCGATAAGGGATCGGCGCCAGGTACGGCGAATCGGTTTCCACCAGCAGGCGATCCGCCGGAACCTTGCTCGCCACATCGCGCAGCGCATCGGCATTGCGGAACGTGACGATGCCCGACAGGGAGATGTAATAACCCATGTCCAGCGCGGCCTTGGCCATGTCCCAGTCTTCGGTGAAGCAATGCAGCACACCGGCCTGGGGTAGCGCGGCTTCGCGCAACAACTCAAGCGTGTCGGCGCGGGCGCCACGGGTGTGGATGATCACCGGTTTGCCGGTCTGCTGTGCGGCTTGCAGGTGCAGACGGAAAGACTCCTGCTGCAATTCGGCGGCTTCCGGCTCGTAGTGGTAGTCCAGACCGGTTTCGCCGATCGCCACCACTTTCGGGTGATTCAGTTCATGCAGCAGCCAGTCCAGCGCCGGCGCCGCGCCCGGCTGCACATCCAGCGGATGCACGCCGACCGAACAATCGACGTCGTCGTAACGCTCGGCCAGGGCTTTGACGTCGGCGGCGTTATCGGCGCTGACGCCAATGCACAGGAAATGCCCGACGCCGCGCTGGCGGGCCGCATCCAGCGCGGCATCCAGGGAACCGTCGTGAACGGCGAGGTCGAGGCGATCAAGGTGACAATGGGAATCTACGAGCATAAAAAGGACTGCAACTTACATCGTATGAGTGGGACGGTCGGATTTCAGGGCTCCGGCCAGATGAGTTTCGATGCGACTGCGCGCGGTGTTGTCGCCATCGTTGAATTGCACGCCGACGCCGGCAGCGCGGTTGCCCTGGGCGCCTTTGGGGGTGATCCAGGCGACTTTGCCGGCCACCGGTATCTTTTCCGCCTCATCCATCAGGTGCAGCAGCATGAACACCTCGTCGCCCAACTTGTAGCTCTTGTTGGTCGGGATGAACAAGCCACCGTTCCTGATGAACGGCATGTAAGCGGCGTAAAGGACAGACTTGTCCTTGATGGTCAGGGACAAGATGCCGTTGCGCGGCCCCGGGCTGACGGGTTCATTCATGTTGACCTCCACTGCTGATGTTCAGAGTCTAGGTACACATTCTTATCTTTGGCCAGGCAGACTCGCCCATTGCACCAACAACGCTTCCAGCAGCAACGCGGCATTGAGGTTGGCCTTGCTCAGGACTTTCTGGCGCTGGGCGAGAATCCAGTCCTGGATATCGAGGACTTTACGCTGGGCGCTTTTCTGCGCCAGGTACTGCACGACCTTGCGCATGTCGGTCAGGCCGAGGCCCGCTTCATCCTGGGTCAATTGATAGCGCAGGATCAGGCTCGACCAGTCGCAGAACCAGTCGAACAGGCGCAGCATCGGAATGTTTTTCCACTCCTCGGCCAGTTGCGTCGGCGATTGCTGCTGTTTGAGCAGCTTCTTCACGCCTTCCACAACCTGCGCACGCTGCTCACGTACGCCCTGCCCCTGCAACGTGACAGCGGCCAATGGTGAGCCAGCCGCCAGAGTCAGAAGCTCGACCCGTTCCTCTTCGGAGCATTCCGGCAATGCCTGAGCCAGCCATTGCAGGCTCATGGCCTCGCTCGGCAGCGGACAGGCCTGTTGCACGCAGCGGCTCTTGATGGTCGGCAATAGACGGCTCGGCTGGTGACTGACCAGCAACAACACGGTATTGCCCGACGGCTCTTCGAGACTCTTGAGCAAAGCGTTGGCGGCGTTGACGTTCATCGACTCCACCGGCTCGATCAGCACCACCTTGCGACCGCCCAGTTGCGCGGTCTGCACCACGAAACTGACCAGATCACGCACCTGGTCGACCTTGATCGCCTTGTCCGCTTCTTCCGGTTCGAGGATGTAATTGTCCGGGTGGCTGCCGGCCTTGAGCAGCAGGCAGGATTTGCACTCGCCGCAGGCTTCAGGCGTCGGACGCTGGCACAGCAGACTGGCCATCAGCCGCTCGGCCAACGCGCGCTTGCCGATCCCGGCGGGACCGTGCAGCAGATACGCGTGGGCGTGCTGAGGGCGACCGGCCAGTTGCTGCCAGAGACTGTCCTGCCACGGATAGGCCTCAGCCACGGCACAGCTCCAGCAAGTTCGGAATCAGGGTATCCAGCGATTGTTGAACCTTGGCCAACGGCTGACCGGCGTCGATCCGCACGTAACGCGCCGGATCGGCCTCGGCACGCTTGAGGAAAGCACTGCGCACCGCCTCGAAAAACGCCCGGCCTTCCAGCTCGAAGCGATCCAGACGCCCCCGGGCGCTGGCGCGGGCCAGGCCGATTTCCACCGGCAGATCGAAAATCAGCGTCAGGTCGGGACGCAGGTCGCCCTGCACGAAAGTCTCCAGCGCAGCGATACGCTCCAGCGACAGACCGCGACCGCCACCCTGATAGGCGTAAGTCGAATCGGTGAACCGGTCGCACAAGACGACGGCACCACGGGCCAGCGCCGGGCGAATGACTTCAGCCAGATGCTGGGCACGGGCGGCGAACACCAGCAGCAGCTCGGTGTCCGGGTTCATCACTTCGTCGACCGGGGCCAGCAACACCTCACGAATACGCTCGGCCAGCGGCGTACCGCCGGGCTCGCGGGTCAGCACCACTTCGATACCGGCGGCGCGCAGGCGCTCGGCGAGGTATTCGCGGTTGGTGCTCTTGCCGGCGCCTTCCGGGCCTTCCAGGGTAATAAACAAGCCAGTCACAGGCAGTCCTTAATCAAAGTCATTGCGCGGTTTGCGGTGCGGCCGCTTCGGTTTCCGGAGTCGGCGCGGGCTCCTGGGCAGGAACCTGCGGCAACGATTCTGGCGCAGTGTCGGGTGATGCGGCAGGAACGGTTTCGCTATTTGCTGGATTGGCTTCCGGTGCCGACGCTGGCGCAGGGCTCGAACGGTAATCCGAGCGTCGTTTGAGCTGGAACTCACGCACCGCACTGTTGTGCGCATCGAGGTCGTCAGAGAACACATGGCTGCCATCGCCACGAGCTACAAAGTAGAGGCTGGTGCCTTCCACCGGGTTCAACGCGGCGTGAATCGCCTCGCGGCCAACCATCGCAATCGGCGTCGGCGGCAGCCCCGGAATCATATAAGTGTTGTACGGCGTGGCTTCCTTGAGATGCGCACGAGTCAGCTTGCCGTTGTAGCGATCACCCAGGCCGTAGATCACCGTCGGATCAGTCTGCAACTGCATGCCCAGCGCCATGCGACGTACGAACACGCCGGCAATCTGGCCACGCTCCTGCGGAACGCCGGTTTCCTTCTCCACCAGTGACGCCATGATCAGCGCCTGGTAAGGCTCGGTGTAGGGCGCATCGGTGGAGCGGCTTTCCCATTCCTTGGCCAGCACTTCGTCGAGGCGGTCGAAGGCCTTTTTCAGCAACTCGGTATCGGAGACCCCGCGCACGAAACGGTAGGTGTCGGGGAAGAACCGACCTTCGGGAAACAAGCCCTTGTGGCCGATTTTGGCCATCACATCGCTGTCGCTCAGACCGGTCAGGGTCTGCTCGATCTTTTCGTCTTTCGACAAAGCGGCGCGCACCTGATGGAAGTTCCAGCCTTCGACGAGGGTCAGGCTGTACTGAACCACTTCGCCACGCTTCCACAGATCGATCAGACCCTTGACGGTCATGCCCGGCTGCATGCGGTACTCGCCCGTGTGAATCGGGGTGCCCGTCAGATTGAAACGCCAATAAATGCGTAGCCAGAAAGCGTCCTTGATCACGCCATCGGCTTCAAGTCCGAGAAGGGTGCGGGTCGGCGTGGAACCCTTGGGCACATCCAGCAGTTCTTCCTGCGTGATATTCAAAGGCTGTTCCAGTGCCGAATGAATCTTCCAGGCGCTGGCGCCCAGCAGCAGCCCTGCCAGAACCAGTCCGGTTTCCAGCAGCAGCAAAAGTTTACGTCTCACGAATCAGGCATCCAGTAGCGTGCGGGCAATGGTTTGCAGTTTACGGGTGAGCGGCCCAACCGGCCAGCTCAGTGCAGCGTACGCGCGTACCGGCCAGACGCCATACACGCTGTTGCAGACAAAGACTTCATCAGCCCATTGCAGCTGATCAAGGCTGATATCGGTGATTTGTGTGGAGATACCCGCTGACGCTGCCTGAAACAATAGTTCGGCGCGCATTACACCGGCCACCCCGCAGCGTTTCAGATCCGCCGTGACCAGCACGCCATCGCGCACCAGAAACAGGTTGCTGAACACACCTTCGATCACACGGCCCGCCTGGTCGAGCATCAAGCCTTCGGCGTGCTCGCTGTCTTGCCATTCGGCGCGAGCGAGGACTTGTTCCAGACGATTGAGATGTTTGAGACCTGCCAGCAAGGGCTGGACAGATAAACGCGTCGTACACGGAAACAGGCGAACGCCTTGCTCGCCATGGACGGCAGGATAAGCAACGGGAGGATTGCCTTGCAGAATGCGTCGGCCCGGCGCCGAAGGGTCCGGCGCATAACCGCGCAAACCGTCGCCACGGGTGAGGATGAGCTTGAGCACACCCTCGCCCATGGCCGCTGCATAGGCTTGCAGCTCGCTACGGATCAGCTCGATGTCGGCCGCGATGGCCAGGCGTGAGCAGCCTTCGGCCAGTCGCGCCACGTGACGCTCCAGCAGCAAAGGTTGGCCGTTACGCACGGCGATGGTCTCGAACAGACCGTCGCCGTAAGCCAGGCCGCGATCTTTCAGCGACAGAGTGTCAGCCGGTTGACCGTCGACCCAGCAGTCCATCAGCCGGCGAACCGACGGAACGCCAACGTGCCGTTGGTGCCGCCAAACCCGAACGAGTTGGACAGCACGACATCGATGTCCATGTTGCGCGCAGTGTGCGGCACAAAGTCGAGATCGCAGCCTTCATCCGGCTCATCGAGGTTGATGGTCGGCGGCGCCACCTGGCTGTTGATCGCCAGCACGCTGAAGATCGCCTCGACCGCGCCCGCTGCACCCAACAGGTGACCGGTCATGGACTTGGTGGAGCTGACCGCCAGTTTGTAGGCGTGATCACCGAACACCGACTTGATCGCATTGGCTTCGGCGAGGTCGCCGGCCGGCGTCGAAGTACCGTGAGCGTTGATGTATTGCACTTGATCGACGTTGATCTTCGCGTCACGCAGCGCATTGGTGATGCAACGCGCAGCACCGGCACCGTCGGCAGGTGGCGATGTCATGTGGAACGCATCGCCACTGGTGCCGAAACCGATCAGCTCGGCGTAGATGGTCGCGCCACGGGCCTTGGCGTGTTCGAGTTCTTCGAGCACCAGGGCGCCGGCACCGTCGGACAGGACGAAGCCGTCACGGCCCTTGTCCCACGGACGGCTGGCACGGGTCGGTTCGTCGTTGCGGGTCGACAGTGCGCGGGAGGCGCCAAAGCCGCCCATGCCCAGACCGCACGCGGCCATCTCGGCACCGCCGGCAATCATCACGTCGGCTTCGTCGTACATGATGTTGCGGGCTGCCATGCCGATGCAGTGCGTACCGGTGGTACACGCTGTGGCGATGGCGTAGTTAGGCCCCTGTGCACCCAGGTGGATGGACAGGAAACCGGAAATCATATTGATGATCGAGCCAGGCACAAAGAACGGAGAAATCCGGCGCGGGCCGGTTTCGTGCAGGGTGCGACTGGTTTCTTCGATGTTGGTCAGACCGCCGATACCCGAACCCATGGCCACGCCAATGCGTTCACGGTTGGCATCGGTGACTTCCAGGCCAGCATTGCGTACGGCTTGAAAGCCGGCCGCCAGACCGTACTGAATGAACAGGTCGAGCTTGCGCGCTTCCTTGACCGACAGGTATTCCTCGACATTGAAGCCCTTTACCGAGCCGCCAAAGCGGGTGGAATAGGCAGAAAGGTCGGTGTGTTCGATCAGACCAATGCCACTGCGGCCAGCCAGAATGCCCTGCCAACTGCTCGGCACATCCGTGCCCAGTGGCGACAACATACCCATACCGGTGACTACGACGCGTCTACGCGACACAGCACTCTCCTTTTTCAAATGACGACTTTGCATCAGGCCTAAAGAAAAAACCGCACGCCATGATGGCAGTGCGGTTTTTCCATGACAGCAAGCAACGATTACAAACTATTACGCCTGGTGGCTAGTAACGTAGTCGATTGCAGCTTGTACAGTAGTGATCTTCTCAGCTTCTTCGTCAGGGATTTCGGTCTCGAATTCCTCTTCCAGAGCCATCACCAGCTCAACGGTGTCAAGGGAGTCGGCACCCAGGTCTTCTACGAAGGAAGCGGTGTTTACCACTTCTTCTTCTTTAACACCCAGTTGCTCGGCAACGATTTTCTTGACGCGCTCTTCGATGGTGCTCATACCTTGTTTTCACTCCTAATGGACAAATTCAGGCAGCTGGCCAGTGGGTAAGTGTATAGAAAGACTTTTCAGCTTTTCAACTGAAAGCTTCACTCCTCAAACCCTGCGGCCCTCTGCCTATAAATAGATTGCAGCTTTATAACGGATTTTAGACAGCTCGTATGACATTTTTTTGAAGCAATCCGTCACATTTGAATTACATGTACATCCCGCCGTTAACCGGGATTGTAGCCCCGGTCACGTATGCCGCACCGTCGGATGCAAGAAAAGCGACCACGGACGCGATCTCTTGAGCTTGTCCCAGACGGCCCAGCGGAATCTGCGTCTGCAAGGCTTCACGCTGTGCTTCAGGCAGCTCGCGGGTCATATCGGTGTCGATGAACCCTGGGGTCACCGAGTTGACCGTAATCGAACGCGAACCGACTTCACGCGCCATGGCACGGCTGAAACCTTCCAGACCGGCCTTGGCGGCTGCATAGTTTACTTGGCCTGCGTTGCCCATGGCACCCACCACCGAGCCAATACTGATAATTCGACCCCAACGCGCCTTGGTCATGCCGCGCAGAACGCCCTTGGACAGGCGATACAGACTGTTCAGGTTGGTATCGATCACGTCGTACCACTCGTCGTCTTTCATGCGCATCATCAGGTTATCGCGGGTGATGCCAGCATTGTTGACCAGGATCGCGACCGGAGCACCGAACTGCTCCTGGATGCTTGCAAGCACCTTGGTGACCGATTCGTCGCTGGTGACGTTCAGTTCGAAACCTGCGCCCTGAATGCCGTTTTCCTTCAGGGTCGCAGCAATGCGCTCGGCGCCGGAAGCGGAAGTCGCGGTGCCAACAACGATGGCGCCCTGACGACCCAGTTCCAGTGCGATAGCCTGGCCGATACCACGGCTTGCGCCGGTGACCAGTGCAACTTTACCTTGCAGACTCATGCAAGTTTCTCCTGATTCAGACAATCGCTGCACGAGCGGCAGCGAAAGCGTCTGGGGTATTGAGGTTGGAAGTCGAAACGCCTTCGGCGCAACGTTTGTTCAGACCGGCAAGCACTTTGCCAGGGCCGCACTCGACCAGATTGGTCGCGCCTTTCGCTGCCAGAGTCTGTACGGACTCGACCCAGCGAACCGGCTTGTAGAGTTGTTCCAGCAGATCACGCTTGAGGGTTTCCAGATCCGCCGGCACCTGAGCGCTGACGTTCTGCACCACAGGGATCTGCGGCGCCTGCCAGTCGATGGCAGCGATGGATTCGGCAAAGCGCTCGGCAGCCGGACGCATCAGTTCGCAGTGCGACGGCACGCTGACCGGCAGCGGCATGGCACGCTTGGCGCCACGAGCCTTGCAGCCTTCGATGGCGCGCTCAACTGCGGCCTTGGCACCGGCGATCACCACCTGGCCCGGGGAGTTGAAGTTCACCGCGCTGACCACGTCGCCTTGCGCCGCTTCGGCACAGGCTGCCAGCACGTCGGCGTCTTCCAGACCGAGGATGGCAGCCATGCCGCCCTGCCCGGCCGGAACGGCTTCCTGCATCAGCTGGCCACGGCGCTCGACGAGCTTCACCGCGTCCGCCAGGCTCAGGCTGCCCGCAGCGACCAGCGCGCTGTACTCACCCAGGCTGTGACCGGCAACGAACGCCGGGCGCGCACCACCTTCCGCCAGCCACAGACGCCACAGGGCGATCGAAGCGGTCAGAATGGCCGGTTGGGTTTTGTCGGTTTGATTGAGCAGCTCTTCCGGACCCTGCTGGGTCAGCGCCCACAGGTCGTAGCCCAGAGCATCGGATGCTTCTTTGAAAGTTTCGAGGATCAGCGGATGTTGCGCGCCCAGCTCGGCCAGCATGCCGAGGGACTGCGAACCCTGTCCTGGAAAGACGAATGCGAGGGAAGCAGACATGTAACAAGCCCCTAATGATCTTGTCGTCGGAAAAATGGCATCCCGCTAGAGGGACGCAAGAAACTGACAGTTGGATGGCCCTTTGAACCGGGCGGTCACATTTAAGCATTGTCCGACGAAAACGCCTAAGACAACAAATCCTCCAGACGGCCGTGCAGGCGCTCGGGAAGGTTCTCCTGAATCTCGATCAATGCCCGCTGAATGGCGCTCTGAAACCCCTGAACCCCGGCCGAACCGTGACTTTTCACCACGATCCCCTGCAAGCCCAGAAAGCTTGCACCGTTGTGTCTCGCAGGCGCCAGATCAGCCTGCAGACGCTTCATCAGGGGCAGCGCCAGAGCGCCGACAGCGCGGGAGGCAAGGTTTTTCTTGAACAAGGCCTCGATGCGCGCCGCGATCATCGTCGCCAGACCTTCGCTGGACTTGAGCAGGATGTTGCCGACAAAACCGTCGCAAACCACCACATCCGCCTCGCCGCGATACAAGCCGTCGCCTTCAATGAAACCGATGTAGTTAATGCCCCGGGCCGCCTGCAACAGCGTCGCAGCCAGCTTGACCTGCTGATTGCCCTTGATGTCCTCGGTGCCAATGTTCAGCAACGCGACACGCGGGCGGGCAATGCCCAGCGTTTGTGCGGCCACAGACCCCATCACAGCGAACTGCAACAGATGCTCGGCACTGCAATCGACGTTGGCGCCCAGATCGAGCAACTGGCAATAGCCCTTCTGCGTAGGGATCGCCGCGACCATGGCCGGACGATCAATCCCCGGCAGGGTCTTGAGCACAAATCGCGACAGCGCCATCAGCGCACCGGTATTGCCGGCACTGACACAGGCCTGAACCTTGCCATCACGCAGCAATTCGAGGGCGACACGCATCGACGAGTCCGGCTTGCCACGCAGAGCCTGGGCAGGTTTTTCGTCCATGGTGATGACTTCGGACGCCGGAACAATCGTCAGGCGCGCGCGATCGGCAGCCGATTGGCCGATGATCAATTCTTCAAGAAGGGAGGGTTGACCGACGAGGGTCAGGTGCAGCGAGGGCGTAGCAGAAAGGCAAGCAAGGCTGGCCTGAACAATGCTGCGGGGACCGAAGTCCCCGCCCATTGCGTCAATCGCGATGACTTGAGCGGACAAGTGATTACTCGTCAGCGCCCTTGTCGATCACTTTACGACCACGGTATACGCCTTCTGGCGATACGTGGTGACGCAGGTGAACTTCACCAGTGGTTTTTTCTACAGACAGGGTGCTAGCCTCGAGAGCGTCGTGCGAACGGCGCATGTCACGGGCAGAGCGGGATTTTTTGTTCTGCTGAACAGCCATAATTGATTAACTCCTAAACGTTTGGGTCACGCTTTAACTGCGCCAATACACTGAACGGGTTGGACCGCGTTACCTCGTCCTCGCTCGGTTCGGGCTCATCTGCTCCCGCCGGCTGCTGGCATTCTTCCGGATGATGAGCAGGCACAATGGGCAAGGCGAGCAGAAGCTCCTCCTCGATCAGTGACTGCAGATCCAATGGATCTTCGCCCAGTTCCAGCACGTCATAACCTTTCGGTAACGACTGGGTATTCGCACCCTCCTTCACTACAGCGTAACTGCATTCGCTGTGGATCGGCAGGGTGACCAGCTCAAGACAACGCTGGCAAACCATTTTGACTTCGGTGTCGATAAAGCTGTGGATCACCACAGATTTACGTTCATCTCGTTCAAAAACGAATTTAGCCTGCACCGTACCGACATCGTCGGAAAGCGGGTCGCAGAGTCTCTTCAAATCGGCCAGCAGCAGTTCACCTTGAAGGGTGGTGCCACGGTCAGCCAATTTGCGCGGGTCAACGTGAGGTGGAATCGGGTCATTCAACATAGGCGCAGCATTATAGGGATGCACCCGCCCATGTCAAAGGAAATTGCGCCCTGTCCGTCACTTACGCGGCTCCGCTAGAATCTGCCACCTGCCTCTGGAGATGCGAATGCTGCCTTTATTACTCGCTTCAAGCTCGACCTATCGTCGGGAATTGCTCAGCCGCCTGCGCTTGCCGTTCGTCTGCAGCTCACCGAATATCGACGAAAGCCATCGCCCGGACGAGTCGGCAATCGAGCTGGTCAAACGCCTCGCCGAACAGAAAGCCCGGGCACTGGCCGACAGCCACCCTGCTCATCTGATCATCGGCTCCGATCAGGCTGCCGTACTCGGCGAGCGAATCATCGGCAAGCCGCACACCTTTGAAAACGCCCGTGAACAACTGATGGCCGCCAGCGGCGCCAGCGTGACCTTCCTCACCGGCCTGGCCCTGCTCAACAGCCAGACAGGCCACTGCCAGGTCGACTGCGTGCCCTTCACCGTGCACATGCGTGTATTGGACCAAGCCCGCATCGAGCGCTACCTGCACGCCGAGCAGCCCTACGACTGTGCCGGCAGCTTCAAGGCCGAAGGACTGGGCGTGAGCCTGTTCCAGTCCACCGAAGGCCCCGACGCCACCAGCCTGATCGGCCTGCCGCTGATTCGCCTGATCGACATGCTGCTGGCGGAAGGCGTACACATTCCCTGACCCATAAAAAACCGGCCACAAAGGCCGGTTTTTTTATTCATCAAGCGATCAACGCAACGATGGCCCGTGGAAACCCATCCACATTGCCAACTGCTCGGCCACACTGGCGCCCAGCTTTTTCGAGAAGCGATCGAACGGCGATTCCTGAACGGTGAAATCCACCAGCTCCTTTTCGCCAATCACGTCACGCGCCACCGAACTGGCATTGCCCAGACCATCGATCAACCCCAGCGGCAACGCCTGCTCGCCAGACCAGACCAGCCCGGAGAACAGCTCCGGATGCTCCTTGTCCTTCAGGCGATCGCCACGCCCCTGCTTCACGCTATTGATGAACTGCTTGTGCGTGGTATCCAGCACACTTTGCCAGAACGCCGTCTCTTCCGGCTTCTGCGGCTGGAACGGGTCGAGGAACGACTTGTGCTCGCCAGAGGTGTAGGTGCGACGCTCGACGCCCAGTTTCTCCATGGTGCCAACAAAGCCGTAACCGGCCGCTGTCACACCGATAGAGCCCACCAGGCTCGCCTTGTCGGCGTAGATCTGATCTGCGGCGCTGGCGATGTAATAGGCCCCGGAGGCACCGAGATCGGAAATAACCGCATACAACTTGGTATCCGGATGCAGACCACGCAGGCGCTTGATCTCGTCATACACGTAACCCGACTGCACCGGACTGCCGCCAGGGCTGTTGATGCGCAGGATCACGCCCTTGACCTTCTTGTCCTCGAACGCCGCTCGCAGACTGCCGACGAGATTATCGGCACTGGCCGGCTCTTTATCGGCAATCATGCCGGTGACGTCGATCAGCGCGGTGTAGTTCGGGCCACGAGTGGCGCTTTTTTCCATGTCCATCAACGGCGTGAACAGGATCAGCGCAACAAATAGATAAACAAACGTCAGCAGCTTGAAGAAGATCCCCCAACGCCTGGAACGACGCTGCTCTTGCACACCGGCCAGCAGAGTCTTTTCCAGCAGCTTCCAGCTTTTCGCATCACCGTCGTCGGCAGTTGCCTTGGCCGGTGCTTTCCATTCGTCGGTCATGCCATCCACCCCAGCAAAAACGTATTAAGCCTGCTGCGCGAGCCAGGCATGCAATTCACAAAATCGGTCAATCGACAGACGCGGCTCGAACTGCTGCAGCGATTCGATCGATTGCGCGCCATAACTGACCGCCACCGAATCCATCCCCGCATTGCGCGCCATCAACAGATCGAAGGACGAATCGCCGACCATCAGCGCCTGCTCCGCACGCACACCGCAATGCGCAAGGATCTGCTCCAGCATCAGCGGATGCGGCTTGCTCGCCGTTTCATCGGCCGCGCGGGTGATATCGAAATAATCTTCCCAGCCATTGGCCTTGAGCACCCGATCCAGCCCGCGACGATTCTTGCCGGTCGCGACTGCCAGGTGATAGCCCTGCTCGCGAAAGGACGCCATCGACTCGACTACGCCCTCGAACAACGGCGAAGGCACGGCCTCCGCGGCGATGTAGTGATCCGCGTAATACTCGCGAAACAAGGTCATTTCGGCATCGCTGATGTCCGGATACAAGGTGCGGATCGCCTCGGGCAAGCCCAGACCGATGATGCCTTTGACGGCAAAATCATCACGCAACTCGAAACCTGAACGCCCGGACGCCGAGTGCATTGCCTCGACAATCCGATGAATGGAATCGGCCAGCGTGCCGTCCCAATCAAAAATCAGCAGCTTGTAATCAGATGGGCGCACTCAATCGCTCCACAGTCTTGGCCCACATTTCATCGACCGGTGCCTGCAACTTGAGTTCACCGCCATCGGGCAGCGGCACGGTCAGCATGTAGGCGTGCAGGAACAGGCGCTTGCCGCCCAGATCACGGATTTCCTTGCTGAAACTGTCATCGCCGTATTTGGTGTCACCGGCAATGCAGTGCCCGGCGTGCAATGTGTGGACGCGGATCTGGTGCGTACGACCGGTGATCGGCTTGGCTTCGATCAGAGTGGCAAAATCGCCAAAGCGACGCAGGACCTTGAACACGGTCACAGACTCCTTGCCCTCCTCCTCGTCGACCTCGACCATGCGCTCACCGGAGCGCAGATTGCTCTTGCCGAGCGCCGCACGAACTTGCTTGATCGAAGTCGCCCAGTTGCCGCGAACCAGCGCCATGTAGCGCTTGTCGACACCGTCACCGCGCAACGCGGCATGTAAATGACGCAACATGCTGCGTTTCTTGGCGATCATCAGCAGGCCAGAGGTATCACGATCGAGACGGTGAACCAGCTCGAGCTCCTTGGCATCGGGGCGCAACTGACGAAAGGCTTCGATAACGCCGTAATTCAAGCCGCTGCCACCGTGAACCGCAATGCCGGCGGGCTTGTTGATCACGATCAGGGCTTTGTCTTCGTAGACAATCGAGGCTTCCAGGCGCTGCAACAGACCTTGTGCCAAAGGCACCGGTTCGTCACGCTCAGGCACGCGAACCGGCGGCACGCGCACGATATCACCGGCCTGCAGCTTGTATTCGGGCTTGATCCGACCTTTGTTAACACGCACTTCGCCTTTGCGCAAAATGCGGTAAATCAAGGTCTTGGGCACGCCTTTGAGCCGGGCGAGGAGGAAATTGTCGATTCGTTGGCCGGCATATTCCGGCGAGACCTCAAGCAATTGAACGCCTGGAGTCGAATGGGCAGTAGTCGTCATGGCGCGGATGATAACAATTTTTATGGAATTGAAGCACTTAATCATTGCTGCTATAGTCGCGAACGCCGCCAAAAGCGGCCTGGACAGCGGAACCACGGTCAAAAACCGGCCCTGACCAACGCAATTCACCAGGACGCGAGGCCGTCCTACGGGGCTTTCGCTACGTAACGGTGGAGTTTGCAGCTGTAACAAGCGCAGGTGACATGAGGCCTGAATCACGCCGCAAAGCAGAGTTTTGACTCGCCACGCGAGCCATATTCACGGCCAGTTCACAAAGTGCAGTCAGCCGCGGATGACCCCGAGCGAAAGCGCCGGAAACACCGCCTGAATTAGCCATGATGCGTGACCTCCCCTTTCGGAGCTCACGGTAAATGCCAACCCGCTGCGGATTCTGCGCGCGGCAGCACCCGAATTATCAGGGATACGTGTAGGGTGGAGATGCACAACCGCTGGACTGTGTAGCAACAGGCTTTATCAAGACGCTTCATCTCGTCCACAGCCGCGGTTGATTCCTCCTCCTGACTGAGTGCTTAAGTAGCCACAGCAAGCAGGACGCGTACGTCGCGATAACGGCCCAATTGGCCGGACATCGCTGGACACGGGAATGGCCAACCACTCCCGACGCACCTGACACCGACCGTGAGAAGTCGTGTGTGCCGAACGCCGTTTCCGGCAGCCCGGAAACCGACGGTACTACATGAAAAGAATGCTGATTAACGCAACTCAACCCGAAGAGTTGCGTGTTGCACTGGTAGATGGCCAGCGCCTCTACGACCTGGACATCGAATCCGGTGCACGCGAGCAGAAAAAGGCCAACATCTATAAAGGCCGTATCACTCGCATCGAACCAAGCCTTGAGGCTGCCTTTGTCGATTTCGGCTCCGAGCGCCACGGCTTTCTGCCCCTCAAAGAAATCTCCCGCGAATACTTCAAGAAAGCCCCCGAAGGCCGCGTCAACATCAAAGACGTCCTGAGCGAAGGCCAGGAAGTCATCGTTCAGGTCGAAAAAGAAGAACGTGGCAACAAGGGCGCAGCCCTGACCACCTTCATCAGCCTGGCCGGTCGTTACCTCGTTCTGATGCCGAACAACCCGCGTGCCGGCGGCATCTCCCGTCGCATCGAAGGCGAAGAGCGCAACGAACTGCGTGAAGCGCTGAACGGCCTGGTTGCTCCAGCCGACATGGGTCTGATCGTGCGCACTGCCGGCCTTGGCCGCAGCAGCGAAGAAATGCAGTGGGACCTCGATTACCTGCTGCAACTCTGGACCGCTATCAAGGAAGCGTCGCTGGATCGTTCCGCGCCGTTCCTGATCTACCAGGAAAGCAACGTCATCATCCGCGCCATCCGCGATTACCTGCGCCAGGACATCGGCGAAGTGCTGATCGACAGCGTTGAAGCCCAGGACGAAGCCCTGACCTTCATCCGCCAGGTGATGCCGCAGTACGCCAGCAAGATCAAGCTGTACGAAGACAGCGTTCCGCTGTTCAACCGTTTCCAGATCGAAAGCCAGATCGAAACCGCTTTCCAGCGCGTCGTCGAACTGCCTTCCGGCGGCTCCATCGTCATCGATCCGACCGAAGCCCTGGTGTCCATCGACATCAACTCGGCGCGCGCCACCAAAGGCAGCGACATCGAAGAAACCGCCCTGCAGACCAACCTTGAAGCGGCTGAAGAAATCGCCCGTCAATTGCGCCTGCGTGACATCGGCGGCCTGATCGTCATCGACTTCATCGACATGACCCCTGCCAAGAACCAGCGCGCCGTGGAAGAGAAAGTCCGCGAATGCCTGGAAGCCGACCGCGCCCGTGTGCAGATCGGCCGCATCTCGCGCTTCGGCCTGCTGGAAATGTCCCGTCAGCGCCTGCGTCCTTCGCTCGGCGAAAGCAGCGGCATCGTCTGCCCGCGCTGCAGCGGCACCGGCATCATCCGTGACGTCGAATCGCTGTCCCTGGCGATCCTGCGCCTGATCGAAGAAGAAGCCCTGAAAGACCGCACCGCCGAAGTTCGCGCTCAAGTGCCGATCCCGGTGGCCGCGTTCCTGCTCAACGAAAAACGCAACTCGATCACCAAGATCGAACTGCGCACCCGCGCTCGCATCGTCATCCTGCCGAACGATCACCTCGAAACCCCGCATTTCGAAGTTCAGCGTCTACGTGACGACAGCCCGGAAGCCGCGACCAACCAGTCCAGCTACGAAATCGCTGCCGCTGCCGCCGACGTCGAAGACGTTCAGCCAGCCGCCGCGACCCGCACCCTGGTTCGCCAGGAAGCTGCGGTCAAGACCGCTCCGGCCCGCGCCAACGCTCCGGTTCCGACCGAAGTCGCCGCTCCGGCTCCAGCCCCTGCTCCGGTTGCCGCACCAGAGCCAAGCCTGTTCAAAGGCCTGGTGAAATCGCTGGTCAGCCTGTTCGCTACCAAAGAAGAGCCAGTTGCTCCGGTCGTGGTTGAAAAACCTGCCGCCGAGCGTCCGGCCCGCAATGAAGAACGTCGCAACGGTCGTCAGCAGAGCCGCAACCGTAACGGTCGCCGCGATGAAGAACGCAAGCCGCGCGAAGAACGTGCCCCACGTGAAGAGCGCGCACCGCGCGAGCCGCGTGAGGAGCGTCAGCCTCGTGAAGCCCGCGAAGTCCGCGAGCCACGCGAGTCCCGTGACGAAGCACCGGTAGCCCGCGAAGAACGCGCACCACGCGCCCCTCGTGAAGAACGTGCACCACGTGCTCCGCGCGAAGATCGCAAGCCGCGTGGCGAGCGCGAAGAGCGCGTACGTGAACTGCGTGAACCTCTGGATGCCGCACCAGCCGCAGCTGCTGCCGCTGTTGCTGTAGCCGCCACTGAAGAGCGTCCAGCTCGTCAGCCGCGTGAAGAGCGTGCACCACGTCCACCGCGTGAAGAGCGTCAACCGCGTGCCGAACAAGCCGCTGCTGCCGTAGCTGAAGAAGAAATCACCACCAACGAAGAGCAACTGCCGGAAGACGGTTCGGAGAACGCCGAAGGCGATCGTCCACGTCGCCGCTCCCGTGGTCAGCGTCGTCGCAGCAACCGTCGCGAGCGTCAGCGTGATGCCAACGGTAACGTGATCGAAGGTTCGGAAGAATCCGAAACCGGCGAAAACGCCGAAGCACCAAGCACTGCCGACCTGGCTGCCGGCCTGGCTGTGACTGCCGCTGTTGCCAGCACCGTGATCAGCGCTCCGGCCGAAGCTCAGGCCCACGAGCAAGCTGAACGCGCCACCGCTGCAACGCTGGAAACCGCTCCAGTAGAAGCGCCGGTTGTTGAAGCAACCACGCCAGTAGAAGTGGCTGCTGCTCCAGAAGTCGAAGTGGCTCCGGTTCGCGAAACTCAGCCTCAGGTTGAAGTCGCTGCCGAACCTGCCGTGGCCTTCGAAGCACCGGTCGTTGTTGAAGCATCGGTTGTCGAAACCGTCGCTGAAACCGTGACCGAAACCGTGCGTGAAGTTCGCGAAGAACAGACCGCTTTCAACTGGGTGGCCGAGCCGGCTGTCGCTGAAACTCCAGCGCCAGTGGTTGAAGCGCCTGTTGTTGAAGAAGCCAAGGCTGCCGAGCCAGTGGTTGTTGCTGAACCGGCACCGGTCGTTGAAGCTCCGGTCGTAGAAGCGCCAGTTGTAGCCGAAGCACCAGCCCCTGTGGTTGAAGCGGCTCCGGTCAGCGCCCTGACGCCAAGTGGCCGCGCGCCGAACGACCCACGTGAAGTGCGTCGCCGCAAGCGCGAAGAAGAGCGTCTGCAGAAGGAAGCCGAACTGGCTGCCGCTGCCGCCGCTGCTACTCCAGCTGCCGAAGTGGTCGAGGCAGCCCCTGCCCCGGTCGCTGAAGAAGTTGCCGTTGAAGCCGTGATTGCCGAAGCACCACGTTCCGTTCAGGACGCGGTCGAGCATCACGAACAGGCCCAGGAAAAAGAACACGAGCCTAAACCTCTCGTCTGATTCCGACCGCCAATGAAAAGCCCCGCCTGGTCATCCAGGCGGGGCTTTTTTATGCCTTGCGGTTTAGATCAGGCCGGCGGAAAAACCAACGCCTGGGGCACATCGATATCCCACAGGACGCCAGGATCATCCACGACTACCTCAACCACCCGCCCTTGCTTGAACAAAGGCCTGGCCCCACGATCACCGGACAACGCCATCAACCCGGACCCAAATGTTCGACCAAATCCAACCGGATGCCCGTATTCACCGTTGAGCAGCGGCACACTGACCGCATCGTCGGCAATCGCCGCCACCACCCGTTCAATGCTCGACGGCAGGATGAACGGCATATCGCCCAGCACAATCAGCCAGCCATCCAGATCCGGGCAAGCCGCGACACCCGCCGCAATGCTGTCACCCATCCCCGTGGACTCGATCGAGACAACATCACACCCATAAGCCTGCGCCATGCGCATCGCCTGCGGCCGTGCCTCGGTCGTCACCAGCACTCGCTTGTCGAGACTCGTCGGCAGGTTCACCAGCGTCTGCTCGATCACCGAACGCACAGCCCCGTCGCGCCCCGTGCAATCGGCCAGAAGCTTGTCTTTGTCGGCACCCGCCACCTCGCGGAAACGGCTGCCCTCGCCTGCCGCCAGCACAATCACTCCGATGGATCGACTCATGCGTGCTCTGCCCTCTTCTGCGTCAACTCGACACCATTCTTGATCGCGACGATTTCCGCCAGCAACGACAACGCGATTTCCGCCGGGGAATGACTGCCGATCGGCAGACCGATCGGCCCGTGCAATCTTGCAATGGACGCTGGCGACAAGCCTAGCTCAGCCAGATATTCCCGGCGCTTGAGGCTGTTGACGCGCGAGCCCAGGGCACCAACGTAAAACGCCTTGGAATCCAGCGCCGTCAGCAGCGCCATGTCGTCCAGGCGCGGATCGTGGGTCAGGGCAACGATGGCAGTGCGTTCGTCGGTCTGAATGTTCAGCACCGCCTCATCCGGCATGCCCGGGACAAAGCGGCCATGCTGCTCTTCCCAGTCATAAACGAATTCGGTGCGGGGATCACAGATCAGCACTTCGAAATCCAGCAGCCGCGCCATTTCTGCCACATAACGCGACAACTGTCCGGCACCGATCAGCAGCAGGCGCCAACGCGGGCCGTAGATGGCGCGTAAAGTTTTACCGTCGAAAACCAATGCATCCGCTTTGCTCGCCGGCGAAAGAATCACTTCACCGCTTTCAAGATTCAGCTCGCGGGCAACGATTTCGTGAGCCTCACAACGAGCCAACAACTCGGCGACCCATGCAGGATCGCCGACTCGCTCTTCGGTCAGGCGCAAGGTGCCGCCACAAGGCAGGCCGAACCGCGCCGCCTCCTCCCGCGTCACGCCATAGGTGATCAACTGCACCGGCGGCCCGTCGGCGGGAATCCGCCCGTCATGCAACCGGGCAATCAGATCGTCCTCGACACAACCGCCAGACACAGAACCGATGACCACGCCATCCTCGCGCAACGCCAGCATCGCGCCGGGCGCCCGGGGCGCGGTACCCCAGGTCTGCACCACCGAAAACAACACCACCCGCTGCCCGGCGCGGCGCCATTCCAGGACGCTGCGCAGGACATTGAGATCGGCGCTGTCCATCACGCTTGCGCCTTTTGCCAGCCCTGCAACTGGTAACGCACCGGCAGGCTGCGGATGCGCTGGCCGGTCGCGGCGAAGATCGCATTGCACAACGCCGGCGCAATCGGCGGCACGCCCGGCTCACCGACACCGCCCAGCGGCACTTCGCCCGGCGGCGTCACCAGATGCACCGCGACTTCCTTCGGTGCCAGCGACATGCGCGCCACTTCATACATATGGAAGTTGTCTTGCTGCACCTTGCCGTCCTTGAAGCTGATTTCACCCCACACGGCATTGCCCAGGCCCATCACACAGGCGCCTTCGAACTGCGAACGGATCCGCTCGGGGTTGATCTGCGGCCCGCAATCCACCGCGATATCAGCCTTGTGTACGATCAGCGTGCCGTCGTCCTTGACCTCGACTTCGATCACCGCTGCCACATAAGTGACGAAGCTGTAATGCACGGCTAATCCGAGACCACGGCCCTTGGGCAATTTCCGCCCCCAACCGGCGGCCTTGGCCGCGGTTTCCAGCACGGTGCGCATACGCCCGGTGTCGATCGGATAACGCTCGGGAGATTCGCCGTAGTTCCATTCTTCACTGAGCGTGCGCGGGTCGATCTGCCGATCCGGGCCGAGTAATTTGATCTGGTACTTGAGCGGATCTTCCTTGGCCTTGTGCGCCAGTTCGTCGACGAAGCTCTGGATCGCGAAGCCATGGGGAATGTTCGACACCGAGCGATACCAACCCACACGCGTATGAACCGTGGCTTCAGGGTTTTCCAGACGTACGTTGGGAATCGCATAAGCCATGTTGGTGAAACCCATGCCCAGCTCGAACGCGGCTTCGTGATTCATGCCCGGTGCGAACAGCGCCGTGATGCTCGGCGCCACCGTGCGGTGCAGCCAGGCGGACGGCAAGCCATCCTTGCCCACGCCGGCCTTGAGGTATTCGGCGGACACAGTGTGGAAATACGAGTTGTGGATGTCGTCTTCCCGGGTCCACTGGACCCGCACTGCCTTGCCGGGGAACTCCTTGGCGAGGATCGCGGCTTCGACAACGAAGTCCGGTTTGGACTTGCGGCCAAAACCACCGCCGAGCAGTGTCACGTTGAAGGTCACGTTATCGAACGGCAGGCCGAGGCGTTCGGCGATTCGCTCACGGGTGACCTGCGGTGCCTGACTCGGCGCCCAGGCCTCGCACACGCCTTCTTTATAGCGAGCGATGGCCACCATCGGCTCCATCGGCGCCTGTGCCAGATGTGGCAAGTAGTAAGAAGCTTCCAGGGTGCTGGCAGCGCTGCCGATGGCCTTTTCGATGTCGCCGGTGTTGCGCACTACCTTGCCCGGCTTCAGCGAAGCGGCTTCGATCTCTTTGCGATAGGCAACCGAGTCGTAACTGGCGTTCGGGCCGTCGTCCCATTCGATCTTCAGCGCCTCGCGGCCCTTGAGCGCCGCCCAGGTGTTGCTGGCCACGACGGCCACGCCGCCCAATGGCTGGAACTCCGAAGGCAGCGGCCGGGGCTCGATCTGAATGACTTTCAGCACACCCGGTACTTTCAGCGCGGCGCTGTCATCCACCGACTTGACCTTGCCGCCGTACACCGCAGGTCGAGCAATCACGGCGTACAGCATGCCGTCGAAATGCACATCGGCTCCGTACACGGCGCGACCGTTGACGATGTCATCGCCATCGATGGCCTTGGTGCCTTCCTTGCCGATGTAGCGGAATTCCGACGGCTGCTTGAGCCGCAGGCTATCACGCCCCGGAACCGGCAACGCACTGGCCGCTGCAGCCAGCTCGCCATAACCCAGCTCGCGCCCGGACGGTGTGTGAATGACTTTGTGCAGTTGCGCGCGGCACTCGCCGACCGGCACCTTCCACTGCGCGGCCGCAGCCTGCTCAAGCATGGTCCGGGCAGCGGCGCCGCAACGACGCATCGGTTCGTACCAATGGCGCATGCTGCGCGAGCCGTCGGTATCCTGGTTGCCGAAACGCACTTCATCGCCCGGCGCCTGTTGCACTTTGACGTGAGCCCAATCGGCCTCAAGTTCATCGGCGACCACCATGGTCAGGCTCGTACGCACGCCCTGGCCCATCTCCGAGCGGTTGCAGACCACGGTCACCGTGCCGTCGGCGGCAATGCTGACATAGACCTTCGGATCGTCGATCCAGCCGTTGGGCATGCCATCGGCACCGAATTTCTTCGGTTTGTCTTCGGCCAGCGCATCCTGCCAGCCCCAACTCGCGGCCAGCACCAGCGCACCGGTAGCGCCCACACCCTTGAGGAAGCCCCGACGACTCAGGTTGCTCAGGGCGAAATCGTTCGGTAAGCGGCTCATGCCTTGGCCTCCTTCAAGTGAGTGGAGGCCTGGCGGATGGCGGTCTTGATTCGGTTATAGGTGCCGCAGCGGCAGATATTGCCGACCATCGCCTCTTCGATCTGCTCGTCGCTCGGGTTCGGGTTGGTCTTGAGCAACGCGGTGGCAGACATGATCTGCCCACCCTGACAGAAACCGCACTGGGCCACGGCGGTGTCCAGCCAGGCCTGCTGGACGATCTGGCCAATCGGATCGGCGTGCAGGTTGTCGATGGTGGTCACATTCTGCCCGGCCACCGAGCCGATCGGCGTGATGCAACTGCGCGCCGGCGAGCCGTCGATATGAATGGTGCAGGCGCCACACAGGCCCATGCCGCAGCCGAACTTGGTGCCGTTGTAACCGGCGACGTCACGGATCGCCCACAACAGGGGCATGTCCTCGGTGACATCGAGTGGATGATCTTGACCATTGAGTTTCAGGGTAATCATGGGCACGCCCGCATATTCGTGGAGGTTATGGGGTCGAGCAATCTGCCGCCGGAAAATCAGCGGTGGGTTCACGCAGATCGACTCAGGCTAATGAGGCTCTCTTGTGCCGACAGGAACGTCTGCACCGGGCCTTTGGTGGAGCAAAGGGTTGTATCGTTAGCTCGCTAAGTTAACCCGGGATTAACAAAAAAGCCCTGCACTTTTTAAATAGTGCAGGGCTTTGGATTCAGCCTTGAAAGCGTAGCCTCAATAACGGTTGGGCTCCATTTCCAGCTCGACATTGAAACGTTCTGCAATGTCTTTCTGGATACGTTGCGCCAGATCGAGCAGTTGCAGCCCGGTCGCCGCGCCGTAGTTGACCAGCACCAGCGCCTGCAACTTATGCACGCCGGCATCGGCCTCACGGAAACCTTTCCAGCCCGCCCGCTCGATCAGCCAGCCCGCCGCCAGCTTCATCTGCCCGTCCGGTTGCGCGTAGGCCACCAGATCCGGGTGCTGCCCCTTGATCTGCGCGACCACCGCTGCCGACACCAGCGGGTTCTTGAAGAAGCTGCCGGCATTACCGAGCACCGCCGGGTCCGGCAGTTTCTCGCTGCGGATGCTGCAAATGGCGCGGCTGACATCCGTCGGCGTCGGCTGCTCGATGCCCTGCTCGGTCAGGCGCTGACGCACCGGGCCGTATTCCAGGTGCAGATGCGCGACTCGATTCAGTTCGAATCGCACCCGCAGGATCAACCAACGACCCGGCTGCTGCTTGAACACGCTGTCGCGGTAGGCGAAGTTGCACTCTTCCAGCCTGAAGTCGCGCAACTCGCCGGTCTGGCGATCCAACGCTGTCAGGCCGGCGAACACGTCCTTGATCTCGACACCGTAGGCACCAATGTTCTGCATCGGCGCAGCGCCGACGGTGCCGGGGATCAGGCTGAGGTTTTCCAGCCCCGAAAAACCCTGCGCCAGCGTGTGCTGGACAAACGGATGCCACGGCTCGCCAGCCTCGGCCTCGATCACCACGCGGTTGCCGTCATCACTGATGACGCGAATGCCACGGCTGGCCATGCGCAGCACCAGTGCCGGAATGTCCGCCGTCAGCAGCAGATTGCTGCCGCCACCGATGACCAGCAACGGCACATCTTGGGCGGTCGCATAAGCCAGGGCTTCGCGCACATCGGCGTCATTGTGGGCTTCGGCAAACAGTTGCGCGCGAACGTCCACACCAAAGGTGTTGAACGGCCTCATGGAAACCTGGGGGTGTACCTGCAAACTCATAACCGGCCCTTCACTTCAATCAGCAACCGGTCGCAGGCGCGCTCGATCAGATCCAGCACCTGCTCGAAACCCTGATCGCCGTCGTAATACGGATCCGGCACCTCATCGACTTCGCCTTCATAACGGCGCAGGAACAAGTCCAGCTCAGCCTTGCCGGTAGACGGTTGCAAGGCCTTGAGGTTGCGCAGGTTGCTGTTGTCCATGGCGAGGATCAGGTCGTAGCTGGCGAAATCGGCGCGGCTGACCTGCTGAGCGCGTTGCGCCGACAGGTCGTAACCACGCAGTTTGGCCGCTGCCTGACTGCGCTTGTCCGGCGGATTGCCGACGTGCCAGTCGCCGGTACCGGCAGAGGCCACTTCGACCTGAGCCGCCAATCCGGCTTCACGCAGTTTGGCGCGCATCACGCCTTCGGCGGTGGGCGAGCGGCAGATGTTGCCCAGGCACACGAACAGAACGCGCATCAGGCCTCCAGCAGGCGACGGACGCGCTCGAGGTCTTCGGCGGTGTCGACCCCGGTCGGCGGCGCGATCAACGCGTCAGCCACGTGAATCCGCACGCCGTGCCACAGGGCACGCAACTGTTCGAGGGATTCGGTATTTTCCAGCCAGCACGGGCCCCAGCTCACGAAGTCCTGGAGGAAGCCTGCACGGTAGGCATAGATGCCGATGTGGCGGCGATACGGCACGCCTTCCGGCAGCACGTCGCGGTTCCTGGCGAACGCATCGCGGGCCCACGGCAACGTCGCACGACTGAACGTCAGCGCCAGACCGTTGAGGTCGCTGACGACCTTGACCACGTTCGGATTGAACAGGGTTTCCACGTCCTCGATCGGCTCGCCCAGGGTGGCCATGCGCGCTTCGGTGTGAGCCGCAAGGTTGGCGGCGACCTGATCGATCACGCTTGGCGGGATCAGCGGTTCGTCACCCTGCACGTTGACCACGATGGCATCCGGTTCCAGACCCAGCTTTGCGGCCACTTCCGCCAAGCGGTCGGTACCGGAGTTGTGATCTTCGCGGGTCAGCACCACTTCGGCGCCGAAAGCCTTGCAGGCCTCGACGATGCGCGCATCGTCGGTGGCCACGACCACACGGCTGGCGCTGCTTTTGCTCGCCTGTTCCCAGACGTGCTGGATCATCGGCTTGCCGGCGATATCCAGCAGCGGTTTGCCCGGCAGACGGGTCGAGGCGTAGCGCGACGGGATGACAACGGTGAAGGCTGTGGTCATTTATCCAGACGCTCGTCGGTGGTCAGGGTGCGGGCTTCGCTTTCCAGCATGACCGGGATGCCATCACGGATCGGGTACGCCAGGCCGGCGCCCTTGCTGATCAGTTCGGTCTTGTCGGCGCTGAGCTTGAGCGGGCCTTTGCAGATCGGGCAGGCGAGGATGTCGAGCAATTTGGTGTCCATGAGCATTCCCTGGATAAAAACGGTTTAAGGCAAAAGCCGATCCGGCAACAGGCGCATCAGTTGCGTGTCGAACCAGGCCACGAAGGCCGGCGACGGCACGGCATCGACCGCCAGGTACCACCAGTCGGCGGCAGCGAAGGCGCGGCACTTCACCGCGTCCTTTTCGGTCATCACCAATGGCAATGACGGCGTGAAACTCAAGGCCTGCACGCTGTATTCGGCGTGGTCGGCAAACGCGTGGGGCACAGGCCGACAGTCTAGCGCTTCGAGGGTATTGAAGAAACGTTGCGGATTGCCGATCCCGGCCACTGCGTGCACTGCCTGGCCGGGCGGAAAGTGATCGAGGGGCCGGCGTTCGCCGCTGAGTAGATTGACCAGTGCGGTGGGTTGCAGACGGAAAGCGAAACCGTCCTCGCGGTCCGACGCCGCGCCGTTGAACAGCACGCCATCGACGCTTTGCAGGCGCTCGATCGGTTCACGCAACGGGCCGGCGGGCAGGCAGCGTTTGTTGCCCAGCCCTCGGGCAGCGTCAATCAGCACCAGCTCAAGATCCCGCGCCAGACGATAATGCTGCATGCCGTCATCGGACAGGATCAGGTCCAGCGGCTCGCTGGCCAGCAGGGCTTTGACGGCGCCGCCGCGGTTCGGGTCGATCATCAGCGGCACACCGGTGCGCTGCACGATCAGCAATGGCTCGTCACCAGCGATTTCGGCGCCTTGATCGGCTTCAACCCGCCATGGCAACTGCGGCGGCTTGGCGCCGTAACCGCGACTGACCACACCGACCCGCAACCCGCTGCGCCGACAGTGTTCGATCAGCCACAGAATCATCGGCGTCTTGCCGGTACCGCCAACGGTGATGTTGCCGACCACGATCACCGGCACCGGCGACTGATAGATTTCGCCTTCGCCGTCGAGAAAACGCTGACGCTTGCCGGCCACGACGCGGCGGTACAGCCACTCCAGCGGCCGCAACAGCGTAAGGGCCGGATGCCCCTGATACCACGCGGCGAGCAGACGATCGGACATGGCCATCAGGATTTGGGCGCCGCCTCGACCGTGGTCATGCGCAAATGGCTGAAACCGAGCTTGCCGGCCGCGTCCATGGCGGTGATCACGGATTGATGCTGAGTCTTGCCATCGGCACTGATCGACAACGGCATGTTGGTGTCACCGTTGGCTTCCTTCTGCATGGCTTCCATCAGAGTCGCCAGGTCGTTTTTCGGCAGAATCTTGTTGTTCACCGAAAACACGCCTTCAGCGCTGATGGCGACGTCCAGTTGCTTGACCTGCTGATCCTCGGCCGGCGAGCCGCTGACCGCTTCCGGCAGGTCGACACGCAACTGGGTTTCGCGGGTGAAGGTGGTGGTCACGACGAAAAACAGCAACAGAATGAACACCACGTCGATCAGCGACGCGAGGTTGATGTCGATCGTTTCCCGGGGTTTGCGACGGAATTTCACGCTTTGCCCCCGGCCAGATCGACGTCACGGTCGCCCTGCACCACTTCCACCAGTTTGATCGCTTCCTGCTCCATGCCCACCACCAGCTCATCGATGCGGCGTTGCAGGAAACGGTGGAAGAACACCGACGGAATACCGACCATCAGGCCCGCTGCCGTGGTGATCAGCGCCTTGGAGATACCACCGGCCAATACCGAAGCGTTGGTGGTCATGCCGGAACCGGTGAAGGCACTGAAGATGTCGATCATGCCCAGCACCGTACCCAGCAGACCGAGCAGCGGCGACATGGCGGCGATGGTGCCCAGCGCGTTGACGTAGCGCTCCAGCTCGTGGATGACCCGGGCGGCGGCCTCTTCGATGCACTCTTTCATGATCTCGCGACCATGCTTGGAGTTGGCCAGGCCTGCGGCGAGGATTTCACCCAGCGGCGAGTTGGCGCGCAATTCCTTGAGTTTTTCCTTGTTGAGCTGCTTGTCCTTGATCCAGACCCAGACCTGACCCAGCAGATGCTCAGGGGTGACGCGACTGGCGCGCAGGGTCCACAGGCGCTCGGCGACGATCGCCATGGCGGCGATGGAACTCAGAATGATCGGCAACATCATCCAGCCGCCGGATTTGACCAATTCCCACACAGTGACAGCCCCCTCGAAAAAGTGCGCCACTTTACCATACCGGTTCGCGATAAAGACCCGTCCCCCCGACGACCGTGCTCAACGGTACTCCGCCCCCGGCAGCGGCGGGTCGCGCCAGAACCGGCGCTGCTGACGCATCGACCGGGCCGGCTGGAATCTGCCCAGTTGCAGATGAATGGCACCCTGCTCGGCGCTGTCATGGATGCGCAAGCCCAGCTTGCGGTAACGAGCGATGACCGTCGGATACGGATGCCCGAACGAGTTGCCCTGCCCCCGGGAGATCAGCACGTCCCGAGGCTGCAAAACCTTGAGCAACGCCATCGAGGAAGAACTGCGACTGCCATGGTGCGGGGCTTGCAGCCATCGGGTCGGAACCGCCAGTGCGCTGTTGAGCAAATCCCGTTCGGCAGCGGTGTCGATATCGCCGGTCAGCAGCAACCGCTCGCCGTTGGCTTCGATCTGCAGGACGCAGGAACGCTGGTTGCTGTCATGGGCGTCGGCCCACTGCCATAGATGAAAGGCAACGCCGTCCCATTGCCATTGCCGACCGCTTTCACAGGTTTCAGCGTTCAGCGCTTCGGGCAGACCCGGCGGATCGCCACTGAGCACCCGGCTGACCGGCAAGCCGTTTGCCACCGCCAACGCGCCACCGGCATGGTCAGCGTCGGCATGGCTGAGCAGCATCAGGTCGAGCCGCTCCACGCCCAGCTTGTACAAGGCAGGCAGCACCACCCGTTCACCGACGTCAAAGTCGCCGAAACGCGGGCCGCTGTCGTACAGTAATGTGTGGTGACGGGTGCGTATCAGAATCGCCAGACCCTGGCCGACGTCGAGCTGCCAGACATCCGCCAGGCCTTCGGCCAGCCGCTCCCGGGGCGGTAATGCCAGCACCAGCAGTAACAGCCAACCCAAGGGGCGCAACGGAACGCCTCGGGGCAGCAATAACAGCAGTGCACCGATGCAGCCCAGTGCCAGAACCCAACCCGGCATCGATGCTGCAACCCACGCTGGCCAACGCCCTGCGATCTGGGCCAGAGTCCGGAACAATCCATCGACCAGCCCGCCGGCCAGCCACAACAGACCTTCGCCGACATAGGGAATCGGCAACAACAAAGTGCCCAGCAATGCCGGCGGCAGCACCGCAAAGCTGATCCACGGCACCGCCAGCAGATTGGCCAATGGCCCGCTGAGGCTGATCGGCAAGCCCAAGGTCAGCAACACCGGGCACAGGCCGATAGCGATCAGCCATTGCGCTCGCGTCCAGGTCTGCCACCAGCGCCAGGGTCCCAGTCGACCGCCGAAGGTGAAAATCAGCACCGCCACCGCCGCGAAGGACAACCACAATCCCGGACGCAGACTGGCCAGCGGGTCCATCAACAACACCCCATTGAAGGCCAGCAACAACGGCCACCAGGCACCGAGATGGCGAAATCGCAATCGCCACAGCAACACCAGCGCAACCATCACGCAGGCCCGTCGCACCGGCACCTCGAACCCGGCCAGCAGCCCGTAACCCAGCGCCGCCGCGAACGCCAGACCGCACGCCCACGGCAGCCATGGCCAACGCAATGGCCACACACCGAATCGCGCCAGCCCGGCGACCAGCCCATACATCACCGCCGCCAACAGACCGATGTGCTGCCCGGAAATCACCAGCAGGTGCACGGTGCCGGTGTCCTGCAGAATCTGCCAGTCCTCGCGACTGAGTCCCGAGCCATCACCCAGCACCAACGCCGCCAGCGCGGCGCCTCGCCCCTGGGTGTCCACTTCCAGCAGACGCCGACGAATGCCGTCCCGCCAGGCCCAATGCGCTGCCGCCAGCCGACTGCCGTCCTTTACCGTGCCGGTGGCGCCGATGCGTTGCGCCAACAGCCAGGCCTCGTAATCGAAGGCATCGGGATTGAGCAGCCCGCCGGGACGCTTGAGCTTGACCGCCAGGCGCCAGCGCTCACCGCTGTTGACCGATGGCCCGTCGTACCACGCCAGACGCATCAGCGACGGCAGTTTCTCGTGCCGCGAACGGGCATCGGCCAGTTCGAAGCGCACAACGCCGTCGCCATTTTGCGGCAGACCGACCACCTGCCCTTCGACCCAGCGCGTCTCACCGTCCAGCTTCGATGGCAATCGATCATCCAGCGCCCACTGCGCACCGATGCACGACCAGGCGAAGCCGAACAGCAAAAAGGCCAGCGGGTAACTGCGAAACGGCAGCAGCATCAGCGCCACGACCGGCAGCAAAACCATCCACCCGACCGGCGGCAACGCCGGCAAAAAAACCGGAACCAGCAGACCGACCGCCAGCGCCATCATCCCTGTGCGCATACGCTCGTCCTTGATTGCGACTTTCCAGAAAAGTCTCCCCTCACCAGGCATAGCGGGTGTTGGTCACAGCCGTCGTTATCAATTGTCACAAAGTCTGAATGGGCGGTTCGTAGAATCCAGACATACTTGCCGCCTTAACCGACCGAGAAGCCTTATGCCCCGGCGCTTATTCAAACGTTACATGCCCGATCCGACGAGCATCAGGGAACACAAATCCTTACGCTTTCTCGGCACGTTGCTGCATGACCCGAACCTCTGGCACCTCAATCGTCACTCGGTGGCCCGGGCCATGGCCGTTGGCCTGTTCGCGGCGTTTCTGCCGATTCCCGCGCAGATGCTGGTGGCGGCGGCACTGGCCATCACGGTGCGCGGCAACATGCCGATTGCCGTCAGCCTGGTCTGGCTGACCAACCCGATCACCATGCCAGCCGTGTTCTTCTGCACCTATCAGGCGGGTGCCTGGTTGATGGATGTTCCCGCCCGCACTCTCCCCGACGAATTGACCTGGGAATGGATCAGCGGAGAACTCTCGACCCTGTGGCAACCCTTCCTGCTGGGCTCGGTGGTGGTCGGGCTGGCGCTGGGCGCCCTCGCCTACTGCGTGGTGATGATGTACTGGCGCTGGTGGGTGGTCCGGCAATGGGCGCGGCGCAAGAAAAGTCGCCAATCGTGAATGCAAAACGGCCTCCACTGTGGGAGGCCGTTTTTTTATTGCAACACCGGGTGAATCAGGTACGCATGCCGCGTCCGCTTACCAGCAACCGTGCGCAACCGACATACAGCACCACAGTGGCGACCAGCATGAAGGTGATCGCGATACCGATGCGAATGTCCGAAACGCCCAGGATGCCGTAACGGAAGGCATTGACCATGTGCAGCACCGGGTTGGCCAGCGACACGGTCTGCCAGAACGGCGGCAGCAAGGTGATCGAGTAGAACACGCCACCGAGGTAAGTCAGCGGGGTCAGCACGAAGGTCGGGATGATCGAGATGTCATCGAAGTTACGTGCGAACACGGCGTTGATGAAGCCCAGTAGCGAGAAGATCGTCGCCGTCAGCACCACCACCAGAACGGTGACGCCCAGGTGATGCACCTGCAGGCTGGTGAAGAACATCGACAGGATCGTCACGATAACCCCCACCATCAGGCCGCGCAGCACGCCGCCGAGGGTGTAGCCGATCAGAATCGTGTGCGGCGACACCGGCGACACCATCAGTTCTTCGATGGAACGCTGGAACTTGCTGCCGAAGAAACTCGACACCACGTTGCCGTAGGAGTTGGTGATCACCGACATCATGATCAGCCCCGGCACGATGTACTCCATGTAGGTGAATCCACCCATGCCGCCAATCTGCTTGCCGATCAGGTTGCCGAAGATCACGAAGTACAGAACCATGGTGATCGCCGGCGGCAGCAGAGTCTGCGGCCAGATCCGGGTGAAGCGTTTGACCTCGCGGTAAACGATGGTGTTGAGGGCGACGAGGTTGGGGCGCAGCTCGGAACTCATACCGCCACCTTCGACAGATTTTTCTCCACCAGGGACACGAACAGCTCCTCGAGGCGATTGGTTTTATTGCGCAGGCTCAGCACTTCGATGTTCTGCAGGGCCAGTTGGCCGAACAGCGCAGTGATGCCCATGGACTTGTCGACCTGGACTTCCAGGGTATGCGCATCCACCAGACGGGCCGGATAGCCGACCAGTTGCGGCGCAACCGCCAGATCGCTCTTCAGATCGAGCAGGAAGGTTTCCACATGCAGTTGCCCGAGCAACTGACGCATGCTGGTGTTCTCGACGATGGTGCCGTGGTCGATGATGCCGATGTTGCGGCACAACTGCTCAGCCTCTTCCAGGTAATGCGTGGTGAGGATGATGGTGATGCCTTTCTGGTTCAGCTCGGTGAGGAACGTCCACATCGAACGACGCAGCTCGATATCCACCCCGGCTGTCGGTTCGTCGAGGATCAGCAGGCGCGGCTCATGCACCAGTGCGCGGGCGATCATCAAGCGCCGCTTCATGCCGCCGGACAACGAACGCGACGGCACATCGCGCTTGTCCCAAAGGCCAAGCTGGGTCAGGTACTGTTCGGCGCGTTCCTTGGCGATCTTCGCCGGAATGCCGTAGTAACCCGCCTGGGTCACGACGATGTCGAACGTCTTTTCGAACTGATTGAAGTTGAATTCCTGGGGCACCACGCCAATCGAGCGCTTGAGCGCCGCGGGGTTCTTGTCCAGGTCGTGACCGAAGATATTCACCGTGCCGCTGGTCTTGTTCACCAGGGTCGAGAGAATGCCGATGGTCGTGGATTTGCCTGCGCCGTTAGGGCCGAGCAAGGCAAAGAAGTCACCTTCGGCGACGTCCAGATCGATACCACTCAAGGCCTGGAACCCGTTGCTGTAGGTTTTGGTTAGCTGCCGGATGGACAGAGCGGAACTCATATCGGATTTACGCACCAAGAAGAGAAAAAGGACTGAATGACGGCGGGCGGCGAGGAAGACAACCGCGGCGCACAAGCGCAATGGTGCTTGCCGCCGCCGCACAAGTACAGTCAAGTGTGTCGATAGTAGGTATTAAGTCAACGCGGTCATGACGGCTTTTTGATACGCCGGACGCTGCTTCAGTCGCGCATACCAGGCCTCCAGATGAGGCATCGGCGCACGCTCGATCGGCATCTCGAACCAGGCATAAATGAAACTGCCGAGCGGAATATCGCCCATGCCGATTTCACTGCCGGACAGATAAGGCTGGTTTTTCAGGGCCTGATCGGCCATCGCCAGCAACCCTTCGCATTCCTTGATCGCGGCATGAATCGCCGGCCAGTCCTGCTTGTCCGCCGGGGTGCGCAGAACGCCCCAGAACACCGTACGGAAAGGGCCTGCGAAACTGGAGGTGGTCCAGTCCATCCACTTGTCGGCGACAGCACGGGTTTGCAGATCTGCCGGATACCACGAAGTGTTCGCCGCGTGTCTGGCCAACAGGTAGCGGACGATGGCGTTGGACTCCCACAACACGAAACCGTCGTCTTCGATCACCGGCACCCGACCGTTCGGGTTCATCGCCCGGTACTCAGGCGTGTCGACCACACCGAACGCGCCACCGGCATCGATTGCCTCATAGGCCAGCCCGAGTTCTTCGGCAGCCCACAACGGTTTTCTGACATTCGACGAATTCTTGCGACCCCAGATCTTCAGCATGACCGCCTCTTTTCCATTGAGTGGGCGAGCAGCATACGCCGGATCAGCGGCTGCCGACATCACCGCGCATGTCACTGGACAGTGGCGTCTGCTGGTCGTTGAACAGGTGCGGATAACACTTCTGCAGATGTTCGAAGAAAAAAGATTCCGGTACATCGGCGAACTGGCCGTGATCGACCAGGTACTCCATCAGCAGCGCGCCATCGCTGTTATACGGGTGGAAAACGCTGTCGTTCATGCCGTCGAATTCCAGCGGCGCAACGTTGAACATTTCGCAGAGCTTCTGGTTGAACGCGGGTGTGGCTTTGACCCAACGATCATTGAGAAACAGCTCGGTATAACCATGCATGGCGAACACTTCGCTTCTCAGCAGCTCAAGCAGACGCGGCGTCGACAGATGGTTTTTCACATCCGCCAGACCGATGCGTGCGGGGATCCCGCAATGGCGCGCGCAACCGGCGAGCAACGTGGCCTTGGGCACGCAATAACTTTCACCCGCCGCCAGCGCGTAGCTGCCGCGCAAGGTTTGCGGGTCGCGACTGAAGGTGTACATGTTGTATCGCACCGCCTCGCGCACGGCGTAATAAAGACTGATCGCCTGCGCGCGCGGGTCGCGGCTGGCACCACGGTGCTGTTCTGCGAACTCCACCACCGAGGGGTGGTCACTATCGATGAAGCGGCCGGGGCTCAGATACTCGCGCATGACGACATTCTCCTGGATGAACCCGGAGTCTAGCGAGAGGATCAGCACAGAGATAACGACGTTTCGGCCAAACATGGACGCAAAGCCGCGGAGTCTGCGAACGATTTCCCACGGGTGTTGCCCACCGAACCTACAAAAGACATCCAGGGATTCCCACGATTTAGATCAGCTTGCTCTGACCGCCCCGTTTTGCAGATGCCGTCTAAGCTCTGGAGGGTCGTTCGCCCTGGTTCACGGAGGATTGAATATGCTGTTGTTGTGGATACTGGTTCTGATCGTCGGCGTGGCGTATCTGGCCCACCGGCGCATCGCCCCGTTGCCTGCACTGGGTATCGTCGCGGCTTACCTGCTGGCGATGGGGATTTTCAGCCACGCGCCAGGCTGGTTGCTGCTGATCTTCTGGGTCGTGCTGGCCATCGTTGCGGCTCCGCTGCTGTTGCCGGATCTGCGCCGCAAACACTTCAGCGCGCCGCTGTTCAACTGGTTCCAGAAAACCCTGCCACCCATGTCGCAGACTGAGCGCGACGCGATCGACGCCGGCACGGTGTGGTGGGATGGCGAACTGTTCAGCGGCCGTCCGGACTGGGAAAAACTGCTGTCCTATCCCAAAGCGCAACTGAGCGATGAAGAGCAGGCATTCATCGACGGCCCGACCGAAGAACTCTGCGCCATGGTCACCGACTGGCAGATCGGCCAGTCGATGGACCTTCCACCCGAAGCCTGGACCCACATCAAGGAACACGGTTTCTTCGCCCTGATCATCCCCAAGGAATTCGGCGGTAAAGGCTTCTCTGCCTACGCCCACTCTCAAGTGGCGATGAAACTGGCAACCCGCAGCGGCGACCTCGCCTCCACCGTGATGGTGCCCAATTCCCTCGGCCCGGCCGAACTGCTGCTGCATTACGGCACCGACGAACAACGTAATCATTACCTGCCACGACTGGCCCGGGGCGACGATATTCCATGCTTTGCGCTGACCGGCCCGCTCGCCGGTTCCGATGCCGGTGCGATGCCCGACACGGGGATCATCTGCAAAGGCCAGTGGGAAGGCCAGGAAACCCTCGGCCTGCGCCTGAACTGGGAAAAACGCTACATCACCCTCGGCCCCGTCGCGACCTTGCTCGGCCTGGCCTTCAAGGCCTACGACCCGGATCACCTGCTCGGCGACAAAGAAGACCTGGGCATCAGCCTCGCGCTGATTCCGACCGATACCGCCGGCGTTGAGATTGGCCGTCGCCACTTGCCGCTGGGCGCCGCATTCATGAACGGCCCCAACTCCGGCAAGGACGTGTTCATCCCGCTGGACTTCCTGATCGGCGGCCAGGACATGCTCGGTAAAGGCTGGATGATGCTGATGAATTGCCTGTCGGTGGGGCGTTCGATTTCGTTGCCGGCAGTGGGTACTGGCGCGGCCAAGTTCACCAGCCTGGTGACCGGGCAGTACGCGCAGATCCGTGAACAGTTCAACGTCCCGCTGTCAGCGTTCGAAGGCATTCAGGAAGCCATGGCGCGCATCGGCGGCAACGCGTGGATGATGGACGCTGCGCGGATGCTGACCGCCAACGCGGTGGATCTGGGCGAGAAGCCCTCGGTGCTGTCGGCGATCCTCAAATACCACCTCACCGAACGCGGTCGCGAGTGCATCAGCCACGCCATGGACGTGCATGGCGGCAAGGCGATCATCATGGGCCCGAACAACTACCTGGGTCGTAGCTGGAACGGCGCGCCGATCTTCATCACCGTGGAAGGCGCCAACATTCTTTCGCGCAACCTGATGATCTTTGGTCAGGGCGCAATCCGCTGCCATCCGTTCGTACTCAAGGAAATGGCCCTCGCCGGTCGCGAGGACAAGGATCAGGCACTCAAAGAGTTCGATGGCCTGCTGCTCAAGCACATCGGCTTTGCCGTGAGCAACGCTGCCAGCACGCTGGTATTGAATCTTGGTTTCGGCCATTTCGAACATGCACCGGGAGACAAGCTCAGCCAGGGTTATTTCCGCGCGCTCAACCGTCAGGCTGCCGCGTTTGCCATGCTCGCCGACCTGAGCATGATGCTGCTGGGCGGCGAACTGAAACGCCGTGAGCGTCTGTCGGCGCGCCTGGGCGATGTGCTGAGCAACCTGTATCTGGCCTCGGCGGCGCTCAAGCGTTATCACGATCTCGATTCCCCGGCGTACATGGAGCCGTTGTTCAGATGGGCCATGGAGGAAAGCCTCGGCCAGTCGGAAAAGGCCCTGGATGAACTGCTGACCAATTTCCCGAACCGGGTTTTCGGCTGCCTGTTGCGGGTGATCGTGTTCCCGTTTGGTCGTCGCCACAAAGGCCCGTCCGACAAGCTCGGTGCCGAAGTGGCCGGCGTCATCGGTCGGGCCAAGGGCGATCCGGCGCTGGAAGAACTGCTTGCCGGCTGCTATCGCCCACAATCGGCGGACGATGCGGTCGGTGCGCTGCAACACGCCTGCGATCAGTTGAACGCTGCGCAACCGCTGCACAAGAAACTGCACACCTCGCTCAAAAGCGGTCAGGTCAAACCGGTCGCAGGGGAACACGCCATCGATGCAGCACTGGAGGCCGGAGTGCTACAGGCAGTGGAAGCCCAGACCCTGCGTGATGCCGAAGCGGCGCGGCGCAAGGTGATCGATGTCGATGATTTCGACAAGGAGGAACTGAAACCCGCGGAAGGGAAAGTCCGCTGATCCCTTCAATCAGTGAAAAACGGGCGCAGGCGCTTTATACTCCCGCGCCCGTTTTGCTCTTGAGGACTTATCTCGTGTCCAATGTCGTTGCCGATCATCTGGTTTTGCTCGACCACCTGCGCAGTATCCTGGTCGCCGTAGGTGAGGCCGATCAGGTTCCCGAAGAAAGCCATGCCCTGTTCCTGGAGCGTTTCGACGAACTGCTGGCGTCACTGCCGATCGAGCCGATCGAAAGCCAATACCTGGGCCAGGACATCCTGACTCAAGTGATTACCCGCTATCCGCAAATTGCCCACCTGATCCCGCGGGATCTGCTGTGGTTCTTCGCTGGCGACTGCCTGCATTACCTGTCCGATGAAGAAATCGACATGTATCAGGCACTGGAAGAGCGCCGTTACGAAGCTGAACAGAACGACGAACCGTTCGACTGGAATCAGGAAAAACAACTGCTGGCGATGTCCGCCCAGGACAGCAAGCACTGATTTTCGCCCGGTAAAGAAAAGGCCCGCATGGTGATCCATGCGGGCCTTTTTTTGATCGATTAAAGCAGCCCTTCACTCTCGGGTAATTCGTACTCGGCCAAGGCTTTTGAACCGCCGGTTTTTCCGGGTTTACTCAATGTCGGCTCTTTCTCCAGGCACTCCACCAGATAGTCGATGAACACCCGCAACTTTGGTGGCAGATAGCGCGTCGGCGAGTGCAACAACCATAGTCCACCGTGGTAGGACGCCAGGAATGTCCAGTCCGGCAGGACCTGCACAATCAAACCTTGCTCCAGGGCATAGCGGGCCGTGAAATACGGCAGGCTGCCAATACCGATGTGCTGCAACACCGCGCCTAGACGTACGCCGGTGTGATTGGCGGCATACCGTCCCCGAACGCCGACCGTCACCGCTTTGCTGCCTTTCTTGAATTTCCAGCGCGCATCGCTCGGGGTTTCGCCCAGGTAGATGCAGCTGTGATTGAGCAAGTCATGGGGATGCGTCGGCGTGCCATGTTCGGCCAGGTATTGCGGCGTCGCGCAGAGCAAATGGTCGATGGTCAACAACTGCCGTCCAACCAACCCCGCCGGCGGCCGCTCCGTGATGCGAATCGCCAGGTCGACATGATCGTCGATCAAATCCACCTGTCGATCTTCCAGCAGCAACTCCATATCAACCTTCGGATAGCGGCGCAGAAACTCCGGCATATGCGGATGAATCACAAAGCGGCCGACCGCTTTCGGCACGCTGACCCGCACCAGTCCCTCGGCTTCGTGGGTGAACTGGCCGCTGATCTCCATCACTGACCTGGCGGCGCTGACCATCTCCTGACAGCGCTTGAACACCTCTTCCCCGCCATCGCTCAAGCGCAATTTGCGCGTGGTGCGTTGCAGCAGCCGCGTGGCCAATGCCTTCTCCAGCCGGGAAATACTGCGGCTGATCGCCGAGGGCGACGAACCCAGTTGGCGCGCGGCTTCGGAGAAGCTGCCGGTCTCCACGACCTTGACGAAAATCGCCATTTCACCGAGCAGCGGCAGGGGGAGATTTATGCTCACAGCGCAACAGTCCTTTGATGTTTGAACGGATTATCACGTTATTGCACGATTCATATAATTAAAAAAGAAACTTTAATAAGGGCATGGAATATGACGCTTCGCCTCTTTTTCCATAGTGATGACCTCAAGGCCAATGTGGAAGTCCTCGACTGCACGCCCCACGAGAACGAGTTCGCCGTGGTGCTGCGCGCCACTCTGTTCCACCCGCAAGGTGGCGGACAGCCTTGCGATACCGGCTGGATCGGCGACAGTCAGGTCCTGCGCGTCGTGCAGGAGCCGGATCGAATCATCCATTTCGTCGATCAGCCCATCCCGCTCGGCATGACCCAGATTCGTATCGATGAAGACCGCCGTCGCTTCAACACCCGCATGCACTCTGCCGGGCATTTGATCGGCCACTTTGTCCAGGCCATGGGCTGGATGCCGATCAAGGCACACCACTGGCCGGACGAAGGCCGGGTGCAATTCAAGCCCGGGGATTCGGCTCAGGAAGTCGATGCGCAATCCGTTCAATACGGCATCGGGCAATGGATCGAACACGATCTGCCCCGCCTGACGTCTCTGCGCGAAGGTGCGCGGGAAATCGGCTTCGGTGAACTGCCAGCCTACGGCTGTGGCGGCACCCATGTACGCAGCCTGAAGGATCTGGGCACAGTCACGATCGCGTCCCTTTCGCAGAAGAAGGGCACGTTGTCCGTCCACTACAACGTGGATTGAGGATTTCGGGCGCTGCCAGGCGCAGCGTCCGTCGCCGGGGGAACCGCGTTCGCTGGTTCCGTTGACTACTCGTTAGATGGACCTGAAACCATGATGCTTGACGTCGAGCGTCTCGATGAGACGTGCATAAAAAAACTGGCCAACGAAGAAGTCCTCGCCATCCGCGTCAAAGGCTTTTTGCCTGAAGACCAGGCGATCCGGATTGGCGACAAGATCCTCGCCCCCGGCTTCGAGGGTTACATCAACGCCCCCAGCATCGGCCGCATCGGCATGGCGTTCTACGAGGCGGAAAACCAGCCGTTGCTGATCGAGGATTACTTCGAACGCGCCACCAGCAACATTGCCGAACTGCGTAACCGCTGCGCGCCCTACTCCTCGCCGATCGACACCTTGCGCTGCATGTTCGACGAATCCTGGCCGGCAGGCGCCCATCTGGAGAACCTGTACGGACGCAAGATGTACGTCGGTCTGTCACGGGTGGTCAAACCCGGCGTCTGCTTCCTGGCCCACCACGACATCTTCGCCAAGGACGCGCCGGAGAGTTTCCAGGCTCACAGCCTGGAGGCGCAATTCGCCTGCAACGTCTACCTGAACATGCCGACCGAAGGCGGCGCGTTGCAGATGTGGGAAGACGACATTTCACCGGACCGATTCGACGAGATGCGCGGCGACAGCTACGGCATCGACCCGGCGCTGCTCGGCCCGCCAGCCCTCGAAGTTCGCCCGGAACCGGGTGATTTCATCATGTTCAATTCGCGTCGCATGCACTCGGTGACGCCGGGCGTGGCAGATCCGCGCTTGAGCCTTTCGTTTTTTGTCGGCTATCGCGGCAATGCTTCACCCCTGACTTTCTGGAGCTGAAATGACATCGAATTACCTGGGCGAGTTTCTGGCGCTGGCCACCATCCACTTTCTCGCCGTGGTCGCTCCCGGCCCGGACTTCGCCGTGACCATTCGCCAGAGTGTGCGATTCGGTCGACTGGTCGGCATCTGCACGGCACTGGGCATCGGCGCGGGGATTTCCGTGCACGTGCTGTACACCCTGCTGGGCGTCGGCGCCTTGATGCACACCACGCCCTGGCTGCTGACGGTGGCCAAGGTCGTGGGCGGCGCCTACATCTTTTACCTCGGTATCAGCCTGATCCGCAGCAAACCCAAGACAACACTGGAAGGCGAAAAGACCAGCGACGAACCGCTGGTCGAGCAATCGTTGTTCAAGGCGTTTTCCACCGGTTTCCTGACCAACGCCACCAATCCCAAGGCCACGCTGTTTTTCCTGGCGATCTTCACCACGATCATCAGCGCCAGCACGCCGCTGGAAATCCAGGCCCTGTACGGACTGTGGATGTGCGGCGTGAATGCGTTGTGGTTTGTGATCGTTGCGCTGTTCTTTTCAAGCAGCAAAGTGCGCGTGCTGTTCATGCGCATGGGGCACTGGTTCGAGCGCAGCATGGGGGTGATTCTGATCCTGTTTGCCGGGCGACTGGTGTTGTCGATGTAAACACGTTGAACGGAGAAGCCCGGTCCAGACAGATTGGACGGGCTTTTTCGATTCTGCGCCGCTTTTGCATTTCTGTGCGACGCGTCCCACTTCGGGGGCTCCCCTATCACGCGCTTGTGGTGTTAGTTTGCGAAACCGTCTGACCTATCGATCAGACACTTCCTACTCACTGCCTGCAAAGGAATGCCCCCAGCAATGGATTTTTCCCTCAAGCAACTGGCCGCGTCGACCCTGATTCTGGCCAGCCTTTCGTCCGTGACACTGCCCGCACACGCCAACATCACACCGCAGCAAAGCGCGACCATCCTCAAGACATTCAGCGATGCAAAGGTCAGTGACTTCCGCCAGTTCCTCGGCGAACTGGCCAAGAGCGACCTGAGCAAGACCGACGACCTGCGCCCGTCCATCAGCGCGTTTCTCGACAACAAGACACTGACCGCTGAGCAGCAAAACGAAATCTATCGCCTGCTCGGCCTCTACACTCGGGCGAAATACGGCAAGGCCGCTCTCGAAACCCTGCGCGAACTGGTCGAGATCCCGACCGATCGCAAGGAAGGTGTTGCCCAGCACGAGAATCCTGAATTCATCAAGATTGCCGCCAAGATCAAGAGCCTGGCCGAATCCTTTGGCCTGAACTACCGAAACGTCGACAACCGCGTCTACGAGATCTCCCTCGACGGCAGCGGCAAGGAAGTCGTGGGCATTCATGCTCACGCCGACGTGGTCCCAGTGACTCCGGAAAACTGGGTGCTGAAGGACGGCACCAAACTCGACCCGTTCAAGGTCACGCTGATCGGCGACCGCATGTACGGCCGCGGCACCGAAGACGACAAGAACGGCATCGTGGTGACGCTGTATGCCATGAAGGTCATCAAGGAAGAAAAGCTGCCGCTGGCACGCAACTTCAAATTGCTGGTGGACACCACCGAAGAAACCACCGGCGACGCGATTCCTTACTACTTCGAGCGCAACCCGACGCCCGAATACAATCTGGCGCTGGATGGCGGCTACCCGGTGGTGATTGCCGAGAAAGGCTACGGCACGGTCATGGCCAAATTTGCCAAGCGCAAGGCCGAGGGCAAAGGTGCGGAAATCATCTCTATGACAGGCGGTATGGCGACCAACCAGATTCCATCGGTTTCGCTCGTCACCCTGCTGACAGACAAACCGGCCGAACTGGCCGCCAGCCTGCAAAAGGCCGGTAACGAATACGCCAAACAACATGGCGGCGATTTCGAAGTGAATGCCAAGGTCGATGGCAAAGACGTGAAACTCAGCGTTACCGGCGTTTCCGCGCACTCTTCCGAACCGGAATCCGGCGTCAACCCGGTCGCCCGCATGCTGGACTTCATCCACAGTGTGGATGGCAAAATCGCGCTCAAACACAACCACATCACCGACGCCGCCCGCTACGCCGCCGACAACTGGGGCCTGGACTACAAGGGGGGCAAGTTGGGTGTCGGTTTCGCCGATGACTTCATGGGCCCGCTGACCACCTCGCTGACCTATGTCGGGATGGACGACAAAACCTTCAAACTCGCGGTCAACCTGCGCGTGCCGAAGGGCAAGTCGCCGGAAGTGCTCAAGTCCGAAATCGCCGACAAACTGGCGGCCTGGAGCAAGAAAACCCACGTCGCGGTCAACTTCGATTACTCGATCGCCGAGCCGATGTACCGCAATCCAGAGGGCGAGTGGGTCAAGGCGCTGCTGGCCGTGTCCACCGAAAACCTGGGCATGAAACACGAATTCGGCACCTCTGCCGGCGCCACCTCGGTGCATGAACTGCCTAACGGCGTGCAATTTGGCCTGGCTCGACCTGAGGTCAAATACACCGGTCACACCGACGGCGAGTTCAAGACGGTTGACCAGTTCCTGCTGGACCTGCAGATCGTTACCGAAATGATGGGACGGATCGGGCAACTGCCGAAGCTTTGATCGCGACACTGGCCCGCCAAGGTGATGGGCCCACAAAAAAGGACCGCAAGGTCCTTTTTTGTTGCGCCGCGAATGACGCACAAACAAAAACGCCGCTCATCACTGAGCGGCGTTTTTGTTGAATATGGAGCGGGAAACGAGACTCGAACTCGCGACCCCGACCTTGGCAAGGTCGTGCTCTACCAACTGAGCTATTCCCGCAATGGCGTCCCCTAGGGGACTCGAACCCCTGTTACCGCCGTGAAAGGGCGGTGTCCTAGGCCACTAGACGAAGGGGACAGGCTACAACTTTCACTAATAAAAACGCCGCTCTTTGCGGAGCGGCGCTTCTTGAATTTGGAGCGGGAAACGAGACTCGAACTCGCGACCCCGACCTTGGCAAGGTCGTGCTCTACCAACTGAGCTATTCCCGCAAATGGCGTCCCCTAGGGGACTCGAACCCCTGTTACCGCCGTGAAAGGGCGGTGTCCTAGGCCACTAGACGAAGGGGACACGCTACCCGGAACACATGGTGTGTGTGTTTCGGTGTCCAGACCCGTATCCGAAGACTTGGTTCTGGTTTCACTCAGCACCGCCCGAAAGCAATACTGTTTAAAATTGGAGCGGGAAACGAGACTCGAACTCGCGACCCCGACCTTGGCAAGGTCGTGCTCTACCAACTGAGCTATTCCCGCTTTGGCGTCCCCTAGGGGACTCGAACCCCTGTTACCGCCGTGAAAGGGCGGTGTCCTAGGCCACTAGACGAAGGGGACACACTACAACATTCACTCCCTGCTTCGTATCGCTGTGTGCTTTACGCTGCAAGTGGCGCGCATTCTATGGATGGATTGGAAGGTCGTCAACCCCCTGATATAAATTTATTTAAATCAATGACTTCGCCCTGCTTTACGAGCCGATTCGGACTTTTCCGTCGCCCGACGATTGACGCCTATATTCCGCCACTCGCCAAGGCGCTATAGTCCACGGCACAGGTGATGGCAATCTGCACCCCAAGGGCCAGCATTTATATAAGCAGCCCTGCGGCCGATACAGATTGAGCTTAGCCGATCCAACCCGTCGAGCGGCGCTAGGCTCCTATATGCCAAGCCACTACACTCGCACGCGAACCCTATAAAGAGGTCTTACCGGTGACACCACTCATGATCACCCTGCTAGTCATAGCCGGGATTGCAATCTTGATCGCCATTGGCTACATGAACCATGTGGTGGAAAACACCAAACTGGAGAAGGCCCGCACCAAGGTCGAACTCAACGACCGCCTGCGCCGTTGTGGCGAACTGACCGAAACCTTCCCCGGCCAGTTCATGACCCCGGCCCTCAAGCTGTTGATGACCCGCCTGGAACTGAACGTCTGCCAGCGCCTGCTGAACCTGGAAAAGACCAGCGCCACCACCAAGGCCCGCATCACCGAACTGAGCGCCCTCGTCGCCCAGGGCGAATCGATCCCGGTCAACAACCCACCGGCCCCGATCCAGACCGAAGCCAAGGCCAAGGACGTCCGCTTCCTGCTCGAAGCCCTGCACGGCCAGATCACCCGCGCCGCTCAGGACGGTTTCCTGCCACCAAACGAAGCCAAGCACTGGATTCGCGAAGTACGCCATATCCTGGTGCTGCTGCACATCGAGTTCTTCAACAACCTCGGCCAGCACGCCCTGCAACAAAACCAACCCGGCCAGGCCCGCCTCGCCTTCGAACGCGGCGTGCAATACCTGCGTAAACAACAGGACCCGCAAATCTACGCCGAACAACTCCAATACCTGGAAAAACTCCTGGCCCGCGCCAACGCCCAGGTCATGGACAAGATTGCCCCGGTCGAAGGCGAAGAAAACCAACTGACTGCAGGCCTCAAGGATGTCGAGGCTGATGCGGACTGGAAGAAGAAAGTGATTTACGACTGAGTGCAGTCAAAGAGAGAAGCCACCGGAAGGTGGCTTTTTTATTGGGCGCGGCAAAGATCAGAATCAAAAGCGCCCTCACCCCAGCCCTCCCGAAACGTCGGACCGCCCGAAGGGAGAGGGAGCCGACGGAGTTGTTCATCCGATGTTCGCCGACGTGAAATACCGAGGTGAACTCGGGTTTTAAAACACAAACAACTCCACTCCCGCTTTGGCTTTCCACCACTCAACACGATGAGCGTTAGCTCGAGTACCGCTTTTGACGTGCCGGCCCCTTCGGCAGGCTGAGTGGAGGGATTTATCCGGGGGTGGGCGCGTAGCGCCGTGCGGCGAAGCCGCATGCATCGAGAGGAGGTGCAGCGAAGCAAACCGTAGGCGATGCCCCCGGATGAATCCCGGAACGAAGGAACACCGAGCCTCAGCGAGGGGCCGAACGCAGGGGCCCAGCGTTTTGGTTCCTTTTTGGCGTTTGAAAAAGGGACTCGCCGTAAGGGCGAAACCGTCAGCGGCAGCACCCGAAGCAACGGATATTCACACCAAACAACCAGCAACCTGGTCGGCCCAAAGGCCGCCAAGGTCAGATCCAAATCAAAGCCTGAAGTGCCCAACCATCCCCCTGAGCTCACTCCCCAACTGCGCCAGCTCAACACTCGAAGCCGCATTCCCCCGCATCGCAATCGACGACTGATCCGCACTCGCCCGAATACTGGTCACACTGCGATTGATCTCCTCGGCCACCGAACTCTGCTCCTCGGCCGCCGCCGCAATCTGCTGATTCATCTGCTGAATCAACGAAACCGCCGCCGCAATACTCCCCAGCGCACTTTCGGTCTGCAACGCATCACTCACCGCCAGCTTCACCAGCTCGCCACTGCTCTGAATCTGCTGCACCGACGAATGCGCCGCCGAGCGCAAGGCACTGACCAGCCGCTCGATCTCTTCGGTCGACTGCTGGGTGCGCCGGGCCAGCGCCCGTACCTCATCGGCGACCACCGCAAACCCCCTGCCCTGCTCGCCCGCCCGCGCCGCTTCAATCGCGGCGTTGAGCGCCAGCAAGTTGGTCTGTTCGGCAACACTCTTGATCACCCCGAGCACCGTGCCGATGTTCTGGATTTCTGCGCTCAGGCTTTCGATGCTCGAACTGGCCGACGTCGCCGAATCCGCCAGTTGCTCGATCCGCGCCATGCTCTGGCGCACCACCTGCTGGCCACTCTCGACCTTGTCGTCGGCAGTCTGCGCGGCGAGCGCCGCTTCTTCGGCATTGCGCGCCACGTCGTGAACGGTGGCGGTCATCTGATTCATGGCCGTGGCGACCTGCTCGGTTTCCTCTTTCTGGCTGCTGACCTCAAGGTTGGTCTGCTCGGTCACCGCCGACAGCGATTGCGCGGAACTGGCCAACTGTTCAATACCCGCCTGCAACCCGCTGACGATGGTGCTGAGACCCGCGCCCATCTGCTGCATGGACTGCATCAACTGGCCGATTTCGTCACGACGGGTCACCTCTACCGTTGCACTCAAGTCACCGGCGGCGATCCGCTGAGCGACATGCATCACACTGCGCAACGGGGCGACGATCAAGCGGGTGATCACCCACGCCGCAATCAGACCGACCAGCAGCGCCAGCGCCGACGAGCCGATAATCAGCACCGAGTTCTTCTTCAACTCACCCTGCATCGCGACGTCCTGGGCGACATAGGCCTGATCGACCCGTTCCACTACCTGGGCGGCACGCTGATGCAGTTGCTCATAGACGGTTTTTTCCTGAGCCAGAAGCCCGGTGTACTCGGCGAGCTTGTCATTGAAACCGGCGATGTGGCCTGAGACCTCATTGAGGACCGTCAGATAACCTTCGTCCTTGACCGTGGATTTCAGTTGTTCGGCTTGCGCCTGGGCCTGAGCGGCCTGTTCGATGTTGCCCTTGGCGCTGTCGTCACCCTTGCGACTCTGATCCAGCCGCACCCGCGCTTCGTTCATGGCCTGCAACATCAAGCGCGAGACCTGGCTGACCTGACTGGCCTGCTCGATGAACTGGGCCCCATCCTTGCCCTCGCTGTCTTTCAGCGTATAGGCACCGTCATCGGCAAGCCCGGCCTGCAGGACGTCGAGGTTGTTGGCAACGCTGGACACCGACCAACTGGCCATTTCCAGCGCCAGGTCCTTGGCCTGGGTCAGCGAAACGAACTCATCGAAGGCTTTACGGTAAGCGCCCAGCGACTGCTGGACGTCGTTCATGACCGACTCATTGCCCGGCGACAGAGCCTTGAGCTGATCGGCCATGGCGATCAGACCATCCACGCCCTCGTGCAAGGCATCGGCGGTTTTCGGATTGCCGTGCAAGGCGTAGTCCTGTTCCAGCAGACGCACCTTGAGCAGGCCGCTGTTGAGCGAGGACATCTGCTTGAGCCCGTCGAAGCGCTGACTGATGGTTTGCAGGGACCAGACGCCGATGGCCGCCACCAGCGCGGTCAAGAGCAAAACCAGCACAAACCCGATACCCAGTTTTTTTGCCATACCGAGGTTGGCAAAACGTCCTTGCACGGCCGAAATCATTGCGCGTAGTCCCCTGCCAAAGTCTGTTGCCGAAGAGTCGCAACGGCCATGAACCAGCACAAGACTCTGGCGTCGGAATAATGGCAAAAAGCTAGGTGTGCGTCGTTTTCAGAACACTTGAGGTCGATCCACGGCCGTACTACGAAAAAACTGTCGTGCCCGTGGATCACAGGCGTAGGCCACGTTGATGCGCTGCCAGTCACTCGCTTCCCCGCTGGGACTGAACGACGTCGCACAGGACAGTTGCACTCCATGGCGCAAGGCCTGCCTGCGCAAGTGGCCCTCGTCCGTCAGCGGCGATCGCGCCCAGATGAACAGCCCGCCCGTCGGCTTGCCGAACACCTCCCAGTCGGCGTCTTCCAATGCCTGCAAGGCCGCCGCGCGATCGGTATTGAGCCGCTGACGCTGGCGCTGCACCAGTTTTCGATAGGCGCCACTGGCCAGCAGCGCCGACAGAACCGCTTCGTTGAACCTCGAAGTGCCCATGCAACTGATCATTTTGACCCGCGCCAGTTGCTCGATCACCTCAACACTGGCCATTACGAAACCTGCCCGTAACGAGCTGCTCAGCGTCTTGGAAAAACTGCCGACGTAAATCACCCGCCCGTCTTCATCCAGTGCCGCCAGACGCGTGCCGCTGCCATTGTGCAGATCGGCGTAGACGTCGTCTTCGATCAGCCGCAGGTCGTAGGTTTTGCTCAATTGCAGAATACCCCGCGCCACGGCCGGCGCCAGACAGCTCCCCGTGGGGTTGTGGTGATGACTGTTGATGAACAGCGCCGCCGGCCGGAGCTGCTGCAACAACGCCTCAAGCGCCTCAAGGTCCGGCCCGCCAGGCGTACGGCGAACCTCCAGCATGCGCACACCGTGCAGCCGCAGGAGGTCGAACAGCGGCGCATAACCCGGTGTTTCCACCACCACACAGTCACCGGCCCGGAACAGGGTACGCACGATCAGATCCAGCCCGTGGCTGGCGCCGGCAGTGGTCAGCACCCGATCGTCGTCAGCCTTGATATCGAGCAACCCGAGTCGTTTGACGATTTGCTCGCGCAGCGCGGGGAGCCCGAGGGGGGTGTTGTAGTTGAACAGGCTGGCCATGTCGGTGCGGGCCACCTGACGGATCGCGTAGCTGAGATCATCGGGCTCTCGCCAGCTCTCGGGCAAAACCCCGTCGCCCAGCTTCAGCCCGCCACGCCGTTGCGGATCCGTATCACAACCGTGGCGCTCGCCCTCGAAAGCCGGACTGTCGAGGGCCTTGCAACACTTCGGCAACGTGGTTGCGACCATGAACCCCGCCCCTTGCCGCGAGGCCAGAACGCCCTGTGCCACCAGACGTTCACAGGCCTCCATGACGCTCGACTGGCTGAGCAGGTTCAACCGAGCGATTTGTCGCACCGAAGGCAGGCGCGTGGCTGGCGGCACCTCTCCCTGCACGACCCATTCGATCAATCCATCAACAATCTGCTGCACAACCGGCACCATTGCCTGTCGGTCAATTCTCAATTCCATGAGTACCCAAACTCCTGTCCGTTTTGCCCGCGGCAGTAAATCACAGCCGCGCCGGTCAGGCTGTGCGACAACGCCGTCAAAAGCCACCGTTCTAACTATTTGATACACATTGTTTATCAGCGACATGTAACTGACGGCAGACGAAAAAAAACCCGCCGGCAGGCGGGTCTTTTCCTGCATCAATGGACGCGTTTCAGAACGCGGTCACGCCACCGTCCACGGCCAGCGAATGGCCGGTAGTGAACGCTGCACCATCGCTGCACAGGTACAGCACGGCGCTGGCAATTTCCTCGACCTTGCCGATGCGACCCACCGGATGCATGGCGTTGGCGAATTCGCCTTTTTTCGGGTCGGCCTCATAGGCGCGACGGAACATGTCGGTATCAATCACCGCCGGGCAAACGGCATTGACGCGGATTTTCTTCTTGGCGTATTCGATGGCGGCCGACTTGGTCAGGCCGATCACCGCGTGCTTGGAGGCGGCGTAGATGCTCATCTTCGGCGCAGCACCCAGCCCGGCCACCGACGCGGTGTTGACGATCGCCCCGCCACCCTGGGCCAGCAGCAACGGCAACTGGTACTTCATGCACAGCCAGACGCCTTTGACGTTGACGCCCATGATTGCGTCGAACTCATCCATCGAACCTTCGGCCAGTTTGCCTTTCTCGATTTCGATCCCGGCGTTGTTGAAGGCATAGTCGAGTCGGCCGTAGGTCTTGATCACCTCGTCCATCA